>CAZFKC010000072.1:0-20154 GCA_964519175.1 uncultured Nannocystaceae bacterium
CCGCGCGGCCCGTCGCGCGCGGCGTTGCTTCCAGCGCCCCCAGAGCCACACGCCGACGACCGCGTAGACCTCGAGCGCGAAGAAGATGAGCAGCGGATCGTAGGACGCGCGGTGGCGCGTGCCGCCGAAGTACAGCGCGGCGACGACGAGCACCGACAGCAGATGCAGCGCGAGCCAGCCCTGCCGGACCCAGCGCTTGCGGAACAGCGTGACGAGGAAGAGCAGCGACGGGATCGCGATCGCGAGCTCGTGGAAGCGCGACCAGGCCCGCGCCGGCTCGCGCCACTGCCCGCGGCCGGAGTCGGGCCAGGGCACGTTGTAGCGCCAGAGCAGGATGACGTTCGTGTACGTGTACTGCAGCTGTCGCCAGATGCTGGTCTTCTGCAGGCACTCGCGGATGTACGCGTTGTGCCGCTCGCGATCGCCGATGTAGCCCTTGTAGTTCAGCACGTCGCCGATGATCGGATCGAGCTTGATCGGCGGCTCGACGCCTTCCTTCTTCTTGCGGTCGAGCAGGTTGTTGAGCTGCAGGAACTCGGGCGGCCGGAAGTGCACCTTGCCGTGGCCCTTGCCGTCGGGCAGCGACTCGATCTTCGAGTTGTGGCAGCGGCCGAACACCATGTTGAACGGGCCGTTCTCCGAGACGAGCCCGTTGCGCCCGGTCATCCAGCGGAAGTGCGCGGCCGAGAACGCGAGCACGAGCGCGAGCGGAACCGCGGCGAGCACGAGGTGCACGAGCCGGACCTTGGGCAGCGCGCGCCGCCGCCACAGCCAGAACAGCCCGACGAGCCCAACCGCCATCAGCACCTGCGGGCGACAGAGCGCGGCGAGCCCGACCGCGAACCCCATCCACAGCGCGTGGCGCTTCTTGCCCTCGTCGACGAGCCGCAGCGAGCACCAGATCGCGATGAAGAGGAAGAACGAGAACGGCAGCTCGGACAGCATGTAGCCGCCGATCGCCACGTACGGATAGTAGAAGCAGCAGAACAGCCCGACCGCCGGCGGCACCCAGCGGAAGCTCGACACGCGTCGCGCGATGGTGAACGCGAGCGTCACCGCGATCGCGCCCATCAGCGCGTAGCCGATGCCGATCGCGACGAAGTTCGTCATGCCGAACACCGCCTTGAACCCGGCGATGAGCATGTGCGTGCCGAACGGGAAGAACGCCTGGTACTCGTAGTGACCGAACGGCTCGCGCACCATCCGCTCGGCGCGCGAGTTGTACCCGTTCATGTCCGAGTAGATGTACTCGCCGATCGGATGGACCACGAGGTTCCAGTGCAGGCGCACGAGCAGCGCCGCGAGGAAGATCGCGATCGTCCAGCGCTCCTGCCAGAGCCAGGCACGCAGGCGGTCCAGTCGCGGCGCTCGATCCACGGAGTAGGCGCCGCTTCTACCACGACGCGGGCGCCCACGGCGGGGCGGCGAGCGAGCCGCTCACTTGCGCAGGCCGCGGTAGCGGAACGAGACCTCGAGCGTCTCGTGCTCCCCGAAGGCGAGCAGCTTCTCGTAGTAGGTGGTCTCGCCGGACAAGGGCAGGCTGACCTGCACGGGCGCCGCGCCCTGACCCATCGCCGCGCCGCCGGCCGGACCCGGCAGGCCGGCCACGTTGCCGTAGGCCTGTTGCATGTCCTCGGCCGCCTGCGGCATCACGTTGGTCTGCTCGGGCATCGGCGTGTCGATGTAGGGCGTGCGCGGGATCGGATTGCTGAGCCCGTCGACGTGGCGGAGCGTGCCCTCGTGCGAGAAGCGGTTCACCTTCGTGCCCTCCGGCGAGTAGATCGTCCACGCCACGTAGGTGCTCGGCACGTCCGGCACCGGCAAGGTGGCCTTGAACTCGCCGCGTCCGCCCTTGTCGGTCGCCGCGCCGGCGTCGACGTAGACGACCTGCACGTCGAACGCCGCGAGCGTGCCGCCCTGCTCCTGCGAGCGCAAGAGCGGCACCATCACGCGACCGTCGCTGGCCTTCGCCGGCTGCACGCCGCGACCGCCCACCGACGCGCTCCACAGCTCGGCGCCCTTGGGCAGCGCGAGCCGCAGGAATTGCCGCCGGTTGTTGCGCACCTGGTAGCTGACGCTCGTGAGCCTGCGACCCTCGCGGGTCCACATCGTGTTCGCGAGCGTCTGATCGACGAGCGTGACCAGCACGTCGACCTCGGCGTGGGCCCCGGTCGCCATGTCGATCTTGGGCTTGCCGCCGACGTACTTGAAGCCGAAGAGCAGCGGCTGATCGGTGATACCGAGGATCGCGGCCGGTAGCGCACGCACGTCGAGCGGCGTCGCGCCCTCGACCTTGCCCGACGCGATCTCGAGGTTGCCGCGCGACTCGATGCCGACGTAGCCCTTGCTGCGCTCGCTGCCGACCGGGGTGACGATGGGCAGCGACAGGTTCTTGCTGTCGTCGGCCATCGCCCGCTCGAGATCGATCGCGAGGCTGTAGCTGCCCTCGGCCGCGAAGTTGAGCGCGACGTCGAGCTTGCCGTCCTCGGACAGCTTCCAGTCGCGGATGCCCGGGCCCCGCACGTCGAGCACGGTCATGCCCTTCGGCACCTCGTAGGACAGCTTGTCGACGCCGGCGAACAGGATGGTGTGCTGGACCGTGGTGTTGGCCCGCATCACGCCTTCGCCGAGCGACACCAGCGTCTGCGTCTCGCTGTAGATGCGCGCGCTCTTCTTCTCCGCCTCGGGGATCTCGCGCTGCCACTGCACGGTGAGCGAGCCGGTGGCGGGCAGGGTGGCCTCGACCACACGGTTGCCGCCGACGGTCTTGTCGGACTCGAGCTGCGCGCCGACGACGGTGAAATCGACGTCCTCCTTCGACGGCACCGCGAGCTCGACCTCGGTCGCACCCGACGGCGCGAGCTGGAACGAGATCGTGCTCTGGCCCTCGGAGGTGGTCACGGCCACGCCGAACTGCAGGTCGAGATCGAACGCGCCGCGGCGGTCGGTGACGAGCGTGTAGAACCCGCCCTCGATCACGACCGGCGCCTCGCGGCCGCCGATCTTGGCCGACTGCAATGCGACGGTGGCGGGCAACAGCGGTACGCGGGCCCAGCCCTTCGTGCGCAGCACCTCGATGTGCTGCTTCGCCTTGAACACCGCTGCGTGCGGCTTGCCGTCCTCGAACACGACCTCGCCGCGGTAGCGCGCCGACGCGAGCGCACTGTCGCGCGGCGGCTCCTCTTCGCGCTTGCGCGTCGTCTCCCAGATCTTGAGGAACTCGTCGAGCTTCATGATCACGCGCTCGGGCGGGTCCTCGGCGGCGGCGCGGACCGGGACGCCGAGCGCCCCGAGTGCGATGGCGAGCGCGAGCGAGGAGGCGAGGGCAGGGGAGGTGCGCATGGACATGGCGTTCCTTTGGGTCCGTTCGGGAGCTCTCAGCGGGGGGGCAGGCGCACGCGCTTGCGTGCGCGGATCGAGAGCGCATGGCGACTGCCGGGCGCCCAGAGATCGAAGCTGTAGTGCACGACGTCGCCGCCGTTGGTCGGCAGCAGCACGCGCGGGCCGATGGGGCGGGGCGGCTCGGCGGTGACGGCCGCGACGCCGCGCGAGGTGATCGGCGGCAGCCAGGCATCGGCCGCGCCGAAGGCATGCTCGCCGTCGGGATCGAACAGCGCAGGATCGACGAGCTTCGTCTTCGACGCGCTGTCGGCGTAGTCCTTCGCGGCGGCCTCGCTCTTGGTCGCCTCGATCTCGCCCTCGATCGCGTCGTCCTCGAAGTCGTAGGTCTTGTCCTCGTCCTGCTCGAGCTTCTTCAGCTTGCGGCTGACCTCTTGGGCCTTGCGGTACTCTTCCTCGGCGGCCTTGTAGTCGCCCCTGGCGCGCAGCTGTTGCGCGTTCTTCTTGCGCTCGCGCTGCTCGACGATCTGCTTGCTCGCGCGTGCGCGCGCCTGTTCCTTCACGCGGCGGAACACGCCCATCTTGCCCGACGCCATGCGCTCGGCGATGGGCGCGGGCTTCGGCGCGGAGGCGGTGGTGTCGACGATGCCCGCCGAGTCGCGGCCCGCCACGCCGCCCATCCCGACCTCGTCCGCGACCGGTATGTCGGCCGGCGCGTTGACGACGTCGAGGTTCGACTGCAGCCTGCGCGCGTCCTCGCTGGCCTTGCCGTCCTTCTCGAGCTCGTCGAGCTTCTGCTGCGCCGCGTCGAACTCGTTCTGGTTGTACAGATCGGTGGCTTCCTCGAGCAGGCGATCGGCCTCGGCCTCGCGCAGCGAGTCGTCGAGCGCAGGGGCAGCGGTGGTCGGCGCGACCTCGGGCTTGCGGCCCCATCGCTTCGTCTGCACGACGCCCATCGCACTGCCGTCCAGCCCGCGCCGTCGGGTGGATCGTTCGCGGCGTCGCGCCGCGTGCTGCACGGAGACGACGCCGGCCTCGCCCTCGTCGACGGTCGCGATCACGTCGCGCGGCAGCACCACGGTCGCGGTCGTCTTGCGGATCGGGGCATCGACGGCGACGAGCGGGAAGTCGCGCTGCTCGCGTCGTCGCCAGCGCCGATCGTCGAGCAACACGGTGACGACCACCGGCGTCGAGATCAGGCCCTCGATCGTCTCGAGCGAGCGCTTGATCGGCACGAGCACCACCTCGCCGTCGCGACCCGGACGCTGCTCTTCGCCGCCGACCTCGACCGCGAGCAGCCGGGCCCGCGCGGGCAGCGTGACGCGCAGGTGCGAGGCCCGCTCGTTGACGACCTCGTAGCGGGCCTGCAAGAGGCTCGCGCCGTGCTCGGCCGCGACGACGGTGAAGCGCGCGTTCTGGACGACGACGGGCGGGGCCTCGACCGGCACGAAGCGCAAGAGCTGCAGGCGGCCGGGATCGGCCGCGGCATGGCGGGTGAAGACCGCGGTCGGCGTGCCCTCGATCAGATCGCGGCCCCAGCCGGGCAGCTCCTGCGGTGCGATCGCTCGCCAGCCGTCCAGCTCGGGCAGCACGTCGACGTCGCCGTCGCGACCCACCTCCAGCGTGACCTCGGTGCGGCCGACGTCGTCGAGCACGAGCTCCGGGGGCGTGAGCACGGCGTCGCCCTTCGGCGTCGTCTGCGTCCACGACAGCTCGAGCGCGACCGTGCCGCGCTGCGGCGTCTTCAGCGAGACCGTGACGCGCTCGCCGCTCCTGTCGACCTCGAGCACCTCGGGGCCCTCGACCTTCAGGTCGTCGCCCACGCCCTTCGCCGTGAACGACACGCGGTCGAGCTCGCCGCGCCGCAGCACCCACTGTGCGCGGGCACGCCCGCGGATCTCGGCCTCGCCCACGAGCACGCCGATGCCGACGCGGCCGATCGCGAGGCGCTCACCCTCGGTGGCGGGCGGCGGCGCGGCGGCGATGCGGAGCTCGCCGGCGCCGGAGTACGTGCGCCCGTCGCTGCGGAAGGTCGCGCTGCCGTCGGTCGCGTCGACACGCCACGACGGCGCCCCGACGATCGCGACCGTGCCGCGGACCGCGGGCAGGAGCCCCAGCTCGATCGGCGCCCGGGACGGATCGCCCTTCACGATCGCGTCGAGCTCGAGCACCGCCTCGCGATCGACCCGCAGCAGCACGTGCGTCGTGGGCGACTCGCTGGCGGCCGCGGCCGGACGTCCGTCGACGCTCACCCGACGCACGACCACGTCGCCACCGACGAGCCGACCCGCGAACCAGCCCGGTGTGCCGGCGGCGATGCGCCAGCGCACGAGCATGCGCGTGCCGTCCTTGGTGTGGGTGATCGTCACCGTGCGCTCGAGCGCCGCGGGGCCGGCCGGCGCGCCCCCGGGATCGCGGGCCGCATCGCGAAGCGCCAGCGCGTGACCACCTTCGAGCTCGACCGCGCCGCCCGGAGGCGGAGCGAGACAGAGCACGAGGAGCGTCGGCAGGGCGAGCATCGGGGGGCGCGTTCGAGCGGGGCGAGCATAACGGCGCCGCCGCCAAGGCGGACGGCGAACGACGACGACGGTTGCGAGCTTTCACGCCCGCGCGACGTCGTCGGCTTCGCGTGTGCTGGAGCCATCGCCCCTTGCGGTTCGATCCCGCTGCACCGCGTTGCCGCGGCGGTTGCTCGGCGGGAGCGGGCATTGGTTCCCGCGGCTGCCCTGGTCCTCGCACGGCTGTTACATTCGCGAGCAGGGAGACCACGGATGCTGGGCCTTCGATCACGCACGCGCATCGCCGCCCTTCTCGCCCTGGGCTCCGCGCTGCTGCTCGCGTGCGGCGACGATGCCGGGCCGAGCGGGCAGGACGGCACCGCCGACAGCACCGGCACGATGGGCGCCGGCACCCTGGCCGAGACCTCGCTCTCGCCCGACACGAGCTCGACCTCCGGCGAGCCGGAGGGCTTCTGCATGGGCGCGACGGTGCTGCAGTACGACCCGCTCGCCCAGCGCATCGATGCGTTCCCCGACGACGTCTTCACGGTCGACGAGGACACCGCGACCGGCGTGCGCGTCGACTTCCGCCCGGGCGAGAACCTCGCGCTCGAGGGCGTCTCCGCCTCGTTCGCGTCGATGTTCGAGGCCGCCTCGACGATCGACGGGTTCGGCACGACGGGCGGCATCTTCCTGCGGCTCTCGGGCGCGCTCGACGGCAGCACGCTGCCGCCGGCGCTGCACGAGTCCCCGACGTTCGACGATGCGCTCTTGCTGGTCGATCTCGACGCCGAGCCACCGGCACCGGTGCCGTTCGCGTGGAAGCAGGTCGCCGAGGAGCCGGGCGCGACCGACACCACGCTGCTGCTCGAGCCGCTCGCGCCGCTCTCGCCCATGCACCGCCACGGGCTCGTGCTCACCCGCGAGGCCACCGACGCCGCCGGCAGCTGCATCGCGCCGTCGCCCGCGATGCTCGCGTTGCTCGACGGCACCGCGAGCGAGCCCGAGCTGACCCGCATGGTCCCGCGCGTCGGCGAGCTCGTCGAGCTGCTCGTCGCGCAGGGCACGATCGCCGACGCCACCGAGCTCACCGCCGCGGTCGCGTTCACCACCGAGCACACGGTCGACGACAGCGCGACGATCGCCGCCGAGATCCGCGACGCCGACGCGCCGGTCTACACGAGCGCAGGCGACTGCGTCGATCCGGGCGCCGAGCTCCCCTATCTACGATGCGACGGCACGCTCGACGTCGTCGACTACACGGGCGAGGACGAGGCGGTGGCCGACGATCTGTCCGCGCAGGGCGGCTACGCGCTGCCGGTGCGGATCTGGCTGCCCAAGACCGGCGCCGCGCCGTTTCCCACGTTCGTGTACGGCCACGGCCTCGCGGGCGACCGGGACCAGGGCGAGGTGCTGGCCGAGTTCGGGGCACCGCTCGGCTTCGCGGTGATCGCCGTCGATGCGCCGAAGCACGGCGACCACCCCGACAGCGGCGGGCAAGCGGTGCTCGAGTTCTTCGGGCTCTCGCTCGATCTGTCCGATCCGCTCGACGCGCTGAAGCTGCGCGACAACTTCCGGCAGGGCACCTACGATCGCCTGCAGCTCGTGCGTGCGATCGTCGAGGGGCTCGACGCCGACGGGGACGACGCGGTCGACCTCGATGCCGAGCGGCTCCACTACCTCGGGGTGAGCCTGGGCGGGATCATGGGTGCGGAGCTCACCGCGTTCGCGCCCGAGCTCGACACCTCGATCCTCATCGTGCCGGGCGCGCGCGTCGGCAACATCGTGCTCGAGGGCGAGCAGTTCTCGTTCGTGATCGACATCTTCGCGGGCATGGCGACCGACGGCGAGCTGCAGCGGTTCTTCCCGGTGCTGCAGACGGTGATCGATCGCGGTGATGCCGGAGCATCGCTGCGCCACATCGCGACCGAGCGCCTGCCCGGCTTCGACGAGGCCACGCCGCAGGTGCTCATGCAGATGGTGCTCGAGGACGACACCGTGCCGAACTCCGCGAACAGGTTCTACGCGCGTGGGCTCGGTGCGCCGCTCGTCGGCGACGAGCTGCTGGAGATCGGGCTCGTCGAGCACGAGCAAGAGCTGCCGACCGCGGCCAACAAGGACGCCGATCACACCTGGGGCGTGTTCGAGTTCGACATCCTCGAGGACGGCAGCATGGCCACGCACTCCAGCGTCGCGCGCTCGCAGGTGGCGCAGACGCAGATCGTCCACTTCGTGCAGAGCTTCATGGACGACGGGCTCGCGGAGATCATCGATCCGTACCGAGAGCTCGGCATCAAGTGAGCACCGCACCACCGGACGACGCCGACGACTTCGAGCTGCTCGCGAGCTGGCGCGCAGGCTCGACCCGTGCCGCCGAACTGCTGACCCGGCGCTACTACGCGAGCATCCGGCGCTTCTTCGACCTGCGCGCCGCCGCGGTCGCCGACGATCTCACCCAGCAGACGTTCCTGGCCGCGGTCGAGGCGCGCGACGGGTTCCGCGGGGCGTCGTCGTTCCGCACGTTCCTGTTCGGCATCGCCCACAAGCAGCTGCTCCGGCAGCTGCGCGACGGCGCGCCGCGGGTGCAGCGCTTCGGCACCGGCGCCGAGCCGGCGACCTCGCTGTCGATCGTGGCGGTGCGCCAGCAGGAGCACCAGCTCTTGATGATGGCGCTGGCCCAATTGCCCATCGATCTGCAGCTGGTCTGCGAGCTGTACTACTGGGAGGACATGAAGACCGCCGCGATCGGCGAGGTGCTCGAGCTCAATCCCAGCACCGTCACGAGCCGCCTGGCGCGCGCGCGCGAGCTGCTCGGCGAGCACATCGAGGCGATGACGCGGCCCGGGCCGCTGCGCGATCGGGTGCTCGGCGACCTCGAGGGAATTTCGCGCAGCCTCGGTCGGCTCACGGCCGCGGCCAACGCTCGCCCCTCGTAGCTGGTATCGTCGTTCCGATGGACCCGGCGAGCGCGGCACGGGCGGCAGGGCTGCCTCCCGGCACGCAGCTGGGGCGCTATACGCTGCTGCGTCGGTTCGCGGTGGGCGGCATGGCCGAGCTCTACCTCGCGCACCAGCGCGGGGCCGAGGGCTTCGCGAAGCTCGTCGCGCTGAAGCGCATCTTGCCGCATCTGTCGGCCGAGCCGCAGTTCACGAAGATGTTCCTCGACGAGGCACGGCTCGCCGCGACGCTCGATCACCCGAACATCGCCACGGTGCTCGACTTCGGCGAGCACGACGGCGAGCACTTCCTGACGATGGAGTACGTGCACGGTCGGCACCTGCTCGACGTGCTGCGTGCGCACGGCGGCAAGCCGCTGCCGCTGCCGGTCGCGCTCGGCATCGTGTCCGATGTCGCGCGCGCGCTGCACCACGTGCACGAGCAGCGCGGGCACGACGGTCGGCCGCTCGGGCTCGTGCACCGCGACGTGAGCCCGAGCAACGTGCTCGTCTCGTACGAAGGCGCGGTGAAGCTCACCGACTTCGGCATCGCGAAGGCGATGGAGCTCACCTCGGCGACGCGTACGGGCACGTTCAAGGGCAAGCTCGGCTATGCGGCACCCGAGCAGTGCCGCGGCGAGCCCACCGACCGGCGCGCGGACATCTTCGCGCTCGGCATCCTCTTGTACGAGACCACCACCGGCGCGCGTGCGTTCAGCGGGCCCAACGAGTTCGCGGTGCTCGGCCGGGTCGCGCGCGGCGACTACGTGCCGCCGCTCGAGGTCGATCCCGAGTATCCCGCATGGCTCGCGCCCGTCATCGCGCGCGCGCTGGCGCTCGATCCGGCCCAGCGTCCGCCGACCGCCGGTGCGCTCGCGGACGAGCTCGACGAGCTCGCGTACGCGACGTTCGAGCGCGGCTCGCCCACGCGCACGGCGGCGATGATGCACGGCAACTTCGGCGACCCGCCGCCCGTGACCTCGGTCGCGGAGCTCAGCCTGGTCGGTGCGCCGGCGATCGCCGCGACCCGGCCCGGCCGTCGGCGGCCGCGTGCGCTGCCGTGGCTCGGTGCGGTCGCGATGGTGACGCTGCTCGTCGGCGCGTGGGCGTGGGGCCGCGCGGCGGCGCAGGCCGAGGCCCGGCCGAGCGCACCCGCGGAGCCGCCGGCCGTGGTCGAGCCCCCGAGCACACCGGCGAGCACGACGATGCCGGCCGTCTCCGCCAGCATTCCGCTCGTCGTGCCTGCGCCCGTCATCGTCGCGCCGCCGCCACCCGAGCCCTCGCCCGTCGTCGACGACGACGCGCCCGATCGCAAGGTCGCGCGCCCGCGCCCGACGAAGCCGCGCAAGCCGTCGCCGCGCAGCGCCCCCGTGTCGGCGCCCAGCAGTGGCCTCGAAGATCTCTACCCGCCCGGACATCCGCGCTGATGCTCGCGCTCGTCCTCGTGCTCGCCTTCGCCGCGCCGGCGACCCGCGATCCGGACGTCGTCGCGGGCGAAGCCGCATACCGCGAGGGGCGTTGGGACGATGCCAGCGTCGCGTTCGACGCGGCGTGGCGACGCACCGGCAATCCGACCTTCCTCTACACGCGGGCGCAGGTCGAGCGCCGCGCGGGCCGGTGTCCGGTGGCCATCGAGCTCTACGAGCAGTTCCTCGGCACCTCTCCGGGCGCGCAGGCGGCCGCGGCCGCCGAGCGCAACCTCGACGCGTGCAAGGCGAGCCTGCCCGCGACGGAGCCCGAGCCACCGCCCGATCCGGTCCCGCCCGCCGAGACGCCCACCGACCTTCCGCCGCCCACGACCCCGAGATCGTGGCGAAGCGATCCCGTGGCGCCCGTGCTCGTCGCGCTGGGCGGCGCGGCCCTCGTCACCGGGGGGGCGCTCGTCGGCGTCGCGTACCGCAACGTCGATCGGGCCGACGACGCGCCGGACGATCGCGGCTATGCCGATCGCCTCGCCGGCGCGCGCCGGCTCGAGATCGCCGGCGCGACGCTGATGCCGATCGGCACCGCGCTCGTCGTCGGCGGCATCATCCGCTGGGCGCTGGTCGCCCGGGCGGCGCGTCAGTCCTGCCGCTCGGCCCGTGCCTGTGCAGCGCCGCGTCGGCGGCGGTGACCGTTCTTGGCCTTCGCAGGCTCGTCGGCGGTCGCCCCCGCGGGCATCACTTCGTCTTCGGCCTCGCGGATGCCGGCCATGCCCAGCAGAAGGCGCGCGCCCTCGACCGTCGCGGCCTGGGCGAGCGCGCGACCGGCCGCGATCATGCCGAGCCGCACGAGCAGCTTCGGCAGCCCGCCACCGATCACGTAGCCGACGCCCATCGCGATGCCGACGGTGCGCAGCGGGTGTTCGATCGCCTGGGTGTGTACGATCTGAAGCGCTTGCTCGCCGAGCGCGCGGAGCTCGAGGGCATCCGACGCCTGCGCGTCGTCACGAGGGGTGTCGTCGTCGTTTTCCACGGTGGTATCCTCTTTTTCAGCTCGGGCTCATGCGGGTGGAGTGGCCGTTGCCGGCGACGCTGCCGAGCGCATCGCGGGCGTCGTCGACCGTGGAGGAGATCTCCTCGGTGCCGCGCCGCATCTTCGCGCGCAGCTTGCCGGCCGCACTGGCTGCGGTCTCGCCGAGCTGCTCACGGGTCTCGCGGCCGGGCTTGGGCGCGAACAAGAGGCCCAGACCGGCGCCGGTGAGCAGGCCGACCCCGAGCATCGCGAGCGGCATCATCAGATCGGAAGCGGTGCTGCGACGGGTCTGCAGGCCGAGGCTGGCAAGAACGTCGTCGCGGGTCATGCGAAGCGGATTGAACATGTCGGGATCCTCCGCGCGCCGTCGTGTGCAAGCGCCGAGCCGCGCACCGTCACCTTCGCGTACGGCGTCCAGCGACCGCATCGCCCGGCCGATGTCGCGCTCGCCGCGTGCGCCGGGGTCACGGGTGTGCGGCTGCGCCACGCCCTGGCGACGCAGATCCGTCGCACTCGCTGCGAACGAGCGCTTGGCACCCGCCGTGCACATGCGCTGTATCGGAACGAGGCAAACCCATGCTCAGAGCAGCCATTGTGTTCTTCGTCATCGCGATCATCGCTGCGATCTTCGGCTTCGGCGGGATCGCTGCCAGTGCCGTCGGCATCGCGAAGATCCTCTTCTACATCTTCGCCATCGTCGCGGTGGTCTCGCTGGTGCTCGGCTTGGTACGCAAGTAAGCTGAGCCGGTAACCCACATGCCCAAGACCAAGTCCACCGCCAAGAAGACCGCCAAGAAGGCCACGAGCTCCGCGAAGAAGGCGGGGAAGAAGGTCGCGAGCACCGCGAAGAAGACCGCGAAGAAGGTGCAGAGCGGCGCGAAGAAGGCCGGCAAGAAGGCTGCGAGCGTCGCGAAGAAGGGCGTCCGCAAGGCCAAGAAGGCCGGTGACAAGGCGCTCGCGACCGCGAAGAAGGTCGGCGCGGTGGTGGGCAAGGTCGGCAAGCGGGCCCTCGCGATCGCGGGGGCCGCAGTCGGCGAGGTGCTCGACGGCATCGACGCCGCGCCACAGGGCGGCGGCAAGAAGAGCGGCGGCAAGAAGAGCGGCGGAAAGAAGAGCGGCGGAAAGAAGAGCGGCGCGAAGAAGAGTGGCGGAAAGAAGAGCGGCGCCGCCGAGAGCGGCGACGACTCCTAGTCCCTCACTAGAACCGGCCGCCCACCATCACGCCCCCCGTGCCGCGAGCAGCGAGCGGCGTGATGCGGAGGTTCGCGAGCTCGAGGCGCGAGACCTTGCGCTTGCCCGCACCGAAGATCGCACCACCGATGATCGTCGGCACCACGCCGACGGCGGCGAGCGCGACGCCGCCCCACAGTGCCTTGGGACCGACCGCGCCGGTGCTGTATCCGCCCGCGATGCCGCCACCGATCACGATGAAGCTCATGCCGATGCCCATCGTGACGAGCCCGCCCATGCGCATGCGCTTCGCCCTCGCGAGCTCTTCGCTGTCGTCGGCCGTCGCGGTGAAGCTCGGCACCGACGCGTGCGTGCCCGTCGTCGTGGCGGTCGGGGCCGGCACGGGCGTGGCGGCCGGGCTCGCGACCGCCGTCGACGGCGTGGGCTCCCACGCGTCCGCCGGCGCCGCCTCGGGCTCGCGCAGCGGTGCTGCAGCCGTGACCGCGACCCAGCGGGAGTGCTCGAGCCGCACGTCGAGCGAGTGGTAGGGCTTGCCCTCGGCCCGCGCCTTCGCGAGCTGATCGCGGAGCGCAGCGGCGGACATCGGCCCGAGCTGCTTGCTGCCGTGGCGGATGTACCAGCGGTCGAGCTCCGCGAAGCGCTCCGACTGCGCGAGCGGCTTCCAGCCCTGCGCGCCCTCCCACCACACGGACGTCGTGTCGGTCACGCTGCCCGAGAGATACGCCTCTGCGAACGCGGCGTCGTCGAACGGACCCTGCGTGCGCCCGTCGATCGCGTAGTACCACTCGCCCTGCGACGTCGCGGCTGCCGTCGCCGTGGGCTGGCCCTGGGCCGGCCACGCGTGCGCGACGGAGGGCAGACAGGGCAGGGCGAGCGCGAGAGCGAGGGCGACGCGGGCGTTCATGATGCGAGTGAGGTGGGACGGCCGGGGATTTCGATCCCCCGGCCGCTGCTCACATCGCGTAGCGCCGCATCCACACGTCGCGCGCCTGTCCGGGGACGGTCTCGTAGCCCGTGACGAGCGCGCTACCGAGCGCGTCGATCGCCACGGCCAGCGCCTTGTCGACCTCGTGGGCCGGGCCGTCGTGCAGGTCGGTCCAGCGCTCGGTGCCGTCGGGCTCGTACACGCGCATCCACGCGTCGGCGGTCGCGAAGCCATCGGTCGCGAAGTCGACGAAGCCCACGACGATGTAGCTGCCGTCGGGCGCGAACGCGACGTCGGCGGCCTCGTCGTGGATGTTCGCGGGCCCGTCGAGCATCTCGGTGGTGCCCACGGCCCCGAAGGCGTCGTAGCGCCGGAACCAGATGTCGTTCGCCAGCGCGCCCGCGGTCGCGCTGCCGCCCTGCGGATCGAGCCCCATGCCCACGCCGCGCGACTCGTCGCCGATCGGATCGAAGGTGACGAGGTCCTCCCAGCGCTGCATGCCGTCGCGATCGTAGCGGGCGGTCCACACCTGCAGCTCGCCGGCGTCGTCGGCGATGCGCCCCGTCACCAGCCACCCGTCGGCATCGCCGTCGGCGTCGATGGCCTGGTCGTCACGGCCCGGGTTGCCGCGCTCGATCGGTGCGCCGATCGCCACGCCCGCGGCGTCGAGCCGCTGCATCCACGCGTCGGGATCCGTGCTGCCGTCGCCGCGCATGCGCTCGACGTTGCCGACGACCACGATCGTGCCCGTCGCCGTGACCGCGACGCCCTGCGCGCGATCGAAGCGCCCCTCCTCGTCGTGCGCGAAGCTCCAGCGCTCGTCACCGTCGGGCGCGTAGCTGCGCACGAACATGTCGGCGCCCGTGGCCTCGTCGATCGCGACGCCGACGAGCACCGGGTTGCCGTCCAGGTCGAGCGCCACGTTCTCGCCGTTGTCGTCGCCGCGCCCGTCGCCCCGCGCGGTGCGGCCCCACTGCAGCGAGCCGTCCTCGATCCACCGCTTCTGCAGCAAGATGTCCTGGCCCTCGTCCGTCTCGGTCGTGGTGAAGCCGGCGACGTAGAAGCTGTCGCCGTCGATCGCGAGCCCGTAGCCCTTGTCCTCGCTGTGCGCGGCGCCGTCCCACGTCACTTCCCACAGCATCGTGCCGGATGCGGCGCACAGGGCAGGGCAGGCGTCGCCGCCTTCGCGATTGCCGTCGTCGCAGTCCTCGAGCTCGTCGACGGTGCCGTTGCCACACAGCGGCACCGGCGGTCCGTCCATGCCGGTCGAGCCCGTCTCCGTCGTCTCGTCGTCGGTGCACACGCCGGCCTGCTCGCTCCGCGCGAGCGAGTCCCAGCGCATGCCGCTGCCGCAGTCGGCATCCGGATACGCGCACGCGTCGGCGATGCAGCTGCCGCCCGGCTTGCGCACGCACTGCGCGTCCTCTTCGCAGGCGTAGCCGGGCGCACGCAGGCACGCGCCCAGCGCGAGCGCGCAGAGCCACGCTGCCGGTGCCCGCGTGATCACGCAGGCGAGCTTAGCAAAGCCGCGGCGCGCTCGCTCAGCCGGTGAGGCCCGGCAGCGGGCCCTCGTGGTCGGCGTGGCCGTTGCCGAAGTGCGCGTCCTCGCCCCCCATCGCGTGGAGGATCGAGACGTAGAGGTTGTGCAGCGACTCCGGCGACTCGTACTCGTGGGTGTTCGGATCGTCGGCCGCGTAGGTGTTGTAGTCGATGAAGCGACCGGTCGCGAACGTGCCGCCGCCGCTGCCCGCGAGCAGCACGGGCGTGTTGAGCGAGATGTGCGTGGCCGGCTCGCGGAACTCGCTGGTGTGCAACAGCACGCTGTTGTCGAGCAGGGTGCCGTCGCCCTCGGGGAACGCCGGGTCGTCGAGCCCCTCGATGATCGCCTTGGTCAGGCTCATGCGCCAGCGCCGGTTGTCGAGCATCTCGGCGAGCCACTCGTCGAGCAGATCGGGGTAGGCACCCTGCGGACCGACGTCGCGCGCGTAGTGACCGAGCGAGTGGCCGATGCCGTAGCCCGACTCCACCTGCAGGCCCGCGGGGGTCCACGGCGTGAGGATGTCGGCGATCTCGAGGTTGGCGACGTTGGTGAGCCCGCAGCGCAGCGCCGCGACGATGAGCTTCGCGTGCTGGGCCCCGACCTCGTCGCCGACGTCGCTCGACTCGGCGTCGACGCCGGTCGGCGGCTCGCACACCACGGGATGCATGAGCTCCTGTTCGAGCGCGCGCAGGTGCTCGAGGTGGGCCTCGATGACCTGCAGGTCGCGCGCGCTGACGCGGCCCTTCGCGCGCTCGTAGCCGTCGATGAGACCGTCGAGCATGCTGCCGCGCATCGCGAGCTGACGCACCTGATCGGGGGTGAGCTCGCCGCCCGAGACGCCCGCGAAGATCGTCGCGAACGCTGCGGCAGGCGACTCCTCGCCGTACACCTGCTCGCTGGCGGCGCGATAGAACGGCGAGCCGTAGTGGTGACCGGTGACCATCAAGTGGATGCGCGAGAACGGCACCGGCTGCACCGCCATCAAGCGCTCGGCGATCACCTGATCGATGCTCGGGCCGTTCGGCACCGCATCGTCGCCGTTCTCGCTGTACGCCGCGTCGGCGCAGGTCAGCACCGTCGCGTTGGACAGCCCGTGCGCGCCGGGGCCGTAGGGCGCCTGCTTCGCGGCGGCCTTGTTGTCGACGCCGTCGAGCTGCAGCAGCTTCGCGCGCCAGGGCTCGAGCTCCGCCATGATCGGGCCGAGCACGAGGTCGCTGCTGCCCGGATCCGAGGGACGCCACCAGTCCTCGCCGTGGCTGGCCCCCGTGCCGTCGTGCTTGCCGCCGTCGTAGGTGCCGGTCCCGCTGGACTGGTTGCTGATCGTGCCGCCGTGCTCGAACACCACGATGAAGCGGCGCGGAGACGGCGTACCGCCGGCCCACAGGTGGCCGTGGGTGAACTCGAGCAAGGGCAGACCGAGCACCATGCCGCACGATCCGCGCAGGAAGGCTCGCCGGCCGGAGTGTCGAAGCGAGCGGCGCATCACGAATCCTCCGCGGTGTTGAGGTAGCGGAACG
Organism: uncultured Nannocystaceae bacterium; assembly: GCA_964519175.1. Taxonomy (GTDB): domain Bacteria; phylum Myxococcota_A; class Polyangia; order Nannocystales; family Nannocystaceae; genus Xiheibacterium. The sequence goes on from CAZFKC010000072.1 coordinate 16,401, forward strand.
CATCGGAGAGCACGATCTCGACCAGCAGCTCGCGCATGTCGCCCGTGGCGACGAAGCGTTCGCGCACCGTCTCCTTCGTGCAGGCATCGAGCTCCTCGCCGGGCAGGCCCAGCGCGTGCCCGAGCCAGTGATCGGCGAAGCACGCCCGCACCTGCGCGCTCGTGGCCAGCTTGTTCGACAGCTCGATGCCGCCGTCGATGGGCCCGGCGACGTCGCCGACCAGCGCACCGCTGGCGTCGATCGGTTGTCCCGTGACGACCTCGACGTCCTGCCAGCGCCCGATCGCGTCGTAGTGCTCGAGCGTGAAGCCGACGGGGTTGATCGAGCCGTGGCAGCCCGCGCACGTGCCCTGCTGCGTGCGCAGCTCGACGTCCTCGCGGACGGAGCGGACCTGGCCCTCGTCGTCCTCGCCGCCGTCGACGGGCGTGTCGTTCGCGTTCGGCGGCGGCGTGCCGAGCTCGTTGCACATGATCTCTTCGAGCACGACCACGCCGCGGCGGATCGGCGACTGCGGGCGCGCAGCCGCGAACACGGTGAGGAAGGCGGCGCGGGTCAGGAGGCCGGCGCGCCGATCGGCGGGCAGCTCGACCCACTCCCAGGTGTCGTCGTCGGCCGGGCCGTCGACGCCGTAGAGCGCCGCGAGCGAGGCGTTGACGTAGGCGTCGCGACCGTTGAAGAGCTGATCGAGCGACGCGTCCTCCTCGAAGTACACGCGGTGCACGAAGGCCTCGAGCTCGGTGCGCATCGCGGCCTGCAGCGCGGGGCCGTACTCGGGGAAGAGCTCGGCGTCCTTCATCGCTTCCTCGAGCGGCAGGTGCAGCTGACCGCCGTCGAGCTGCAGCCACTGCGACACGAAGTGCTGCACGCGACCTTCGCTGCGCGGGTCGGCCAGCAGCCGCTCGATCTGCGTGCGCAGCCCGTCGGACTGCGACAGCTCGCCGGCATCGGCCGCGGCGAACAGCGCCTCGTCCGGCATCGTGTCCCACAGGAAGTAGCTGAGCCGGCTCGCGAGCTCGTGATCGTCGAGCCGGCGGATGTTCTCCGGCTGGCCGTCGACCGGCACGCCGACCTCGAGCCGATAGACCAGCTCGGGCGCCTGCAGGATCGCGGCGAGCAGCACGTCCATCGCGTCGGCGAACGGGAGCCCCTCGGCGATCGCCGCGTCGTAGCTGGCGCGCAGCCATGCGCGCGTCTCGTCGTCGACGGGGCGACGCAGCGCGCGACGTCCGAAGTCCGAGATGAGCGCATCGGCGCACGCATCGTCCGCGGCACCGTCGGTCGCGCAGGGGAACACCGGTTGCGTCCACTGCCCGCGGCGCGCGAGCACCTGCTCGGCATCGGTCCGCAGCTGCCGCACGCCGAGCTGCGTGGTGATCGTGTTCTCGTCGGAGTAGCTGGCCTCGAACTCGGGGTCGCCGAAGAGATCGCGGATCGTGTTGCGGTACTGCAGGGGCGTGAGCCGCTGCAGCGGCTGCGAGCGGATCTCCGCGGCGCACTCGCCCGCGGGCTCGCCGGTGTCGTCCGTGCCCGCCGTCCCGTCGGAGTCACCCGCGGTGCCCGCTGCGTCCTCGGCCCCGTCCCCGCCGCCGCCCGAGCCGGCCGGCGAGCCATCGAGGCCCGAGTAGCAGGCAGATGCGAGCGTCCCAACGAGGACTGGCCAGAGGGCTGGCCGAAGCGCTGGCCAGAGCGCTGGCGCGCCGCTCGAGCGAAGTCGTCTGCGTCCCGTCACGATCACGGTCCAGGTAGTCACGCGAGCCGCCGCTTCGTCCATGGGAAAGAATGGTGGGGCGGGTTACATGCATGCTGGCGACGTCGCGACCCGAAGCTGTCGCCGGCGCGTTCGTGACGCAATCGTCTCCGCCCCGGGGCAAGCCGCCGGCCTGGGGTGGTTGTCTCCGCTCGCGCAGGCGGCTAAGAAGGCGCGCCCCTGGCCTTGGCCCCTCGGGGCCCCAGGTCCCATGCCCGCTCGTCGCTCGTTGCTCGCGCTCGTGTTCGCCGCGCTCGTCGTCGTGTTCGTGCTGCCCGGCGCGGCTTCGGCCGCGCAGCCGCGCACGAAGGTGATTCTGAACGGAGTCGCAGTCCCGGTCAGCTTCAACGACGGCGACAGCTTCCGGATCCTCGCCGGCACCTACAACGGATCGCAGGCGCGCCTGGCCGGCTTCAACACGCTCGAGTCGCACGGGCCGGTGCACCAGTGGGGCGGCTGGACGGCGAAGGAGATGTTCGTGCTCGCCAAGCTGGCGATGTACCACGGCCGCCGCGGCGTCTGGCACTGCACCACCGACGGCAAGGCCGACACGTACGGCCGTGTGCTCACCTACTGCCCCGATCTCGCGGAGTCGCTCGTGCGCGAAGGGCTCGCGCATGCGCTCTCCGTCGACGACAAGCCGTCGTCGCCCGAGCTCATCGAGGCCCAGCAGGACGCGATCCGCAATCGCCGGGGGATCTGGGCGCACGGCGTACCGCCGTTCGTGCTGACGTCGCTGCACTCCGTCGAGGAGGACACGACGGGCGAGGGCACCTACAACCGTCTCGTCTCCACCGAAGACGGTCACTCGGTGAAGTGGAAGCACGAGGACCGCTACCAGGAGTGCGCGAAGATCTGCCACATGGTCTACGACGCCGACCCCGTGAAGGTCGACGAGGTGACCAAGGCGCTCGCCGCCGATCCGAAGGCCGAGAAGCTGATCCGCGCCGTGGCCGAGCCCGACCTGCGCGTCGCGGTCGAGGAATTCGCGAAGTGGCGGCACGTGAGCCGTGCGGTGCCCAAGGACAATCGCTACGAGCTCGAGCAGCTGCTCGAGGGCTACGTGAAGAACGGCGCCTTCGGCCCGCAGACCGGCCGCGAGGGCTCCTGCATGATCCACGTGCCGTTCGAGCGCCGCTACGGCGGAGGTCGGGCGGCGTGTCTGCGCTGAAGAGCTCGCTGCGCGTCGCGGCCGTGGCCGCGCTGGCGTCCTGCTACGAGAACCCCGAGCTGCCCGTCGGCGGCTACGAGTACGACGACGTGTCGTGCTCCGACGGCATCGACAACGACTACGACGGCGCGATCGACTGCGATGATCGCGACTGCATCGGCAACTCGACGCTGTGCGGCGAGATCGTCCCGGAGATCCCCGACGAGCGCCCCGAGAACGACGTCGAGTCCTGCCACGACTTCGTCGACAACGACGACAACGGGCAGTTCGACTGCGGCGATCCGTCGTGCCGCGCGATCCTCGAGACGTGCTGCCTGCGCGAGACCACCCTGGAGAGCTGCACCGATCGCATCGACAACGATCAGAACGGCTTCACCGACTGCGCCGACAACGGCTGCGAAGGGCTGTTCAACACGGTCTGCGAGGGGAACACCGAGTTCTCGTGCGAAGACGGGTACGACAACGACGGTGACGAGCGCTTCGACTGCGAGGATCCCGATTGCGGCGACACGCAGAAGTGCGATGGCCGTCCTCCCGAGCCCGAGGACACCCTCGAGAAGTGCCAGGACGGGCACAACAACGACTACAACATGTACACCGACTGCGAGGACAACTCGTGCTCGCAGTCCACGAACATGGCGATCGCGCTCTATTGTCGCGACCTGGCCGAGGCGACCCTCGCGGAGTGCAGCAACGGCAAGGACGACGACGACGACGGCTATGCCGACTGCGCCGATTTCTCGTGCAAGCGCGACGGACCCGACGAGGTCGTCGAGTACTGCGCCGAACGGCTCGAGGACAACCTCGAGCGCTGCTCCGACGGCAAGGACAACGAC
>CAZFKC010000072.1:20254-52069 GCA_964519175.1 uncultured Nannocystaceae bacterium
CGCTGCTCCGACGGCAAGGACAACGACCTGAACGGGTTCACCGATTGCGCCGATCGTCACTGCAGCGACAGTGATGATCCGGCCGTCAAGGCCGTTTGCCAGGAGAGCTACGGCAACGCGAACGCGAATTGCTCCGACGGCATGGACAACGACGGAGACGGATTCTTCGATTGCTTCGACTGGGACTGCAGCAACAACCCCGCCGTGAACGTGTGCGAGGGTCCGCGAGTCTGCGAGACCTCACCCTGACCAGACTGCGACCTGCCGCCGTGAAGCCGACTCTTCTCGCTCTGCTCATCTCCTGCCTCTGGCTCGTCGTCCCCGCCCGCGTGCTCGCGGCGCCCGAGGAGGGCGCGCGCGAGAGCAACTGTGCCGACGGCAAGGACGACGACGGCGACACCGTCTACGACTGCGGTGACGCCGACTGTGCCGGCGATGCCGCCTGCAAGGGCGGCGACGGGCTCGAGAACACCGAGGCGGCCTGCCACGACTGGAAGGACAACGACGACGACGGCTACCTCGACTGCGACGACTTCGACTGCGGCGACATGCAGTCGTGCATGGGCTCGTGGGATCTCGAGCAGAAGGGCGTGAAGGTCGGTGGCGCGGGCGATGCGGGCGTGCCGGAGATCCCCGAGGGGCAGACCGAGGAGGACTTGATCGGCAAGCGGGGCGACAACGACGGCGAGCGCGACAACGTGATGTGCGCCGACGGCTACGACAACGACAACGACGGCCGTACCGATTGCGACGACCTCGGCTGCCGGCTGTCCAGCGAGGTCACCGTGTGCCAGCCGGGCTCGAACTTCCGGCTCTCGGTCGTCGCCCGCGTCGCGCAGAGCTTCAGCGTGCAGGACAAGCGCAGCAACACCGAGTTCGACGCGCTGCAGCTGCGCGTGCTCGGCCAGATGCCGTTCATCCAGAACTCGTTCTTCCTCATCTCCACGCGGCTCGAGAAGACGCCGCGCGTCGTGTTCGCGCTGTTCCAGATCCCGCTCGGCAAGAAGGGCCACTACTTCAACGTCAACTCCGGCGGCGGCACGCTGTCGCTCGAGCTCATCCGCTCGGTGCACAAGCGCATGCTCGCCGACCCGGCGTACTACGTGTACAACGCGTTCGAGCAGGGCAACGGCGCCGCGATCGAGTTCGGCGGGCCGATCGATTGCAAGGGCAAGTACCTGTATCGCGTGTTTGCGGGCGGCGGCAGCGGTCGCTTCGCCGGCAACATCGGCGGCACGTTCTTCCCCGACAACAACAACAACTACACCTTCTCGGCGGGCGGGCAGTTCTGGATGAACTTCGTCGGCTACTACAGCCGGTGGGACACCCCGTTCGTGTACACGCCGTCGCCGCTCGCGGTCGCGCTCGGCGTGGGCGCGAAGTACGACCAGCGCGCGCAGGAGCGCTACCCGGCCACGAACGCGCAGCTCATCGTGCGCTGGCGCCGGCTGCAGTTCTCGGCCGAGAACTACTTCAAGCGCGAGCTGGTCTTCAAGAACTACCAGACGGCCTACAACCTCCAGCTCGGCGTGCTCGCGGTGAACAAGCGCCTGTTCTTCGCGGGCGACTTCGGTCAGTACCTCACGACCGAGTTCGAGAAGCCGCCCGCGGTGCCGGGCTACGACCTCAAGCGCCAGCGCGGCGAGCTGCAGTACCGGGCCGCGGCCCACGTGTACCTGTGGCGCGACGTGCTGTTCCTGACCGCGATCTGGCGCGACCGCCGGGTCGAGCCGGCCCCGGGCTCGGGCGACACGGGCATCGACACGATCCAGGACGCGCGGCTCTTGATGACGTATCGCTGGTGATCGGGGCGGTCCGCGGATCGGATCGGGCGCTCGCGTCACTTGCAGGGGCATGGCCGCGCTGCCCCCCAATCCCTATGCCCCGCCGGGAGGCCTCGACGCGCCCGCGGCCTCGGGCGGCGGCTATGTCTCGCAGCGCGTACGCGCGCGCCAGGTGGGCCTGCTGTTGCGCGTGTGCCTCGGCGTCGCGTTCGTGAACGTCGTCTTCGACATGATCGCGATCGGCGTGATCTCGGGCAACCGGTTCGACGAGGACGCGGCCGAAGCGGTCGACATGCGCACGCTGGTCGTCACGATCCTCGGCGTCGTCAGTTTCTTGGTCACGATGGTCGCGTTCGGACGCGTCCTCGTGCAGGCGAACCGCAACACGGCGTACCTCGGCACTCCAGTGCGCGAGTACTCGCCGGCGTCGATGGTGTGGTGGTTCTTCGTGCCGATCGCCAACCTGGCGAAGCCGTACTACGCGGTGCGCGACGTCTTCTGCGCGAGCCATCCCCGTGGGCTCGTCGGCTACGCGCCGAACGTCGTCATGAACTGGTGGGCCGCGTGGATCGCGAGCACGATCGTCGAGCGCATTGCGCAGGGCGCCATGGGGTCGGTCGCGTCGCCGCGCGACGCGGTCAACGCGTTACTGCTCGACATCGTCGGCTGCGTGGCCTGGATGGTCGCCGCCGAGCTCGCGCGCCGCATGCTGATCGCGCTCGCCGACCTGCAGGACGAGACCTGGATCAACCCGCAGTCGTGAGGCCGTCGCCGGGAAGGCCCGGCGTCGTTGCTCGCATCACTGCGTGCGCTTGACGAGCTGCCCCTTCTTCGGATGCCCCCGCACCACGTGCTCCCAATGCGCGCCGTTGTCGTCCGACGCCCAGTAGTCCGTGAACGCGATCGGGATCGTCATCTGCTCGTCGAGCTGCCCGGCGCCGCTGAAGTGCAGGTGCGCCGCCTTCGGGCCCTGCTCGCCGACCTTCTCGCCCTTCGCGATCGAGGGCGGATTCTGGATGATCGTGCAGTCCTTGTCCTGATTGCACACCCCGCCCGTGGCCTTCGCGTTCTCGCTGGTGCCGTCGAGGTGCAGATAGCCGATGTGCTCGTCCGGCCCCACGCGGATCTTCATGAAGTAGGGCTCGCGCGGCCCGTCGAACGCGCCCGAGCGCCGGTACTTCACGATCTTGCCCGCGGCGCCCGAGAACACCGGCGCGTGCGCCGTGCCGTTGGGGTAGTCCCCCGTCTGCGGCTTGTTCGCGATCATGAAGTCGTAGCAGAACGTGGCGTAGCCGTTGTGGCTGCTGCTCGGATCGTCCTGGCCCTGGATCACGTACCAGACCTCGTTCTTCAAGAACGGTAGCTGCACCGCCTCGGACACCTCGCCGATCACGAACGGATTCTCGAACACGTGCTTGTCGTCGTCGCTGTTGCGGTTTCCCGAGATCGGCATGTTGTACGCGCGCGGCGACTGCACCCACGGTCGCGCGAGCTTCGTCGGCAGCGGCTTGCTCGCGGAGATCGGCTTCTCGAACGACCACCCCGCCAGCAGCCCGACCTCGGTGCCCTTCAGTCGGCCCTTCGCGATGATCGAGGTGATGTCGCCCCCGGTGAGCGCCTTGTCGAACACCGCGACGTCGTCGATGAGCCCGTACGTCTGCCACACCATGTTGCTGCCGTCGTTCCCATCGGTGCGCCGACCGAAGCGCAGCTTGCCCGACGGCTTGTTGCTCGCGCTCGACACCTTGATCTCTGCGACGTTGCTCGTCGCGTTCGTGGACTTGTTCGTCACCGTGACCGGCGTGCGCTTCACACCCCACACGTAGAGCGACACGGTGTCGCCCTTGCGCACGACTGCGACGTGGATCCACTTGCCCGGGATCATCTCGGGCAGCAGGTAGTTCACCTTCTTGTTGCCGACCTGCACGAAGAACACCGGGCTGCCGGCGTCGCCGTTGTCACCGTCGCCGAGGCGATAGTCGTCCTGGCCGAACGCATACGTGCCGCTGCCGTTCTCGGCGACGATCGGACCCGTGTTGCCGTAGGGGTACTGCGGCATGTACCAGGCCATCACCGTGTGATCGCTGCCGAAGAAGTCGGCGAACGACAGGTCGGTGTCGATGTGGCCCTTGTAGCCGAGGTAGATCGCCTTGTTCTGCTCGGGGACGTGGCCGACGACGGTGAGCGGCGGCCGATCGTCGGCCGCGCGCGGCGTGGGCCGGTCCGCGTCCGCGGTGGGCATCGGGCGCGGCGCCGCGCCGGTCCTGGGAGCGACGAGCGCGAGGAGGGGGAGCAGGGCGAGCGCCGGGAGCATCGAGGGGTGGATGCCGCGGGCCGAGATCGTGACAGCACGGGCCGGCGAAAGCCGTTCGATGCGGGCGAGGCCGCGGGGCCCCGGGGCTGGGGGGCCGAGGCCCGGCGTGGGCTCACCACGGATTTCTACCGATTGCCGGTGATCGATCGGTCACGTCGACGCACTCAGGATCCCATGAGCCCCGGGGGACTCGGCTTCGCCTCGCAGCACCGCGTCCCGGTCGGCGCCATGCGGGCGCTGCCGTTCGGGTACGTGTCGCAAGGGCGGGTGCGCCGGCTGAAGGCGATGCTGCTCGCGTTCGTGCTGCTCAGCGCGGCCGCGCTGCTCGGGGACCTCGTCGATCTCGCGGTGCTGGCCGAAGCCGACCGCGTGCACTACCTGTCCGACGTCGATGCCCACATGCTCGAGGTGCGGGGGCTGATGACGCGCTCGCTGCATGCGCTCGCGTTCGTCGGATGTGCGCTCGTGTTCGGTCGCTTCCTCGTGCAAGCGAATCGCAACGCGGCGTTCCTCGGCACGGGCGTGCCGAGCGTCGCACCGAGCTCGATGGTGCTCTGGTTCTTCGTGCCGCTGGCGAACCTGTGGCGCCCGTACCACGCGATCTGCGAGCTGTGGTCCATGAGCACGCCGAAGGCGCGACGACACGAGGCCAGCGCCGTGCTGCCGGCGTGGTGGGCGAGCTGGCTCGGCGGTCTCGCGCTCATGGCGTTCGCCTTCGGGCTCGCGGAGGACGCGGTCACGCCGGCGGACTGGATCGACGTCGCCGCCGTCGACTTCGCGGGCAAGCTCGCGCTCGTGGTCGCGGCGGTGCTGATGATCCGCTGGACGCGTACGTTGTCCGAGCGTCAGGACGACGCCCGCGCGGAGCACATCTGCGATCTCGCCGAGCTGCGCTGAAAACGTGCTAGTAGCAGCGGCCACGGAGTCCATCCATGCGCCGCTCATCGCTGTTCGCATCGCTGTTCGCACTCTCGCTTTCCGTCGCTTGTGACGACAAGGACGACCCCGCAAAGGCCGGCAAGACCGCGGCCGCCGGCAAGACCGATCCCAAGTCGCCGGCGAAGGCGGCCGGGAAGTCCGACGCGAAGTCGGCGGCGCCGACCGACGGCAAGACGGATGCGAAGACCGATGCGAAGGCGGACGCGAAGGCCGAGCCGCCGGATCCGAACGACCGCGAGCCGCAGGGCAAGGCCGACGATCCGGCCGCCGCGAAAGCGCTCGAGGAGTTCGAGAAGTCGCGCGAGGAGAAGAAGGTCGAGGTCACCGCGAAGCCGGGCACGCCGGAGTGGTTCGTCCAGGGACTCGAGGCCTTCCGCGCCGGCGACATCGATCCGATCGTCGCGAACTTCGCCGCCGACATCACGTGGGACGCCGTCGGCTCGCCGCTCGAGCCGCCGTCGTCGGGCAAGGCCGCCGTGATGGCGCGCTGGGAGGACCTGCTCATCGGCATCCCCGACATGAAGCTGCACGCGCGTCGCATCTTCCACCACGGCAACCTGGTGGTGATGCAGGTGGTGCTGACCGGCACGCACAAGGGCAGCTTCCGCGGCATCGCGCCGACCGAGAAGCCGCTCGGCGCCGAGGTGCTCGCGTGGGTGTGGCACGGCGCCGACGGCAAGGCCAACAAGGTGCGCGTGGTCTACGACGAGTCGACGTTGCTCGCGCAGATGGGGCAGCTCCCCGGCGAGGCCGCACCGCCGGTGCCCGACGTGCCCACGGGCGCGCCCGAGATCATCGCGGGTGAAGACGACGCCGCGGCGATGAAGGTGATGAAGGACATCTACGGCGCGGGCAAGAAGGCCTGGCAGCTGTGCGAGACGAAGCTGTGCACGGCCGGCGTCATCCACAACGACGTGCGTACCGGCAAGGCGATCAGCACGCCCGCGGAGCACAAGGCCGGGCACGATGCGTTCTTCGCCGCGTTCCCGGACATGAAGCTCGGCGTGGAGGACGTGTTCTCGTTCGGCAAGGACTGGGTCGTCGTGTTCGCGCACGCCAAGGGCACGCACAAGGGCGATCTGGGCGGGCTGAAGGCGACCAAGAAGAAGGTCGACATGGGCTACGCCGAGCTCGGCCGGCTCGAGGGCGGAAAGCTCGCGGAGTCGTGGAGCTACAGCAACGGGCTCGAGCTGCTCGCGGATCTGGGGCTGTTCGCGCCGCCGACGAAGCCGGCCGAGCTGAAGGTCGAGCCGAAGGCGGACGACGCGAAGGCGGACGACGCGAAGGCGGACGACGCGAAGGCGGACGACGCGAAGGCCGAGAAGAAAGCCGGCTGATCCGGCGCGGCGGACGAGCCGCCGTCACCGAGCGCGCGCGCCCAGTTGCGAGCGCTCGGTCGTCCTCCAGCCTGTATCCGACGGGAGGACGACCCATGGCGGCGACGAACGGGCTCGAAGCGAAACGAGCACTCGAAGGTGGACTCGCAGCAGGTGCGATCGCCGGTGCCGCGCTCGCGGTGTTCATGACCGTGATGTGCGCGATCAAAGGCATCGACATCTGGTCGAACGTCTTCAAGGGCGCTGCGGCGCCGTTCATCGGCGAGGCCGCGAAGGCACCCGGGTTCGAGGTGGGCCCCGTGTTGCTGGGCGCCGCGTGCCACTTCGCGATCTCGATGCTGTGGGGCGCCGCGTTCGGCCTGCTCGTCTACGGGCTCAGCAAGCCGATGACGATGCTGGCCTCGCTGGCCTACGGCGCCTTGGTCTGGCTCGGCATGTACTACGTCGTGCTGCCGCTGGTCGGGCTCGGCGCGATGGTGAAGGGCGCGCCGATTGCGACGGCCGTCGTCTACCACGAGATCTTCGGCCTCGCCCTCGGCGCGGCGTTCCTGCCGTTCCAGCGCCCGCATCACGTGCACGCCGCGCGGCACGTGCCGCTGCACGGGCACTGAGCGTGGTGCAGGTCGCGGCCGCGGCTCGGAGCTGCGGCGCGACCTGCTCGCGGCGGCTCACTTCGACTTCTTGCCGCCGCCGCCGAGCATGTCCTCGATGCCCTTCAGCTCGCCGAGGTCCGGCATCAGCACGATCTCGATGCGGCGGTTCTGCGCCTTGCCCTCGGGCGAGTCGTTGCTGGCGACCGGATCGACCTCGGCGAAGCCGGCGGCACCGAGGTGCGAGGCCGGGAAGCCCTTCGAGATCATGTAGTCGACGACGACCACCGCGCGGGCGGTGCTGAGCTCCCAGTTCGACTTGAACTTCTTGGTCTTGATCGGGTCGGTGTCGGTGTGACCGCCGATGAGGAAGTCGCGGTCGTTGACCGACTGCAGCGCGACCGTGATCTCGTCGAGCGCGGTCTTGCCCGCGTCCTTCAGCTCGGTCTTGCCCGAGTCGAAGAGGATCGCCGAGGCCAGCTCGACGATCATGCGGCCCTTGCGGAACGACACCTTGATCGTGCCGGCGTCGATGAGCTTCTTCAGCTTCGCGAAGAGCTGGCGGTAGGTCTCGAGCTCGGCCTTGCGACGGTCCTGCTCGGCGCGCAGCGCCTGCAGCTCGGTCTGCATCGCGTCCTTGTCCTTCTCGAGCGCCGCGATCTTCTCGTCGCGGTCGGCGATCTCGCGCTCGAGCTCGGCGATCTTGCCCTGCAGCGTCTTGATCTGGTCCTGCGCGCCCGCGAGCTCGCCCTTGATCTTGTCGATCTCGGCCTGGAGCTCCTTGCGGCTCGGCCCACACGCGGTGAGGCTGCTGGTGGCGAGGGCGAGCGTGGTGAGGATCGCGGCGATTGGAGTGCGCATGATCGGGGCCGGTTCTCGCACCGCGGCGCGAAAGCTGTCAACGCCTGTCGCATGGGACCAGTCACCGGGGACGTCCCATGGGACGCAGGCCTGCAGAGCGCGTCTCTGCGCCCCCACGCGCGCGCAGGAGCGCGTGGGCGGCCGCATGGCCAGGCGGTGCGGCGATGGTACGCCGCTGGCATCCGCGGCCGGGCATGACGAAGTTGGGCTGGGGATTCCACATGGGGCTGGTGGTGGTGGTGTCGGCGATGGCGGGCTGTCGGGACGACGGCCCGGACGATCCGGTCGAAGCGGGCGAGGTCCCGCGCAGCGGCAACAACTGGGGCTGCCGCACCTGTCCGTTCTCCAACTCGCCCGTGCTCGGGCTGCATCCGATCGAGGAGTTCCACCTCGGCGCGGATCCGGTGAGCGGCTTCCGCCTGATCGCGATTCGGGATCCGGGCGGCACCGAGTACCTGCCCGAGCTCGACGGCGATCTCCTGGTCGCGAACAAGGCCGGCGTACGCAGGAGCGGCAGCCAGCTGGTGGGCTGGAGCCTCGTCTTCCAGGACCAGCACGGCGCGTCCTACGAGGTGGAGATGTACACGTACCAGACGCACGAGGACTGGGCGTCCGGCAAGCTCGTCGACACCTACTCGCTCGTCTACGACGACGGCGGCGAGCCCACCAACGTCTGCCCCGGGCTCGATCCCGACGAGACCTCGATCGTGCTGATCCCCGGCGAGACCTACGACCTCGCGAGCAACACCGTGGTGCCGAAGCAGTCCGGCTGGGTGACGGTCGCGTGTCGCGGGCATGCGCTCGCGAAGATGAAGCTGCTCGGCTACGACCCCGCCGACACCTACGGCTCGACGGCCGACGATCGCCAGGCGACGCTGCGCATGATCACCGCCGACTACTGCGGCGACGGCACCAGCTTCACGCAGCTCGGGCAGCCGCTCGACTGGGCCGATCTGCGCGGCAGCTTCCCGATCGGTGGGTTCGGCTCGCAGCGGCTCGAGGCGAAGTTCGACGCGGACGGTGCGATCTGCATCGACACGCCCCGTCACGCGCGACGCAAGGACGTCGAGGCGCACTGCGGCACGCAGCCCTACTGCAACGGCGATCTCTCCTTCAACGGCGCGACCTGGGTGACGCAGAACCCGTAGGCGCGCGACCATGGGCTTCCCGGCGATGACCGCGGAGCACGGCGACACGGAGCGCGACGCCGCGCCGGCGGAGCAGGACAGCCCCGGGCCGCAGACCCCGGAGCTGGTCGGCGCAGCGATCGGCGCGGTGCTCGTGGAGGCGCCGGCGCGCTCGCTGACCGACGTCGAGACCGCCGACGGACAGCTGCGCGGTCGATCGCGACCGAGCCCGGTGGTACCGACGCGCGTCGGTCGCTACGCGATCCTGCGGCCCATCGGCGAGGGTGGGATGGGCGTCGTGCTCGAGGCCTTCGACCCCGAGCTCGATCGCAAGGTCGCGATCAAGCTGCTGCAGCCGAGCCGCGTCGGCTCGCAGGCGAGCCAACGGCTGCTCCGCGAGGCGCAGGTGATGGCCCGCCTGTCCCATCCCAACGTGGTGCAGGTCTACGACGCCGGCGTCGCCGAGCACCGCGTGTTCCTGGCGATGGAGCTCGTGCGCGGGACGACGGTGCGGAGCTGGCTCGACGCGGCGCCGCGCGAGTGGCCGGAGATCCTCGCGGTGTTCGTGGCCGCGGGGCGCGGGCTCGCGGCTGCACACGCGGTCGGCATCATCCACCGCGACTTCAAGCCGGAGAACATCCTGGTCGCCGACGACGTCGCGCATGCGGACCGGCGCGTGCTCGTCGCGGACTTCGGGCTCGCGAACTACGACGCGCGCGTGGCCGAGCCGCCGCGCGAGGCCCGGGTCGCCACGCTCACCGCGACGGGGGCGATCGTCGGCACGCCGGTGTACATGGCGCCCGAGCAGCACGCCGGTCTGCCGCTGGATGCCGCCGCCGATCAGTTCAGCTTCTGCGTCGCGCTGCACGAGGCGTTGTTCGGACAGCGACCGTTCGCGGGCACGAGCGCGGTCGAGCTCGCGGCCAACGTCTGCGAGGGGCGCTACGTGGCGCCGGCCGAGCCCCGTCGTGCGCCGCGATGGCTGACCGACGCGATCCGGCGCGGCCTCGCGGTCGATCCGCGCGCGCGCTACCCCGGCTTCACCGAGCTGCTCGCTGCGCTCGCACGCGACCCTTCGCGTCGACGTCGCCGTGGGCTCGCGACCATCGCGGCCGCGGGTGCGCTCGTGCTCGGTGGCTGGGCGCTGGCCACCCGCGACGCGCCTTGCAGTGGTGCCGCCGAGCACATCGGCGCGGTCTGGAACGAGGACGCGCGCGGGCGCGTGCGCGCCGCGTTCGCAGGGGCGCCCGTGGCCACGAACGTCGTCGACGCGCTCGACCGCTATGCCGGCGCATGGGCGGTCGCGCACCGCGAGATGTGCGAGGCGCACGAGGACGGCGCGTTCTCGGCGAGGCTGCTCGACGACGCGATGGCCTGCCTCGACCGTCGCGAGGCCGCGCTCGCGCGCCTCGTCGACGTGGTGGCGGGAGGTGGCCACGAGGTGATCGCGAGCGCACCGCTGGCGGCGATCGGGCTGCCGGCGATCGCGAGCTGCACCGATCGCGCCGCGCTCGCACAGTCCGTGGCCGCGCCGACGGACGCCGCGACGGCGCAGGCGGTGGCCGCGTTGCGTCGACGCCTGACCGAGGCCGAGGTCGTGCACCGTGCGGCCGGGGCCGCGCCCGCGCAGGTGGAGCTCGCCGCGATCGGCGAGGAGGCACGCACGCTCGATCATCCGCCGCTTTCCGCCGAGCTCGCGCTCGTCGAGGGCCGACTCGCGATCGATCGCGGCGAGTGGCCGGTGGCGGCGACGCGGCTCGCCGAGGCCGCTGCGATCGGCGTCGGCGCGGGGCTGGATCGCGTCGCTGCCGAGGCGCTGGCCCGCAAGCTGTTCGTCGACGGCATGCTGTCGCCGACGCCCGCCGAGGTGCTGACCGGTGCGCCGCTCGTGGACGGGCTCGTGCGTCGTACCGGCGATCCACCGGAGCTCGCGGCGATGCTCGCGAACGGCACGGGCGTGCTGCAGGCCCAGGCGATGCAGCGCGCGGACGCGGCAGCCTCGTTCGCGCGTGCCGTCCGGCTGGCCGAGCAGGCGCCGGAGGTCAACGCGGCCGATCTCGCCGGCTATCGCATCAACCTCGCGGTCGCGACCGCGGACGAAGCCGAACGCGATGCGCTGCTCGTGCGCGCGGCGGACGAGCTCCGCGTCGCGCTCGGCGACGATCACCCCAAGCTCTTCGACATCGCGCGGCGGCGTGGCGAGTACGCCTCGGAGCCGCGTCGCGCGATCGAGCTGCTCGCCCCCGTCTGCGCCGCGCTGCCCGTGCGCTTGCCCGGCGATCCGCTGGGCTGTCACGTCTGCGCGTGGCGGCTCGCGGAGCTGCACGACGAGCTGGGCGAGCCGAGCGAAGCGCTCGCGGCTGCGCGCGCATCGGCGAGCTGTCTCGCGACCGAGCCCAGCGAGAGCGACCGCGAGTACGTGCAGGCCCGGCGCGCGGCGGCGGCGGGCTTGGTCGCGCTGCTGCAGGGCGACGCTGCGCTCGCGCTCGTCGAGCTCGCGCGGGCGAGGCGCGAGCTCGCGCCCCATCGCGAGCTGCCGTGGATCGCGGTCGACCTCGCCGGCGTCACGCTGCTCGAGGCGCGCGCGGAGCTGGCGCTCGGCCACGACCCCGAGCTCCCCCGCGCGGGGCTGGCCGAGGCGATCGCGACCTTCGATCGCCAGCTCGCGAGCTACGACGATCCGGCGCTGCGGGCCCGACGTGCGGCGGCGGTGCGGCTCGCCGACGCGCCGCGCTGATCACGGCGGCGGTGCGAGCAGAGCGTCGAGCTGCGCGCGCACGTCCTGCGTGTCGCGCTCGAAGCGAGCACGCTGCTTCTTCGCGACGCCGGCGCGCTCGATCGCTCGCACGCCCTCGGGATCGACCCACTTGCCGCCGCGCTTCACCCCGAAGTGCAGGTGCGGTCCCGTGGACAGTCCGGTGGTGCCGACGTAGCCGATGACCGTCTTCTGCGCGACCGTGGCCCCGACCTTATGGCCCTCCGCGAACTTCGACAGGTGCATGTAGACGGTGGAGAAGCCGCCGTCGTGGGCGAGCACGACCATGTTGCCGGCGCCGCCCTTCGGCCCGCGAAACGCGATCTTGCCGCCCGCGGCGGCCCACACCGGCGTGCCCGTCGGCGCGGCGTAGTCGACCCCATAGTGGCCCTTCACGCGGTGCAGCACCGGATGCATGCGCTTGGGGTCGAAGCCCGAGGACATGCGCGCGTACTTGAGCGGGCTCTTGAGCAGCGTGCGATCGAGGCTCTTGCCGTCGTCGGTGTACCAGGTGCCCTCGCTCGCGCCGGGCGGCGTCCACCAGAGCCCGCGGATCGTGCCGACGTCGCCGCGGTACTCGGCGGCGAGCACTCTGCCGATGCGGACGTGCTCGCCATCGAGGCGGTGGCGCTCGTACACGAGCGCGACGCGATCACCCTTGCGCGGGTCGGTGTAGAAGTCGATGCGCGACGCGAACACGTCGACGATCGCAGCGACGAGCGCCGCGTCGCCCCCGGCATCGACGACCGTGGCCGACAGCGAGCTGTCGATGGTCCCGACGAGCGTCGCGACCTCGACGTCGGTCTCGCGCTCGACCTGCTTCGCGGTCAGCTTCCCGTCGGGACCGCGTACGACCTCGACGTGGGTCGTCGCGTTGCGCTGCAACATGAGCGAAACGAGCCGGCGATCCGCGTCGAGCTGCGCGGACCAGCGCTGACCTTCGCGGATCGTCTGCGGATCCATGACTTCGCCGAGCGCGGCGACGAGCTCCGCGATCGCGGCGGCGTCGAGCCCGAACGAAGCGGCGATGCGACTGATGCTGTCGCCCGCGCCGATGCGTCCGGAGGGCGCGAGCGGATCCGCGGGCGGCTCTGCGGGTGCGACCGGGGGCTCGGCCGGCGCGGGCGGGGCCCCGGCCTCCGGCGGCGGGGCCTCGGCCGGCGGCGGTGCGGGGATGGGCGCACGCGCGGGCGCGATGGGCTGCTCCACCTCGACGCGCACGTCGACCTGCGGCGGCTCACCGCGACACGCCGCGATCGCGACCGCCACCCAGATCGCCAGGCGTGCTCGCATGCCGCGGGCAGCCTACCACCCTCGCGCGTACGCGAGCGCGCGGGATCACGCCGGCTCGCCGCACTCGCACTCTTCGCAGAACGGCGCGCCCGCGGCCGATGCACGCTGGAGGATCTCGACCTGGTGGAGGATCGCCTCGCTCGGTGCGACGACGGCGGGCTCTTGCGGCGCAGTCGTACGCGGGAGATCGACGAGATCTGCGAGCGCCGCGGGCTCGCGCTGCTGCGGCTGCGCCTCGGCCCGCACGCGCACCGGCTCGGAGGCCCACGCGACCAATCGGCCGGTGTGCGCGGCGTCGATGAGCTCGCCGAGGATCACGAGATCGCTGATGCTCGCGGACCCGCCCATCGCGAACGCGTCGACGTAGATCCGCCGCAGTGTGGACATCGCCCACAGATCCGCGCCGACGCGGTTGAGCACGCCTTCGAGCTCGCGCTCGGTCAGCCGACGCACGTCGCCCTCGGGTGGCCGGAGCTCGGTCGCGACCTCCACGATCACGTCGCCGTCGTGCAACCACCAGCGCATCGTCCGTCACGCTAGCAAACGATCGCACCGCCGGCTACGCTCGGCGTCTCGTGGGGTCGAGCAAGCGCACGATCAACGGCATCATCCGGCGGGCGCTGCAGGGCGCGCGGCCGGCCGGACCGCCGGCGAGGATCCATGCGCTGGTCGATCCCGCCCGTGATCCGGCGATCGGTGCCGAGCTCGCGGTCGCGGGCACGCGATCGTTCTGCCTGTACGGCTCCGACCTGCCGCGCGAGCTCGTCGCGGTCGCGCCGCACCTCGTGCCGCTCGGCAGCGACTCGCGCTTCGGCCAGGTGTTCGCGAGCTACGGACGCGGGCGCGCCTGGGGCGTGCTCGTCGCGAGCCATGCGCCCGCCGAGACGCTGGCAGAGCACCTCGCGGGGCTCACCCGTGCGCGGCTGCCCGACGGGCGCGAGGTGCTGTTCCGCTACTACGATCCCCGCGTGCTGCGGCGCTACCTGCCGACCTGCACGGCGGCCGAGCTCGACCGCATCTTCGGTCCCATCGAGGCGTTCCTGGTCGAAGGCGAGCGCGGCGATCAACGCGAGTACGCGCGCGACGAAGGGCGGCTCGCGATCCGCGAGCCGCGCTGGGATCTGTGGGCCGACTAGCAGCTAGCGGCGCAGCGGGTGCACCTTCGCGGTCGCGCCGACGGTGGTGACGAGATCGATCTGCACGCCGACCGGGCCCGGCACGGCCTGCAGCGCGTCGAGATCGGCGGTGAACACCCGCAAGGTCGAGACCGCGTGGGTCTTCAGCACCTCGTCGTCGTGCAGGGCGTGATCGGCCCGATCGACGAGCGCGTCGCCGACCTCGAGCGCGATCGTCTCGTCGACCAGTCGCGAGACGCCTTCGCGCTCGAGCGCGAGCAGCTCCTCGCCCTCGGCCTCGATCTCCGCCGACCAGTAGGGCACGAGCGGCGGGTTCACGGTCTTGCCGTTTTTGTCGGCGAGCGCCGCGGTGACGAGGTCGATGTCCATGCGGGTCACGGTGACGTCCTTCACCTCCACCTGGCCGTCGGCCTCGATGTCGGCCCGGATCGCGGGCACGTCGACGAGCACGCCGTCGTAGACCAGATCGATGCGGCACACGGCCCCGTCGTCCTCGAGGGTCTTCGTGTACGTCGTGACCCCGAGCTCCGAGGTGATCTCGCCGTCGCCGGCACACTCGCCGCCGAGCTCGACCTCGAGACGCATGCGGCCCTCGACCTCCGATTCGACGTCCACATCGACGAAGCAGGCGGAGGCGAGGCACAGGGTGAGCGCGGCGAAACAGCGAAGGGAGGTGTTCATCGTGCGTGCTCACCTGAGCAATCGCGGTGCCAGCAGAAAGCCGCTGTGAGCACGCCGCGACGGGCTCGCGCGCCGCGAATCCCCGGGTGCACGTCCCATGGGACGTGGGCGCGGCGTCACCGGCTCAATCGTCGAAGCCCAGCGGGAGCAGCCGGATCGCGGCGAGGGCCGTCATCGCGGCCGCCCTCGGTTCTCGCGCTTCCTTGCGCAGCACCCAGGCCCACTCGGGGCGGGAGAGGATCATCGCGGCGATCGCTCGGTCGCCACGGCGGACCTGGGCGATCGGCTCCGCGATGTGGCGCGGGATCAGCTTCACGCGCTTGATCCACAGGATGATCTCGACCTTCGCCGGCGAGGCGCTCGGATCGGCGCTCGTCAGCTCGCCGGCGATGTTGCCGTCGAGCCGGCCTGCCGCGGACAGCCGCCAGCGTGCTTCGGCCTGCGCGAGCTCGCAGTCGATCGTCACCGAGTCGTTCGCGATGCCCGCGACCACGCCGAAGTCGCTGTCGAGGTTCGAGCGCCGCGTGCCGGTGCAGCGCGCCCGCCACGGCGTCGGCTCGGCGGCGTCCTTCAGCTCGAGCTCGAGATCCCAGCGCGACACCGGTCGCGGCGGGCCTTCGGTGACCGCGCTCGCGTCGCCCCCGTGCTGGCGCAGCCGGTGTTGCACGATCGTGTACGGCCCGAGACGGAAGCCACCTCGCACTCGCTCGCGGACCAGACGCGGCTCCCGCTGCAGCTGCCCGTCGACGAGCTTGAGCGAGTCGCGACGGATCGCGCTGCAGCCCACGGCGGCGAAGAGCGCGAGCACGGCGACGATGCGTGCGATTGCGCGACGGCGACCGGCTTCGTGCGCTCGCATCTCGGTGGCTCGCGTAGCACTTCGGGCAGCCGGCGTCACGCCGACCCGCCGTAGGCCCGCGCTGCGACACGCTGCGCGGCCGGCGCCCATTGTGCCGCGGCCGCAGGTTGCGGTACAGGCTCGCCCCATGGCTGCTCGCATGATCCTTCCTCGACTGGCCCTCGCGCTCCTGCTGCCCGCCGCGTGCCTCGATGCCGGCTCCGACGACGGCGAGACCGGTGGCAACTCGGATCCCGACACCGGCAGCATGTCGATGACGAGCACGTCGAACTCCACCACGATGGGCAACACCACGGGGATGATGGGGCCCGAGGACAACGATGCCGCCTGCTCCGACGGCATCGACAACGACGGCAACAGCTACATCGACTGCGAGGACTTCGCCTGCTCGATGAACGACATGGTCACCGTGTGCGGCACCGCCGAGACCGGTGGCAGCGCCGAGAGCACCGACGCCGCGTGCATGGACGGCATGGACAACGACGGCGACGACTTCATCGACTGCGACGACTTCGATTGCGACGACACCGCACCGTGTGGCGGCGGCCAGACCACCGGCAACGGTGAGCCCGAGAACACCGACCCGCTCTGCTCGGACGAGATCGACAACAACGAGAACGGCTACACCGACTGTCAGGACTTCGCGTGTGCGATGGCCGAGGACGTCACCGTCTGCAACGGCCCCGAGGACAACGACGCGGCCTGCATGAACGGCTGGGACGACGACGACAACGGCTTCGCCGACTGCGAGGACTTCTCGTGCACGATGAACCCCGACGTCACCGTGTGCGAGCTCGTCGAGGACACCGACGCGGAATGTAGCGACGGCAAGGACAACGACGGCAACGGGTTCATGGACTGCATGGATTTCTCGTGCTCGCAGAACGACATGGTCACCGTGTGCGGCGCCGAGGACACCGACGAGCTGTGCATGGACGGCATGGACAACGACATGGACGACTACGTCGACTGTGACGACTTCGACTGCTCGGACAATCCGGACGTGACGGTCTGCCCGTAGGGGGTCTGCCCGTAGCGGCAGCATGTTCGTCGGTCACTTCGCACTCGGCTTCGGCAGCAAGCGCATCGCCCCGGCGGTGCCCTTGCCGTGGCTGCTCGTCGCGCCCAACTTCCTCGACGTCGTCTGGCCGGTGCTCGTGCTCGGCGGGGTCGAGGTCGCGCGCATCGATCCGGGCAACACCGCGTTCACCCCGCTCGATCTGGTGCACATGCCGTGGTCGCACAGCCTGGTGATGGCGCTGGTGTGGTCGGTCGTGCTCGGCTTGCTCTACCGCCTGCGTCATCGCGACGCCCGCGGTGCGCTGGTCGTCGGCGCGCTCGTCGCCAGCCACTGGGTGCTCGACTGGATCACGCACCGCCCGGACATGGCGCTCGTGCCGGGCAACCCGACCAAGCTCGGGCTCGGCCTGTGGAATTCGATCGCGGGGACGCTCCTGGTCGAGCTCGCGCTCTTCGGCGCGTGCGTCTGGCTCTACCACCGCGCGACGTCGCCGATCGATCGCGCGGGGCGACGGGGTTTCGTCGCGCTGGTTGCATTCCTGCTGTTCGCGTACTTCGCGGCCGCGTTCGGCCCGCCGCCGCCGAGCATCCAAGCGGTCACCGCCAGCGTGCTCGTGCTCACCATCTTGCTGGTCGCGTGGGCGCACTGGCTCGAACGCCACCGCACGAACGCGTGACGAGCGGCCATCCGTGGCCGCGGGCTTCCCACGGTCGCGGGGCGCTGCTATGTCGTGGTGCATGTTTCGCGTAGCGCGATCATTGGCGGGTCTCTGCGTGCTTTCGGCGGCCCTGGCACTTCCCGCGTGCGGGCCGAAGCGCGGCAAGGACTCGAGCAAGACCCCGACCACGGACGGCACGGGCAACGGTAGCGCGACGGCGCCGGAGCGCGCAGCGATCCTCGCGGCCTCCGATCTGCCGGAGCCGAACGAGCAGCCGCTCGCCGACGATCCGATGCAGGTCACGGTGCATCGGCTGTCCAACGGCATGACGGTGTACGTCAGCGTCGATCGGCAGAAGCCGCGCTACATCGGGTGGATCGGCGTGCGTGCGGGCAGCCGTCACGACCCCGCGAGCTCCACCGGGCTCGCGCACTACCTCGAGCACATGCTGTTCAAGGGCACCGACGACTACGGCACCCTCGATGCCGAGAAGGAAGCCCCACACGTCGAGCGCGTGCGCCAGCTCTACGCCGAGCTGCGCGACGCCGGCGAGGACCAGGCCAAGCGCACGCGCATCTTCGGCGAGATCGATCGCGAGACCCAGGCGATCGCCGAGACCGCGGTGCCCAACGAGCTCGACCGCCTGTACTCGGCGATGGGCGTCGAGGGCGTGAACGCGTTCACCTCCGACGAGCAGACCGTCTACATCGGCGACGTGCCCGCGAACCGCATGGAGGCGTGGGCGACGATCGAGGTCGAGCGCTTTTCCGATCCGGTCTTCCGGCTGTTCTACCCGGAGCTCGAGGCGGTCTACGAGGAGAAGAACCTCTCGCTCGACGATCCCGACGACCGCGTCTGGGAGACGATGATGAAGGGCCTCCTGCCCAAGCATCCCTACGGCGCGCAGACGACCATCGGTGAGTCGGCCCACCTGAAGACGCCAGCCTACCAGGACATGGTCGACTACTTCGAGCGCTGGTACGTGCCGAACAACATGGCGATCGTGCTCGCGGGCGACGTCGACCCGAAGACCGCGCTGCCGATGCTCGAGCGCACGTTCGGCAAGCTCGCCCCCAAGGCGCTGCCGGAGCAGCTGCCGGGCGAGGTCGTGAAGCTGAAGGGCCGCGCCTTCCACGAGGTCGTCGCCGAGGGCGAGGAGGCGGTCACGGTCGCGTGGCTCACCGTGCCGGTCGCGCACGCCGACGAGCCCGCGATCGCGGTGATGGACCGCCTGCTCGACGACGCGAAGGTCGGGCTGCTGAACACGCAGCTCGAGCTCACGCAGAAGCTGCCCGAGGCCGGCTCGTTCAGCCAGAGCCTGCGCGAGGCCGGCTACTTCGGCATCCGCGGGCGCGCGCGCGGCGGGCAGAGCCCGGCCGAGGTCGAGCAGCTCCTGCTCGACGTCGTCGCGAAGCTGAAGGCGGGCGAGTTCACCGACGCGGACATCGAGGCCGCGAAGCTGCACCACAGCGTCGATCGCAAGCTGCAGCTCGAGTTCACCTGGTCGCGCGCGAGCGAGATGATGGACGCGTTCGTCACCCACCAGCAGTGGGAGGACGTCGTCGCCCGCGAGAAGCGCTTCGCCGCGGTCACGCGCGCCGACGTCATGCGCGTCGCGAAGCAGTACCTCGGCGACGACCGCGTGGTGGTCGCACGCAAGTCCGGCAAGTCCGAGATCACGAAGATCGACAAGCCGAAGATCACGCCGGTCAAGATCGACCCGAGCCGCAAGAGCGCGTTCGCGAAGAAGGTCGAGGCGATTCCGGCGGCCCAGCTCGAGCCCGAGTGGGCGGTCGAGGGCAAGCACTACGCGCACCGCAAGCTGCCGGCGGGCGATCTCATCGCCTCGCACAACGAGCGCAATGATCTGTTCACGCTCGAGTACCGCTTCGAGCGCGGCTATCGCAAGGAGCCGCTGCTCTGCTACGCGCTCGATCTGCTCGAGCTCTCCGGCGCGAAGGGGCGGAGCGCCGAGCAGTTCCAGAAGGAGATGTACGCGCTCGGGGCCTCGGTCGGCACGTGGTGCGACGCCGAGTACAGCAGCGTGTCGATCAGCGGCCCCGACGCGAAGCTCGAGCAGGCGCTCGCGCTGCTCGACGAGTGGCTGGCGTCGCCGGTGTTCGACGCCGAGATCCTCGGACGGCTGCGCGACAACACGGTCAGCACGCGCAAGGACGGCATGGCCGAGGACTGGCAGCTCTCCAGCGCGCTCGACTCGTACGCGAAGTACGACCGGCGCAGCGCGTGGCTGCAGCACCCCAGCAACAAGGCGCTCGAGAAGGCGCGGCCCAAGGCGCTGCGCAAGCTCATCACCTCGCTCATGAACTACGAGCACCGCACGCTCTACTTCGGGCCGCGCGAGGTCGATGCCGTCGCGGGCATCGTCCCCCGCGGCAAGAGCCACATCGCGACGGGCGACGTGCAGGTGAAGGCCTATCGCAAGAGCACGGGCCCGCGCGTGTTCTTCCTGCACAAGGACGGCGCGAAGGCGAACGTGCGCTTCGTGATCCCGCAGCCGCCGTTGCCCCGCGATCTGCGCCCGGCGGCCGAGCTGTTCTCCGAGTACCTCTCGGGCAGCATGAGCGCGCTCGTGTTCCAGGAGATCCGCGAGTCGCGGGGCCTGGCCTACAGCGCGTACTCCACCTACGACACCGGCTCGCGCCCGCGCGATGCGTCGGGCCTGCTCGGGTTCATGAGCACGCAGGCCGACAAGACGCCGGTCGCGGTCGAGACGTTCCTCGGGCTCTTGCGCAGCACCGACATCCAAGACGATCGGCTGGCGGTCGCGAAGGTCGCGGTCGATCAGCGCTACCGCGCGAGCCGGCTCGAGCCGCGGTGGATCGGCTACTGGGTCGTGTCGTGGGACGAGCTCGGCGAGAAGAGCGACCCGCGACCGTGGCAGTGGCAGGAGGTCGGCAAGCTCGCCGACAAGGACCTCGAGGGCTTCGCCGGTCGCTTCTCCGGCGGCGACGTGATCATCGCGGTGGTCGGTGATCGCAGCCGCGTCGATCTGAACGAGCTGCGCAAGCTCGCGCAGGTGCAAGAGGTGCGCGCGGAGGATCTGTTCTCGTACGGGCCGTTCCCCGCGACGCCGGCCGGCGCCGATGCGACGCAGCCCGCCGGTGGCGCGAAGCCAGCGAAGCCCGCGGGCGGAGCGAAGCCGGGCCCGACGAAGTGAGCCGGGCCCACGCGCTGCACCGTGCCGCGCTCGCGCTGCTGCTCGCCGGATGCGGCGGCGCGCGCACGGCCGCCCGCGCGCGTGCGCCGAGCGACGGCTTCGCGCTGACGGTCCCGTTCACCGACGCGGGCGGGCTCGTGATCGTCGACGTGCAGGTCGACGGCGTGACCACGCCGCAGCGATTCGTGGTGGATACGGGCGCGGGCACGACGGTGATCTCGACGCGACTCGATCGGCTGCTCGAGCCGCGTCGGCGCGGCAAGGTGTGGGTGGCCGATGCGGCGGGGCGGGCCGAGCCGACCCCGATCGCCCGGCTCGACGGGCTCGAGCTCGGCGGCGTGCGCTTCGCGGACGTCGGTGCGGCGGTGCTCGATCTCGAGGCGGTCGAGGAGAGCCTGTGCACGCGCATCGACGGGATCGTGGGCACGAACGTGTTCCAGCACGGGGTGCTCGAGCTCGACTACGCGAAGAAGGAAGTGCGGCTCGCGTCGGCGGTGGCAGGGCTGCCGCAACGGGATCGCGGCGAGACGCTGGCGCTCGTCGACTCGTGGATGCCGTACCTCGCGATCCAGCGCGGGCATCGTCGCGTCGGTGTGCTGCTCGTCGACTCCGGATCGGCGGGCGCACTGTCGCTGCCGACGCAGCTGCGCGAGCCGCTCGGTGTCGCCGAGGTCGTGGGTGGCCGCGGCATGGTGGGGGTCGGCGCGCACGGGCCGGTGCAGGGCGAGAAGCAGGCGTTCCCGTGGCCCGATGCGACGATCGGTGGGCACGACTTCACGGGGGTCGACACGATCGCGCACGCGAGCGACACCGGCACGCTCGGCGCGAAGGTGCTGCGCGCGTACGTGGTGCGCATCGACTACCGCGCGCGGAAGCTGTCGCTGTGGAAAAACGGCGCGGCGCTGCCGAAGGGCGCGACGAGCTTCGGCTTCGAGTGGATCGCAGGCCCGGTGCCGGAGGTCTCCTTCGTGTGGGAGGGCTCCGCGGCGCAGCAGGCCGGCGTGGCGGTGGGGCAGCGGATCACGAAGATCGACGGCCAGGTGCTCGGCGAGCTCGACGATCTCGCGCGCTGCGAGCTGGCGCGGGACATGGGCGCAGGGCAGGGCGGCGAGGCGCATGCGTTCGAGATCGGTGGGCGCACGATCGAGCTGCGCAGGGCGCCGCTGGTGGGCGGCGGCGCGCAGCGTTGAGGCCTGATTGCGCTCTTCGAGCGCGCCTGCCTATGATCGGCTGGGATGGGGCGGACTCGAGCGACAGCGACGCTCGCGGTGGTGCTGGCGAGCGCGTGCTCGCTGGGCGTCGCCGACGACGGCGGGCTCGGCAGCGCGACGATCGCCTCGGGTGGCAGCGCGACCGAGCCGACCGCGACGCAGGGCAGCGCGACCGAGGGCGAGGGCGGCACCGACTCGCAGACGACGAACCCGAGCGATCCGTCCGACCCCAGCGATCCCTCCGATCCGAGCGACCCCTCCGACAGCGACGATCCGTCCGAGACGAGCGACAGCGATCCCACCGCCGGCGGCGAGGTCTGCAACGGGCTCGACGACGACGGCGACGGCAACGTCGACGAGGACGTCGCCGACGTCACGTGCGGCGTCGGGATCTGCGAGGTCTCCGTGCCGGGCTGCGAAGGCGGCGTGCCGGCGCAGTGCTTCCCGGGCGCGGCGGGCACCGAGAGCTGCAACAACCTCGACGACGACTGCGACGGCACGAGCGACGAGGAGCTGACACAGTCCTGCGACAGCGCCTGCGGTCCCGGCACGCAGACCTGTACCGCCGGAGCATGGGGCGCCTGCGACGCACCACCGCCGCAGGCCGAGACCTGCGACGTCGACGACGACGACTGCAACGGGCTCGTCGACGACGGGCTCGGGGGCTGCCGCGTCGACGTGCACCGCTGGTGGCACCCGGTGACGGGCGAGCACTTCTACACGACCGACGTGAACGAGGGGAACTGCTGCGGCTTCAACCTCGAGTTCGCCGGCTTCTTCGAGCTGTACGCCGGCCCGCACGCGGGGCTCACCGGCTTCTATCGCTGCTACGGCGCGAACGGCTTCCATCACTACACGACCGACTCGAACTGCGAAGGCCTGCCCGGCAACGAAGGCATCATGGGCTACATCGGCACGAGCGAGCTGCCCGGCTCGACCGAGCTCTATCGCTCGTACAACCCCGGCAACGGCGACCACTTCTTCACGAACAGCGCGGCCGAGCACGACTACGCGGTCGACACGCTCGGCTTCACCGACGAGGGCGTGGTCGGCTGGGTGTGGTGACGCGTCAGCCGCACACGCCGTCGGCGCTGCACGACAGCTCCGCGCAGCAGTCGTCGGTGTAGCCGCACGCGCCGCCTTGCTCCGCGCACACGCGCAGCTCGACCGCCGCGCTCGCATAGCCGCTGGCGTCGTCGGTCACCGTCACGTTCGCCCAGAACGTGCCCGGTGCGTCCGGCACGATCTCGGCGGTCGCCTCGGTCGACACGATCGTCCCGTTCCAGCTCCACTCGATCGTCCCGAGCTCGCGTCCGTCGTCGAGCTCGAACATCACCGCCACGGCGATCGGATCCCCGACGATGCCTTCGTAGGGCCCGCCGATCGTCAGGTGGGGATCCGCGTCGTAGCCACACACCGTGCCCGCGCAGGACCAGCGCTCGTGCTCCAGCGGGCACGTGTTGCAGTCCGGCAGGCACACGCCCTTCGCGAGCCCGAGGCTGAGCACCTCGACCCACGTCGGCGCCATCTCGCAGGTGAAGCCGCCGGCGCAGTTCGAGGTGACGTTGCAGCTCGACGCGGTGCACATGCCACCGCGGCACGCCCCGCTCTTGCAGCCCTCGTCGTGATCGCACTCGGCCCCGTCGCGCTTCGGCGGGTCCTCGCGATCGAAGAGATCGAACACGCACCCGCTCGCGGGCAGCACGGTGACGAACGCGAGCACGACGAGGCGAGCCATCGTCACCATAGTCTGCGACCGCAGCGCGCCGGTTGCACGCGGTTGCACGCGCCTTGCCCACCGCAGTGCGCCCGATCGCAGCACGTCACGTCCCGTTACGGACGTGCACTGCGATCGTAGCGAAGCAAGCTGTAGGCGCGTCAGCTCTTCTGTGCGGCCTTGAGCCCGTCTTCGAAGGACTGCGCCCACAGATCGACGGTCTTGCCGGGACCGAGCAGCTTGAAGAAGAACGCGTCGCCCGAGCCCTCGACGATCGCCGCGAGCATCCGATAGTCGGGCTCGTCGACCATCGTCGAGCTGCCCGGACGATCGGGCGCCTTGTAGTGCCCCGTGATGTCGACCATCGTGACCTTCAGGCCGTTCGCGTCGAAGTCGCGCTGCTTCGTGATGTCGTCGACGGTCTTGCCCTCGGGTGCCTGGAACTGGCCCTTCCACCGCGCGATGTTGGCGTCTTTGCCACCCGCACCGCCGGCGAAGCGGAACACCACCATCTCGCCGTCGCCACCCGGACCCGGCACCACGAACTGCGCCTTGCGCATCGGACTGCCGACCTTCTGCGTCTCCCACTCCTCGGGCACCTCGAACGCGAGCTCTTCGGCCTTCTCGGCGCGGCGCTTGCCCGTGGGTGTGATCTCGCGCGGCGGACCCTTCGGTGCCGCCGCCGGTGGAGCGGCCATGCCCGCGTGCGGGTTCGCCTTCGCGTCGGCCTTCGGATCGGCCTTCGCATCGCCCTTGGCGGCGCCCTTCGCATCGGCTTTGCCGGCCGCAGCGGGCTGCGCCTTGGCGTCACCGCCCGCGGCGGGCGGCGAACCGCTGCACGCCGAGAGCACGAGCGCAGTGGAGAGGAGGATCGCGGTGCGGTTCATGTGCAGGTCGCTCCCATCAGGCCACCCATGCCGGCCTCGGCCGGGGTGCAGGTCCCCATGTCCGGACAGTCGTCGTCGGTGACGCACTCGCCGCACACGCCGAGCTGCACGAAGCCGAACAGATCGGCCGTGCCACAGAAGCCCGACATGCACACGCTGCCGTCGCCGACGCCGTCGACGAGCGGACAGCCCTGACCGTTGTCGACGCTGCCGGGGTCGACGCACTCGAGGTGCCCGCCGATGCCCATCGTGTCGTAGACGGGGTTGCAGGTCTGGCCGCCGTCGCACGGCGCCGCGTCGCCGCACTCCGAGCAGAAGTTCGCGGGGAAGATGCCGCCGGTGTCGATGAGCTCGGTGCAGACGAGCTCGCCCATGCAGCCCTCGTCGGAGTCGCACATGCTGCCCAGCGATCCGTCGGTGCAGATCGCGTACATCGTGTTGAAGTCGATCGCGCACGTGCCGGACTCGCAGTCGGAGTCCATCAGGCACTCGGAGCACACGCCGCCGAGCATCGGCACCTGGTAGCAGAAGCCCGACTCGCACTCCTCGGGGCCGCCGCACATGCTGCCGTTCGGGCCGGGCGGGTTCGGCCCGCTGTCCTCGCCGCTGTCGGGGTTGATGAAGCCCATGCTCTCGTCGGACGAGCCCGCGGTCGTCGTACTCGCGGTCTCGCTCGTCGTGCTGCTCGTCAGCGTCGAGCCCGCGGTCGTCGAGCTCATGCCCTGCGTCGCGGTCGCAGTCTCGGGACCGGTGCCGCCGGTGCTGCTCGAATCGTCGCCACTGCCGGACGACTCGTCCGGTCCGCCGCACGCGGCGAGCAGCATCACGAGGGTCGCGAGAGCAGGTCGGTGGCCGAGCTTCCCATGCATGGCACGCATCATCCGAGCGAGGCAGTGGACTGTCCAGCGCGTTGTCCTCCCACGACATCGGGCGACGGGGATCGTCCCGCGAGCGGGAGCGACATGACGGCGCCACGCTGCGCGACCGACCAGCCGTGCTCGCGCAGCGCAGCAGTGATCGAACTCACTCGATCGAGCGCGACGAGCACGACCGGTGCGGGCGCAGGCATTCGTTGCAGCAAGGCGTCGAACCATCGGGTCGCGCGCACGGGCGATCCGATCACGTCCGCGGCGAGCAAGGTGCGCTGCACGACGAACGCGACGCCTTCGCGTGCGACGTGCGCGAGGCCTTCCGCGTCGCGGAAGCTCGCGCGCTCGATCGCGGGTGTGCGCGCCCACGCCTCGGGCAGCCACGCGTGCAGCTCGAGCGTCGCCGGTGCGTCGGGAGGATCCCACGACGTGGGCTCGGGCAGCGCGAGCCCGGGGTCGCCCGTCGCGAACGCGAGCAGGGTGTCGAACGCGAAGAGCGTCGTGAAGCCGAGCCGCGCGTAGAAGTCGACGCGCTCGTGCTCGGCCCACAGCTCGAGCGCAGTGCAGCCGCGCGCGCGTGCAGCCGCGGCCGCCTCGCGCAGGAGTGCAGCGCCGAGCCCTCGGCCTTGCACGTCGGGGCGCACCGCGGTGCCGGCCGTACGGGCCGCGGGCGCGCGCGAGGGCGGCGTGCCGACGAGCACGTAGCCGAGCAGCGCATCGGGATCGTCGCTGGCGCCGTCGATCGCCACGCGCGAGAGCTCGACGTCGACGTGCTCGCGCCAGAGCTTGCGCGGGAACCATCCCGGTCGCCTTTCGCCGCGCCCGAACGCGGCCTCGGCCACCGTCGCGAGTCGGCCCGGATCGCCGAGCTCCGCCAGCGCGACGATGCGCTGGCTCACCGCAGCCCGCTGGCGCGGCGACAGTCCTCGAGCGTCGCGCGGGCGAGCGCGCGCGCTTGCTCGGCGCCGCGGGCGAGCGCGTCCTCGATCTGCTGCGGATCGGCGAGCAGGCGCTCGCGCTCGGCGCGGGCCTTCTCGAAGTGCGCGTCGATGCGCTCGGCCAGCAGCTGCTTCGCATGCCCGTAGCCGAACGGCTGTCCGTCGCGCGCGCCGGCGCGGTACCAGCTGCGCACCTCCTCGCGTCCGCCCTCGTCGAGGAACAGATCGAGCATCGCGAGCACGTTGCAGTGCTCGGTGGGCAGCGGATCGCCGAGCGCGGTGGAGTCGGTGACGATCTTGCCGACCAGCTTCTTGAGCGCCTTGCCGCTCGCGAAGATCGGGATCGTGTTGCCGTAGCTCTTGCTCATCTTCTGCCCGTCGATGCCGGGCACGTTGGGCGCGAACGACAGCTTGAACTCGGGCCGGCGCAGCACCGGCTGCCCGAACGCCTCGTTGAAGTAGGTGCACATGTCCTGGGCCATCTCGACGTGCTGCACCTGGTCCTTGCCGACCGGCACGAGCGACGAGCGATAGACCAGGATGTCGGCGGCCATCAGCACCGGGTAGCAGAACAGGCCCATCGAGCGCGGCAGCCCGTGCGCGACCTTGTCCTTGTAGGCGTGCGCGCGCTCGAGCAGGCCCATGCCGGTGACCGACATGAGCATCCACGTCAGCTCGGTGACCTCGGGCACGTCGGACTGGCGGAACAGCGCGGAGCGGGTCGTGTCGAGCCCGAGCGCGAGGTAGGTGACCGCGACCTCGCGCACGCGTCGGCGCAGCGCCTCGGCGTCGTGCACCGTGGTGAGCGCGTGGTAGTCGGCGATGAAGAACAGGCACTCGCCGGGGAACTGCTGCGGGAGCGCGATGTGCTGCTGGATCGCGCCGAAGTAGTTGCCCAGGTGGAGATCGTCGCCGGTGGGCTGGATGCCCGACAGCACGCGTGGAGGCAGCTCGCTCATTTCGGCCGAGCCTTGCACGGCCGCGCGCGCGGAGTCCAGCTCAGGCGCGCTCGAGCAGCAGTCGCACCACGCGATCCTGCAGCGCGTGGGCGTCGTGGCCGCTGATGCGGCCGTTCACGAGCACCGAGAACGCGATGCTGGGCGCGCCGCGATCGTCGAGCACCACGCCGGAGAGCGCGCTGGCGCCGTCGAGCGTGCCGGTCTTCGCGAGCACGCGGCCCCCCGCGTCGCCGAGTCGGTCGCGCAGCGTGCCGTCGATGCCGGAGACCGGCAGCGCGGCGAGCAGCGACTGCGCGCGGCTGCCGGGGCGCTGCGACCACGCCAGCAGATCGACGAGCGCGCGCGGGGACATGCGCCCGAGCCGGCTGTAGCCCGAGGCGTTCTCGAAGACGAGCTCGGCGTCGTCGCGGCCGAGCGCGCGCCAGAACCGACGCAGCGCGATCGTGCCGTTGGCCCAGTCGCCCGGTGCTCCGCTCATGCGGTGGCCGAGCGTGCGCAGCAGCTGCTCGGTCGTGAAGTTGTTCGAGAACTTGAGCGCCGAGTCGAGCAGCACGGGCAGCGGAGCCGAGCGATGCACGGCGAGCTCCGTGGCGGTCGCCGCGGCGCGGCCGCGCTCGATCGGCAGTGCGGCGAGCTCCGGTGCGAGGCGGGCGGCGAGCACCGACGCGGTGAAGCGACCCGGATCCTGCACGCGACGGCGGATCGTCTGCACGTCGGCGCGCGCGGAGAGGCTGCCGCGCACGCGCACCACGGTGTCGTCGCCCTCGCGCGCAGTCTCGACGGTGAGCGGGGCGCCGCGGCCGGTCGTCGCGGTGTTGTCGATGCGCACGTGGCTGCAGGGCGGATCGACGAAGACGGCGACCGGCTCGCCGAGGCGCGCGGGCTCGACCGAGATCTGCACGGTGTTCCACTGCAGCGACAGCGCGCCCGAGGGCGCCATGTAGCTGAAGCCCGGGCCCTCCGGATCGTAGCCGGGCCCGAAGCGAGCGTCGCTGAACATGCCGTCGTCGATCACGATGCGACGGATCCGCGTGGTGTCGACGCGCGCGCGCACGTGCTCGGCGAGCCGCGAGAGATCCTCGGGCAGCAGCGACGGATCGCCTTCGCCGACGACGACGAGCGCGTCGCCGTCCTGCAGCACGCGCGTCGCGAAGCGGTAGTCCGCGCCCAGCAGCTCGAGCGCCGCGATCGAGGTGAGCAGCTTGTGGTTGCTCGCCGGGTTGAGCAGTCGATCGCCGTCCTTGTCGGCGAGCGCGTGGCCGCTGCCGAGCGCGCGGACGTGCAGCGCGACGTCGACGCGACGGCCGAGGCGATCGAGCAGTCCCGCGAGCTCGAGCTGCAGCGCATCCTCGGTGTCCGGGGCCGCGGTCGCGGGCGTCGACGCGTCCTCGAGGTCGAGCTCGGCGAGCCGGGCCTCGATCTGCTCGGGCCAGCTCGGCGTGGCCGTTTGCGCGGGCGCGGGTGCGGGTACCGAGGCGGCAGAGATCGCCGGCAGACGGGCTGCGGCGCTGGTCCCACGGACGGGCGCACCGGCCGCCGCCTCCGCGGGGGCACCCCGCGTGGCGCCACCGAAGGCGAGCAGGACGAGCAGGGCGGCACCGCGGCGGAGATACATGTGGGATAACCTCGCCTATCTTCCCACTCGTACCACCCCCCTCGGGACGGACCAAAAAAGCCACCGGCCCCGGCCGCGCGTGCGCAGGGAGCCCCGGAGCTGCGCGAATCCGCGGTGATCAGTCGCGCAGCCAGCCGAGCAGCAACCACGCGGCGCCGAACGCCAGCGCGAGGTCGCCGATCCCGGTGGCCATGTCCGCGATGACGAGCTCGGTGAGCCCGACCCCGGGCCCGAGCAGGCACGGCCCGCTCCACGCGATGGCGCCGGCCCACATGCATGCGATCGCGAGCACATCCGCGTCGGTGCGCCGTTGCGAGCGCGCCATCGTGATCGTCAAGGTGGTGGTGAGCGCGAGCAGGGCGAGCGCGCCGAGCTGACGCTCGAGCAGGCTCGACATCACGACCGGTCCCACGCCCGGACGCACCGCCGGTAGGACGGCGAGCACACCGGCGGCGACGTCGACGCGCTCGCATTGCTCCGGTAGCGACCAGGGCAACGGATCTTGGCTCGGTGCGCACGTCCCGATGCGCGCCACGTACTTCATCCACACATCGAGCCCGACCAACCAGACGAGCAGCGCCGACGCGCGCGTCCACACGCCGCCGCCGTCGTTGCGCGCGGCCGGGCCCACGGACTCGACGGGCTGCACGGTGGTCACGCTAACACCGCTCGTGCGTGGCCACTACCCATTGGGGTCGGGATCGGCCAAACTGCGGGTCCACACGTGGGCGTACGTCCGCACGATCCGCCCGACGACCAAGACCCCGAGGAACGGGTGCGGTCGTCCGCGTCGCACGAGCGCGGCGACGAGTTCGCAGCGCAGCACGGGCGCGAGCCGAACGCGCGCGAGGCCGCCGGTCGCGAGCTCGACGATCCGTTCGCGCCCGCGCCGTTCGAAGAGCGCGCACCGGTCGAGCCCGCCGGCACCGACGGCCTCGATCACACGCCGCTCGGGATCTACTTCCGCGAGATGGCGACGGCGCAGCTCATGTCGCCGACGCAGGAGCACGACGCCGCGCAGGACATCCTCGCGCGCCGCAATCTCTACTGGCGAGCGATCCTCGCCTATCCGCCGTTCGTGCCGGCGATCGTCGAGGTCATCGAGCGCACGTTCCACGAGCCCGACTGCCCGCGCGCGTTGCTCGACGCGATCCAGGCCTCGTCGCGGCAGCTCCGCGATCGCCAGACCCGCGCGCACGACGAGAAGTTCAACGCCGACTCCGAGGCGCTCGCGAAGGCGATGTCCCGGCTCGACACCGACGGCGAGGCCACCGAGCCGATCATCGGCGACCTGCGGCAGATCGCGGCCGGCAAGGGCGAGCAGGTGCGGCTGTCCGTCACGCTGCCGCGGCACGACTCGGCGCCGTTCCGTCGCTACGTCGAGACCGTCGAGCACGCCGCGGCCTCGCTGTGGGCCGCCAAGCACCAGTTCGTGCGTGCGAACCTGCGGCTCGTCGTCACGATGGCGCGCCGCTATGCGCACGGCCGCATGGCGCTGCCCGATCTGATCCAGGAGGGCAACATCGGCCTGCTGAAGGCGGTCGATCGCTTCGATCCCGATCGCGGCTATCGCTTCTCCACCTACGCGAGCTGGTGGATCCGACACGCGATCAGTCGCGCGGTGGCCGACAAGGCCCGCGAGGTCCGCGTGCCGGTGCACATGCTCGACGTGCACCACAAGCTGCGCCGCACGAAGCAGCGCTTCGAGGTGCTGCAGGGCCGCGAGCCCGGCGACGAGGAGCTGGCCCAGAGCGCCGAGGTGCCGATCGAGCGCGTCCGTCGGCTGCGCATGTGCCTGCTCGATCAGGCCCCGAGCCTCGACAGTCCGATCTCCGGCAACGACGCGCGCACGGCCGGCGATCTGCTCGAGGACGACGACGCGCCGCAGGTGCTCGAGGGCATCCAGTCGCGCGTGATGGACTCGAAGATCCGCGAGCTCGTCGATCGCCTGCCCACGATCGAGGCCGACGTGCTGCGCAAGCGCTTCGGGCTCGACGAGGCCGAGCCCATGACGTTGCGCGAGATCGGCGAGCAGTACTCGCTCTCGCGCGAGCGCATCCGCCAGCTGCAGGAGCAGGCGCTCGGCAAGATCCGCCGCGAGCTGCGGCGGCAGAACCTCATCTGACGCGATGGACGTCGAGGGCTGGGCGCCGCTCGTCGGCGACACGGCTGCGCTGCCGCAGCGCTTCGTCGCACCGGCGCCGGACGGCACGCCGCATCCGATCGCTGCGGACGCTGCCCGCGAGCTGTTGCGTGCGCTCGCATCCGGCGAGCTCGCGCGCGACATCGACTTCCACAGCCCCGGGGCCGGCAAGATGTTCGGCGTGCTCGTCGTCGTCGACGAAGAGGGCGAGCCCGGGGTGCTGCGTGGCTTCTCCGGGATGATCGGCCAGCGCTGGCACGCGCCCGGCTTCGTGCCGCCGCTGTTCGATGCCGATGCGCTCGCGACGTTCTGGCCCGCGGGCGAGCTCGAGGTCGATGCGATGACGCAGGCGATCGCGGCGCTCGAGGGCAGCGAGCGCGCGGCCATGATCGCGCGCCGTCGCGCTCGCTCGCGCGAGCTGTGGGCGCGCATCCAGACCCACTACCGCATCGCCGATGCGCGCGGTCGCGTGCGCACGAACGCCGAGCTGTTCGCACCGGCGGTGCCGCCCGGTGGTGCGGGTGATTGTGCGGGGCCCAAGCTCGTCGCGGCGGCCTATCGCCACGGCTTGCATCCGCGCGCGCTCGCCGAGGTGTGGTGGGGCGCGGCGGGCTCGGGGCAGGGCGGGGGCGAGCGAGTGCAGGGGACGTTTCATCCGCCTTGCGCGAGGAAGTGTGGGCCGATCCTTCGGCATATGTTCGGGGGGTTGTGAGGGCGGGAGATTGCGCGGGCGGCGGGCGGGGAGCGTGGGCGCTCAGCGGTAGCGCGGGCGCGGAGCGAGCAGCGCGAGCGCGCAGCGGTAGCGCGAGCGCGCAGCGGTAGCGCGGGCGCGCAGCGGTAGCGCGGGCGCGGGCGAAGCACGGGGAGGGGGGCGGCTTCGAGCTGGGCCACTGTAGCTGCGTGCTCGGCCGCGTCCAGGCCAAGCCGCCTTCGGCGGTGCTCG
>CAZFKC010000073.1:0-27681 GCA_964519175.1 uncultured Nannocystaceae bacterium
TCCGCGCGCGGCTCGAGCCGCGCGGCCATGCCGGTGGCGAAGCGACGCGTGCCGGGGGGCAGCTCGATGCGCGTGCCGACGGCCGGGCTCGGCGTGCGATCGGGGACCGGCGGCTGCTGCTGTGGCGCCTGCTGCTGCTGTGGCGCCTGCTGCTGCTGCTGCGGCGGCCTACCGGCGGACGCGGAGGTCGACGCCGAGCCCGAGGACTGGGCCGAGCTGGCGGCCGGCGGCGGGATCGGGGCGGGAGTGGGCCGGCCCTCCGAGGGCACCGGACGCGGGGCGGAAACGGAGGGCGATGGGCTTTGCACGGCGGGACTGGGACGGACGACGGGTGCGGCGGGGCGGAACACGGGCGCCTGCCGCTCCCCTACGGGAGTCGACGGGGGCACTGGACGAACGGGTGCGGGGCGCACGAGATCCGTGGCCGCCTGTGCTGCCGCCTCGGCAGCCTCGGCCGCCTCGGCGGCGGCCTTCTTCTTCGCGACGTCGTCGGCACGTCGGCGGATCACCTGCGGCGCAGTGGCCTGCGGGGCACTGCCACCACCGCCACCACCACCACCACCACCACCACCACCGCCGCCGGGACGCGACTGCGGCGCGGACGGGCGCTGCTGCGGGTGCTGCGGCGCGTGCGAGTGCTGCTGCTGCGGCGGCGCGCTGGGCCGGTGCGTCGGCTGGGGTGCCGCGGGCCGGGAGGCCGGTCGACCGCCGTTGCCGAACGCAGCGCGCACGCGCTCGGCCTCGTCGACCGACAGCGTGCTCATGTAGTTCTTGATCGGGATCCCGAGGCCACGGATGGCCTCTTCCAAGGACTTGTTGTCCTTGTCGAGTTCTCGAGCGAGCTCGTAGACGCGAACCTTGTCACCCATGGACTAAGCATCCTCCCCTGCTTGCTGCAGCTGCTGCTGCAGAGCAGCGAGTGCACGCACCCGCGGGCCGAAGGTAGCGCCGCTCGTGCGGCGCAGTAGATCGAGCCGCGCCGAAACTCCGGACAGGATCGCCGTCCACAGCTCCGACGCAGGTGGCTGGCGAACCGCGAGGCCACACGGCCCCGCGAGCGAACGAATGATCGCGCGCCGATGGACGGCGCGATCGAGACACGCGTGCGACGGACAGAGCCACGCCGAGCGACCGCCCTTGCGTGGATCGAGCTCGGGCACGACCACCCCGTCGGAGCGACGGCGCAGCCGCAGGAGGCCGCTGCGCGCGGTCTGCCGCCGGCAGCCCACACAGGTGCGGACCGGCTCGTGCCTCGTGATGCCCTCGCTAGGGCGCTGCGCGCTCGCGATCAATCCTCACCCCCGGGATGTGCAGACCCCAACGCCTCGGCGTGGGCCTGCGGATACGCGACCTCGAGCTTGATGTTCCCGCTGGCCGCATCGTTCGCGATCTCGATGATCGACTCGGCGCGCTCGAGCGTGTCGATGCCCGGCACGCTCGCGAGCTCGTCGGCGTCGGCGACGGCGAGGTCGCGAAGGCCTCGCCAGCCGTTCTGGAACAGCAACATCGCCAGGTCTTCACCCACGTGGGGGATCGCGGCGATCTCGGCGAGGCTGCGCCGCTCCATCTCGCGGATCTTGCTCTCCGAGTGGATGTCGATGCGCCACCCGGTGAGCCGCGAGGCCAGCCGGACGTTCTGGCCCTTCTTGCCGATCGCGAGCGAGAGCTTGTCGTCGGGGACGATGAGCTCCATCGTGTGGCGCTCGGCGTCGATGAGCACGCGCGAGACCTGGGCGGGCTGGATCGCGTTGCACACGAAGCGCGCCGGATCCTCGTTGAACGGCACGATGTCGATCTTCTCGCCGCGCAGCTCCTGCACGACGGCCTGCACGCGAGAGCCGCGCATGCCGACGCACGCACCGACCGGATCGACGTCGCGGTCGCGGCTCGACACCGCGATCTTGCTGCGCGCGCCCGGCTCGCGGGCACACGCCTCGATGCGCACGATGCCCTCGTAGATCTCGGGCACCTCGTGCTCGAAGAGCTTCTCGACGAGGCCGCGATGCGTGCGCGACAGGATGATCTGCGGGCCGCGGGCGCTCTTGTCGACGTCCTTCACGTACGCGACGATGCGATCGCCGGGGCGCAGCGACTCGCGCGGCACCTGCTCGCGGACCGGCAGCACCGCCTCGGCGCGGCCGTTGTCGACCTCGACGATGATGGCGCCGCGCTCGAACCGGCGCACGGTGCCGGTCATGAGCTCGCCCTTCTTGTCCTTGTAGGCGTCGAAGAGGTTCTCGCGCTCGGCCTCGCGGACGCGCTGGATGATGACCTGCTTGGCGGTCTGCGCGGCGATGCGACCGAAGCCGTGGCCGGTCAGCCGCAGCGCCTCGATCTCCGGATAGTCCTTCGCCTGCTGCTCGGCGCGCTTCTTGTCGGCCTCGAGATAGAAGATCTGGAACAGCAGCTCGTCGCCGGCCTCGGCCTCGAGCCCGGCGCGCTGCGCCTGCTCGAGGGTGATCTCGCGCATCTCGATGTCGATCTCCTCGACCACGTAGAGCACCTGGAACAGGTTCACGTTGCCGGTCTCGGGATCGAACTGCGCCTCGATCTCGCGGTCCTCGAAGACCTTCTTCGCGGCGGCGAGCACCGCTTGCTCGACGGTCTCGGTGAGCACCTGGCGGGAGATGTTCTTCTCCCGACAGACCTGATCGATCACCGCGCTGAGGTTGATTGGTTCGTCCATCGCTTCACCAGCACCTATTCAGTTGGTCTCTCCGGAGACGGGCGGCTCGCCCTCGTACACGAGGTTGGCACGCCGCACGAGCGGCAGTGGGATCGTGTGGATGCGGGCAGGGTCGTCCTCGTCGGCGAGCCGGACCGTTCCGGACTCGTCGTCGTCGGGCGCGCTCGGATCGGGCTCGGTGCCCACGATGCGCCCCTTGAAGTTCTTCTGCGTGCTCGTGCCGTCGACCGGCGCGTGCGTGCGCACCGTGGCGCGCGCTCCGACGTAGCGCTGGAAGTGGCTGCGCCGCGCGAGCGGGCGATCGAGCCCGGGCGAGCTCACCTCGAGGTTGTACGCACCGTCGAGCACGGCCGCGAGCGCGGTGCCCTCGTCGTCGGTGCGATGCTCCGCGGCATCGAGCGCGTTCGACACGATCGGCGAGAGCCGAGCGCAGTCGCCGAGCGTGATGCCGTCGGGATGGTCGATGAACAGCCGCAGCGTGCGCGGACGCGAGGTGCCCAGCCACTCGAGGTGCACGAGCTCGTAGCCCATCGTGCGCAGCGTCGGCTCGACCACCCGGTGGAGCACGCGCTCCGCATCGCGCACGCGCAGGACCGCGGCCGGGATTCCGGTCTCGGGCATGTCGTCGTGGGCTGCGGTCATCGTCACGGGTGGTGATTCGGAGTGCGGGCAAAAAAAAGAGTGGGGACCCGAGGGCGCCCACTCGCGTGCGTCGCACCTGTTTCGGCTGCTTCGATAGCACAGCGGAAATCCGACCGCAAGCCACGCCCCGGGGCCGCGCGCCGAGGGACGGGCCGCGGGCCGACCGTGCGCGGCCGATCTGCGTGCCCCCGGCAGAACGCCATTCGCCCCGGTCGGGCTCGCCGTATGCTGGTGGCACGATGCGCGCGCTCGTGGCGGCCGTGGTGCAGATGAGCTCGGATCCCGAGCACGCCCGCTGCATGGCGCACGCGAGCGCAGCGTGCGAGGAAGCGATCGCCCGGGGAGCCGAGCTGGTGGTGCTGCCGGAGAATTTTGCGGGCATCGCCGACGGCCGGGCGCGACGCGCGTGGGCGTGCGATCCCGCGGCGCCCGAGCGCTCGTCCGCCCTCGCGCCGCTCGTCCGGCGGACCGAGACGGGTGGCGTGCGGATCGTCGCTGGCGGCACCCCCGAGCTGGCCGACGACGGCCGCGTGTGGAACACGGCGTTCGTGCTCGGCGAGGGCCGCGTGCTCGCGCGCTACCGCAAGCTGCACCTGTTCGACGCCGATGTGCCGGGACAGCCACGGCTGCGCGAGAGCGACGGCACCGCGCCCGGGGATCGCACCGTGCTCGCCCGCCTGCCCGGCTGCGCCCTCGGCCTTTCGATCTGCTACGACCTGCGCTTCGCCGAGCTCTACCGTGCGCTCGTCGTCGCCGGCGCCGAGGCGATCGCGATCCCCTCGGCGTTCACGCGCCAGACCGGCGCGGCGCACTGGGAGCCGCTCGTGCGCGCGCGGGCGATCGAGACCCAGTGCTTCGTGCTCGCTGCCGCCCAGCACGGGGAGCACGGCGGCGGCCGCAGCAGCCACGGGCACGCGATGATCGTCGACCCGTGGGGCCGCGTGCTCGCGGAGGCCGAGGGCGGCGATGCGGTGCTCGTCGCGACGCTCGAGCCCGAGGTGCTCGCGCAGGCGCGTGCGCGCGTGCCGTCGCTCATGCACCGGGTCGAGCCCGCGAAGCTGCGCACCGAGACGGTCGACGCGTGATGGTGCGCGGTCGTGGCGGGCGCATCACCGCGCGCGCCGGGCG
This sequence comes from uncultured Nannocystaceae bacterium, assembly GCA_964519175.1. Taxonomy (GTDB): domain Bacteria; phylum Myxococcota_A; class Polyangia; order Nannocystales; family Nannocystaceae; genus Xiheibacterium. The sequence continues at coordinate 4,457 of CAZFKC010000073.1, forward strand.
ATGCGGCGCGCGAGCGCGGCGTAGAGCGCCCCGGCCCCGTCCCAGTCGAGCGGGCAGACCTCGTGGGTCGTGCCGTCTTGCAGCTCGACGACCAGCACCTCGTAGATCGGCGGCGGGCGCAGCTCGACGTCGACGTGGCGCAGCTCGGCGACCGGCACGCGGCGTCGACGTCCGCGCTCGCCGAGCTTCAGCGTCTTGCCGAACAGCCGCGCCGCCCGCGGCAGCCGGGCGTAGACGAAGGGCCGGATCCAGCCGATCACCCACAGCACCGCGAGCACGAGCGCGATGCGGACGAGCTCGGGCATGCCCCACGCCCACGCGACCCAGCCGGCCGGCAGGCGCACGAGCAGCACGGTCACGATGCCGAGCACCGCGACGACCCACGACGCCCCGTGCGCCAGCGCGCCGGTCCAGTCGGACGGGCGCGCGACGCGAATGGGCGGGCCGAGCAGCACCTCGCGGAGCATAGCGGCCACACCGTGCTTGCGCCGCAATGCGGCGGCGGGCTAGCGTGATCGCGTACATGCGCCTTTCCGTGTGGCTGTTCGCCGTCGCGCTCGTCGCCTGTGCCGACGACACCTGCACCGAGATCGGCTGCGAGAACAGCACCGAGATCAGCTTCCCGGCGGGGCTCGTCGACGGCCCCTACGACCTCACGATCACCGCCGAGGTCGGCATGCTGACCGCGCGCTGCCTCGACGCGAGCGCGCCCGAGGCCGATGCGAACCCGCCGGAGCTGAAGTGCGATCGGCAGGGCTTCACGATCACGGGCGGGGACTTCGCGCAGATGCGCGAGCTCGGCGTCGTGGTGGTCGACGTCGACACGCAGGAGATGCTGGTGGCGTCGAGCGTCGACGCGAACGTCGTCGACGAGCTCGCGCCGAACGGGCCCGACTGCCCCGAGATCTGCTACGTCCGCAACGGCGGGGTGCAAGGCGCCGAGCAGCCACCGGATTGAGCTCTGGTCGCGCCCTCCGGGGCTCGAGGGGCGCTACTCGAAGTAGACGGTGAGGCCGTAGGAGCCGCCCGCGTAGCCGACCTGATCGACGACCAGGTAGTAGTCGCCGCCCGGGACGTCGAGGAAGTAGTTCATGGTGGCGTAGCCGTTCGCCTCCGCGCTGGTGCAGGTCAGCTCCGAGATCGCCGCGCAGTTCGTGCGCAGGCTGATCACCGGCTCGAAGCCGTCTGTCGCGCTGACCTCGGCGTACATCGTGCCGGGATAGTCGACCTGGATCTTGAACATGTTCTCGCGGCCCGCGCCTCCACACGCGCCGTCGGCCATCCCCTGCCCGCGACCGAATTCGTTGTACCAGACGAACGATCCGCCCGGCTGCTGCAGGATCACCTCGTCGTGCACGGGACAGTCGGTGAGCGCCGGCCAGCCGTAGACCACGTCGAACGCGAAGTCGCCCTCGGCGCCCGGATCGGAGTCGACGATCACGCTGTACGTGTGCCCCGCGAGCGCGAAGAAGTGCCGCGACTGCTCGACGAAGTCGTTCGCGCAGATCCGCGTGATGCCTTCCCCGTCGCTGCAGCCGTCTTCGATCACGCGCAGGGTCAGCGGCACCTCGGACTCGGTCACCGCGAAGATCACGTCGGTGCTGTAGGCGGGCGTCAGCGAGTAGACCTTCTCCGGCCCGCCGTCTTGACCGCACCAGCCCTGCTCGCCGCCGTTGCCCTCGAGCCGCCCCCGCACGGTGACGTTCTCGAACGGCATGATCGCCGGCTCGTCGCACTCGGACTTGCCGGGCTCCGGCCCGCTCTCGTCGACGTCGTCGCCCTCGGCGCTCGCGTCGAGCAGCTGGCCCTCGAACAGCGGGTCCGAGCGCAGCCCGCATCCGACCGCCGCGAGCCCCAGCACGAGCACCGCACATCCATGGCGTCGCAATCGCATGCTCACTTTCTTAGCATTCCACGTTTTGTGCCGTCCAGTCGGACGGGGTCGTCGGGGCGGCGCGGGCAGCTCCAGCGGACGCGGAGCCGCGGTCAATCGACCGGCGTCCCGGCGGCGCCCGCTTGCCCGACATCCGGCCACAGCCGCTGGATGACGACGCGCACCCGCGTCTGCCCGCGGTAGACGTCGAGCTCGGGGGCGAACAGGAACGCGACCTTCGTGCCGACCGCGGGCACCCAGGCGGCCTGACCGAACGCGATCGCATCGACCCGCGTGCCGTCGCCGGCGAGCCGCAGGCCGAGGTGTCGCTCCTTGTGGACGCGCGCCGACTCCACGGTGCCGCGGCCCAGGAAGATCGGCGCCGGGAAGCCCATGCCCCAGGGCGCGAGCGCGCGGAGCCCCTCGGCGAGCGCCACGTCGATCTCGGGCAGACCGAGCTCGCCGTCGTGCTCGAGCGGACCCTCGGCGCGTGCGCTCGAGGCCGCGGCGCAGGCGGCGTCGAAGGCCTCGGTGAACCCTGCGATCTGATCGCGCGCGAGGCTGAGGCCCGCCGCCTCGCGGTGACCTCCGAAGCGCTCGAGCCACGGGGCGCAGGCGGCCAGCGCCGCGCGCACGTCGACGAGGCCGTCGCTGCGCACCGAACCGCGGGCCGTGCCGGTCGCGACATCGATCGACAGCACCGCGGCGGGCTTGCGCAGCCGCTCGGCGATCGTGCCTGCGGCGAGCCCCACCACCCCCGCGCTCCAGCCTTCGTGCGCGACGCACAGCGCACGCCGCTCGGCCGCGCGCGGATCGGCGGCGACGGCCGCGAGCGCCTCGGCGACGGTGCGCTCCGACATCGCCTTGCGCTGCACGTTGAGCACCTCGACGTGCTCGGCGAGCGGCCCCGCCTCCGCGGGCGTGCGCGCCCGCAAGAGCCGCAGCGCGGGCTCGGCCGAGCCCAGTCGCCCCGGCGCGTTGAGCCGCGGCCCGACGCGGAAGCCGACGGTCACCTCGTCGACGGGCTTCTCCCCCCACGCCTGCGCGCGTTCGAGCAGCGCACGCAGCCCCGGCCGCGGCGCGCGGGCGAGCGACTCCAGCCCCTTCGCCACGAGCACGCGGTTCTCGTCGACGAGCGGCATCATGTCGCAGATCGTCGCGAGCGCGACGAGGTCGAGCCAGCCGCGGGGATCGGGCGCGCGCGCGTCGGGGCCGAGCTTCGTGCGCAGCGCCGCGCAGAGATAGAACGCGACGCCGGCCGAGCACAGGCCCTTGAACGGGAAGCCACAGCCCTGCTGGTGCGGGTTGATGAGCGCATCGCAGGGCGGCATCACCTCGGGCACCTGGTGGTGGTCGATCACCACCGAGCGCATGCCGCGGGCGCGCGCACGCGAGAGCGCCTCGACATCGCTCGTGCCGGTGTCGCCGCAGAGCACGAGCTGCACGCCGGCCGCGGCGAACGCATCGGCGTCGCCGACCGTGAAGCCGTAGCCGCTGTCGCGATGGGCGACGCGCACGACGACCTGCAACCCGAGCGCGTCGAGGTAGCCCGCGAGGATCGCCGCGGTGCAGACCCCGTCGACGTCGTAGTCGCCGAACACGCCCACGCGTGCGCGTCGGCGGTGCGCCCAGAGCAGCAGCTCGAGCGCCGCGGGGAAGCCCGCCATCTGCTCGGGGGCCCGAAGGTCGCGGAGCTTGGGCACGAGCGCGCGTGCGAGCGCGGCCTCGTCGGCGATCCCCCGCGCGCGCAGGAGCCGAACCGCACGCGGATGGACGGCGAGCCGCGCTGCGATCGCCCGCACCTCGGCATCGGCGACGCCGCCACCACGGAGCGTGATCGCGGGCGCAGCCGGAACGCGCGCGCGCTCGTCCGCGTCCGTCACTGCGGACGGCGACGCCGACGGCGCGACGCCTTGGGCACGGGCCCGTCGTCGTTCGGATCGTCGCCCTGCTCGGCGTCGTCCTGCGCGGTCGTCTTCGGACGCACGACGAGCTCGTCACCCTGCTCGGTGCCCTCGGCATCGATGATGCCGGCCGCGCGGCGCTCGGCGTTGCGCACCTCGTCGGCCGTCTTGCCGGTGGCCTCGTCGATCTCACCGTCGCCGGCCGCGAGCACGGGCTCCGCGCCCTCGGCCGCCGCGGCCTCACGCCAGCGCAGGTGGCCCTGGCCGCCGTAGAACTTGGTGTTGACCCACAGGAACACGGGCGTCGCGACGAACAGCGACGAGTACGTGCCGACGGTGATGCCGATGATGAGCGCGAACGAGAAGTCCGCGATGGTGCCGGAGCCCATCACGTAGGTCGCGATCACCGAGAGCAAGGTCGTGCCCGAGGTGAGGATGGTGCGCGACAGCGTGTCGTTGAGCGCCTGGTTGGCGGTCGTCTCGACCGGCTCGTCGCGGAACAGCGAGACGCGCTCGCGGACGCGGTCGAACACGACGATGGTGTCGTTGATGCTGTAGCCGACGATGGTGAGGATCGCGGCGATCGTGGTGAGGTTGAACTCCTTCCACGTCAGCGCGAACGCTCCGACCGTGATGAACGCGTCGTGGGCCAGGGCCACGATGCCGCCCGGCGCGAAGCGCAGGTCGAAGCGGATCATGACATAGAGGAAGATGAAGCCCATCGCGTAGAGCAGGCTCTTCGCGCCGTCGGTCTTCAGCTGGTCGCCGACCTTGGCGCCCACCGTCTCGGAGTGGACGATCTCGGCGACCGTGCCCTTGCCGAACTTCTCGTCGAGCTCGTCGGCGATCTTCTGACCCATGCCGACGAGCGAGACCTCCGCCGGCACCTCGCCCTCGCGCACCTCGAAGCCCTTGTCGACGGTGCCGTGGCAGCCGGCATCGTTGATGCGCTGCGCGAGCTCCGTCCAGTCCGGCTCGACGTCGTACTTGAGGAAGATCTTGCTGCCACCGTCGGGCTGGTAGAAGCCGAGCAGCTTCGCGCCGCCCACCTCCTGCACGGCGGCCTCGCACGCCTTCATCGTCGGCTCGTCGATGCTGACCACGTCCTTGACGCGGATCAGCACCTCGTTGTCGGCGCCCGGCACCGTGACGGCCTGCATGCCCTCGTAGCCGGACTGCTCGAGCGCGACGCGGATCTCCTCGATCGGCACTTCCTTGGACAGCTGCAGCCGCACCGACGAGCCGCCGGCGAAGTCGATGCCCCAGTTCAGCGGCGCGCCGCGGGTGAACTGGTTGAAGATCAGCATGCCGGCCGAGAGCACGATCATCAGGATCGAGCCCCAGATGAAGGTCCAGCGCTTCTCGACGAACGGGTACTTCGTACCCGGACGGATGACCTCGAAGAACTTCTGCGGTTCGCCTTGCATCGGAGTCCCCAAAACGAGCCGCAGCTAGATCGACACGCGGTCGAAGCCGCGGCGATTGGCCTGGAAGTCGAAGAACAGGCGCGTGCAGAACACGGCGGTGAAGATGGAGGTGGCGATGCCGATGAGCAGCGTGACGGCGAACCCGCGGATGGGGCCCGAGCCGTACTGCCACAGCACCAGCCCCGCGATCGCGGTGGTGAGCTGGCTGTCGAGGATGCTGGTGAAGGCGCGGTCGTAGCCGGCCTCGATGGCCGCACGGGCCGTGTAGCCCTCGCGGATGAGCTCGCGCATGCGCTCGTAGATGATGACGTTGGCGTCGACCGCCATGCCGAGCGTGAGCACGATGCCGGCGATGCCGGGCAGCGTGAGCGTCGCGCGGAAGAGCGACATCGCCGCGAGGATGAAGATGACGTTGATGACGAGCGCCGCGTTGGCGACCCAGCCACCGCGTCGGTAGTAGATGCCCATGAAGAGCACCACCGAGACGAGCCCGATCGCGAACGCGTTCGCGCCGGCCTGGACCGACTCGATGCCGAGGTCGGCACCGACGCGCATCTCGGACTCCTTCTGGAGCCGGGCCGGCAGCGAGCCGCTCTTCAGCACCTTCGTGAGATCGTTGGCGGCTTCACGCGACGACTGACCGGGGGTCGAGCCCAGCGTGATGCGGACGTTGCCGCCGGGGATGCGCTCGTTGAATACCGGGTCGGAGCGCACCAGCTCGTCGAGCACGATCGCCATCTTGCGACCGACGTTGTTGCCCGACATCTGCTCGAACAGGTCGGCGCCCTGGCTGTTGAGCTTGACGTTGACCTCGGGCTGGCCCGTCTGCTGGTCGAAGCCGACCGACGCGCTGACGATCTGCTCGCCCGTCACCTCGGCGCGCGCCTTGATGACGTACGTGCGGTAGAGGATCTCGGGCTCGGCGTTGCGCCGCGTCTGCCACGGGATCGGGCCGAACGCGACCTTCATGTCCGCGGGCAGGCGCCACTCGGGCGGCAGGCCGGCGAAGTAGTTCTCGAGCGTCGCGACGTCGCGCGCCAGGAACATGTAGGGCGACTTGACCTGGACGCCCTTCTCCTTGCCGTAGCCCGCCTCCTCGTTCACCGAGATGCCGAGGCCCTTCGTGACCATGCCGGCCTCGTAGAGCGCGCGCAGGTAGGGCTTGCCGGTCTCGCGGAACGGGGTCTCGTCGTCGACCAGGTGCATGCGCAGCACCGCCTGCCGCTCGATGATCTTGAGCAGGCGGTGGAACTCGCCGGCGCCCTCGAGCACCTGGTCGCGCGCACGCTGGGTGAGCTCGAGCAGCACCGAGCCTGCGTCCGGCGTCGTCGGATCCGCGGGCAGCACCTGCAGCTCCACCGGCAGCCGGTCGTCGACGATGATGCCATCGTCGGTGATCTTGCCGCTGAAGGTCTGCTCGAGCAGCGCGCGCGCATCGGCGCCCGGCACCGTCAGCTTGAAGCGCCCGGCCTGATCGCGGACCTCGGAGGTCGAGACCTGGGTCGCGCCGGCGACCGAGAGCAGCTGGCCCAGCCGTGCGGCGACGTCGGAGGCCGCCGCGCGCAGCTCGGTGCTCTCGTCGGCGAGGCCGGGCAGCTCCACCACGATCTGGCGGTTCTTGGGATAGATGTTGGGCTCCGCGACGCCCATCGCGTCGACGCGCTTGCGCACCGTCTCGAGCGCCGTCGCGACCGCGGCCTTGCGGGACTCGGCCAGCGAGGCCTCGGGCATGCGCAGCCGGATGACCTCGGGGGCCTGGCCCTCCTCGGGATCGAGGCGGTCGAGCACGCCGGCGCTGACGCCCATCACGTCGTCGGTCGCGAGCTCGAGGTCGGCGGCGGAGGGGAACGTGATGTCGAGCGTGTCGATGCCCTTGCGGGTGACGTCGACCTCGATGTTCTTCTTCTCGCGGAAGCCGATCTCGAGCTCGCTCGCGATCTGATCGAGCTTGTTCTCGAGCGCCTCGTCGACGGCCACCGAGTACTCGAGGTGGAGGCCACCTTGGAGGTCGAGGCCGAGCTGGAACTTGCGCTTGAAGTTCTCCGCGATGAACGACGGCAGCTTCTCGGGGGGCAGGACCGACGGGAGGATCGCCGCGATCGCGGCCGCCACCGCCAGCGCGAGCGCGAACGCCTTGAGCTTGAGGAAGCGACGCATGGCTCAGCCCTCCGCCTCGGCCTTCGCGTCCGCCCGGCTCGGCGCCGGCTCGATCGGCTTGGGATCGGCTTTGTCGTCGATGTCCTTGTCCTTGGCGTCCTTCGCGGGCGCCTTGGCCTTCTCGTCGGCCAGCGCCGCCGATGCGGCATCGACGATGTCCTTGCGCAACACCTTGATCTTCACCTTGTCGGCGATCTCGACCACCGCGACCTTGGGGTCGTCGAGGTTCGAGATGCGCCCGAGGATGCCGCCGCCGATCACGACCTGATCGCCCTTCTTCAGCGACTCGACGCGCTTCTTGCGGTCCTTCTCCTGCCGGCTCATCGGGCGCAGCACGATGAAGTAGACGACCGCGAACATCAGCACGATGGGCATCACGCCGCCGAACGCGGAGCCGGCCCCCTCGGCGAGGAGGAGCTGGAACATGGGCTGGGGCATCACGGGTCCGATCGTTGGCCGAAGCCGGGGCTGGGAGCGAAGGTACCGGACGGGCCGGCCCGATCTGACGACGCAGGCCTGCGGCGCCCCGCGTCACCCGGGGCGGCAGGGGTAGCAAGCGGCGCCCGGGGGGTCAAGGGCCGCCCTCGGCGTGGGCCAGGCCCCCGAACGACTCCCGGCGCAGCTGGTCGCGGAGCTCCGGATAGCGGCCCGCGACGAGCGCCGCGCGCAGCCGGCCGACCAGCGCGTGGAAAAACCACAGGTTGTGCAGGCTCGCGAGCCGGCCGAAGAGCGGATCGTCCTGGGCATGCAGGTGCCGCAGGTACGCGCGCGAGAACCGGGTGCACGTGGGGCAACCGCACGCCGGATCGGCCGGGCGCGGATCGTCGCGGTGCTCGGCGCGCTGGATGTTGAGCTTGCCGGCCGAGGTGAACAGCTGACCGTTTCTCGCATTACGGGTCGGCAGCACGCAGTCGAACATGTCGACGCCGCTGTCGATCGCGGCGAGCAGATCCGCCGGAGTGCCGATCCCCATGACGTAGCGCGGGCGATCGGCCGGCATCGTCGGGGCGATCGCCGCCATCGTCGCGTGGGTCTCTGCCACCGACTCGCCGACCGCGAGCCCGCCGAGCGCGAGCCCGTCGAACGGCAGCGCGGCCAGCCGGGCGAGGTGCTCGCGACGCAGCTCGAGATCGATGCCGCCCTGCACGATGCCGAAGCAGAGCTGGCCCGCGCCGAGGATGCCGGGCCGCAGCTCCGCGGCCAGCTCGGCCCAGCGCGTGGTGCGATCCATCGCGTCGCGGATCACCTCCGGCGCCGCATCGGCCGGCGGGCAGTGATCGAGGATCATGCAGATGTCCGAGCCGAGCTGCGCCTGCACCTCGAGCACGCTCTTCGGAGTCATGCGGTGCGCCGATCCGTCGAAGTGCGTGCGGTAGTCGACGCCGTGCTCGTCGATCTTCTGCAGGCCGCGAAGGCTGAAGACCTGGAAGCCGCCGCTGTCGGTGAGGATCGCCCGGTGCCAGCCGTTCATGCGATGCAGGCCGCCGAGCGCGGCGACGCGGGCCGCACCGGGCCGGTGCGCGAGGTGGTACGCGTTGCCGAGGATCACCTGCGAGCCGACGCGCACGAGCTCCTCGGGGTCGAGGCCCTTCACCGCGCCGTAGGTGCCGACCGGCATGAAGCACGGCGTGTCGACGGGGCCGTGGGCGGTCCACAGCCGGGCGGCGCGGGCGTTGCCGCTCGCGGCCCGCAGCTCGAACGTGCCGGGGCGCTGCGCTGCGAGCGAGCCGTCGTCGCAGGCCAGGCCCTGCGCGGGATCGAAGCCCGTCGCCGTCACGGCGCGGCCTCGAGCAGCATGCAGTCGCCGTAGCTGTAGAAGCGATAGCCTGCGGCGACGGCGTCGCGATAGGCCTGCATCACGCGTGCGTGACCGCCGAAGCTCGCGACCAGCATGAGCAGGCTGCTCTTCGGCAGGTGGAAGTTCGTGAGCATGTGGGTGACGACGCCGAAGCGGTGGCCGGGGGTGATGACGAGCTCGGTCGCGCCGACCGTCGGACGCACCTCGCCCGTCGTCGCGAAGATCGTCTCGAGCGCGCGCACCACCGTGGTGCCGACCGCGAGGATCGGGCGGCCCTCGCGACGCGCGGCCTCGATGCGCGCGGCCTCGGGTGCGTCGAGCTCGATGCGCTCCGCCCCGACGCGATGATCACGGACGTCGGCGGCCTCCATCGGCAGGAACGTGCCGGGGCCGACGTGCAGCCGCAGGCGCGCGACGTCGAGCCGCGCGAGCACCTCGGGCTCGAAGTGCAGGCCCGCCGTGGGCGCGGCGATGCTGCCCTCGCGGTCGGCGAAGCGCGTCTGGTAGCGCTCGCGATCGTCCGCGGTCGGGCCCTCGGGCCGCGCGATGTAGGGCGGCAGCGGGATGCTGCCGACGGCGTGCAGCGCGGGCAGGAGCTCGCCCACTTCGATCTCGAGCTCGCGCTCGCGACCGTCGCCCTCGCCGACCACGCGCACGACCAGCCGACCGTCGTCGATGGCGAGCCGGTCGCCCGGACGCAGCCGCCGGGCGCCGCGCACCCACGCGGTGAGCCGCGTGCCCGGCCCCTGCCCCGGCGCCGGCGCGCACCACAGCAGCTCGAAGCTGCGCCCGTCGTCGCGCAGCGCGAGCGTGCGCGCAGGGACGACGCGCGAGGCGTTGACGACGACGAGCGCGCCCGTGGGCACGTGCTCCGGCAGCGCGCGCGCCGTCGCGTGCACGACGTCCGCGCCGCGCAGCACGAGCATGCGCGCGTCGCCGCGCGAGGCGGCGGGCTGCTGCGCGATGCGATCGGGCGGCAGCTCGTAGTCGAAGGCGTCGGGACCCAACGGGCGGGCACTTTGGCCCGAGCCCCGCGACTGTGGCAAGCTCGCGGGCGCGTGAGGCAGCGATCGATCTCCGTGCGCGTGCTCGTGTCGGCGTGCGTGCCGCTCCTCGGTGTGCCCGCCCCGCTCTTCGCCGCGGCCCCGGCCGCCCGCGAGGCGAACGCGAGCATGCCGCCCTACGGTGCGCCCGAGGCGGAGGCCGACGTCTCCACGATCCTGACCGACACCAGCAAGGCCTACCTGCAGGCCCGCGCCCGGCTCGTGGCGAATCCGGCCCCGGGCACCGACGCGTTGCTCGCGAAGCTCGATGCCGTGCCGCCACCGACGGCCGCCGAGCGCAAGCGGATCCTCGACGTGCTCGCGGAGATCGGCGGGCCCGCCAACGTCGATCGCTTCGCCGACGAGCTGCGTCGCGCGTGCATGGCCGCCGGCAAGGAGAGCCAGGCGGTCGCGGCCGCCGAGGTGTGGCGACCGCTCCTGCGGGATCTCGGTGCCCACGCCGAGCAGCCGCTCATCCGGCTCGTCGCCGACAAGGAGCTGCCGGTCCCCGTGCGTGCGCTGTTGCTCGACGACCTCGTCGAGATCACGCCGTCCGCGACGCTCGGCCAGCTGCTCGTGCTCGCGGGCCGCGGGCATCCCACGCTGCGCCAGCAGCTCGGCCGCGCGCTGCGTCGACGCGTGCGCGGCAAGCCGGCCGAGCGCGACGCGCTGGTCACCGCGATCGATGCGGAGCTCGACACCGCCGAGCCGTCGCGCCTCGCCGCGCTCGTGCAGCTGCGCGCGGGGATGAGCGATGCGTCGATCGACGACGCGTTCGCGGGCAAGCTCGCCGCGATGGCCACGGATGCGAAGCGCCCCTTCCCGGTGCGCGTCGCGGTGCTGCGCTCGCTCGCGGCCTCGGCCGAGCATCCCGCGGCGCAGCAGGCCCTCGACGCGGTGGCGGTGGCGTCGTTGCCCGGCACGCAGCAGGCGGAGGAGATCCTGGCCTCGATCTCGCTCGTGGCGCTGCCGCCCGAGCGACAGCGCGAGCTCGCGCGCAAGCACGACCTCGCGGCCTCGCTGTCGCCCCGGCTCGCGGCGATCGGCTGGGCCGCGGCGAAGCTGCCTGCGCCCGAGCAGTGGATCGATCGTGCGCTCGCGGATCCGTGGCCGCAGGTCCGCATCGCCGCGCTCGGCCGCGTCGCGACCCCGTGCTCGCGGCGCAGCGTCGGTGCGCTGCGCGGGATCGTGGGCGAGCCGAAGACGGGCGCCGACGACGATGCGGGCGTGCAGCGGGCCGCGATCGACGCGCTCGGCCGCTGCGGCGACGAGACCGCCTTCGCCGCGCTGAAGTCGATGCTCGACGACGGCGAGATCGCGCTCGAGCTGAGCGGCGCCGCGGCCCGCGTGCTCGCACGCAGCTACGGCGCAAAGGGTGGCGACGCGGTCGCGAAGGTCCTGGCTGCGCGCCCCGAGCAGGCCTACGGCCGTCGGCTCGCGCAGGCGCTGCGCCACAGCACCGCGCCCTCCGATTACGTGAAGGACACGCTGTGCGCGTGGGCGAGCGAAGGCGGCGGCGTCGGCAAGGCCGCGGTGGACAGCCTCGGCGAGCTCTTCGGCGACGCCGACAAGGCGTGCGACGAAGCCGGCTGATCAGATCCGGGAGATCCGGAGATTGGTGGCGGCGAGCGTGCCCATGCGGCGCTCGCCGTTCTCGACGATCGAGCCCGCGACCCCCACCCCGATCGCGGAGGGCGTGTCGCCGATCGCCGGGCACTTCGCGATGATGGCGCTGCCGTTGCGCAGGACGATGCCGTCGGGGCGCACGTCCATGCGCAGATCGAGCTGGGCGTTCGCGCCGTCGAGCCGCGCGCACGTGATGCCGGCCTCGGCGTGCCCGCCGACGTCGCGCAGGAGCAGCTCGATCGCGAGCTCGCGTCGATCGTCACCGGGGTCGTCGGGGTTGCCCGGATCGACGACGCGTTCCTGCAAGCGGATCACGGCGCGCTTGAGCGCGCCCTGCGAGAGCAAGAGGTAGGCCGCGGCCCCCAGCTCGCGACGGAGCGACACCTCGAAGCGAAAGCTCGCGCTCCGGAAGCTGCGCAGGTGCGCCCAGACGGCAGGGATGTCCTCGACGTCGGCCTGCGTGCTCTCCAGCGTCATCCCGCCCGGGGTCGCCGTGATGCGCTCGGGATCGTGCAGCACGAAGCCGCCCGGCAGCGCGAGGTTGGGCAGGTTCTCGTCGGGCCCGCCGAGGTCGGGCCGCAGGCGCAGCAGGAAGCCGCTCTTGGGCTCGAGCGTGTCGGGGTCGCGACCGCCGGCGAGCAGCACCGTGCCGTCCGCGAGCGTCCGCATCGCGGCCTCGGTGCGTCGGCCGGGGCTGGTCTTGCCGGGCCGCATGCGGGCGAGATCGACGGCGTCGCTCGGCTGCGTGCCCAGGTGGGGAAACGGCAGGAGCCAGGTGTCGAGGAGCACGCGCTCGTCGGGCAACGCGATCACGCGGTGCCGCGCGGTCGGGCTCGGGCACTCGCCTTCGGTGAACGCACACGCATCGCCTTGCGGATCGCCGTCGCACCACGCCGTCCAGTACGCCGTGCCGGGCGGCGGGACCAGACACGCGTCGGGCTGCGCCGGATCGAGCCCGAGGATCGCCGGCGCCGGCGTGCTGCCGGCCGCGACCTCGTCGATCCAGCCCAGGCCGCCGCGCTCGAACGCCACGACGAGCAACCCGCCCTCGACCAGCGCGGCGCCGGTGATCGGACCGTTCTGCTCGAGGTCGAGCTCGCCGGCCCGCTTGCCGTAGCTGCGCCAGCCCGAGGCCTCCGGCCACCAGCGCTCGACGCCGAGCCGCGGCCCGCCGTCGTAGGTGCGCCCGCCGACGACGAACACCGCACCGTCTCGCGCGACCAGCATCTCGTGCTCGAAGCGGGGGTCGGCGAGCGGTGGCGCGTTGGTGACGGTCGGGGGCTCCGTGCTCGGATCGATGTAGAACGAGTTCTGCAGCACGTTGGTCGCGATCGAGGTGCGGCAGCTGGCGTCGAGCTCGAGCTCGGCGCAGCCGCCGGTCACGAGCACGCGACCGTCGGGCAGCACCACCGCCGCGTGGTAGCTCCGCGCGATCGACTTCACGCCGATCGCGTCGAGTCGATCGGCGTGGCGCGCCACCGGCTGCGCCGCAGTGAGATCGATCGGCACCCACTGGTCGAGCACCTCGCCGTCGAGGCGTGCACCGCCGAAGACGGCGAACTGTCGGGGCCCGATCGGCACCACCGTCGTGCCGGTGAGCGCCGCCGCGAGCCCGCGATCGAGCGGCGTGACGAGCTCGTCGTCGTCGCGCGTGTGGATGATGTCGTCGACGAGCCGGCCGTCGCGATCGCGACCGCCCACCACGAGGATGTCGCCGCCCGGGCCGACCGCCATGCCGCCGACGTCGCGGAAGTCGACCGCGGAGCGGACGACACAGAGCTCGTCGCGCGCGGCGAAGTAGACCGGCATCGCGCCGGCCATCTCGTCCAGCCGCGGCGTGCGACCGACCGCGATGGAGATGTCGCCGACGAGGCCCTCGACGGTGATCGCCGTCGCATCGTCGGGGATCTCGGGGAGCGTCGCCGTGCCGGCGTGCACGACCGCGGCATCGACGGCGCTCGAGGGGAAGTCGCCGCGCGGCACGATGCGCAGGCTCTGCAGGTCCTCGCCCTCGAGCCCGCACCCGCGGAGGCCCACGAGCGTCGCGCGGGGCTCGTCGGCGCAGCCCGTCCCTGCCGCGCCGACGAGCGCGGACACGAGCACGGCGGCGCGCATCGCTCCGGCCCGCGGGCGACTGGCTCCATCCACGTGCGCGCCGGCAACATCCGCGCAGCGGCCCCACGGCGCGCGCGAGCCGAGTGGCGCGTGCGAGCCGAGTGGCGCATGCGTCCGGCCATGGCGCGAGCGGCTCGGACCCGCCCGTGTGCGAACGCGGAGCATCGCGGGCGCATGGTAGCATGGCACACGTGTCCGCCGCTTCGAGCGACGACTCGCGCGGTGACGCGCGCGACGAGTCCCGTACGGATCTGTCGATCACCAGCGAGACCTCGCTGTCGTTCGGCAAGTATCGGCTCACGCGCCTGCTCGCGCGCGGCGGCATGGGCGAGGTCTACCTCGCGCGGCTCGTCGGCGAGCTCGGCTTCGAGAAGCGGCTCGTCATCAAGACCATCCTCCCGCACCTCGCCGCGAAGCCGCGCTTCGTCGAGATGTTCGCGGCGGAGGCGAAGACCGCAGTCGCGCTCTCGCACGGCAACATCGTGCCGATCTACGAGCTCGGCCGCGCGGGCGACATCTTCTACATCGTCATGGGCCACGTCGACGGGCCCAGCGTGTCGACGATCCTCGACGCCTACCGAGCTGGGGAGCGCGTGCCCGAGCTCGGCATCGCGCTGCACATCGTGCGGGGCGTGCTCACGGGGCTGGCCTACGCGCACACGCCCGAGCCCGGTCGACACGCCGTCGTGCACCGCGACATCACGCCGCGCAACGTGCTCGTCGATCGCTCGGGTCAGGTGCGCATCGTCGACTTCGGCATCGCCGCGCCGGTCGACGCCGAGGTCGACATGCGCGGCGGCTCGACCGGTTATGCCTCGCCGGAGCAGATCCGCGGCGACACCGTCGATCCCCGCGCGGACGTGTTCTCGACCGCGTGCCTGCTCTACGAGCTCGTCACGCTCGAGCGCGCGTTCCCGAAGGACGGCGTGTGGATGCAGCCCGATCTCGACGGCGTGCCCGACGAGCTGAAGAAGCCGCTCGCCGACGCGATGTCGATCGATCCCGCGGGGCGCCCCGCCGATGCGCACGAGCTGCTCGAGCGGCTCGCGCCCGCGTTCGCGCGGCACGCCGGCATGGTCGGCGACTCGCAGCTCGCGGCCCACCTGCGCGCGCTCTTCCCCGAGGGCTGGGACTCGCACAGCCAGCCAGCGGTCGCGGGCGTGGCCGGCAAGCAAGGCAAGCGTCCCGAGACGCACACGTTCGCGACGCGGCTGACACTCGTCACGCAGTCGCTGCCCATCGATCGCGCGGCGGCGCCCGCAGCCGCGCAGGGCAGCGCGCCGAAGCGGTGGTGGCTGCTCGGGCTCGTCGGTGCGCTCGCGGTCGCGGCCGGTGCGTGGGCGCTCGGTGGCGATCGCCGGCGCGACGTCGAGCCGGCGGTGGCGAAGTCCGAGCGCGCGCAGGCGCCCGCGCCGGCAGCACCGTCGCCCGCGACGCCCGTGGTCGCGGAGCCGGCGAAGCCCGAGCCCGCGAAGCCCGAGCCCACCGCGAAGCCCGAGCCCACCAAGCCCGAGCCCACCGCGAAGCCCGAGCCCACCGCGAAGCCCGAGCCGGTGGAGCCCGAGCCCGCCGCGACGCCCGAGCCCGCGAAGCCCGAGCCCCCGCAGCCGGAAGCGAAGCCGGAAGCGACCTCGGCGGTCGCCGCGAGCAAGCCGGCGAAGAAGAAGAACGGCTTCCTCAAGGTCACCGCTTCGCGCGTCGAGTGGGCCGAGGTCCGGGTCGACGGCAAGAAGAAGGGCCACACGCCGGCGGCCTCGATCGCGCTGCCCGAAGGCACGCACACCGTCGTCGTCACCTGCACCGACGCGTGCACGACGAAGGAAGTGTTGCTGAGCCGCAAGGTGACGATCGAGGCCGGCAAGACGCTCGAGCTGCGCGCGAATTGACGCGCGCTAGTCGGTCGGCCGCAGGAACGAGTCGCTGTCGATCGCGACGCCGCCGCGATCGTGACGCGTGCCGACCACCGCGCCCGTGACGACCGCGCCGACCACCAGCGCTCCGATCACGCTCCACACCCAGACCCGCTTGAACCACGGCTTGCCGGGCGGCGTGTCGACCTGGGGCCCGACCTCCGGGCGCAGGCGCGGCCGTGGCCACGCGGAATCGGCGACGAGCCGCTCCGCCGCGAGCGGCCGCGGGCCCGGCCGCGAGAGCGCACGCGCGACGCCTTCGCCGACGCGCGGCGCAGTGCCGTACCACGCGGCCACGAAGCCCTCGCCGCAGCGATAGCCCTGCACCCCGATGCGATCGGCCTTCTTGCGCGCGAGCACGAGCGAGCGCAGCTCGAGCGCGTCGCAGATCCGCTGCGCGTGCGCGTCGTCGGCCGGCAGCCCGTGCTCGATCAGCACGCGGGGTGGCGGCGCGGTCCAGGGGCCCTCGACGTAGGCCGCCTCGACCTCCGCGCCCGTGCGCCGCACGACCACGAAGTGCGCGCCGGCGGGCAGCGGACGGATCCCGTCGAGCCCGTCGATCTCCACGCGCGCACCGTCGTCGACCTCGATCGTCGGCGCGACCCAGCGCGCTCGCTCGGCGTCCTGCTGCGCGCGGATCCGATCGAAGCGCTCGACGAGATCGGGCTGCGCACGCCGCCTCGAGATCCGCGCGTCGGGATCGACCACGAGCGAGGCCCGCAGCTCGGCCTCGCTGCCGGCGACGTCGCCCTCGATCCAGCGCACCTGCGCGAGCAGCAGGTGGCAGCGCGCCAGCATGCGCGCGGCGTGGGGCGCGACCGGCTCGGCGCGCAGCTGTTGCGCGACGTCGGTGGCGGTGGCGCGCGCGCCGGCCATGTCGCCGTCGCGGTACTGCGCCTCGGCGCGCTGCAGCGCGTCGTGCCGCGCGACCTGCCGCAGGACGACCTCCCGGTCGATCTCCGACGACACGATCTCGGCCGCGACCACGTCCGCGTGCTCCAAGATCGCCGTCCCGCCGCCGCCGGCGTCGCGGATCTGGTCGAGCAGCCGTTGCCGGCTCGCCTCGTCGACCGTAGCCTCGTCGTGCCACACCACGCCGACACCCGCGGGCAGAGGCGCGGGTGCGAGGGCGAGGAGCACGAGCGGCAACACCTCCGCCAAGTGTCATGGACCGACCCCGGCTCCGCAACGTCGAACGAATCCCGCTGCGCCGCGGCAGTGACGAGCTGCTCGTGCTGCGCGACCCGATGGGCATCGCCGATCCGCTCGCGATCGATGCGGAGTTCGCCCCCGTGCTCGATGCGCTCGACGGGCGGCGCACGCCGGCGCAGATCCGGCAGTCGCTGCTGATGGGGCGCGGGCTCGACGTGCTCGTCGAGGATCTCGAGGGCCTCGTCGTCGACCTCGACCGCGCAGGGCTGCTCGAGGGCGAGGGCTTCCGCGCGCGCTGGCGGCGGCTGCACGACGCGTTCTTCGACGCGCCCGAGCGCGCCGCCGCCCTCGCCGGGATGCTCTACCCCGAGGACCCCGCCGAGCTGCGGGCCGAGCTCGAGCACCACCTCGGGGTGCCGACGACGACCGACGCCACGCCCGCACACGCCGTCCTCCTGCCCCACGGGCCCCCCGCGCTCGTCGGTGGCGTGCTGCGCGAGACGCTGCCCGCGCTGCCGCCCGCGCGCGAGCTCGAGCTCGTCGTCGTGCTCGGTGCCGATCACCACCCGGGGCTCCTGCCCTACGCGGTGCTCGACAAGCCCTGGCGCACGCCGCTCGGGCTCGCGCCGTGTGCCCACGACGTGATCGCGGCGCTGCTCCGCCGGGTCACGTGGCTCGATCGCGAGGCGATCCGGCACCGCATCGCGCACAGCATCGAGTGGTCGGTGCTCTACCTGCAGCACGTGTACGGCGACGCGATGCCGCCGATCGTGCCGATCTCCTGCGGCGCCATGGTGTGCGCCGACGGCCGCCCGCACGACGGCGTCGTCGAGCTCACCGGGGCGCTCGAGGCGATGCTCGACGGTACCGCCGCGCTCGTCGTCGCGAGCGCCGAGCTCACGCATGCGGGCCCGGCCTACGGACGGCCGCCGCTGGACGCGGCCGGGCTCGATGCGGTCGCGCGCCGCGATCGCGACGTGCTCGACGCGCTGGTGCGCGGCCGTGCGAGCGAGGTGCTGACGCGCGGGATCGACGTGGCCGCGCAAGGCCGCCCGAGCGGGCTGCCGGTGCTGCTCACGCTGGCGGAGACACTGCCCGTGGGCGCGCGCACGCGCGTCACCAGCTACGAGCTCGCGCCGGTCGCCGGCCCGGATCCGGGCTGGATCGGGCTCGCCGGAGCAGTGTCTCGACCCGGTCGATGAGGGTTTTGCCGCAGCGCATCGCCCTGCGCGACGCCGCCGCCCACGATCCGTGATTCCAGCGACCTCGGCCTCGTGCGAGGATAGTCGCAGCGTTGAATACCCCCGCGGACGACCGCGTCGGTGGCACTTCAGGACGCGAGGACTCCGTTTTCACATGGCCACGTCGAATCGCACCACCACCCGCGGCATTCTGATCACCGCGTTGCTCGGGCTCTCCCTGGGCGCCTGCTCGTTCTCGTATTCGTCGGGATCGTCGAGCAGCAGCTCCCCCAACCACGCCAACGCTGGCAAGCCCGTGCACCGCAGCAACTCGAGCTCGGGTAAGTCGACGGGCAAGCCGATCCCGCGCAGTGACAGCGGCAGTGGGAAGTCGATCGGCAAGGCGGATCCCAAGCCGACGCCGCCGACGAAGGCCGATGACACCGTGCATCCGCCGACGCGCACGAAGCCCGACGAGCCGGCCCCGCCGCATCGCACCAAGGTGGCGCCGAAGCGCACGAAGGTCCCGCCGAGCCGGACGCCCACCGAGGACGACGGCACCGTCGAGGCCGGCACGAACCAGGCGCTCCCGGCCAGCAACGACATCAAGGCCAAGACGAAGGGCGACAACCCCTCGGCGTCCGGCAAGCTCGTCGCTCCGCACTGAGGTTGGTCGGGTTGCTCGTAGGGGCCGCGCCCCTACCGTCGAAAGCGTCGGCCGTCGTGGGCGTCCGACGCTTTCGGCACTGGTTGCGCGGGCGTTCGCACGCCATCTGACGCCCGATCTCCGCGGTGTCACTCTGCGCGGCGCAGCAGCAGCAGCACCGCGGGCAGCACGAGCACCGTGGCCACGAGGCAGGCCGTGATGCCGACCACCATCACGATGCCGAGCGACCGCATCCCGCCGTAGTCGGTCGCCATGAGGGCAGCGAAGCCGACCGCAGTGGTGAGCGCCGCGACTGCGATCGCGCCACCGGTGCCGCGGATCGCATCGTCGATGCGCGGCCGCTGCGACGGCGCCGACTGACCGGGATGCGCGTCCTCCTCGCGCACGCGGTGCATGAGGTGCACGCCGTAGGCGATGCCGACCCCGAGCACGAGCGGGAGCGCGACGATGTTGGCGACGTCGAAGCGCACCCCGAACACCACCATGAAGCCGAGCATCCAGCCCCAGCCCAGCACGGTGGGCAGGAGCGCCAGCAGTGCGTCGCGGACGTTGCGGAAGTCGATGAGCAGGATGATGAGGATGCCGACCGCCGCGATCGCGGCCGCCCGACGGAAGCCATTGACGATCATCTTGCCGTGCGCGACGTGGTCGAGCGCGAGCCCGGACACCTCGGGATCGATGCGGCGCACGTCGACCGCGAACGCCTCGGCCACCGACTCGTCCCAGAACTTGCCCGCGGGCACGACGTAGAGCGCGACGCCCGAGTCGTCCTTCGCGGCGAAGCGACGGGCGAACAGCGGCGGCAGATCGCTCGGCGCCACGCTGCCACGCTCGGCCACCTTGCGGGCGGTCCGCCACGCCGGTGCGAGGATCGTCGCGGCATCGGCATCGAGCGCGGTCAGCCGGGCCCGCCCCGCCTCGTCGAGCTCGCCCAGACGCCGCTTCAGGGCCACGAACGCCGCCTTCGCGCGCTCGGCCGGCTCCGCCGACATCCCCGCCTGCGTCATCGCGAAGTGCACCTCGTCGAGCGCATCGACGACGCGGCCGACCTCCTTCGCGACGCGCGTTGCATCGACCTGGTGCGCGGCGAGCTGCTCGAAGTCGGGGTCCACCGTGATGCCGGCGAAGCCCTGACGCAGCGACTCGATCTCGGCCGCGCCGATCGGCGGGACCAGGTCGCTCGGCGTCTGCACGCCGGCGACGGTGTCGAGCCCGCGCAGCTCCGCCGCCATCTCGCGCGCAGCTTCGATCGAGTCCGCGCTCATGTTCGCGAACACCGGCGACGCGATCGGATCGTACTCGAGCTCGAGCAGCGCACGACCGCTCTCGGCCTTCTCCGGCAGGAAGCCGAAGTAGCGCGGGTCGAACTCGATGCGCGACAGCCCGAAGATGCCGGCCAGGCCCGCCGCGATCCCGCCGATCGCGAGCAGCTTGCGATTGCGGCGCACGAGCCCCGGTAGCAGCGCGAGCCCCGGCGGCTCGTCCGACACCTTCGGCGGCCCCTTGCCGCGGCCGCGCGCGAGGAGCAGCGGCAGCACGGCGAACGTCGACAGCATCACCACGAGCAGGCCGACCGCAGTGATGACGCCGAGCTCGCCGTATGCGGTGAACTCGGTGGTGATGCCGGCGAGGAAGCCCACCGCCGTGATCACGGCGCCCGAGAAGATGCCCGGGCCCGTGCGCGCGAGCGCCTGGCGCACCGCCTCCGCCCGATCCGCGCCTGCACGCACCGCCTCGTTGAAGCGCGAGACGACGTGCACCGCGAAGTCGATGCCCAGCCCGAGCAGCACCGCGACGAAGCTCGACGTGATGAGGTTGAGGTGACCGTAGAGCAGCTGCACCGCGCCGAGCGTGACGACGACGCCGGGCAGGAGCGGCAGGTTCGCGACGATCGTCTGGTAGATCGAACGGAACAGCAGCCAGCACAACAGCAGGATGCCGAGCGTCGCCCAGATCGTGGAGTCCTGCAGTCCTTGCTGCACGACCGCGAGCTCGTCGACGATGATCGCCGGCAGCCCGGTGACGTCGGCGGTCAGCCCCGGCGAGTCGACGAGCACCTCGTCGCGGATCGCACGGATGCGCTCGACCATCGGGCGCAGCTCGCTGCCCTCGTCGCTGACGAGCTCGGGATAGAGCGCGATGATGTGGCTCTTGCCTTCACCCGTGACGAGGTAGCCGCGCTCGTCGATGCCGCCCTTGGCGAGCGCGTTCGTCGAGTCGGCGAAGCGGTCGAGCGGCGAGCTGCCCGCGAGGTGGTCGTCGAGCGCGACCGCGAGCGTCGCGAGCGCATCGAGCCCCGACGCTGCGGCGGCCGCGGGCGCCCCCTTCGCGGGCTCGGCGTCCTCACCGTCGAGCGACGACTCCAGCCGATCGGCGATCGCTGCGATCCACCCGACCGCGCCGGACTCGACGAGGCGCGCGAGGTCCTGGCCCGGTGGCACCGCGGCGCGCAGCTGCACGAGCGCGTTCGGCTGCTGCAGCAGCAACACCTCCGCGACGTCCTTGGGGCGCAGGCGTCCGAGCACGCGGCCGGCGAGGTTCGGCTCGCGCTCGAACGCCGCCTGCAGCCGGTCGACGAGCGCGCGTTGTTGCTCGGCGGTGCCACCGCTCACCAGCACGGTCGGCGCATCGGGCCGGCCGAAGCGCTCGAAGAAGCGGCGCAGCTTGGCCTGCTCGGGGTTGTCGTCGGAGACGAGCCCGGTCCGCGACGTGCTGACCGTGAGCTGCGCACCGAGCAGGCCGCCACCGGCCAGCACCACCAGCAAGACGATCGCCACGAGCACGGGTCGCCGGACCCCGAGGTCGGCGATCCAGCGGAAGAGCCGATCGCTGACGGAAGCTGCCATGGAACGGCGCGCTGATCAGCCGGTGCGCGCGCGCGAGCCCCCGGACGAGGCGCGCACACGGGCGAGCGGGGCCGCGGGCAGCTGCTCTTCGCCCTCTTGGAGCGCGGCGTCCTCGAGCTCGTCGACCACCGTGGGCTCGAGCGTCTGCACGGCCGCCGCGGGCAGCTCGGTACGCCGACGCCGCGAGGCATCGACGCCGGCCCGTGCGACGTTCATCGCGTCGCGGAGCTCGCCGCTCGTGCGGAAATCGAGCGTGTAGAACGCGTCGATCTGCATCGGCTCGAGCGTGCGCGGGTTGACGCCTCGACGCGCGCTGCGGCGCTTCTTCACGAACGTGCCGAAGCGCGGGAACGAGAACTTCGGCGTCTGCGTGCGCGTGACCTTCGCGCGCGCGAACCAGCCGGCCAGCTCCTCGAAGGCGAGCGTGACGATCTTGTCGATGTCCTTCTTCGTGATGTCCGGCGGCAGGGCGCGCGAGCGAGCGATGCGTTCGATCAGTTCTGCCTTCGTCATGGCCGCAACTTCGCGATGGGCCCGCTACCTTAGGTGCGAGCGCGCGTCCACGTCAACGGGGAATCGATGCGCACGTGCGATCGTCGTCTCGTCACCGCGTGCGCGCGGCAGTTCCACCGGAATCTTGCGCGAGCTCCAGCGCGCGCCGTAGGTCCTGCATCACCAGCTCCTCGGCGTTCGTCCCATCACGGCTCTCCGATCCCTCTTGACGAAGCACGTATGCAGGGTGATAGGTCGCGACGATCGGGATCGAGCGCGCGTCGCCGCCCTTCGCCGGGACCTCGTAGAACAACCGAGCGCCACGCATCGCCCGCATCGACAGATCCTCG
This sequence comes from uncultured Nannocystaceae bacterium, assembly GCA_964519175.1. Lineage (GTDB taxonomy): Bacteria > Myxococcota_A > Polyangia > Nannocystales > Nannocystaceae > Xiheibacterium. The sequence continues at coordinate 26,998 of CAZFKC010000073.1, forward strand.
CGACGCGTGAGCAACATCGCCGCGTGTCGACCGAGTGCGACGATCACTCGGGGTGCGACCGCACGGATCTGCGCTTGCAAGAACGGTGAGCACCTGTCGACTTCTTCGGGCTTCGGATCGCGATTGCCCGGCGGTCGGCACTTCAGGACGTTCGCGATGTAGACCTGCTCGCGGCGCAGACCGACGGCGGCGATCCACGCGTCGAGCCGCTGGCCCGCGCGACCGACGAACGGCTCGCCGACGCGGTCCTCGTCGGCGCCGGGCGCCTCGCCGACGAACATGATCTGCGCGCTCGGATCGCCGACGCCGAACACGATGTTCGTGCGGGTGCGAGCGAGCCCGCAGCGCTGGCAGTCGCCGATGTTGCGGCGGCGGAGGTACTCGAGCTTGGTCGCGGGGCTCCACTCGCGCGCCTGGTCGCGCAGCGCTCCCCCACCCGGCGCGGAGGCCTCGTCGCCGACGACGGGGAGGCTCGGACGCGCAGGCTCGGGCGCGCGCGGCGGAGCTTCCGGCCGCGGCGCGTCCGGCCGCGGCGCTTCCGACCGCGGCGCTTCCGACCGCGGCGCTTCCGACCACGGCGCTTCCGACCGCAGTGCTTGCGGCGGCGGTGCATCCTCGCGCGGCGTCGCTTCGGCGGGCGTCGCTTCGCGTGGCAGCGCAGCCGTGCGGGGCAGCGCGCCGCCG
>CAZFKC010000073.1:27781-50670 GCA_964519175.1 uncultured Nannocystaceae bacterium
GTCGCGCTCGCGAAGCCCGTGCCGGGCACGCCCACGCGGTTGACGAACAGCGCCTGCACGCCCTTGGCCGCGAGCTTCGCCTGCGCGCGTGCGAGCAGCTCTGCCTCGACCTCCGCCGCGTCGCCCTCGGCGGTCTGCGCCGCGAAGCCGAGGAAGAACGCGCGCGCGTGTCGTTGCCGCAGCGTCGCGAGCACGTCGACGCCACGCTGCCAGCGCATGCCGGCGAGCGCATCGACGAGCTGGTCCTTGTCGAGCTTGCCCGCGTGGCTCGTGCTCGGCACGAGGTCCGCGACCGCCGCGACCATCGCGACCAACGACTCGGGGTGCGTCGCGAGCTCGCGATCCATCGCGGCGAGCAGCTCGTCGGCGGTCTCGATGTCGACGCGGCGCACGCCGGGCGGCGTGGCGAGCTGCACCGGCCCTGCGACGAGCGTCACCTCGGCCCCGCGCGCCGCGGCCTCGGCCGCGATCGCGAAGCCCATCACGCCCGTCGATGCGTTGGTCAGGAACCGCACCGGGTCGAGGTACGCGCGCGTCGGCCCGGCGGAGACCAGCACCCGGCGTCCACGCCAGGCGGCGTCACCCTTCGCGAGCGCCACTGCGGCCTCGACGACGAGGTGGGGATCGATCATGCGCCCCGCCCCGATCCAACCGCACGCGAGCTCGCCGCGATCGGGACCGACGAACGCGGCCCCGCGCGACTGCAGGGTCGCGAGGTTCGCGACGGTCGCGGGGTGCTGCCACATGTTCGTGTTCATCGCGGGTGCGAACAGCAGCTTGGCGCGCGTCGCCAACAGGCACACGGTGACCAGATCGTCGGCCAGTCCCGCGGCCGCGCGCGCGAGCAGATCGGCGGTCGCCGGCGCGACGACCACGACGTCGGGCCAGTCGGCGAGCTCGATGTGCCCGACCTTGCCCTCCTCGGCGACGTCGAGCACCGCGGAGCGCACCGGGTGCTTGCTCACCGTCGCGAGCGAGAGCTCGGTGACGAACGCCTTCGCGGCCGGCGTCGTCGCGACGCGGACCTCGTGGCCGGCGGCAATGAAGGCACGCACGAGCTCCGGCGCCTTGTAGGCCGCGATCCCGCCGCCGACGCAGAGCAGGACCTTCAGCGTGCTCATCGGTCCTCGCCGAGCGGCACCGTGCCGTCGACCTCGATGCCGAAGCCGGGCAGCCCGATGATCTTGCGCGGGTTGTCGGTGATGACGCGGATCCGTCGCAACCCCAGCCGCGCGAGCACCTGCGCGCCGAGCCCGAACTGCCGGAAGCCGTGCTCCGCCGGGCGCAGCCGCGCACGCGCCGGCTCCGGCGACGTGCCCCGGAACATGCGATCGAAGTCGTCGCCACCGGGCGCGAGCACGTAGAGGAACACCCCGCGTCCCGCGGCATCGATCTGCCGCAGCGCGCCGCGCAGACGCTGACCCGAGTCCTCGCCGAACCCGAAGACGTCACCGAGCACGCTCGCCCGCTGCGCACGCACGAGCACCGGCGCGTCGCCACCGAGCTCGCCCTTGCAGATCGCGAGGTAGTACACGAACGGCGGCACGTGGCTGCGGAACGTCCGCACCGTCCAGCCCGAGGCCTCCGAGAGCCCGAGCGCGGTCGAGGCGAGCGGCGCGTGGTCGACCTCCTCGACGAGCGTCTCGCGTTGCAGGCGGTACTCGATGAGATCGGCGATCGTCGCGATCGGCAGCTCGTGCCGCACCGCGAACTGCTCGAGCTCGTCCATCCGCGCCATCTCGCCGTCGTCGCGCATGATCTCGCAGATGACGCCCGCGGGCACGAGCCCGGACAGCCGCGCGAGGTCGACCGCGCCCTCGGTGTGACCGGAGCGCACGAGCACGCCACCCGGCTGCGCGCGCAGCGGGAACACGTGGCCCGGGCTCACCAGATCGTCGGGGCCACAGCGCTCGTCGACCGCGACGCGGATCGTCTCGGCGCGGTCCTTGGCGCTGATGCCGGTGGACACGCCGCGGCGCGCCTCGACCGAGACCGTGAACGCGGTGCCCATGTCGCCGGGATCGGTGGGCACCATCATCGGCAGGCGCAGCTGCTCGATGCGCTCGGGCGTGAGCGCGAGACACACGAGCCCGCGCCCATACTTGCACATGAAGTTCACGTGCTCGGCGCGGCAGTGCTGGGCCGCGATCACCAGATCGCCCTCGTTCTCGCGGTCCTCGTCGTCGACGAGCACGATCATGCGACCGGCGGCGAAGGCCGCGAGCGTCTCCTCGATGCGCGCCATGCTCATCGCGTCACCTCGTCGCCCGAGACGAACCCGGCGTCCGCCAGCGTGGCCCACGTGAGCCCGCTCGTGGGCGCCCGCGTCTCCAGCAGTCGCGCGACGTAGCGCGCGAGCACGTCGGCCTCGAGGTTCACCGCGTCGCCGGGCGCGAGCCGGCCGAGCGTCGTCGCCGACAGCGTGTGCGGGATGATGCCGACCATCACGCCCCGGGCATCGACGGTGTTCACCGTGAGGCTCGTGCCGTCGACCGCGAGCGAGCCCTTGGCTGCGGCGAGCGGCAGCAGCTCGGCGGGCAGGTCGATCCACAGCTCGCACGCACTGCCCCGCAGCTCCCGGCTGCGCACCTTGCCGAGCCCGTCGACGTGGCCGAACACGAAGTGGCCGCCGAGCGCATCGCCGACGCGCAGCGACGGCTCGAGGTTGATCGGCGCACCGACGGCGAGCCCGCCGAGCGTCGTCTTGCGCAGCGTCTCGAAGGCGGCCTCGACCGCGAAGCGCCCCGCCGAGGACGCGACGACGGTGAGGCAGACCCCGGCACAGCACACGCTCGCGCCCAGCTCGAGGTCGCGCGCCTCGAGCTCGCACGCGATCTCGATGCGCCGCAGCTCGGCGCGCTCCTGCAGCGCGGCGACCGTCCCGATCGTGCGGACCAGCCCGGTGAACATCGCGCTGGTTGTACCGCACCGCCGCCCTGTTTGCGCGTGTCGCCTACCCCGCCGCGCCCACGTCCGCTGCGGCCTCGTGCGGATGCAGCGGCGTGCACTCGATGCGGAGGTCGTCGCCGAGCAGGCGGCGACGGACGACGTGCACCCGCGGTGCATCCTGCATCCGCGCGAAGCCGAGGTCGCCGAGCAGCGCAGGGCCGTCGCCGAGCAGCCGCGGCGCCTGGTAGAGCACGAGCTGCTGCCACGCGCGCGCGGCCACGAACGCGCCGTGCACCTGGCCGCCGCCCTCGACGAGCAGCGAGCGGAGGTCGCGACGGCCGAGCACCGCGAGCGCCGCGCCCACGTCGATGCGTCCATCTCGTCCGAGCGCGACGGCGATCGGCTCGGCGCCCGTGGCGAGCACGCGCTTTCTCGCCGACGCGCTCGCCTGGGGCCCGTGCAGCACGAGCGTGCCCTCGCGCAGCGCGGCGGGCGTGCGCACGCCCTTGCCCACGCAGCGCAGCCGCGTGTCGAGCACCACGGGGATCGGCGAGACGCCCCGCACGAGTCGCACGTCGAGGCGCGGATCGTCGGCGAGCAGCGTGCCCACCCCGACCGCGATCGCGTGGTGCTGCGCGCGGAGGCGGTGCGCGTCGGTGCGCGCGGCCTCGCCGGTGATCCACTTGCTCTCGCCGCTCTTCACCGCGAGCCGCCCGTCGAGCCCGATCGCGGCCTTCAGCGTCACGTAGGGCGTGCCGTGCCGGACGTGGTGCAGGTAGTGCGCGTGCACGGCCCGCGCGGCGGCGAGCGCCACGTCCTCCACCACGGCGATGCCGGCCTTGCGCAGCCGCGCGAGACCGCGGCCGGCGGCGTGCTTCGCCGGATCGCGCACGCCGATCACGACGCGCGCGATGCCGGCGGCGATGATCGCCTCGGTGCACGGGCCGGTGCGTCCGGTGTGCGAGCAGGGCTCGAGCGTCACGAACAGCGTCGCGCCGCGGGCCGCCGCGCCGGCCTTCGCGATCGCCCGCACCTCCGCGTGCGGGCCCCCGGTCGCAGCGCTGTGCGCAGCACCGACGATGCGCCCGCGCTGCACGAGTACGGCGCCGACGCACGGATTCGGATACGTCGAGCCGGTGCCGCGCCGCGCCCAGGCGAGCGCGCGCGCCATCATGCGCGCGTCAGTCGTCTTCGCCACGCTCGGGCTCCGCGGGCGGCGGAAGGACGGGCGCGATCGGGGCGCGGACCGGCTCGACGCGCCCGGGCTCGCGCGCCGCGAGCTCGGCCCGCTCGGCCGCCGCCTCGAACAGCGTGCGCTGCCCGACCGGATCGACGCGCTCGGCCTTCTCCATCTCGTGCAGGAGGTGCTCGAACTCCAGCACGCTCTCGAAGCTGCGATAGACCGACACGAAGCGCACGTACGCGACCTCGTCGACCTCGTGCAGGTAGTGCATCGCACGCTCGCCGATCTCGGCGGCATGGATCTCGCGGTCGCCCCGCGTGAACGCCCAGCGCTCGATCTCCGCGACGATCGCGTCGAGCTGGTCGGGCTTCACCGGACGCTTGCGACACGCGGCCTTGAGCCCGCCGAGCAGCTTGTGGCGATCGAACGGCTGGCGCCCGCCGTTGCGCTTCATGACGACGGGGAGGTTCTCCTCGATGCGCTCGAACGTGGTGAAGCGATGGCCGCAGCCTTCGCACTGGCGGCGTCGTCGGATCGAGGTGGCGTCGCGGCCGTCGCGCGAGTCGAGCACCTTCGTGTTGGGATTGCGGCAGACCGGGCAGCGCATGGCGGACCGCCTTCAGCGCAGCGCGTCGATCTTGCCCACCCGCCGGGCGTGGCGACCGCCCTCGAAGCCCGCGGCGAGGAACGCCTGCAGGATCATCCGCGCGAGCCCCTGCCCCACCACGCGCCCGCCCATGCAGAGCACGTTCGCGTCGTTGTGCCGGCGCGCCATCTCGGCGCTGTAGGGCTCGGCGACGACGGCGGCCCGGATGCCGTGGATCTTGTTGGCCGCGATCGCGACGCCCTGCCCGCTGCCGCACAAGAGCACGCCGAAGCTCCCGGCGTCGGCCAGCACCTTGGCGCACAGCGACACCGCGACGTCCGGATAGTCGACGGAGTCGTGCTCGTCGGTCGGGCCCTCGTCGCTCGCGACCTCGTGGCCGAGCTCGCGCGCCACCTCGATCAGCTGCTTGCGCAGCACGACCGCACCGTGGTCGCTCGCGAAGTGCAGGCGCATGGCGCTACGACACGCGACGCAGGATCAGCGCCGCGTTGGTCCCTCCGAAGCCGAAGCTGTTGCTCATCGCGTACTCGACCTGGGCCCGCCGCGCCTCGTGGGGCACGTAGTCGAGGTCGCACTCGGGGTCGGGATCGTCGAGGTTGATCGTGGGCGGCAGCACGCCGTCGCGCAGTGCGAGCGCACAGATCGCGGCCTCGAGCCCACCGGCGGCGCCGAGCAGGTGCCCGTGCATCGACTTCGTGGAGCTGACCGCGAGCCCTTTGTGCGCGTGCTTGCCGAACACGGTGCGGATCGCGTTGGTCTCGATCGCGTCGGCCGAGGTCGAGGTCGCGTGCGCGTTGATGTAGCCGATCTGCTCCGGCGCGAGCCCGGCGTCCTTCAGCGCGAGCTGCATGCAGCGCGCCGCACCCTCGCCGCCCGGCGACGGCATCGTGATGTGGTGCGCGTCGGCGTTCGCCGCGTAGCCGACCAGCTCGCCGAGGATCTTCGCGCCGCGGGCCTGCGCGTGGTCCCAGCCCTCGAGCACGAGGATCGCCGCGCCCTCGGACAGCACGAAGCCGTCGCGGCTCGCGGTGAACGGGCGGCTCGCCTTCGTGGGCTCGTCGTTGCGCTGGCTCAGCGCGCGCGCCGAGCAGAAGCCGCCGATGCCGAGCGGCGTGACCGTGGACTCGGTGCCACCCGCGAGCATGAGATCGGCATCGCCGCGCTCGATGACCCGCGCGGCCTCCCCGAGCGAGTGCGCCGCGGTGGAGCACGCCGACACCATGCTCATGTTCGGTCCACGCAGATCCCACGCGATCGAGAGCTGGCCCGGCGCGAGGTTGATGATGACCGACGGCGTGAAGAACGGGCTGATGCCGTGGCGCGGGCCCTTCTCGAGCAGCAGCTTGTAGGTGTTCTCGATGTAGCCGAGCCCGCCCATGCCCGCGCCGACGTAGCAGCCGCTGCGGTAGGGATCGGGCTTCGTGCCGCCCTGGCTCGGATCGAGCCCGGCCTGCTTCATCGCGAAGTCGCCGGCCGCGAGCGCGTACTGGATGAACAGATCCATCTGCCGCTGGAACCGCTTGGGCACCCAGCGGGCCGCGTCGAAGTCCCGCACCTCGCCCGCGATCGTCGTCGTGAACTCGCTGGCGTCGAAGCGCTGGATCGGGCCGATGCCGGAGCGCCCGGCCACGACGCTCGCCCACGTCTCGTCGGTGCCGATCCCGAGCGGGGTGACGAGGCCGATGCCGGTGATCGCGATTCTCCTGCGTGCCACGCTGTCCTCCGGTGAGTCATGGCGCGCGCGGGACGAAGCGCCCGCGCGCCCGCCCGACGGCGTACGCGACGCCTCGGGCCCGCTCGCTCGGACTAGTTGCCCGTGCGCTGCTTGATGTACGAGACCGCGTCGCCGACGGTCTTGATCTTGTCCACCTCGTCGTCGGGGATCTTCACGTCGAACTGTTCCTCGAGCGCGAGCACCAGCTCGACGATCGCGAGCGAGTCGGCCCCGAGATCCTCGGTGAAGCTCTTGCCCTCGCTGACGTCCTCCGGCTTGACGTCCAGCTGTTCGCAGATGATTTCCTTGATGCGGGCTTCGATATCGCCACTCATGCTCGTCGGGCTCCTGGTCGGGTCAATCGCTTCGTTGAGTGCGGGCGTGCTCGCCCGCATCGGACTCGGGAATCAGATCAGCAGGCCACCGTTGACCCGCAGCACGTGGCCGGTGATGTAGGCCGCGGCGGGCGAGGCCAGCCAGGCCACGGCCTCGGCGACGTCGTCGACGAGGCCGATGCGGCCGAGCGGAATCTGGGCGAGCAGCGCCGTGCGGGCCTCGCCTTGCAGCGCGGCGCGGGTCATGTCGGTGTCGATGAAGCCGGGCGCGACCGCGTTGACCGTGACGGCGCGGCTGGCGAGCTCGCGCGCGAGCGACTTGGTGAGCCCGATGACGCCGGCCTTGGTGGCGGCGTACATCGACTGGCCCGCGTTGCCCTGCTCGCCGACGACGCTCGACAGGTTGATGATGCGGCCCTTGTCCCGCGCCTTCAGCAGGTGGCGGGCGGCGGCCTTGCAGCAGAGGAACACGCCGCGCAGGTTGACCTGGTTGACGAGGTCCCAGTCCTCGATGCGCGCACGCATGATGAGCGTGTCGATCGAGATGCCGGCGTTGTTGACGAGGATGTCGAGCCCACCGAGCCCGTCGACCACGCGCTTGAAGCCGTCGTCGACCGCGGTCGCATCGGACACGTCGAAGCCGACCACGATCGCCTTCGTGCCCTGCTGCGCGAGCGTCTCGCACAGCTCGCGTGCGCCGGCCTCGTCGCGGTCGTTGATCGCGAGCGAGGCCCCGCGGGACGCGAGCACCTCGGCGATGGCGCGACCGATGCCCTTCGCCGCGCCGGTGACCAGCGCGGTGCGGCCGCTCAGATCGAGCGCGGCGGGCAGCGAACGCGGTGTGGGCTCAGCCATGGCCCGAGACCCTTAGCACATCGATGTCCGCCGGGGAACCGCACGCATCGACCCGCATCGCCGGGGCGATGCGCTTCACCAGCCCTGCGAGCACCTTGCCGTGACCGACCTCGGCGGCGGCTTCCACACCGAGCGCCGCCGCACGTGTGATCGACGCTTCCCACCGCACGCGGTGCGTCACTTGCTTCACCAGCAACGCAGCGACACGCGCCGGATCGGCGTTGGGCTCGGCTTCCACGTTCGTGATCACCGGCGCGCTCATCGGGCCGATGGTCACGTCGGCGAGCGCATCGGCAAGTCGTTGCGCAGCTGGCTGCATCAGTGCGCAGTGGAAGGGCGCCGACACCTTGAGCGGGATCGCCCTGGCCTTGCGTGACTTCGCCAACGCGATCAAGCGATCGACCGCGGCCGCGTTCCCCGCGACCACGATCTGACCGCCGCCGTTCTCGTTGGCCGGCGACACGACCTCGCCCTGCGCCGCCTCGGCGCACAGCGCCTCGAGCTCGTCGGCCGGGACGCCGAAGATCGCGGCCATGCCACCGGCGCCCGCGGGCACCGCCTCCTGCATCGCCTGCCCGCGCAGCCGCACCAGCTCCACGGCGTCGGCGAAGCGCAGCGCGCCCGTGGCCACGAGCGCCGAGAACTCGCCGAGGCTGTGGCCGAGCGCGACGTCGAACGCCACCTCGCCGCGCTCGCGCCAGGCCGCGAGCGCCGCGATGCTGCAGGTGAGGATCGCCGGCTGCGTGTTCGCGGTGAGCACGAGCTCCGACTCGGGCCCCTCGAAGCACAGCTTCGACAGCGCGAAGCCCAGCGCCGCGTCGGCCTCCTCGAACACGGCGCGGGCCGCCGCGCTGGCCTCGAAGAGCTCGCGGCCCATGCCGACCTGCTGGCTGCCTTGCCCGGGGAACAGAAGCGCGTAGCCCATCACGTCTCTCCTTCGGCCGCCGCGGGCGGCGTCTCTTTCGCGGGCTCGTCCTTGCCGTGCGCACGCGCGGCAACGGTGAGCTCGGCGTTGCGCGCGAGCGCTTCGCCGACGGCCGGCGTGAGCCCCTCGTCGACCGAGCGCGCGGCGAGCCGCAGCGCCGTGGTGATCGCGAACGGGCTCGCACCGCCGTGGCAGATCCAGGCCATGCCGTCGACGCCGAGCAGCGGCGCCGCGCCGTAGGTGTCGGGGTTCATGATCCCGCGCAGCCGATCGAACGCCGGCTTGAGCAGCAGCGCGCCGAGCTTGCTGCGCAGATCGGCGACGACCGCCGCCTTCAGCCACGAGCCGATCATGCGCCCGGTCGCCTCGGCGACCTTGAGCGCGACGTTGCCCGAGAAGCCGTCGGTGACGACGACGTCGAACGCACCGTCGAAGATGCCTTCGCCCTCGGCGTAGCCGGCGTAGACGAAGTCGGGGCTCTCGCCGGCGGAGAGCAGCTCGTGGGCCGCACGCGTGAGATCGGTGCCCTTGGCCTCTTCGCTGCCGTTGCTCAGCACGCCGACGCGCGGCCGCGTGCGCCCGTGCTTGAAGCGGGCGTAGCTGGCCCCCATGATCGCGAACTGCACGAAGTTGATCGGCCGGCACTCGACGTTCGCACCGACGTCGAGCAGCGTCGTGAAGCCGTTCGCGTTCGGCAGGCTCGCGACGATCGCCGGTCGATCGACGCCGCGGATCCGCCGGTACTTGAAGAGCCCGCACGCCAGCATCGCGCCGGAGTTGCCCGCGCTCATCGCCGCGTCGGCGGTGCCGGTGCGCACGAGCTCGAAGCACGTGGGCATCGACGCGTCGGGCTTGGCGCGCACCGCCTTGCCCGGGTGATCGTCCATCGTGATGCGCTGCGGCGCGTGATGGACGACGAGCGGCAGGCTCGCGCGATCGGAGACGTGCGCGAGCTCGGCCTCGATCGCATCGCGATCCCCGACGAGCACGACGTGCACGCCGCCGCGCGCAGCTTCGACCGCGCCGGCGACCTCGTTTTTCGGGCAGTGATCGCCGCCCAACGCGTCGAGCGCGATCCGTGCGGAGACCACCTCGGATCCTACTCTTGCGCGACCTCGACCATCTGACGACCGCGGTACTGGCCGCATGCCGGGCATACGCGGTGGCTCAACATGAGCTCCTCGCAGTTCGGACACGGGCTCAGGTTCGGCGCCGCGACCTTGTCGTGGTGCGCGCGACGCATGTCGCGCTTGCTCGGGCTCTTGCGTTTCTTCGGGACGGCCATGGCGAGGCGCGGAGTCTAGTGGTCGGCTCGCGCCGTCCGCAAGGGCCGTCCGTCGCGAACCTGCGATCGGCGTGCTGCGGGCCGTGACGGCACGCACGCGGCGGGTGGCCGGGACCCGCTACTCCGGGGGACCGAGCTTGCGCAGCGCCTCGGCCAGGGCGTCGTTGCGCTCGGGCGTGGTGGCGATCTCGTCGACTTGCGGCACCTGCGGCGAAGGCCGACCGCAGGCCGTGCAGGCCGTGGCGTCGGCGGGCTGCTCGTCGAGCACCGCGCCGCACTGCGAGCACAGCCCGCGGCACGCCTCGCCGCGCACGCACAAGGCGCGCATCGGATAGGCGAGCTTCACCTGCTCGGTGAGCAGCTCGGAGAGATCCAGCGTGCTGCCGTCGAAGCTCCACAGATCCTCGTCGCCGTCCTCTTCGTCGAGCTCGTCGTCCTCGCCGGGGAGCAGACGTGCAGCGCCCTCGCGCACGAACAGCGCCATGATCTGCGCGTCGGCGACGACGTGGGCGGGCGCGAGGCAGCGCGCGCAGGGCACGTCGAAGCCGCCCTGCAGCGACCCGGTGACGATCACGCTGCCGTCGGCCTGCAGGGTCAGCGCGAGATCTGCGGAGCCGGGCTGCGAGACCTCGGCATCGGTGTCGCGCAGCGCAGCCGCGAGCCACGCGGTCGCGAGCTCGGCGTGCACCGCGTGGTGGACGATCTGCCGGCGGCGCAGCGCGGCGATGTCGACGACCAGCGCGGACGGGGGCGCATGGGGACGCATGGTCGCGACAGAGTGATCCGCGAGGCCCCACGCGGTCAAACCCCAAGTACGTGGACTGGCTCCACGGGCGAAGCCCGGTGCGCGGGGCCACGTCGGTCGCGACGTCGCGGCGGCCGCGGCCCCTTCCGCGTTGACCCCGCCTGCGGGATTCGTTATGCCGGGCGCGGCCCGTGGACCGCCCCGACCAGCAGCGCCTCGCCGCGCGGCGCGACGCGTGGACGGGGATTGCCGCGGTCGTGCTCCTCCTCTTCGCGACGCTCGCGTCGTCGCGCGCCGATGCAGCGTCGCCTCGCACCGACGCGAGCCGCACGCGCCGGCTCGCACCGGCGAGCGCCCGCGCGATCGAGCGCGTGCCCGGGCCGCGGCTCGCCGCGCTTCCGCCCGCGGGACACCACGCGATGCGGCCCCACTTCGGCGCGGGGCTGGGGCTCGCGGCGCTGCAGCTCGCTCCGCCGCCGCCGGCACCGACGAGCGGCGCGGCCCCGATCGCGACGCCGCGTCCACGGCCCGGCCAGGCCGAGCCCGAGATCGAGGGCCAGGAGACGGTGCCCGACGATCCGGTGACGCCGAAGCGCGTGGTCGCGCCCGACGTGCGCTCCACCCTGCTGAAGAACAACCGCTCGGTGCCGCCGTTCTGGATCGATCGCACGTACGACACGCATCGCACGCGCGCCGTCGGCATCCCGCCGCTCTTCGTCCATCGGACGCCCGCGAAGGAGCACCCCGAGAAGCTGTTCCACATGGATCTCTCGCTGACGTTCGGCTGGGGCACGAACGATCAGCTGAAGCGGCGCTGGCTCAACCCGATCGCGCTGTTCTACGGCAGCTTCTCCGAGCGCAAGACGATCTGGGGCGCGGTCCCGCTGCTCATGGGCTACCGCCGCATCGGCGAGCAGTACAACTTCGGGCAGTTCCCGCTCGTGTGGGCGTGGGGCACGAAGTACGTGAAGAACCTGCTCGTGGTGCCGTTCCACTACCAGCAGAAGGCGCCCGACGGCTTCCGTGGCGTCTCGGCCCTGCTGTTCTGGTACGGGCACAAGCACAGAGACGACACGATCGTCGACAACGATCGCGGCTGGTTCGTCGCCGCGCCCGTCTTCTATCGCTTCAGCAAGGGGCTCAAGCGCTTCGACTTCGCGTTCCTCTACATGGGCGCGGAGAACAAGCTGAAGGGCCGCAAGTGGGCCGCGGTCACGCCGTTCGCACTGTGGCACTCGAGCGAGTTCGGCAACCGCCGCGAGCTGTGGACGCTCGGCTGGATCCACCGCCAGGATCGCGCGCGCGGTCGCGACGCGTGGGCGATGCCGATCGCGATGACGTTCAAGACCCGCGATCGCGACAAGCAGCTGTTCTCCGCCACGCCGTTCGTGTGGCGCAGCCAGAACCATCTCAAGGGCAGCCGCTTCTCGTGGACAGGGCTCGTCGGCGTCTACGACGATCCGCGGCAGAAGAACGTCGTGGTCGCGCCGCTGTGGTGGCAGTTCGGCGACAAGCGCACCGCGACCACGACGCGCATCTTCGTGCCGTTCATGATCGGGCGCAGCACGCCGCAGCGCACCGCGGTGTGGACGCTGCTCGGCGGCGGGGCCCGCTCGGCGAACGGCTACGGCGTCGCCGTGCCGCCCTTGCTGCTCTACGCCGGCAAGCGCGACGACGGCCGACGGCTGCACACCGCGGCGGGGATCTTCTGGCAATACAGCTGGCCGAACGCGCCGGGGGGCAAGCGCGCGGGCGTCGTCGTGGGCCCGGCGTTCTGGGCGAGAAGAGGCGATCGCAGCCTCGGCGGGCTCGCGCCGCTCGTGCTCGCGGGCAAGAAGGGCACGCTCGGCTGGCAGATGGTGACGCCGCTCTTCTGGCACGCCGGCGATCGCCGGACCGGGCGGCAGAGCGTCGTCTTCGGCCCCTTCTACCACCACCACACGCAGCGGGGCACCGAGGGCGGGCTCGCCCCGCTCGCGTTCTACGGCAGCACCTCCGAGCGCCGCTATGGCGTCGTGCCGCTGTTGCTCTTCGGCGACATGACCGACGTCCGCAAGCAGACGCGGCTCACGCTCTCGCCGCTGTTCGTGCGGCACGAAGCCGCCGGCCAGCAGACGATCGGCGCGGGCGCGCTGTTCTGGGACATCGTGCGCAAGGGCGGCGAGGAGCGCCACACGACGATGCTGCCGCTCTTCTATCGCCGCAAGCGCGGCGACGAGCGGCTGGTCATCTCGCCGATCGGCGGCCACCTGCGCACGGCCGACAGCGCGACGATGGTGTGGGGCCCGTGGGTGTCGCGGCGCACGGCGACGCGGCGCGTGTCGGGCTTCGCACCGCTCGTGTGGAGCACGCGCGAGACCGTCGAGGGCGGGACGATCCGCAACGTCACCGTGCTGCCGCTCGTCATCCACCACCGCGCGCCCGGTGACCGGCTCGGCATGTACTCGCCGCTCGTGTGGACGCGGCGCATCGAGGGCGAGCACGCGCGCCGCAACGTCGCAGTGGTGCCGCTGTACTTCCGGCAGCGCCAGCCGGGCGGCGTCGACGTCGACGCGGGCGCGGGCTTCTTCTGGTCGCGCGACGCGACCCGGCGCACGCACACGCTCATCGCGGGGCCGTTCTTCCACCGGCTGAGCCGCAAGTCGATCAACACCGGGCTCGTGCCACTCGCGTGGTGGCAGGACAGCGTCGCGAAGCGGCGGCTGGTCTCGCTGCCCGTCATCGTGCACGTCGAGGACAAGACCAAGCGCGAGCACACCACCGTGGCCGTGCCGGTGTGGTTCGATCGCCAGCGCGCGAACGGTCGCCGCACGTGGGCCGCGTTCCCGTTCGTGTTCGGCGGCAAGCGCCTGCACAACTTCACGCGCTTCTCGCTGGCGCCGCCCGGCTTCGTCGACGTCTTCCGCATCCAGAAGAACTCGCGCTTCACCGGGTTCGTGCCGCTGCTCTTCCGCCATCGCAAGTGCGGCTACCTGGCCGACGACGATCCGAAGTGCACGTACACGTTGTGGGGCAGCGTGCCGCTGTTCCTCTACGGCAAGGACGGCAACGGCCGCCGCACCCACGGATCGCTGGTCTACGTCTGGGATCGCTCGAAGGACGGCGCGCGGCTGTTCACGCCGCTGTTCGGCTTCGACAACCGGCCGAAGAAGGTCGTGGGCTTCTACGCCGGCCCGGTGGGCATGCGCACCAGCAACACCTGGAAGCGCGTGCACGTGTTCCCGCTCTACTTCCGCCGCGCGCACCGGCTCGAGGATCGCAGCCTCACGCTCGTCGCCCCGCCGGTGTTCATCGGGCGCGTGAAGAAGGATCGCCGCTTCTTCGAGGCCGGGCTCGTGGTGTGGCAGGTCCGCCAGCAGCACAAGGTCTCCACCGCCGTGCTGCCGCCGATCTTCTTCCACAGCCATGCCTATGCGCAGCGCAAGCTGACCTGGGTGCTGCCGCTGTTCCTGCGCGACGACAACAAGGGCGCCGATCAGACCTGGACCGCGATCGGCCCCGCGGCCTACGTGCAGCGCCGCAAGGGCGAGAACCTCGACTTCGTGCAGTTCCCGCTCGTGTGGCACATCGAGCGCGGCGAGAACCAGGGCACGTTCGGCGCGTTCGTGTGGTGGGACATCCGCGCGCGCGGGCGCACCGTGCAGCTCGTGCCGGGGGCGTACCTGCGCTCGGCCAGCCACCGCGGCGACACCCGCGTCATCGGCCCCGGGCTCGGCTGGTGGACGCGTGGGCGCGGCGCGACCGAGGGCGACTTCCACTGGCGCGCGCTGCTGGGGCTGTTCGGCGGCGGTGTCGAGGCGGGGCGGCGGTACGTGTCGATCTTCGGTGGGCGCATCGATCGCGGGCCGGGCCGCGCACCGCCGGAGCGCGTGCGCGTGAAGAAGGAGCGCAAGGCCAAGGTCGCGAGGACGGCGACGCCGCGCAAGGCGAAGGCCGCGAAGCGCACGGCCAAGCGGACGGCGAGGCTCGCGAAGCGCATCGCGAGGCACGCGACGTCGAAGCGCCGCCTCGCGCGGCTGCACTGAAGCGGGCGGCTACCCCCGCACGATCTCGAGCTTGTGGATCGTCGCCGGCGTGCGCGGGCGATCGTCGGGGCCACCGGTGGTCGCGATGCGCTCCGCGATCGCGACGCTCGCGTCGGTGCAGCGCCCGAAGATCGTGTGCTTGGCGTCGAGGTGGGGCACGGGCGCGAGCGTGATGAAGAACTGCGCGGAGCCGGTGCCCGCGCCACGATTCGCCATGCTGAGCACGCCGGCGCGATCGTGGCGGAGGTTGTCGTCGAACTCGTCGGGGATCACGTAGCCGGTGTTGCCCGTGCCGGTGCCGCTCGGGTCGCCGCCTTGGATCATGAAGCCCTCGATCACGCGGTGGAAGCCGGTGCCGTCGTAGTACGGCCGCTTCGCCCAGCTGCCGTCCTGGTCGCGGAACGGCCGCAGCCCCCGCGCGAGCCCGACGAAGTTCGCGACGGTGCGCGGGGCCTGCTGGGCGAACAGCTCGCACTCGAGCGTGCCCTGATCCATCTCGAAGCGTGCCCACAGCGGGCCCTGCCCCGGCAGCCCGGCGAGCGCCTCGTCGAGCGTGAAGTCGCCGGCCTCGGGATCGCCTTGCGCCGTCGCGTAGGCCTTGATCTCCTCGTCGGTCATGCCGATCTCGGGCTCGTCGCCCGGCATGAACGTGGGGGCCTCGCCGCCGCCGGCCTTCTCGGGCGTGCCCGCGCGCACCCGCGCCAGGCGCTCCTCCTCGGCCGCCTTCTGGGCCGCCAGCTCCTCGGGAAGCGGTGGTGGCGGCGTGAAGACGCAGGCCGAGAGGGCGAGCGCCGCGGTCGTGAGCCCGCGCGCACGGGTGTCCGCGCCCGGGCGGGCCTGGCCTCGCAGCAGCTCCACGGGGCAAGGCTGCCGTGGCAGCGCGCGCTTGACAAGCGGGCTGCCGCCAGCCGAGAGTCTGCGCCCCGTGGCCAATCACAAGTCCGCAGAGAAGCGCAACCGTCAGCGGGTCAAACGCCGCGCGCGCAACCTGACCCATCTGTCGTCGATGCGCACCTTCATCAAGCGCGTGCGTCGTGCACTCGACACCGGCGATGCCGCCGGCGCCAAGGAATCGCTGCCCACCGCGATCACGGCGATCACGAAGGCCGCCAGCAAGGGCGTCATCCACGGCAACACCGCCTCGCGCTACGTGTCCCGGCTGACCCGCGCGGTCGCCCACGCAGCGGCAGCGAAGTAGCCCGAGCGCGTCTGTGCCGGCCGGCGATGCGGCCGCGCGGATGCTAGCTCGCCAGCGCGTCGATCACGGCGCGCACCCTCGCCGATCCGCGGAGCTCGATGCGTTGCAGCATCCACACGCGGATCGGCGCAGTCGTCCACGGCTCGAACAATCGCTGTAGCCCGCGCGTGCCGGCGACGAGCCACTCGGGCAGGAGCGCGATGCCGGCCCCTGCGAGCGCCCACTCGCGCAGCGCCTGCGGAGCCTGACAGCGCATGCGCACGCGCGGCGTGGCCTCGACGCTCTCGTCGCCCCGCTCGAAGCGCCAGGTCGCGAACGAGTGGGTCTGCACGAGGCCGTCGTGGCGCGCGAGCTCGCGGGGGTGCTTCGGGGTGCCGCGCCGCGCGAGGTAGCTCGGGGCCGCGACCGCGACGCGGCGGAACTCGGTGACGCGCGTCGCGACGATCGAGGTCGAGTCCGGCAGCGCGACCCCGGCCCGCACCGCGACGTCGACGCCTTCACCGACGAGATCGACGACCTGGTCCTCGAGCCGAAGATCGAGGTCGAGCCCCGGATGCGTGCGTGCGAGCTGCTCGAGCCGCGGCACGACCCACCACAGCCCGAGCGTGAACGGAGCGCTCACGACCACGCGCCCGGCCGGCTTGCGGGTGTCGGCGACGTCGAGCCTCGCCTCCTCGAGCTCGCGCAGCATCCGGACGCAGTGCTGGTACCACCGCTGACCGGCGGGCGTGATCTGCATGCGTCTCGTCGAGCGCACCAGCAGCGGAGCCCCGAGCTCGCGCTCGAGCGCGCCGAGCTGGCGGCTCACTGCGGCGAGCGAACGGGAGAGTCGACGCGCCGCGGCCGAGAGGCTGCCGGCCTCGACCACGCGCACGAAGGTCGTCATCTGGTCGACGAGGTCCATCGCAGCCGAGCCTCGGCGATTGTTGCGTCGCGCGCAAGGATGAGTACGTGCCGGCGTGGCTTCCGCCCACGCGAGGTCGCGGCCAGATTCGAGTGCGAGAGGGTCACCGCACCATGCACATCCAAGACACCACCGCACTCGTCACCGGCGCGAACCGAGGGCTCGGTCACGCGCTCGTCCACGCCCTGCTCGCCGCGGGCGCGCGCAAGGTCTACGCCGCCAGCCGCGACGGCCAGCCCGGCATCGTCGATCCCCGCGTCGTGCCGCTCGCGCTCGACGTCACCGACCCGGCGCAGGTGCGGGCCGCAGCCGCGGCCGCGAGCGACGTGCGCCTGCTCGTCAACAACGCGGGCTCGCTCGCGTCGTTCTCGGTGCTCGCGGCCGAGCCCGCGCAGATCCGCCGCGACCTCGAGGTCAACTTCCACGGCGTGCTCGAGCTGGTGCGTGCGTTCGTGCCGGTGCTCGCGGCCGGACCGCGCGCGGCGGTGGTCAACGTGCTCTCGATCGCGTCGTTCGCCGCGATGCCGGCGCTCGGCGGCTACTCGGCCTCGAAGGCCGCCGCGTGGTCGCTGACGCAGGCGCTGCGCGCCGAGCTGCGGGCGCAGCACATCGACGTGCACGCGGTGTTCCCGGGGCCGATCGACACGGACATGATCCGCAGCTTCGACATGGCCAAGGCCAGCGCCGAGTCGGTCGCACGGGCGATCGTCGAGGGCATCGTCGCCGGCCGCGACGACATCGCGCCGGATCCGGTGTCGACCGCGGTGCTCGCCACGTTCAGCGGCGACCCGCGGGCGATCGAGCGGCAGTTCGGCGCGAGCTGACCAGCGCTGCTCACTCCACGCGGACCTTCGCGAGATCGATGCCCTGCTCCGCCGCCCACTTCCCGAAGGCCGCCTGGGCCTGGGGATCCTGGTCGACCCAGCGGGCGAACGCGGTCATGTCCTCGCTGGTCAGCGGCGTGCCGGGCTCGCGGGCGAGGATCGCCGCGAGCTCCGGCCGTGTCGCCGCCAGCTCGGCGTGCGCGGCGAGGAACTCGGTCGCCGGCTCGCCGGGTGTGCCGACCGTGTAGCGGAACACGAAGTCGTCCGCGATCGGGTGCTCGGCGTCGGCGAGCTCGGCGAGCTGCGCCGACTCGATGATGCACTCGGTGAAGGCCGCGTCGCCGACCGTGTCCTCCAGCAGCTCGACGCCGTCGATCACCGCGCCGACGCCGGGCTCGGCGAGCACGCGTGCGCGGAACTTGGTCTTGCCGGTGGTGGTGGGCGCGAGGTCCTCGCGGCACTCCGACATCGCCTGCGCGAGCGCGATCTGCATCGTCAGCGTGCCGATGCAGCCGTCGTCGCACTGCTCGCTGACGACGACGCCCTGCGCATCGTCGGCATCGGCGACGCTGCCCGAGGTGATCCGCGCCTCGCGGCGCTCGCGGACGCGCTCGCGCTTGATCCGGGCGCGCTCGCGCTGCGCCGCGGTCCGCGGCTCGGCGCGCCCGGACGCTGCGGGTGCACGCGTCGTCGGGTCCGTCGTCGTCGTGGCGGCCACGGTCGCCGACGTCCCGGCCGGCGCCGCGGCGAGGCGATGCGCCCCGATGCCGAGCACCGCGACGGCCGCGATGCCGATCCCGATCTTCGTGGCGGTGCTCATGGCGACCACCCCCGTCCCTGCGCTCGCCAGGCCGAGCTCGGCCGGGCGCAGTGCCCACGGCGCGAAGCAGGCGACACCGCGCACGCACTCGACCTCCTTGCGCAGGCGCTCGCGGGCGCGTGCGAGTCGGGTGCGCACGGTGGAGGCGGGCAGCTCGAACTCCTCGCCGAGCTGCACCGCGGTGCAGCCGGTGGCGTAGCGCCCGAGCACGAGCCGGCGATCGACGGGATCGAGCTCGCCGAGCGCGGCGCGCAGGGCCTCGAGCGTCTCGACCTGCTCGAGCGCGGCTTCGGGAGAGGCGGGCTCGTCCGGGACGATGGCCTGCTCGCGCGCGCGCCGGCGCCCGTCGGTGCGCGTCCGCATGCGCCGGAGGTTGCGGAGCACGCCGGCGAGCCAGGCCCGCGACGTGCGCTGTGATCGGTCTGCCTGCTGCGTGGCCACGAGCCACGTCTCTTGTGCGAGGTCATCGGCGTCCTCTCCCGGATGCGCGAGACGACGGGCCAACGCGACCAACCACGCGAGATCCGGTGCTGGAGTCCACGGGGCGTCGGCCGAAGTCGTCATCCGAAGAGGTCCCTTGCCGCACCCCCCCGAACTGTCTCAGCTTTTTTTCGGGGGCTGTGCCCCTGGCGTCCGGGTCGGGGCCGGCCGATGGAGGCGGACTTTCGATCCCCCGCGCTCGAGACCCTCTACCGTCGCGCGACGCCGGGCAGTGCGCCCGTCGCCTCGAGGATCCAGCGCTCGAGCCCGAGCTCGGCTTCCTTCGTGACCACGAACGAGCCGCCCTTCAGGTCGCCGTCGAGCCGCACGAGCGCCGCGAAGGCCCGACGCAGCCGCGGCTCGGAGAACCGGCGCGCCTGGTCGAGCAGCTTGCGCGCGACGAACGGGGGCACGTTGGCGGCGCGCTCGAGCTCCGCGCTGCGCAGGCCGCTGCCGTGGGCGACGAGCAGGAGCCGCAGCTGTCGCGCGAGCATCGCGAGCAGCGGGCCGGCCTCGGCCATGCCGCCGTCGCCCTGCGCGAACATCCGCCGCAGCACCGCGAGCGCCTGCTCGTGCCGACCCATGCCGACCGCGTCGGTGAGATCGAAGACCACGGCCTCGCGCGCGTCGGTCACCACCGCGGCGACCTCGGCAGCGCCGACCTTCGCACCCTTGCCCGCGTAGACCGAGGCCTGCTCGAGCGCGGCGGCGAGCACCGAGGGGCTGTTGCCACAGCGCTCCACCAGCTCGTTCGCGCCGGGCCCGTCGATCGTGATGCCGACCTCGCGCGCATGCTCGCGCACCCACGCGACCGCATCGTCGGCGCGACGCAGGCCCTCGTGCTTCTCGATGACGCCGGACTTCTTCGCCGCGGTGACGATGCGCGAGCGCGCGTCGATGCCGGTCGAGGTGATCACCAACACGGTGCTCGGATACGGGGCCGCGATGTACTCGATCAGCGAGTCGAGCAGCTTCGGGTTCGCGGTGCCCTTGCCCTTGCCGATCGCCTCGGGCTCGTCGAGCTCGACGAGCCGGTGGGTCGCCATCATCGGCACCTGCGCGCAGGCCTCGAGCACCTTGCCGGGGCCCTCGAGATCGCGGCCGGCGAAGCGCTCGTGGTTGAACGCGGCCATTGCCGGATCGAGCACCTTCTCGCGCAGCGCCTCGACCACCGCGCGCATCGGGCCGTGCTCGCTGCCGTACAGCACGTAGACCGGCGCGAGCTTGCCGGCCTTGATGTCGGCGAGCGCACTCATGACTTGGTGCGCAGGGTCGCGACGATCTCGACCTCGGGGGTCATCGGCATCAGATCGAACACGGCGACCTCTTCGATCGCCCAGCCGCGCTCGGTGAGCACGGCGAGGTCGCGCGCGAGCGTGGCCGCGTCGCAGGCCACGAGCACGATGCGCTCGGTCGCGACCTTCGCGAGCGCGCGCGCGGCGGTCTGGCCGAGCCCGCTGCGCGGCGGATCGGCGACGACGATCTCGTAGCGCGTCTCGCCGTTCGCGATGCGGGGCAGGAGCGCCGCGACGTCGCCGTGCTTCGCGTTGATCGGCAGCGCCTCCTGCTCGGCCATGCGGCGCAAGAGCCCGACGGCCTCGCGATCGTCGTCGCAGGTCCACACGCGGCTTGCACTCTTCGCGAGCGCGCGCGTGAAGTTGCCGGTGCCGGCGTAGAGCTCGAGCACGCGCTTGCCGTGCGGCTTGGCCCGCGCGAGCACATGGCGGACGAGCATGCGGTTCGCGTCGCCGCGCGCCTGCGCGAACACGAACGGCGTCGCCTCGGTGGGCGGGAGCCCGGCGCCGCCGTCGATGGCGAGCCTCGGCTCGCCGATGTGCCCACGGCCGCGGCCGCCACGGACCTCGATGCCGACCAGCACCTTGTCGAGCGCGGGCGCGAGCGCGTCGAGCACCTCGGGGATCGGGCGGACGCCCGGCAGCCCGAGGATCGCGCGCTTGCCCTCGGCGAGCCCGAGCACCTCGCCGGACTCCGGCAGCACGTGCGCGACGCGACGCAGGCGGCCGACGGCGTGGGCGAGCGCGGGCACGAGCACCGGGCAGCGCGGCACGTCGACGACCTCGTCGCTGCGGCGACGGAAGAACCCGAGCGCGAGCTCGTCGCCCATGCGGCGGTAGTGCAGCCGTGCGCGACGGCGGTACGCGAGCCCGTCGCCGCCGGGGCTCGGTCCGAGCACCGGCTCGACCCCGAGCCCGCGCAGCGCATCCTTCACGATGACGCGCTTGAGCTCGTGCTGGGCGCTGGCCTGGATGTGCTGCCAGCCGCAGCCGCCGCAGATGCCCTCGAGCGGGCACGGCGGCGTCACGCGCTCGCTCGCCGGCTCGAGCACCTCGAGCACGCGGCCGACCACGTGCTTCTTCGCGGTCTTGATCGGCTCGGCCAGCACGCGCTCGCCCGGCAGCGCGTCCGCGACGAACCACGTGCCCGGCAGCTCGCCGCCGGTCGGGTGGCCGACGGCGTCACCGCCGGTGGCGAAGGTGCGGATCACGAGCTGGACGGGGCTGTCCATGGCTGGCGCAACCTATACCCGATCCCGCTATCGCGTATATGCCGGGCCGGGCGATGCTCCCGCTCGCGCATGGCCGGCGGCAGACTCTCCGCGCTCGAAACCGAGGCGCTCGCCCATCTGGTGGACGAGGCGCTCGATCTGCTCGCGCGCGAGGACATCGACGGGGCCCGCGCCACGATCGCCGAGGCGATCGCGATGGCGCCGGAGCACGGGGAAGTGCGCACGCTGCAGGCCGAGCTCGCGCTCGCGGACGACGACGTGGCCGCCGCGCGCGCGCACCTCGAGGCCGCGGTGCGGGTCGACCCGGACCTCGCAGACGCGCACCACCTGCTCGCGCGGCTGCTCGAGGAGGCCGGCGAGCACGAAGGCCAGCTCGAGCACGACGTGCGCGTGCACGAGCTCGACAGCCGCAACGATCGCCGCCTGGCGATCGGCACGCCCGACGACCTCGAATTCATCGAGGAGCACGCCCGCCGCACGCTGGCGCTGCTTCCCGGTCACCTGGCGGAGCGCGTCGAGGACGTGCCCGTCATCCTCGAGGCGCGGCCGTCGATCGACATCGTGCGCGAGGGCTTCGACCCGCGCGCGCTGGGGCTGTTCGAGGGGCCGACCGACTTCGGCCGCCGGAGCACGGCCGGGAACGACACGCGGCCGACCCGCATCGTCCTCTACTACGCGAACCTGCTGGCGAGCGCACCGGACGACGACGAGCTCGCGACACAGGTCGAGATCACGGTGCTGCACGAGCTCGGACACTTCTTCGGGCTCGACGAAGAGGACGTGGCCGACCTCGGCCTGGCCTGAGCCGGCCCGGCCCGATTTCGGGCCACCCCGGCCCGATTCCTGGCCACCCCGGCCCGATTCCTGGCCACCCCGCCAGAGACCTGTCGTGGGCGGGTTCCCGGCGACTTCGTAGGCTACGCAACGCGCCCGGCTACCACGCTCGCCACGCCGGCAAGCCGCCAAGCCAATGGCTCATTCGCAAGCCACCCACGTGATTCCGATGACTTGAGCCCTGGGCACGAGCGGCATGCCAGTTGCTCATGGGGCGTCGCATGACGGCGACGAAGACTCTTCTGGCGGCGGTGCTCGGCTTCTCGGTCCTCACGGGCTGCGACGCGCAGGACGGCGAGACCATCGGTCCCCGCGGCGGCACCGTGATGTCGGACGACGGCCGGCTCACCCTCGACATCCCGGCCGGCGCGGTCGCCAAGGACGTCGAGATCCGCATCGAGGTGGTCGACGACGCGCCGCGCGGCACCGTCGGCACCGTCTACGCGATCGAGCCTGCGGGCCTGCAGCTCGCCGTGCCCGCCGAGCTCACCTACGACCTCGCGACCGACGAGTCGGATCGCGCGCTCGACCTCACCGGCATCACGATGGACGCGCTCGTGCTCGTGACCGAAAAGGGCGCGCGCTGGGAGAAGATGGCCGACCGCTCGCTCGACGCCGACGCCGAGACGCTCTCCGCGTCCGTGCTGTTCTTCTCGTCCTACGCGATCGTCTCGCGCTGAGCGCTCCCGCGGCTTCGCTGTCTCCTTCGTTCCGCTTCTTCGTTCCGCTTCTTCGTTCC
>CAZFKC010000074.1:0-48794 GCA_964519175.1 uncultured Nannocystaceae bacterium
AAGCTGGCCGCAGCGGCCATGTCCGCGCGGTACAGGTCGAGCGACCGCGCTTGGTGGGGCGATCCTCCTCGAGCGGGCGACCGCGCTTGGTTGGGCGATCCTCCTCGAGCGAGCGACCGGCTTGGTTGGGCGATCCTCCTCGGGCGAGCGACCGCAGTTGGTTGGGCGATCCTCCGCGAGGCGGGCGCGGGAGGTCGTTTGGAGCGGTCAGTCGGTGAGCGGGGTGCCGTCGTCGAGGTGGAACTCGCGGGTCGGGATCGTGCCGCCGCGCGTGTCGATGATGGCGGCGTAGCCGACCAGGCGGAGCGTCCAGGTGTCGCTCGCGGGATCGTCGGGCGCGATCGGGCGGTAGTAGACGCCGACTTCCAGCTCGGCGAGCGTGGGCTCGATCTCGAAGCCGTCGCCGGCCATCAGCTCGGCGAGCGCCGCCATCACGGCCTCTTCACTCGCGAGGCCCTCGACGAAGAGACTGCTCGCGTCGTAGTCGACGCGCCGCCAGGTGCAGTGCAGGGAGATCAGCGGGCCGGTCGGCTCGAAGCTCGCCGTGCCGCCGTCGCCGAGGTTCAGACCGTGCACGCTGCGCTGCAGGAGCACCGTCGCGTCCAGCACCTCGGCGGTCGGCGCCCCACCCTGCTCCCCGCCGACGACCGTGGTGCCATCGACCTCCAAGGTCAGCTGCTCCGTCGACGCCCCCATCGCGGTGACCACCGCCGTCACGCCCGCGCGCAAGGCCTGCTCGTCGGTGAGGTCGGGGCCGCGCACGAGCTCGCGCTCGATCGTGCCGACGTCCAAGAAGCCCTGCCGCGGATCGAAGCGGAACGACGCGAACACATCGCCCGCGAGCGCTCGCGCGGCCGCCTCCACCGCCGCCGAGTCTGCCGCAGGCTCGACACCGTGCAGCCTCGCCGCCTGCTCGGCCGTGGGTGGCACCGCGGTCCCGCCCCAATGCATGAGCTCGAACAGCGACTGCGCGTCCGCAGACAGCTGCACCACCGGCCCATGGCCGTCGCCCGAGCCACCGTCCGCGCACGCTGGCACGCCGACCGACATCGCTGCGCCGAGCCAGCTCCACTTCACGGTGTCAGCCCATTCACGGTCCGAGCCTAGCACGCGCGAGCGCGCGACGACGCGCGCGTGGGCTCGCACGTGGCCATCGGCGCGCGCCCACGACGACTTCGGCGCGCGCTCGCACGCCCTCGTCGCCAACCGAGTTGGCAGCTCGGCGCTCGACGAGCATCGCTGTCCTCGCTCGTGCGAAGCTCCGCACACATGGAGCGCGGCGAAGTCTGGCGTCGCTTCGACGCGATGGAGGTGCGCCTCACCGCGACGACGAGCGCGCGGATGCTCGAGCTCGCCGGGCTCCGCGAGGGTCAGCGCGTGCTCGACGTCGCGACCGGCCGCGGTGAGCCGGCGATCCGCGCCGCGCACCGCGTCGGCGAGCACGGAGCTGTGCTCGGGATCGACGTCGATGCGTCGGTCCTCGCGCTCGCCCGTGCCCGGGCCGATGCCGAAGGCGTCACGAATCTCGAGCTCCGCGTCGCCGACGTCGTGACCGAGCCGACCGCGGTGCCCGCTGCTGCGTTCGACGTCGCGCTCGCGCGCTGGGGGCTCATGTACATGACGACGCCGGTCACGGCGCTCGCGACGATCCGACGCGCGCTCGTCCACGACGGCGTGCTGGTGCTCGCGGTGTGGGTCGAGCCCGAGCGCGTGCCGTTCCTGTCGCTCCCGCAACGTGTGCTCTCGCAGTGGCGGACGATCCCGCCGCTCGATCACGATGCACCGGGCATGTTCCACTACGCGGACCCCGAGCGCCTGCGCCGCGACGTCGAGACCGCGGGCTTCCACATCGTGCACGCCGAGGAGCGCGAGACGGCGGTGGTCGAGACGGACAGCGAGGACGAGCTGCTCGCGTGGGTCATGGCGTTCGGCGGCGTCGCAGCCGTCGCGCGCGAGCTCTCCGACGACGAGCGCCAGGCCTGGGCGCGCGCGCTCGTCCGTGCCGTGACCGCAGCGAACGCCGACGGCGCGATGCGTCTCGGCGGAGTCACGCGGCTCGTCGTCGCGCGCCCGTCGCCTCCGCCCTCGACGCAGCCGTAGCGGGCGTGCGGACCACACCGACGCTTTTCCGGCCGCCGCACGATCGTTCGAGTCGACCGGGGCACTACCCTCGTCGCCATGGGCAGACTCGAAGCCATCGTGCTCGCCTGCATCGCCTCGGCCGCGCACGGGTGCGGTTCGTCCTCCTCGATCGAAGGCTGCAAGCCGCCCGCACGCAACTTCAGCGTCGCCAGCGAGCTCAGCTGGGCGGAGCTGACGACGCTGCAGGCCGATTTCGGGTTCGACTCGCCCGAAGACATCGACTGCGAGACGGCCTGCGACTTCGCCCACCGGCGCGACGACGACTGGGAAGTCACCGACGTCCGTAGCTGCAGCTTCGACATCATGGGCGAGCCGGGCGTCGATCCCGACGAGGTCGCCGCTTCGATCGAGTGCGAGGGCCGATCCGTCGAGTACTTCTGCGAGGGTCGCCGGCCGCTCGGGCACGTCGAGCGCGTCCACGGGGGTGCGAACCTCGCGGAGCACCTCGCCCACTGCGCGCACCTCGAGGCCGCGGCGGTCACCGCGTTCGACGATCTCGTCGAGGCGCTCTCGCGCTGGCACGCTCCCGCTGCGCTCGTGGCTCGCTGCCGTCGCGCCCGCGCGCAGGAGGTCGAGCACGCGCGCGCCGTCGGGGCTGCGGCGCGCCGCCTCGGCGCCTCGCCGTGTCCTCCGTCCCGCGAGCACCGCGAGCTCTCGCTGCTCGCGCTCACGCTCGACAACGCGATCGAGGGCTGCGTCCACGAGGCCTGGGCCGCACTGCGCGCGCGCTGGATCGCCGAGCATGCGTGCGCGCCCGAGCTCCGCGAGCTCTACACACGGATCGCGGACGACGAGCTCGAGCACGCGCAGCTCTCCTGGGATCTGCACGCATGGTTCACCGATCAGCTCGACGCCAGCGACCGCGTCGGCGTCGAAGCAGCGCTCGATCGTGCGCTCACCGATCTGCCGCAGCTCGCCGCCGAACAGGCGGCCGTGCTGCCGGACGCGCTCGGCCTTCCCGACGCCGAGGCCCTCCGCGCGCTCGCCCACGAGCTCTGCACGAAGCTGGCAGCATAGTCGTCGCGAGCGCGGCCGCCCGCACAGGAAGAGCGCCGGAGGCTGCACCTCGAGCCCGACGCGGCTTTGCCACGGCGGACCGCGAGCATGGCCGCCCGCACAGGAAGAGCGCCGGAGGCGCGACCAAGTACGAATGCGCGTCGATTTCCTGCGACTTGCGTGGGCGGGTCCCTCTCCGTCCGCGAAAGCCATGCACGACCGCGTCATCGTCCCCTTCTTGCGTCCGTCCATGCTCGCCATGCTCGTCGCGCTCGCCGCGTGCAGCGACGACTCGAAGGGCGGTGGCGGTGGCGCCGAGCTCGAGTTCCGCGGTGAGCAGCCGCTCCTGCCCGGGCTCGAGCTCGACAGCGGCTGGCTGCCCGAAGGTCTGCCGGTCGCTGTGCGCACGACCGTGACCGCCAGCGGCGCAGTGACGGTCGTCGCCCGCGCGAGCTCGGACGGCGATCAGCTGCTTCCGATCGCGGGCAGCGGATCGCTCGCCGTCGAAGGCGGGCTCGCGCTCGAGGTCAGCGCGCGCGTCGACGCGCTCTCGTTCGAGGACGTGGTCGAGTCGTTCGAGTATGCGATCGCTGCCGAGCAGGTGGCGTTCGAGCCGTTCGCGCTCGACATGCCGGTGTCGGTCGACTCGGCGCTGCCGGCCCAGGAGCTCGGCTCGGTGCCGGTGCCAGGCGCACCGGGGGCCACGCTCGTGTTCTCCGTGACGGGCGGCGAGCTCACGACGAGCTTCGCGGGCACCTGCGCGGCCGCTCGCGCCGGCTTCGGACAGTACACCGGCACGCTCACGATGGGCGGCACCGTCACCGCGGCCGCGACGATCGAGGTCGACATCCCGTTCGTGATCACCGAGAGCTACGGGCCGTTCGAGATGGACCTGCCGATCCCGCCGATCGTGACCGATCTCGATCTCGGCACGCGCGAGCTCGCGAGCGGCGCGACGGTCGACGACATGGGCGTGTGCGACGGCGCGGCGGGCAGCACCGGCGACGATCCCAGCGTCGGCGAAGCAGAGGACAGCGGCAGCAGCAGCGACGCTGGCGACAGCGAGGCCGAGAGCTCCGCCGACGAGGACGCCGACGAGTCCACCTCTGCGGCAAGCGGCGTCGACGACTCGACCGGCGACGACGGCAGCTCGTCCGCCGAAGATCCGGACTGGCCGTCGCCGTTCGACGGCGGCTGCCCGAGCGGCTACCTGGGCATCGAGCTCACGAGTGGCGGCGGTGCGGTGTGCCTGCCCTACTGCGGCGCTGGCGAGGCGTGCCCGACCGGCGCGACCGGCAGCGCGTACGCGGAGTGCACCTACAACCCGGAATCGTCGTACCAGGAGTGCTTCAGCGACATCGACTGCGTCGACACCGGCGTCGAGGGCGAGTTCTGCTTCGCGGAGGGCAGCTACTGCACGCTGCAGCCGAACTACTGCATGCTCGGCTGCGACGCCAGCCACAGCTGCCCCGACGCGATGAGCTGCAACGAGGGCATCTGCGTGTACGCCGAGTGATCGCCGTCCCGGTCGCGGGCTCGGCACGCACGGCGCGAGCCCGACGGCGTATGCTCGCCGTCGATGACGCTGCAGGAGCTGTTCGGGATCCGGCTGCCGATCGTGCAAGCGCCGATGGCCGGCGTGCAGGGCAGCGCGCTCGCAATCGCGGTGTCGAGCGCGGGCGGGCTCGGCTCGCTGCCGTGCGCGATGCTGGGGCCCGACGAGCTGCGCCGCGAGCTGGCGGCGATCCGCGCGGGCACGAATGCGCCGTTCAACGTGAACTTCTTCTGCCACGTGCCGCCCGAGCCCGACGCCGCACGCGAGGCGGCGTGGCGCGCCGCACTGGCGCCCTACTACGCCGAGCTCGCGGTCGACACCTCGGCGATCGTCACGGGCCCGGGGCGCGCACCGTTCGGCCCCGAAGCCGCCGACGTGCTCGCCGACTTCCGTCCGCCCGTGGTCAGCTTCCACTTCGGGCTGCCTTCGGACGAGTTGCTCGCACGCGTGCGGAGCTGGGGCGCACGCATCGTGTCGTCGGCCACCACCGTCGAAGAAGCACGCTGGCTCGAGGCCCGCGGCGTCGATGCCATCGTCGCGCAGGGTCTCGAGGCGGGCGGCCACCGCGGTATCTTCCGCTCCGACGATCTCGCCACGCAGGTCGGCACGTTCGCGCTGGTGCCCCAGATCGTCCGTGCCGTGCGAGTGCCGGTCATCGCTGCCGGTGGGATCTGCGACGCACGCGGAGTCGCGGCTGCGCGCGCGCTCGGGGCCGCGGGCGTGCAGATCGGCACGGCCTATCTGTTGTGCCCCGAAGCGACGACGAGCGCGGTGCATCGCGCCGCCCTGGCGAGCGACGCGGCGCGCGAGACTGCACTGACCAACGTGTTCACCGGCCGACCGGCGCGCGGCATCGTGAATCGGATCATTCGCGAGTTGGGCCCGATGAGCGTCGCCGCGCCGGCCTTCCCGCTCGCGACCGCAGCGATGCTCCCGCTGCGCAAGGCCGCCGAGCAGCGCGGCAGCGGCGACTTCTCGCCGCTCTGGGCCGGACAGAACACGAGCGGTTGCAAGGCCGTCCCGGCGGGCGTGCTGACGCGCGAGCTCGCCGGCGAGCCGATCGCTCGAGCGCGCATCGACGCCACCCACGATGGTGGTGCGGGTGGTACGCTCCCACCATGAACCGTGGATTGAAGCTTGGTGGGTCGAAGCTCGGTGGTCGGATCTTTGCGGCGATCGGGCTCGTGGTCGGGATCGGCTGCAGTGACGACGGGCTCTCCGAGTCGAACGACACGACGTCGACGTCGGGGTCGGAAACCGGCGACCCGCCGCCGACGACGACCTCGCAGCCCGAGGCCACGACCGACGACCCCAGCGCGACGACGGCGACCACGTCGGTCGACACGACCACCGACGATCCCGCGGACACGAGCGGCACGACGGCACCCGATCCCGCCAGCTCGAGTGACGGCAGCAGCTCGAGCGACGGCAGCAGCTCGAGCGACGGCAGCAGCTCGAGCGACGCCACGGAGTCGTCGAGCACCGGCGGCATGTCGGTGAGCTACGACGGCACCTGGACCGGCATGTGCACCGGCATCGGAGCCGTCGGCGGCACGCTGACCGTCGACATCGCCGAGGACGGCACTGTCGCAGGCACCTTCACCGGCAGCGACGACGGCACGTTCGACGGCAGCGTCGACGGCAGCGGTGCGATCACTGCGTCGGGCGCTGGCGCGCTCGCAGGCCCGGCGACGTTCGACGGCCAGATCGATCTGGCGGGCGACATCGACGGCACGTGGTCCGCTCCGATGTTCACGTGCTCCGGCACGTGGGCCGCGTCGCCGGTGTGATCGAACACGCGAGAGCTCGAGTCGTCCCGTTTCGGTACGCGATCGATCGACGCGATCGATCGCGTGACCCGATGTAGCAGGGTATCGCCGCCCGCCAATGTTGCGCTTGCCGCGATGCGGTACGCGGCAAAGATGTCTGAGATGCGTCGCCTCTGCGCGCGCGTCATCCAACCGAAGCATCGGGGAAGTCAGACATGTCACGAGTGGACAACCTCAACAAAGTACTGCGCGGGCTCCAATCCGGGAGCCCCGACGTCGAGGCGTGCGCGCTGATCAGCGAAGACGGGCTGATGATCGCGAGTGCGCTGCCGCAGCACGTCGACGAAGCCAGAGTCGCGGGCATGAGCGCGACGTTGCTCGGGCTCGGCACCCGTGCAGCAACCGAGCTCGAGCGCGGCAATCTCCAGGAAGTGCTCATCCGCGGCGGCAGTGGCTACGCCTGCATGATGGACGCCGGCTCCGGCACGCTGCTGCTGTCGATGGCGACGCGCGACGCCAAGCTGGGCTTGTTGTTCCTCGACATGCGCCGGGCCGTCGACGACATCCGTCGCGTGCTGTGATGCGGGTCGACCCATGCCGACCGCGTCTGCTGCGATGATTCCCACGCCGCTGGGTGACGGCGTGCCCACGTGGGTGGGTTGTGCCGGTCTGCTCGCAGGCGCGGGCCTGTGGCTCCTCGTGGGCACGCTCGCCATGCGCGACGCCGCGACGTCGGCGACGGCGGCGTTCCACGATGGCTTCGCGCGCCGCACTGCGCCGGCCCACGCGAAGGCGATGCCGACTCCGAACGCGACGATCTCGACGCCACCCGAAGCCACGCGCCCCGCGACCGCCGACGGCGTCCGCAGCTGTGCCCCGACCCTCGAGCTCGGCTTCGACGGCGGGAGCTCCGAGATCGGCGAGCCGGATCCGCCCGGGCTCGACGCGCTCGTGGCCTGGGCCGGCGCCCATCCCGAGGCTCGACTGGTGCTCGAGGCCTTCGCGAGCGCGGACGGCGGTCCCGACGAGAACCTCGCGCTCAGCCACGCACGCGGCCAGGCCGCCCGCCGTCTCCTGCGTGACCGCGGAATCGCGATGGCCCGCATGCAAGTGCAGGCCTTCGGCGAGTACCGCTCGATGGACGAGCAGAGCGTCACCCACGATCGACGCGTCGTCGTGCGCGTCGACGGCATGCCCACGTGCGTGCCCGAAAGGAACCCATGACGATCACCGCGCTCTTCGTGGCCCTCGCCGCAACCTTCGTGACCGCGGGTGCCGGGTATCTGCTCGGCGTCGCGCTCGGACGTCAGACCCGACGACGCCTCGCCATCACCGCCGACGAACGGGCCGCGACGATCGACGCGCTGCAGGGCCAGCTCGCGGCGCGGCCGGTCTCCGGCGCCAACCTGCGCGACGAGCTGCAGGCCGTGCTCGCTCCGATCCTCGGCGCCCAGGAGGCCAATGCCCACCAGCTGCAGGTGCAGCTGCAGAGCCAGCTTTCGGCCCTCGCCAGCCGCATCGACGCCGACGACCGGACCGACGAGAGCGCCGAGCGCCTGCGCGCGGAGATCCGCAGCGCGCTCGCACCGATGATGCAGCTCGATCGCGAGACGAAGGGCTTGCACGAGCTCGTGCGCGACACGCTGGGCCCGCTGATGGACCGCGAGCGCCGGGCACAGGTGCTCGGCCGCCTGCTCGTCTCGCCGCGCGGCCGCGAGCGCCTGCCCCAGCTGCTCGAAGCGATCGCCCATCGCGGCGGCTTCTCGGCGGTGTTGCTGAGCGACGAGGTCGGCTTGCCGCTGGCCGCCAGTGCTGCTGCACGCGACGCGGACGTGATCGCCGGCGTCTCGTCCCTGGTGCTCTCGCTGGCCGATCGCATCGCCCGGACCGGCGCGCCCGCGCCGACCTCGGTGCTGGTGCGCGACGGCGGCGGTCAGCTCACGCTCCACCGGATCTTCGCGGTCGGTGGAGAGCGCTTCCTCGTCACCGCCGTGAGCACCGGTGCCGAGCTCTCGACGACCGCGCTCGATCCAGCGTTGGCCGCCCTCGAGAGCGCGCTGGTGCGGCGCGACGCCGCCTGATCCATCGACAGATCCGACCGACCCAGGAGGAAGCAAATGAACGCAACGTCGAGCATCACCCTCTTCAGCAGCGCCGATCACCGGAACATCCTCCTGCCCGACTTCGAGACGGGTGGGCTCGCGGTGCAGGCGAATCAGCACCTCATCGTCCACGGCAAGGCCGGGCTGCTGCTCGACCCCGGTGGTCACAAGGTCTACGCGAGGGTGCTCGCCGAGACGTTCGCGCAGCTCGGACGCGCCAAGCTCCAGACCATCTTCCTATCGCACCAAGACCCCGACATCGTCGCGGCCATCAACGGTTGGCTCACGACGACCGACGCGAACGCCTACGCCTCGGCGCTGTGGACCCGTTTCATTCCGCACTTCGGCCTCGACCGGCTGCTGGCCGATCGGCTGCAACCGATCCCCGACGAGGGCATGTGGATCGAGCTCGACGGCGCACCGCTGGCGTTCATCCCCGCACATTTCATGCACTCGTGCGGCAACTTCCAGGTCTACGACCCGACCTCGAAGATCCTGTATTCGGGCGATCTGGGTGCGAGCTTGGGGCAGCCCTACCGCGAGGTCGACGACTTCGACGCCCACATCCAGTACATGGAAGGGTTCCACCGGCGCTACATCGTGTCGAACTCGATCATGCGCGCCTGGGCGAAGATGGTCCGCACGCTCGACATCGAGATCATCGCGCCGCAGCACGGTGCGCTCTTCCGCGGCAAGGAGCAAGTCGAGCGGTTCATCGGCTGGTGCGAAGCGCTCGAGTGCGGCGTCGATCTGATGGCCTCGACGCTCGCGGTGCCGCCACGTCCGTGAGGACTGCACCCTGGCCTTCGGACGGTCGCGCTCCCGGCACGAGGGGCGCAATGGTTGCGCGACCCTTCCTCGGCCGTTCGGCCATGGTTGACCTCGATGGGCCCCCGAACAGTCGTTCACGAGCCGAGCACGGTGCTCCCCGATCCACCGTCGTTCGCCGGCGAGGGCACGCGCGCGAGCGCCATCCCCCTGCTGACGCTCGGGACGATCGACGAGGCCACGCCGAACCTGTTCCGCAGCGTCGCGACGGTGCCTCGTCCCGCTCGCTCGCTCGGCGCCTTGATCGACGAGGCCATCGACGCGTTGCTGCGCAAGGACCTCGAGGCTGCGCTGCACGCCTATCGCCAGGCCCAGGTGCTCGCACCCGAGAATCGCACGATCGTCGGCAACGTGGAGCGCTTGACCAAGCTGCTGCGCCGCACCGGCGACGTCACGCGTGCGATCGAGATGCCACGATCGTCGCGTCGCTCCGTGTAGTCGTCGCTCGGCGTGGCCCACGATGGGCCGGACGCGCAGCCTTTGCTGCGAGAACGCGGCGGCGCGCGAGCGCGGTGCATCGCATAGATCACGCATGACTGCGAGTCGGAGCCGTGGTCCATGAACGTAGAGCTCGTACGTCACCGTGCGACGATCGATCTCAACGCGGATGCGGCCCGGCCCGCACGCGGGCTCGGGATCATTCCCTCGTGCGCGCTCGTGTGCGAAGGACTGCTCGATCGACTGCCCGTCGCGCTGTTGCTCGTCGACGAGCACGGCACCGTTCGCTCGGCCAACGACTTCGCCGTGCGGTTGCTGCGACGCGAGCGAGCTGCGCTCGAGGGCGCACCGATCGCGCGCTACCTGTGTCCACTCGAGGAGCTGACGGCGACCATCGGGCGCGGCGAGTGCCGCATGACCGTGCACGGCCCCGACGGTGCGCTGCTCGAGCTCGCCTGCGCCACCGCCCAGATCGCCGCCACACCCGGCGAGGGACCGGGACCGTACGCAGTGATCGTGCGCGCCGCGACGACGCTCGAGTCCGACGACCTCCACCGGCTCGCGGTCATGGGCGCCGCCGTGCCTGCGATGGTGCACCGGGTGAAGAACTCGCTCATGGCCGTGACCATGGGCCTGGAGCTGCTCCCGCTCGCCGTGTCCGCCGCGGAAGTCGAGCACCATCGTCGACTCGCGCTCGGCGAGGCCCAGGACGCAGGCATGGCGCTCGATCGCTTCGGCGCGATGGGACGACCGCTGCGTTGCGCCAAGCCAGCCGACCCCACCGCGATGCTCGAGGACACTCGCCTCCGTGCGGGCGAGCGCGCCGATCGTGCGCACCTGAAGTTCGAGTGGCTCGTCGATCGGTTGCCACCGCTCTGCCTCGACCCCACCGTGGTCCACGCGCTGCTCATCAACCTCATCTGCCACGCGTTCGCCGAGTGCGATCCGGGCGATACGCTGCGCGTCGAGGCGCGACTCCAGGGCCGCGGCCTCGAGATCGTCATCGTCGATGCGTGCAGCCCGAACGCCCGTGCGATCACGTCGACCGATCTGACGCTCTGCCGCAAGATCCTCGAGGTCGCGGGCGGCAGCCTCGGCCAGAGCGAAGGCGCCGCGGGTGAGCGCGTCCGGACCATCACGATCCCGGAGGCCGCACCGCCGCGCCCACGCAACGCGAGCGCACCGGAGGCATCGTGAGCCGCATCCTGCTGCTCGAGGACCATGCGCCGCTGCGGGCTTCGATGGCGCATGCGCTGTCGGGGCTACCAGGGGCAGCCGTCACCGCCGTCGGTACGCTGGACGCGGCCAAGGCCGCGCTGGTCGCCGCGCGCCACGACCTCGTGGTCTCCGACCTCGATCTACCCGATGGCTCGGGGATCGAGCTGATGGGTCACGAGGGCTGTGGCAGCGAGATCCCGATCATCTACGTGTCGGCCCACCTGCCGCGCTTCAGGGCCCAGCTGCGCGACTACCCCGGCATCGTCGTGCGCGAGAAGCCGGTCTCCGTGCAGGAGCTCCAGCGCCTCGCCACCGCCCACCTCGAGCAGGCCGCCGCGGAGGACGAGGCGCCGTTCGGCGCCAGCGACTACATCCAGCTCGCGTGCATGGGCCGGCACTCCGTCCGCATCGAGGTCACGCTCGGTCCGCTGCGCGGCTCGATCATCGTCCGCGACGGCCGGCTGTGGTCGGCGTCGACCCCCGGCAGCACCGGCGTCGACGCCCTACGCGTGCTCGCGTTCAGCGAGCATTCGATCGTCCGCTGCTCGACGCTCAAGCAGACCTCGATCGAGCGCAGCAACCTGCCCGACAAGCCCTGGGAGCAGCTGCTGCTCGATGCGGCTCGCCAGCACGACGAAGACAGCCGCAATGCGGTGACTCGGGAGATCGCCTGCGTCGACGACCCGCTCGATCTCGACACGTTCCTCGTGGAGGACGAGCCGCCCGAGCGTGCCCGCGGGCTCGCGCCCCCACAGGTCGGCTCGACCGCGCCGATCGAGTCGCTCGCCGACGTCCTCGATCGCGCTGCGGAGGCGCTGCTCAGCAAGGACTACCCGGCAGCGCTGCGCGCCTACGAGCGCGCGCACCTGCTCGACCCCGACGATCGCATGGTGCTCGCCAACGTGGCGCGGCTCACCCAGCTCGTCGGCCGGGGATGATCCCTCACCGCGGGGGTCGGGTCGCGTGCGCGGCCGCGACGAACGACTCGCGCAGCCAGCGATGCGTCGGGTCGGCGTGGTTGCGCGGGTGCCAGATCTGCGTGAACGCGTAGCTCGGCAACTCGACCGGGAGCTCCAGCACGCGCAGCCCGAAGCGGGGCGCGGTGGCGCGTGCGACCCGCTCGGGCACCGTGAGCACGCAATCGGTGTCGGCGCACAGATGCAGCGCGGACAGGAAGAACGGCACCATCCGCGTCACGCGTCGGCGCAGACCGACGTGCGCGAGCGCATCGTCGACCACGCCGCCGGGTCGACCGCGCGGGGCGACCTGGATGTGCTCGAGCGCGGCGAAGCGCTCCGCGCTCGGACGACGCCGGAGCACCGGATGGGCGTCGCGCACGACGCAGACCAGCCGCTCGTCGAACAGCTTCTGCGTGTGGATCGCGGGGGGCAACGAAGGGTAGACGCCGACCGCGAGATCGATCTCGCCGAGCCGCAGCAGCTCGGCGTCGCGATCGAGGTTGGGCAGGAACTGCAGGCACACCCGGGGCGCCTGCTCGCGCGCACGAGCGTCGACGGCCGCCCCGAGCACGAGCAGCGCATAGTCCGACGCGTGGACGACGAACGCGCGCTCGAGCTCGCGCAGATCGCCGACGCGCTGCGGAGTGAGCACCTCGCGGAGCTCCTCGACCAGGGCACGCACGCGGGACTTCAGCGCGGCGGCACGCGGCGTGAGCACGAGCTGCCGGCCCGCGCGGACCAGCAGCGGATCGCCGAGCAGCGTGCGCAGCCGTGCGAGTGCGTGGCTGGTCGCCGGCGTGGAGAGCCCGATGCCCGCGGCGGCACGGGTCACGCTCTGGTGCTCGAGCAGGGCATCGAGCGCGACCAAGAGGTTCAGGTCGACGTCGCGAAGTGACGGATTGTGCACGCCATGAAATCATACATTGCGTGTAGCTGCATTGCATGAAACTCTGCGCCGCAGCAGCTTGGGGAGCACATGGCACCCCGAATCCTCGTCATCGTCACCAACGCGAAGCAGCTCCACCTCACCGACGGCACCGAGTATCCCTCGGGGTTCTGGGCGGAGGAGCTGGCCGTCCCGGTCGCCCGCCTGCGCGATGCCGGCTTCGCGATCACGATCGCCACCATCGACGGCGTCGTTCCGACCGTCGACGCGTCGAGCCTCGACCCCGGCAACATCCGCTGGGTGGTCCCGGCCGGCACCGAGCTCGACTTCGAGGGCGAGGTCGCGCGCTACCGCGACATCCTGGGCTCGATCCCCGACCTGCGTGCGCCGAAGAACCTCGGCGAGCTCGACGACGAGGCGCTGCGCGGGTACGCGGGGATCTACATCGCCGGCGGTCACGGCTGCATGACCGACATGCCCAGCAACCATCAGATCGCGCGGCTCTTGCTGCGCGCGCTGGCGGCCGAGCTGCCGATCGCCTCGGTGTGCCACGGCCCGACCGCCTTCCTGGCGCCCCGCGACGCGGAGGGCAAGAACCCGTTCGCCGGCTATCGCTTCACCTGCTTCTCGCAGACCGAGGAGACCCGCACGCCGATCTGGGGACGGCTCCCGATGGTGATCGAGTACGACCTCGTCGCGCAGGGGCTACGGCACTCGAAGGCCGCGGTCGAGTGGGGCAGCCACGTGGTCCGCGATCGCAACCTCGTGACCGGACAGAACCCCTACTCGTCCGCTGCGGTCGCCGACGCCTTCGTCGGGCTGCTGCGCGAGCGCAGCGGCGCGTGACGATCGCCGGCCCCTACTCCACCAGGTACACCAGCTCCACGCCCGAATCCTGGAAGCGCGTGCGGTCGCTCGAGCCGTCGCCGTCGGTCGCGACGCCGAACTCGAGGCGGTACTGCGAGCGTGGGCGAGCGGCGTCGAGGTCGTCGGCGACGGCGGCCGCGACGTCGGCCGTGCGCTCGCCGTCGGCATCGTCGACGGAGAACACGCCGACGTCGTCCAACGCGGCGCCTCCGTACGCCGCGGCATCGAGCGCATCCGCTTCGACGTGCACGATGGCGAGCGTGCCGAAGCCGCTCGGCGGATTCGCGAAGGGGGTGCCGAGCGTCAGCAGCTGGGTCGCCACGAGCGTGGCCGACTCGACCTCCGCGCCCGCGGGGACGTCCTCGAGGTGGAAGGCGAAGAAGCCCTTGCGCTGCAGATTGTCGGTGCCGTCGCCCGCCACGGCGTCGCCGCCCGCGCCCGTGTGGAGCGCGCCGTTCGACAGCACCGCGCCGGTGAGCGCCGCGTCGCTGGCGAGCGTGACCGTGATCCGACGCAGCGTGGTGAAGCTCGCCTGCAGCTCGGCGCCGAGCGGATTCCCGGCCTCGTCGGTCGCGCCGGTGCCCAGGGTGAAGGCATGGGCGAGCGCGACGACGTCCGCCGGATCGACGCCGGCGGCATAGGCCAGCGGCGCGTCGGGATCGATCGTGAGCTCGGTGCCGTCGTCGTTCCACGACGCGGTGAAGTCGCCGAGATCGGACGACGCGAATGCTGCGGCGGTCGCGGCGGTGGCCATCGGCTCGCTGAAGGTGATCACGACGTTCGCGTCGGCGCGCACCCCGGTCGCACCGTCGGTCGGAGAGACCGCGATGACCTCGGGCGCCGTCGTGTCGGCGGGCGCACCCGTGCTCGTGTCGGAGGTGCCGTCGTCCTCGGTGGTATCGCTGCCGTCGTCGGTCGCGCTCGTCTCGTCGTCGGTCGTCGCGGTGCTCGTCGCACCGGACGCCGTCGAGCCCGCCGTGGATGCGGTGGATCCGGCCGTCGCGTCGGCCGTCGAGTCGGCCGTCGAGCCGACGCTGGTGGGATCGCCGCTGTCCGTGTCGCTCGCGCCCGAGCTCCCGCTGTCGTCGCCCTGCGTGTCCGGCGTCGTGCGCTCGAGCGGCTCGTAGCAGCCCACGAGCAGGATCGCGGCGGCGAGGCCTCGCGCGGTGCAGCGGAGCGGACGAATCGTGAGGGCGATACCACGTCGGGTCATGCCCGGTGGTGCCCGCTCGCGGCGAAGGTGACATGCGCGCCCGTCGATCGCGCGCGTGATGCCGCCGCGACCCTTTCGCCGCGAAGGCGTACAGTCCGCTCGCCCATGATCTACCCCTACGACAACGCCACGCAGACCCGCTGGGATCGCGGCGAGCTGCAGGTCCAGCTCCTGGTCGCCGGCAACCCGCGGCCGATCGGCTTCTGCGACGGCACCGATGCGGACGTCGCCGAGCTGCGCGCGATGGCGGAGTCCGAGGGCGCCGAGTCGGCGGACATCACGAGGAAGCTGTTGAAGTCGGGGCGCGAGATCTGGACGCTCGGCGGTTGAGCCTCACGCCGCGCTCGAGATGAAGCGAATCGCGCAGGTGCCCTTCGCGATCCCGGACTCGCGCACGCGGCCCTGCGCATCGGTCTTGCCCGTGCGCACCTCGCCGTCGGGCGTGTCCAGCTCGTAGGCGACGCCGGCCATCGGCTGGCCGTGCGCGTCGAGGACCTCCCAGCCGATCCACGTGCGCTCGACCACGTAGAGCTCGCTGAGCAGCGGCGCGGCCTCCTCGGGCGGCGTGCCGCGGATCGACGACGCGATCGTCCGCAGCCGCCGCCAGATCCGCAGGCGCCCGGCGTCGAGCTGCCCACCGATCCAGTCGGTCCGCGCCCGGTCGTCACCGGGCTCGAAGCCCGCCGCGTCCAAGCCCTCGAGGCGGAGCTCGCCCGCGAACCATCCCGGGACCTCCTCGGCTGCGCCCCAGCTGGCGGGCGGCGGGTCCGTCGGCGGGGCCAGCCAGTATGCCTCCCCGAAGTGATCGTAGAGCTGCATGGGTCTCGCAAGGTGAAGACCGACGAGACGCCGGGATGATCACGGTCGGGGGACCGAATTGCCGTTGATCAGTCGCGCGGCTCGGGAGTCTCCAAGAACGCGATGCCGAGCCCTGCCCTCGCCCCGGTCAGCGGTACCGAGGTCGACTACGACCCCGGCCGCACCTACTTCCTGCGCAGCGGGGCGATGCATCGCTTCGTGATGCCCGCCGACTGGATGACGATCGTCTTCACCGGCAACGCGTCGCAGGACCAGCCGTTCCCCCGCTACGAGCTGCGCAGCACCGACGGCACGTACGAGCAGGTGAAGACGCCCGCCGACGATCTCGTGCCGGGCAACGCGTTCCTCGAGCTGCGCTTCGAGGACCTGCTGCCCGGGCTCCGCTACGACCTGGTGCGCTTCGACGACGAGGCGATTTCGTCGCCGGTGTTCACCGACCTGCCGTTCGAGACGATCGTCGATCGTCCGCGGCCGATGCACGCCGAGGTCGAGGCGCACGCCTACGCCGCGCTCGTGTTCGAGATGGACGAGGCCGATCCGTTCACGGACTGGGAAGAGGACGACGAGGTGGAGACATGACCGAGCCACCCAAGACCGCACCGCCGCCGCCGACCCAGGCGGCCGTGGTGAACGTCGACGTGTCGTTCCGCGAGGTGACGGCGATGTTCGAGCTCCACGGACGTCGCCGCCTGGTCGAGGTCAAGGGCGACCCGCGGCTCATCTACGACCTCGCGCGCTTCGACCCTCTGGTGATCAGCGGCCCCCGCTACAGCAGCGACGCGAACGATCGGCGCAGCCGGGTCTCCGGTGGGCTCCCCGGCGGCCTGCAGTACGTGGAGATCGAGGGCGCCGGCAACGGCGCGATGACCTTCTCGCGCCCGCACGCACAGCCGATCACCGGCAAGTGGATCTACATGTTCGCGTCGACCGACGCCGCCGGCAACGGCATGACGCTCGAGCGCGAGCTCTTCGCCGACCAGGGCGGCGTGCAGCTCGTCGACCTGGTCGCGAACAAGGGCAAGGACAACCGCGCCGCGAGCGGGGCGAAACGCAGCAGTCTGCAGGTCGAGATCCGTTCGATCGCGCAGAAGCAGAGCCGATGGTTCTGGTTCCTGCTCGCGCCGTATCCGCTGGCGTGGGCGCGCCTCGTGGAGATGGTGAAGAGCGGTCCCCAGCTCGCGAGCCGTTGTCATCGACTGTTCGACGAGCTCTGGACCGACGGCTCCGACGGCACGACGACGAAGCCGCTGTGGGAGCTGCAGTCGGAGCTCAGCGCCAACAAGCCGCTGTCCTTCGTGATGTACCTCGTCGATCCGCTGGCCGAGGCAGCACGCCGCGCCACGATCTTCAACCTGTGGGTCGACGTCTGGCAGCTGGAGGCGACGAAGCTCGCGGGCGACGAGGAGTATCGCCTGGCGAAGCGGTTCCACAACCTGCCGGCCCAGTACGTGGACCCGGTCTGGAACAAGCTGGGCGGCTATCTCCACCAGACCGAGAAGGACCTCCGCCAACGGCTCGCGCTCGCGAGCGCGACGCTCGAGGATCTGCTGTGGTGGATCGGCAGGCCGCGACGTCGCGTCGACAACGTCGTGAAGATCAAGGGCAAGACGGTGATGGCCGACACCTGGTTCGTCGGCAAGGACACCGTCGGTATCTCGCTCGAACAGAAATCCGATCGCTCGAAGTACAACGCGTTCTCGGAGCTGGTGGCCGACTACGGTCACCCCGACACCGCCGACGACGTCGTGATCAGCGTCGCGAGCGTCGTCTCGCTGGTGAAGGCCCGACTCGACACGCTGCCCGACGGCCAGGCCTTCATGTCCAAGATCATGAAGGTCGCCCTCGACGGCAAGCTGCCGCTTGCGGACGGCGGCGCCTCGATGCTGTTCGAGAGCAAGCGGAAGAGCTCGACCACGAGCGCCGAGCTCGCATCGTTGCTGCTCGAGCGCTACGCGAACGCCTGGGTCGCCACCTACCGCAGCGAGGCGCTGCCGAGTCTGATCGCGTTCGCGAAGAAGCGGCTCGCGCTCGAGCTGCGCCAGCGCTACTCCCACGACGTCGCGCGCGCGATGGCATCGATCGAGCGACGCGCGGCGAACAAGGCCGCGAAGGGCGGCATCGAGCGGCTCGCGCGGCACTACCACATCGACGCCGATCCGGCGAAGGTGCAGGGACTGCGGCTGTCGAAGAGCGCGGCCGATCGGCTGGCGCTCGGCTTCGAGGCCTTCAACCTCGCCTACTCGGTGCAGGCGCTGGCCCAGGAGAAGGACCCGTGGGCCGCGATCGGATTGCTCGGCTCCACGATCGACGCGTACTCGGCGGTCACGAAGCTCTATCCGAAGCTCGAGAAGGTGAAGTTCGAGCTCGGCAAGAGGGCCGTGACGATCGAGCTGGCCGAGAAGCTGTCGGTGCTGTCCAGCGCGATCGACGTGCTGATGGCCGGCCGCGACGCGATCAATGCCACCGATCCGACGGTGAAGACCGGCCACGTCATGCGCACGATCGGCGCGTACCTCACGCTCGGCGGGGCGATCTTCCGCGCGACGCCGGCGGGCGCCGTGATGACGGTGGTCGGGCTCGCGCTGCAGGCCCTCGGCTCGCTCGTCGCGGCCGGCGACGACAAGCTCGCGCTGATGATGGCGTACAGCCGCTGGGCCGACCCACCGAAGCTCGACGGCGTGATGGGCATCCAGCTCGACGGCAAGTCGTTCGGCTACCAGGGCAAGCTCGAGGATCTCGGCAAGGACATCCAGGCCCAGCACCGCGCGCTCGACTGGCTCATGTACGGCTTCGACCCGAGCCTGCGCGTGGTCGCGAGCGACCTACCGGGCATCCCCAGCCGACTCTTCCTGAAGCTGAACCCGCCCGAGGGCCTCGGGCCCGACGCGCGGTGGACGATCCAGCTCCAGATCGTCGCGCGTGACAACGGCAGCGTGCTGAAGTCCTGGGAGCACCAGGCCAGCTCGCCGATCGAGGAGCACGTGAGCCTGTCGAGCAACGACGAGTGGGCGATCGTGCAGCACCAGACCGTGCGGCAGCAGCAGCAGCCGAGCATCAGCGAACGGTGGGGGAAGGTGAAGGTGCGCGGCACGCTGTCGCTCGACGTGTTCGGCGACGGCAAGTCGGTGGTGACGCGGAAGATCGACAAGTCGGTGGACCTGCCGTTCTGAAGCGACCGGCCCCGGCACGCGTGGTCCCGCATGTGCGTCGGCCTCGCGTCCACCGCGCGCCCCGGGACGCGCCGAAAGGAGTACCGTGGAGGCAGCGTTCCGGGCTGCGATGCGAGCTCTACTCCTGGGATCCCTGCTGGCGCTCGGCTGCGGCGCGCACCGCCAGCCGCTCGACACCCCACCGCCCGGATGGCGGCCGATGCCGCGCGTGGAGCAACCGCCCTACGTGGTGCCGAAGTCCGCGTTCGCGGCCCTGTCGGGTCCGGTCGGCATCGTGCCGTCGATCGCACTCTGGGACGGACCGCTCACGCCGCGCTCGCTCGTGATGACGCCGTACCGCGTGAACGGCTTCGAAGCCGGCGGCCACGGCTGCGTGCACTTCGAGGCCAACGAGCGTCCGATCGCGGACTACGAGCTCGTGTGCCCGATCCACCCCTACTTCCTCGTACGCGGCACGAACACGCTGCAGCTGGCCGAGCCCGAGGTCGACTGGGCCGTGACGCGGTGGGACTACCTGCGCTCGGCGACGAACGTGGAGATCACCCGCGGCAAGGGCACGACGCCCGGCACGTTCGAGTGGGACGCCGACGTGCCCGCGTGGTCGTGGACGAACGGCGCGCAGATCGAGGACTCGTCGGACACCTTCGACAGCCTGCTCGCCGAGATCCAGCGCTTCCACGCGGAGCTGGTCGCGCTGCAGGACGGTGGAACGAGCGCCGAGGCGCGGCAGGACGCGTTCTTCGCGAAGGTGCGGGCGAGCACGGCCGAGTTCATCCGCGCGAGCGAGCTCCGCGGCAAGCCGTTCGCGTTCCTCGACGACTTCCGCAAGGCGCTCGCCGGCGCGCCGTTCGGCGATCGTCCGGAGAAGAGCGTGGTGCTCGCGCCGATCGATCTGCACCAGGCGTGGCGGCTCGAGGTCTTC
Source organism: uncultured Nannocystaceae bacterium (assembly GCA_964519175.1). Lineage (GTDB taxonomy): Bacteria > Myxococcota_A > Polyangia > Nannocystales > Nannocystaceae > Xiheibacterium. The sequence continues at coordinate 19,885 of CAZFKC010000074.1, forward strand.
GCCGGCGGTACGCTCGCGCGGCTCACCAACGATCGCGGCGATCCGATCATCGCGTTCCAGAGCACGTACGACGACGGGCCCTGGTACTCGAACGGCGGCACGATCCTCGGCGCGGAGCTGTGGTACCGCCAGGGCGACGCGGGCGAGTGGTTGCTCGACGCCGTGATGCCGGTGGGATCGACGGAGGTCGTGCGTCACATGGACGCGAGCCTGCGCGATCGCGAGGAAGTGTTCCGCCGCAGCGCGTTCTGAGCCGCGATCACGGCGCGGCCACGCGGCGGTGGTGGGCCGTCGTGATCTCGCCGCGCTCGGCGAGCTCGAGCGCGTGCAGGCGGTTCACGGGCTCGTCGAGGAAGTCGTCGGGCTCGACGCAGCGCAGCTCGATCACGCCGTAGCGATGCAGCTCGAGCAGATCCGTGGACGCGGCGGCGACGTCCGGCAGCACGTCCCGCACGCGCAGGCCCCGGGGCCAGTGGGGCAGGAGCCGCTCGAGCGCGCCGACGATCGGCGCGTTGTCGACGGTGACCTTCTCGCCGCGCGGATGGTGGAACCACCGCGGATCGCCGCCGTCGGGCACGAGCGACGACGCGACCCACAGCGCACCGAGCTCGGCGACGTCGGGTGGGCATCGTGTCCACGGCGAGATGGCGAGCACCGGCGAGTGGAGCTGGCGGTAGCGGATCAGATCCGCGGTGTCACCGAGCTCGCGACCGACGAGGCCCTCGTCCGCGAGCCAGGCATCGAGCACGAGATCGACGCGTCCACCGGCGTGCGCGAAGTCGGCGTCGCACACGACCTCGAGGCCGTGCGTGCGCGCGAGCGCGGTGAATTCGCTGCGCCAGTAGGCGTGGTTGTCGGGTGCGAGGTACTCGTGCGCGACGTAGCTGGCCTCGGAGCGGGCCACGATGCGCAGCTCGCCGGCGAGCAGCTGCGACCACGCCGGCTCCGCGGCCGCGATGCGCTCGGCGAGCCGGGCGGCGGTGCGCTGCGCGGCTTCGGTGCGCGCCCGCAGACCCGGGATGCCGGCGGTCTGCGCGAGCAAGAGCTCGCGGACGAGCCCGCGGATCCGCCAGCCGGGCAGCGCGTTGTAGTTGAGGTAGACGATCCCACCGGGCGCGGAGCACTCACGCGGCAGCGCGAGCACGGCATCGCGCACGTCGTCGGGCACCCACGAGAGCACGCCGTGCGCGGCGATGTACTCGAAGCGCCCGTCGAGCGCGGTCGCGAGCTCCCGCAGATCGGCGTGCACGAAGCGGACGTTGTCGAGCCCGAGCGCGCGCACGCGCTCGCGCGCTGCCTCGATGTGTTGCGACGAGCCGTCGACACCGACGAACTCCGCGTGCCGGCGGTAGTAGGCGAGCGCGACGAGGTTCGTGCCATCGCCACACCCGAGCTCGAGCATGCGATAGCGATCGAGCGGCGTGCGCGGCCCGCCGTGCACGAGCGACGCGAGCGCGAGCCGCTCGGGCGCCATCCACTCGACCGGCACGGAGCGATACGGCAGCTCGTCGTAGGGGTTGTCCACGCGCAGCCGAAGCTTCGCACGCGGCCAGCCCGCGGCCCCCTCACGCGGTGGAGGATAGGGGGTTCGAACCCGCTCGGGGAGATGCGGAAAACAGCACGATGGTGCGCCCTGGCACCGCATCTTCCCGAGTTCGTTCGACCTCCTTCCTCGCCGCTTGTCCATCCTGTTCCATCGCGGTGCAACGCGGGGTGCAGCGTTGGGCACAACTGCGCCGCGGCGTGCCCGACAGCGCGACGCCCAGTCTCGGCGTCCGCGGCTCGTCCGCCGGAGGACGCGAAGCCCACCCGCGCCGAGTGAGCTGAAAAGACGATCCACGGCACCTACTGTGCCAACGCCCTCGGACGGCGCCGCGGGAGTGCTCGCTCTCTCTTCTTGCGGCGGCGCACCGGGATCAAGCAACTGCGCCGCACCGAGCCGTGCCCGGTGTGCACGCAGGATCGTGCCGCATGATGAGATCCTATGCGGCCCACCCCGGCCACCACCGATCCCGGCACCGGCTTCGTCCAGCGCAGCAGCGCGACGCATCGCGCGCTCGCGGCGGCCGAGGAGGCGGCAGTGGGCGCTCACGGCATCGTCATCCTAGGCGAGGTTGGCAGCGGGCGGCATCGTCTCGCGAGGTCCCTGCACTCGCGATCCGAACGCGCTGGGAAGCCTCTCGCCGTCCTCGACTGCTCGACCTTCGGCGCGCAGGTGGATCGGTTCCTGGAGAACGCGCTCAGGCGGGTCGAGGGCGGCACCGCGCTGCTCACGAACGTGGAAAGCCTCTCCGAGGTGGTGCGCGTTTCACTTGCCCGAGTGTTCGGGGCTCGCGCCCCGCGGGGTTCGTCGTTCGCGCCCACCGGCGTCCGGCTCTTCGTCAGCGCCGAGTCGGATTCGTCCAGCGAGCCCGTCGCCGTGCTCGCGCGCGGCATCATCGACCATGGGCTCGGCGGGCCCGTGCGCGTGCCACCGCTTCGTGAACGACGGCCTGACGTACCGGGGCTGGTAGACGAACTGCTGGCGGCGGTCTGAGAGGAGCGGGGTCGCGAGCCGAGTTCGGTCGCTTCGCAGGCCCTCGATGCGCCGGAGTCGTTCGCGTGGCCCGGCAACGTCCGCGAGCTGCTCGATGTGCTCCGCCGCGCGCTCGTGGTGATCGGCAACGCCCAGCGGATCGAGCTCGGCGACCTTCCGCGGGCCGTGCGTGCGACGCTCGCGGACGATGGCGACGCCGACGAGATACTCGCCGCCGCGGAGCGCCGCCACATCGTCACGATGCTGCAACGCCACGGTTCTAACCGAGGCGTGACCGCGCAGGCGCTCGGGATCGGTGAGCGGACGCTGCCGCGGCGGCTTGAGGACTACGGGCTCGCGCCTCACCGACGGTAGCGAACCGGAGCCGTCAGGCACCGTCGACGATCGCGGGACGCACGGCGACCGCCCCGGCGCCCGCGTCCGGGAGGGGTCCGGCACGAGCTGTCTGATCGATCGGCCGTCACGGCGCTGCGGGCCCCGTTGCGCGAGCACAGCGTCGCAGCTACGCGCACACCAGCGCACGGGATTGAGGCCCACGGGATCTTTCTTGAGAACGTGGGTGACTGAAACTCGGCGTCGCGACACTACTATGGATCGTGACCCAGGTGTCGGGCAGAGCCTTGGTGCGAAGGACACGCGCGACGCGTGCCGGATCAGCGAGTCGCAACGAGAGGATCACGGCCGCGGTAACGGACCCGCTCATGCAGGGTCTCGGGGTCGGGTGCTCGGGCGCCGGACTGAGCGGCAGCTCCCCTCGACCGCGAAGCCACACCGCGTGGCTGTTGCTCGCCTGTGTACTCGCATGTGGGCCGTCGACGCCGGGCGAAGACGGCAGTGGCGAGGGCAGCGGCGGTGAGTCGTCAACGACCGGTGATCCACTTGGTTGGTCGTGTGGCGACGGCATCGTCGTGACCGGCGAGTACTGCTTTCGCGAGCTCACACTCCCGGGCGTCGTGGTGACCGACATCGGCATCGGCGATCTGGATCGCGACGCACGCGACGAGATCGTCGTGCAGACCGCAGACGAGTTGCGGAGCTACGCCGTCCACGACGACGGCACGTTCGCGCTCTTGCAGTCGTGGGGCGACGGCGAGAGCGGCAACAAGGAGATCGTCGTCGGCGACTTCGATCGCGACGGTCGTCGGGACGTGCTCCGCACAGTGCTCGAGGACACCGCCTACTACCGCCAGCTCGACGACGGGACAATGGAACTCGCAACGGATATCGATGCTGCGACGGGGCCGCACTGGGGTGGATCGCCGCCTCTCGTCTTCGATGTCGACCTCGACGGGCACGAGGATTACCTGCTTCCGATCTACGACCCCGGGCTCGAGCTCGGGCCCAGGCGAAGGGCCGGGCACCACGTCGCAGAAGGAGCATGGGTGCCGATCGGCACGGCGTTGGAGTTCTGGAGCAGTGGCAACTTCGGCGTCGTAGCGGACGTGGATGGCGATGGTCATGCGGAACCGATCTTGATGATCTCGCCTGACGAAGCGGCCGAGCCGGATCCCTTGGTTCCGGCGAGCTTCGACTGGGAGGCCGTTTACTTGGCGCGCGTCGAAGCGGACGGCAGCGGCCTCACCCTCGGCGGAAAGCTCAGAGCGGGCTTCTACCCAACGGGCATCGATGTCGGGGACGTCGACGGGGACGGACATCTCGACATCATCCTCGACAGCAAGTCGCAGTGGATCTACGACGAGGGTGCGCAGCTGCATGTGATCTACTGGGGGCACGGCGACTTCACTTTCGACGGACCAGAGCCGCTCGACGAGGTGCAGGGCAGCCTCTTCGATGTCGACGGCGATGGTGTCGACGAGTTGCTCGACGAAGAGTACATCTGGCGCCACATCGACGGCGGGTTCAGCCGATCCGATCAACCGCAACCATTGATCGACGCCGCGTTGTCGGATCACAGAGGCGACCTCAACGGCGACGGCGTCGACGACTACGTGGGTAGCAAACGTCCACTGATGGGGGAACCCGTCACGAACGAGAACAGCGCTCTCGTCGTGGCGCTATCCGATCCATAGCGCGTCGGGATTCTACCGTCGCGCACACCGGCGTGGGGTTGGCCACGCGAATCTCGAATTGCGGAGTCAACTCCGCGGAGCGGCGGTGCCATGTCTCAGTATACCCCCTCCATTTTGTTGGCGACACTCGGTCTCGTCGCGGCGATCGGATGCAGCTCGGCCGCAGCGCCGCCGAACTTCGGCAGCACTGGAGGCGACGAGGTCGGCGAGGTCGGCGAGGTCGGCGAGGTCGGCGAGGAAGGAGCCGACACGTCGACGAGTGGAACGGGCGGGGACGAGTGTGCGCCGCCCGCGGGCGGCTACTTCGCGGCGGAGAATGAAGGCGCGTTGGTGCCCGACGGCGGCATCCTCGAGCTCGGGCTCGATCCCGCCGTCGTAGACCCCGAGGACCAAACGCTATCCGAGAACTGGGGACTCTGGGCTCCTGAAGGGCTCTGCGCCGACATCAGCCCGGTTCCCGATGTCGAGGGAGCAGTGGCGCCGTTTCTCCAAGTTCGTATCTATCGTCCGCAAACCGAAACAGGGACGGTTCCAGGGGATTGGCCCGACGGGCGGTTTCCTCTGCTCCTCTTCCACCACGGCGTCGGCGGAGACCCGGATCTCTACGACCACATCTTCCGGCCGCTGGTCGAAGACGGCTTCATCGTCGTGAACGTCGACGTGCTCGAGCCGGACGTGACGCCGGGAAACTTCACCGCCGAAGTGGCGGGTTCGGCGATGGCCTGCGCGCTCCGCTACGTCACGCAGGAGACCGGATGGGCGGAGTCCGGGCGCAGTGGGTGCAGCGTCTCCCTGTCCGGACACAGCCGCGGCTCGCAGGCCGCAGTCTTGTCGATCGGACAGATCTTGGAAGACGCGGTCGTCGACGTCGCCGCGTTCGTCGCGATTGCCGGCGTCTACGATTTGGGGTCCATCACCGCCGACGCTACGGTGCCGCTCCTCGTTCTCGCGTCTGCGGCCGACGACGACGTGCAAGGTGATCCCATCCGCCACTACGATAACTGGGGAGCGGAGTCGCCACTCGCCGGAGCCCCGAAGGTGATTCTCCGGGCGTATGACGTGCCGCACATGTCGCTCGGCGGTAGAGACTCCTTTGCGTACACCGACGCGCAAGCGACTCGGTCGGGGCTGGCCGCCCCGGACTGGATCGCGAAAGGACACGCGATCGCGAGCAGCTACACTCGCGCGTTCCTGCGGCGTCACGTGCTCGATCGTGACCTCGGAATCTATGACGACTTGTTCACGCTGCGTGCCTTCCCACCCGAGATCGTCGAGCCCAGCTGGTGGGACTATCTTGTGGCCTACGACCAGCTCCCGGGCGGCTTCTCATGCGGTGGGCGAAGCGAAACGTCGTGCCTCGCAACACAGGGTTGCGTGTGGAACGATCCCGACTGCGAAAACTCTGCTTGTGGTGGACTGAGCGAAGGTGAGTGCGGCGACACGCGGCGCTGCGCGTGGGACGGGTCGGCGTGCCAGAACCAGCCAGTGATTTTGGGGGCATGGTCGGACCCGATGTCGCCGGCCTCGCAGCGTGCGGTCGTCGACGACTTCGAGGACGCGATTCCGTTCGAGACGAATCTCAGTGGACCAGGCGCCGCTGATGACCACGAGGTCGGCGACGCCACCGATCTGTCGCGGGGAATCTGCGAACCACCGTTCGGCGAGCCGATGGAGTGTACCAGCTTGGATACGCGAACGTACTTCAACGAGGGACACGACACGGGGGCGCTGCGCGTCGCCGCCGACGGTGTCACGGATGGCTACGTACGCTGGTCGTTGGAGGGACTGCTCGCGCAACCCGTCGGACCCCTCGACGCGACAACCTTCACGAGCGCGCGGATGCGAGTCGGCGTCCGTTCGGAGTTGTTGGGCCAGGCGATTAGCACGGGAACGTCTGGGAACTGCACACTCGTCGAGGATGCGGCGTGGTCGGTCGCGATGCAGATTGGCAGTCAGGACGGTGGCGAGCGGCGGGTCGATCTCAGACCTCTCGTGCACCAAGAGGCAGTCTGGTCGCGTCAGAACGGCCTCCTCAACAACACGGATGCCTGCGCCGCGAGCTTCTTCATGCAGACGGTGGATGTCAGCCTCCGCGAGTTCTGTGCGGTGCCCGGTGAGACCCCGCTCAGCATCGATCAACTCGATGAGCTGTCGATCTTGCTTCCAGCGGCGAACGGTCCTGGACAGGTCGTCGTGGATAGCATCGAGCTGATCGCGGAGCCCGGCCGCGAAGAGGATCTCTGCGCCGCGCAGGCCGGCATGTTCGCGTGTGAGGTCGACGAAGGCCTCGACATCACGTTGGAGTCGTGTGCCGAAGAGCCCGCGAGCAGCGAGTGCCCGGGCCTCAGCGTCGTGCAGACCCCGCAGGTTCCGCCGGAGGTGTCCGAGTTCTGGGGCGGTCCGTTCGACGGGTGGGTCGTGCACGTGCCTGCGGGCTGGATCGAAGACGCCGGCGATCTCACGATCGACGAGGTCGCGCTCGTCACCACGCTCTGCGAGCAAGCGTGCGCACAGCACTACTCGGACGATCCGCACGTCGTCGCGACCTGCGATGCGGTCGACGCGTTCGTCACGCCAACGCTCGTCACGACCGAGTCGATGGGCTCTATCCCGCGGATCCCGACCGAGTTCGAGGATGGCTCGGGGCTGTCGCCGTACGGACCCGAGTCGCTGGCCTGCAATCTCGAGTCGAGTTGCTGCGAGGCCTTCGATGAGGACGTCTGTCGTGCAGCAGCCGAGCGACCGACGCCCGCGAGCTTTCCGATTGCGACGGGCGAGGAGTGGGTCGTGTCTGTGTCCGGGGATCTCTCCGCGGAGTCGCTCGTCGAGCAAGTGCCGGTCTCGGCTTCACTCGTCGGCACGGTCGGCTACTCGTTGTGCAGGGACGGCAACGCCGAGGATGCGTGCCCCTTCTATCTCGGCTCCGTCCATCTCGAGTTGGTGGAGAGTCTGGAGCTTGAGGTGGAGTGCGACTCGGAGCCGGTATCGTTCGCAGTCGACGCGGTGACCATCGACCTCGTGCAGCCCGCGATGGGGATCGCCCTCGCGGACAGCAGCGTGAAGGCATTCCCGCCTGGAGCGCTGCGGACGCGCGGGCATGTGGAGTCCGGCCTATTCGAGCTCGATCATGTGGAATCGAATCTCGATCCCGTCTACTTCCAGGGCGGCGAGGAGTGGCTGCTCACGCAGGGCGTGGGCGGGTTCGTCGTGGCCTTCCGTCTTCCCTGCAACGGCACCACCGTGACGCTTCACGCATGGGTCGCCTTCGAGGCCGACGCGACGCTCGAGCACCCGCCGTCGATCAGCATCGACATGCCGAGCACGACCACGTGCGGCGCGACTGAGCCGCTCACGCTGGGCAGCGCTTCCGACCCTGATGAAGACCTCGCGTCGCTGCGGTGGGAGGTCGATGGGGTGCTGCTGGACGACGACGTCGACGAGATCGAGATCAACGAGTCGCACGAGATCCGGGCGATCCTCCGCGATGAACGCGGTGCAACCACGACTGCCACGCACGCGATCGATTGCACGACACCGTAACGCCGCGGCGTCGGCCGAGGGGTAGGCGTTCGCCGCCTCGCAGTCCCGCGGCGCGCATCCGGCACCGCGCCCGAGCGCGGGCGGGCGGGATCGTCGGTGTTATCCGCCACGCACCAGGCCTGCAGGGGCTCACGCCCGCGTGCTCGGGGCGATCAGCGGCTGCGAGTATGTTCACGCACCCGCGTACCGTCCTTGCGGGTGTACGCACGCACGTGCACTGGGCGGTCATGCCTGAGCGACGGCAGCGCTCGCGTGCTCGGAGCACTGTAGCGCCGCGGCGTCGACGAACGCGGAGGCGAGTAGAGCTCGCGCGGCGTCGGGTTCACGTGACGAGGGCGTGACCGCAGCGGAGCGAGAGACGCGAGCGCATCGCCCGTGTGCTGCATCGGCGAAGGCTTGGCGGTGAAGCGTGTCTCGCCAAGCCAATCCGCGAGCCCGCTCTCCGTCGCCGCGATCGCGGCGTGCATATGCAGCACGCCATCGACGGCGATGAAGTGCCAACGGGCCAGCTTCGTCCCCGTGCCGACGTCGATCTCCGTCGTCGGGTGTTCGTGCACGGTGACTTCACGCTCGCCGACGAGCTGCGCTCCACTGAGAGTGTCAGCCCGCGTTCTCGCGAGCAGGCCGCGCATGTCTTCGGGGTTGAGCCGTGGCGTGAACAGCATACAGGCCACGGCTACCTCGCCCGCGGAGTCTCGCGCGGCGTACGTGTGCGTCGTGATCAAGTAGCTGCCGGCGCGCGGCGTCCTCTGTGTGGTCGAGTGCCGTGGCGCGCGTGGTGATCTCCACGCCGCAGGCCGCCTTCACACGGTGGCGCTTCACAGACGACGCTGCAGCGGCGATCGGAGCTGCCGCCGCCGTTTCCCGCATCTCCGCCGAGAGCTGCTCGGGTTCAGCGTCGGCGAAACCGCGTGGCGCGTCTGCGGCGCGGCTGGGGGCGGGAAGCGGGGCGGTCTTGGGGAGCGGAGCGGGGTCGCAGGCCCCGAGAAAGAGCAGCGGAGCGAGAAGCCAGCGGAGCAGCATCGGAGACTGGAGACAGGGCGTCGCTCCCCAAGTTCCGCTTACGTGTTCGCTCCGGCGGCGCGCGACTTCGCGTGTGACCCCCGGTGTGCCCCGATCGGCCGCCCGATTGCCAACCCTTTCCAGCGCGGTGGAGGATAGGGGGTTCGAACCCCTGACCCCCGGCTTGCAAAGCCGGTGCTCTCCCAACTGAGCTAATCCCCCGAGGGGCCGCTCGCGCGGCCTCGTTCGTGGGCGTGGGGGGACTTGAACACCCGACCTCTGCCTTATCAGGGCAGCGCTCTGACCAACTGAGCTACACGCCCGCTGCGTGCCCCGATCGCTGGCGATCGGGGAGCCGGTATGTACTTCGGTCCCAGCGGACCGTCAAGCCGCGCCGCCCGCCCGCGCGCGGCGGCCCCCCTGCCCCGTCCTGGGCGGCCTCACTGCGGCGGCGCCGGTCCCTCGTCGCCCTCGTCGCGGCCGCCCCGGCGCTTGCGCTTGCGCTTCGCCTGGCCGCTGCCGTCGAGCATCCCCTCGTCCTTCGCGTGCTTCACCTGGGCGCGGATGTTGGTGACGATCGTCTCCGTCGCCGGCATCAGGTGGTGGTGGTACGGCGGCTCCGCGCCGGGCGCCCAGCGCACGAACAGCACGAGATCCTGGCCCTGCAGATTTCCGGGCACGTCGTCCTCGCCGGTGATCTCGAGGAGCTGCGACGTCTCGGTGCCCTTCGGCAGCTCGCCGAGCAGTACCTCGCCGAGCTCGACATCGAGGTACTGGTTCTTCTTGCCCTGGTAGCGGCCCTTGCCCCACACCTGCTCGACCTTCACGAGCACGATGATCGCCGCGTAGCCGAGCCGCGCCGCGAACAGCCGCTGGTCCTGCACGTCGTGCGGCGCTCGCCCGCGCAGCCGCAGCTGCGCCGCGGTGTAGTCGTCGTCGAAGGTCGAGCCGTAGCGCTCTTCCCAGGCCGGCGCGTCGTCGGGCGGATAGAGCTCGCCGTGCTGCCGCTTCGACTTGCACGCGACGACGGCGAGGAGCGCCGCGCACGGCAGCATCCACCGCACACCCCATCGACTCCGCCCCCCAACGCCAGCCATCGCCATTTGCGCGGCGAAGCCTAGCAGGTCGTGCTGCCGCCGCGAGCGGTGGAGAAAACGGGGCTGCTGCGGTACACGTCGGCCACCATGCACCGCCATCCCAGCCCGCTCGCCGTCGTCGCCGCGCTCGCGGTGTCCCCCCTCGCCTGCATGGGCGATGCGAAGACCGATGCGCCGCCCGCGAAGACCGCGACCAAGGAGGTCAAGCCCGCCAAGGGCGAGGCCGCGAAGAAGGACGAGAAGGCCGCGCCCAAGGACGCGAAGGCCGACGCCAAGGCCGATGCGAAAGCCGACGCGAAGGCCGATCCGGCCGGCGACAAGAGCTTCCGCAAGGGCCAGGTCGCGCCGCCCAAGCTCTCGCCCGAGGAGGTCACGGCCTACAACGCCGCGCAGGGCGATCCGCGCCCGACCTTCACGCTCGAGGACGCGCTCGCGGGCGACGAGAAGCTCGCGGCCGGCAAGGGCAAGCTCACCGCGATCTTCGACACCTCGATGGGCAAGTTCGAGTGCGAGCTGTTCGAGGACAAGGCGCCGCTCACCGTCGCGAACTTCGTCGGCCTCGCCCGCGGCACGCGCGAGAGCTACGACAAGAAGGAGGACAAGTGGGTCGCGAAGAAGTTCTACGACGGCGTGCTGTTCCACCGCGTCGTCGACGGCTTCATGATCCAGACCGGTGATCCCACCGGCAGCGGCACGGGCGGCCCCGGGTTCATCATCGTCGACGAGCTCGACAAGTCGCTGAAGCACGAGAAGCCCGGCCTCTTGTCGATGGCGAACCGCGGGCCCAACACGGGCAGCAGCCAGTTCTTCGTGACCGTGGCTCCCACGCCGCACCTCGACGGCAAGCACGCGATCTTCGGCGCGTGCGATCCGAAGGTGCCGACCGAGATCAGCAAGGTGAAGGTCGACGCGCGCGCGAACCATCGCCCCTACGAGCAGGTCAGCATCAAGACCATCGAGATCGTGCGGAAGTAGCTCGGCGGACGGCGAGCACGGCTGCTCGCACCGGCAAGAGCGCCGGACGGCGCGAGCAGTCAGCCATCGAGCCCGACGTGGCTTCGCCACGGCGGACAGCGAGCACGGCGGCTCGCACCAGGAAGAGCGCCGGACGGCGCGACCAGAACAAGCCTCAGCGGCTGACGCCGACGACGCGCCAGCTGCCGAACTTCTTCTCGAGCACGAGGATCACGTAGTCGGGCCCGACCTTGGTGACGGCGTACACCTTGCCGGCGCCCTCTTGCACGCCGGCGGGCACGCTGCCGAACACCTTGCGCAGCCCCGCGGCGGTGTAGATCTTCGCGGCCTTGGGCTTGCCGGCGCCCTTGGCCTCCTCGTGCATCGTCTTCACGAGGTCGCGGAGCTCGTCGCGGCTGCGCGCAGCCACGGTGTCGCCGGCGGAGAACGGCAGGCTCGAGCGTGCGAGGGTGCGCTCGATCTCGCCGACCGCGAAGTAGTGCAGCCACTCGTTGGCGAGCTTCTTCGCCTCGGGATCCTCCGCGTCGGACTCGGGGCTCGCGGCGTCGCCCTTGCCCGGGGCGGGCGCGGTCGTCTCGCCGCCACCGCCACTGCCACCACCGCCACCGCCGTGATCGTGGCCCGCGTGGTCGTCTCCGTGGGCGTGGCCGCCCGCGCCGGCGGGCGCCGCCGGTCCTTCGGCGACGTTCGGGGCCTTCGGCTTCGCGAGCCGGCGTCCGAGCGACTCGCGCTCGCTCTTGCCACCGCGCACGACGATGTCGGGATCGGGGCGGTCACCCGCGCCGGCGTTGTCGAGGATGAACGGCTGCGCACCGAAGGTGCCGCACGCACGCTCGTCGCGGTGGAAGGCCCAGTGGATGTAGATCTTGCCGTTGCCCGAGAGGATTTCGCGCGGCGGATCGGGGAACGGCCCCGCGGAGTGGATGACCTCGCGCGCGGCCGCATCGAAGGCGAGGTTGCCCGAGTGCCGCACGGTGGTGACCTTCTCGATGGTGCCGTCGCGATCGAGCACGATCTCGACGCGCGACCACAGATCGAACTTGTTGAGCGGATGGTTGCGCGGCTGGCTGTCGAGCTGCTCGAGGAAGCCCCACGCCCACGCATCGTGGATGTCGCGGTGCATCTGCGCGATGAAGCGCGCGAAGGGGTGCTTGCGCGAGCGCAGGGCGGTCTGATTGCCGACCTTGACCTCGGGCACCATGTTCTCGAGCGGCGACTGGTAGTGCGCGCGCGTGTCCTGCCAGACACCCTTGGTCTTGCTCTCGCGCGCATGCTCGGCGCGCGCGGGCGCGTTCTGGTCCTTGCCGAAGAGCGCGACCAGATCCTTGGGGCGCGGACGGAAGCGGTAGGCGGGATCCTTGCGGTTGGTCTTGGCCTGGGCGTCCTGCGGCAGGATGCTCGCGGCCTTCTCCTGCTGGCGCTGCAGCGTGCCGTCGGCCGCCTCGGCGGCGAGCGCCTCGTGGGCGTCCTGCGCGAGCTTGTGATCGCGGTGCTCCGTCTCGCGCATCGCGAGCAGGCTCTTCGGCTGCGGATCGTTCTGCTCGGGTCGCTGCTCGACCTTCGACGGCGGCGCGGGCGGTGAGGCCTTGTTGAGCTGGCTCGGCAGCTCCTTCTGCTCCGCGATCTTCTGCTCGTTCGCGGTGCCGGTCTCCTTGCTCTCCGAGGGCTCGAGCTGCGCGGCCTTGGGCTTGATCGCGTCCTTCTCGAGGTTCGTGACCGCGGCGCGCGTCTGCTCCTGCACGTCCTTGTTGATGTTCGAGAGGTAGTCGGCGTCCTGCGGCGCGTCCTTCTCGTCGAGCTCGTCGGGCTGCTCGACGCTCTTCAGCTGCTGCAGCACGATCTCGATCGGCTCGGGCGGCGTCTCGGGCTCGGGCTCCTTCTCGGGCTCCGGCTCCGGCGGCTTCTCCTTCTCCGGCTCGGGCTCGGGCAGCTCCTCGAACTCGAGCTCGGGCAGCTGCTTCGGCTTCAGCTTCTTCGGCTTCGGCTTGGGCGGCTCGGGGGCCGGGGGCTCGGGCGGCTTCGGCTCGTCGAGCTCGTCCTTTTCGTCGGCGGGCTCGATCGGCGCGAGGTCGATGTACGCGATCGTCTCGACCGGCTCCCAAGGCTCGGTCTGCACGAGCGCGCACAGGCCGTAGAACACCGCCGCGTTGGTCGCCCCGGAGGCGACGCAAAACAGCAGCGTCAGCAGCCACGGTGCGCGGCGCGTGCGAGCCACCGCCCTCAGAGTAGCGGGAATTCGCCCCGCTGCCCGCGTACGCGACGCATCGCAGCCCGTGCGCGAGCGTCACCGATCCCGCCACGCCGCCACCTACGCCGTCCTGGGTCAGCGGCCCCGCGGCCCGCGGCCGCGGCCTGCGGCGAGCGAGGACACCCGAAGAGCAACGATCAAGCCCAGATTTCGCCCCCCACTCGTGGGGGGCAATCCGCGCGAAGCGCGTACCGCGGCACCCGTGCCGGCCTCGGGGGGAAACGGCTAATGCATGCGCCTGTAGACGCCCACGACCTTGCCGAGGATGTCGACGGCGCGGAAGTCGGTGCGGCGCACGTAGATCGGATCCATCGCGGAGTTCGCCGGCTGGAGCCGCACGCGATCGCCCTCCGGGTAGAAGCGCTTGCAGGTCGCCTCGCCCTCGATGATGACGACCACGATCTCGCCGGGCTCCGCGTTGCTCTGCTTGCGCACGAAGATGTAATCGCCGTCGAAGATGCCGTCTTCGATCATGCTCTCGCCGTGCACGACGAGGCCGAAGACGTCCTTCGCCTTCACCGCGCCGAGGAAGTAGCGATCGACCACCACGCGATCGACGATGTTCTCCTCGGCGAGGATCGGCGCGCCTGCGGCGACGCGGCCCAGGATGCTCACCTCGATGTCGTCGCGATCGCCCTTGTTGCTGTCGCCGAAGTCGACCGGACGCAGCGCGCGGCTCTTCAGCTCCTCGCGCACCAGGTAGCCCTTGCGCTCGAGCGCCTTCAGGTGATCGTTGACCCCGTTGGTCGAGCGGATGCCCATGTGCTCGCCGATCTCGCGCAGGGTCGGCGGATAGCCGCGCAGACTCAGGCAGTCGGTGATGTAGTCGAGCGCCTGTCGCTGCCGGTCGGTCAAGTCAGGTCGCACGGAGCGATCTCCTTGGGATGGAAGCGTGGAGTGGGATGAGACCGCGGTGCGGAACATGGTTGCGGCTTCCGTTGGCGCGCCGCGCGAGCGCGGCAGCCCCGTGAAGGTGGGGTCGGGTTGGGGCGAGAAGGCCTGGGCGCCCGGCGCGCTGGCACTGAACGTGTGTACTGCAAGCGCGCGCCGGGGTCAAGTTGATCGCGCGGGATCGGGCGATGACGCACCGATGGCCCAGCGTGACAGCAAAGCCCGCGTGGACCAAGAAACCTGCTGTGTCATCTTCAACGGGACCGGCCGCCGAAAACGGCCCGTCAGAGGCGAGGGTTCATGCCGCTCATCCTGCGCGCCATCATCACGGGCTTCGGCTACAAAATCGGGACCGAGCTCGCGCGCTACGTCGTCGATCGCATCGCGAGCCGCAAGAAGGCGAAGAAGCTCGATGCGGAGGCCGCCGCCGCCGAGGAGGACCTGCCCGCGGGCCTGCCGACGGATCCCGGCAATCCCGGCGGCGTCGAGGCGCCTGCGCGCAAGGCCGGCTGAGGCGCACGGCGGATCGGCACCGCGGCGCTCGCCGACCGGGTGGGCTCAGCCCTCGTCCTCGTCCTCGTCGTCCTCGCGGTCGCGCGTGCGGATCTGCGTGTCCTGCTTCGTGATCTTCGGCTGCGCGACGCCGCTGGCGTCGCGCGAGAACTTGATCTGCATGTGCACGTCGACGGTGAGCCCGGCGATGACCTGCTGCAGCAGATCGACCGCGTCCATCTTGTCGAGGAAGCTGCGCATCTCCGACGAGACGATGCGCATCAGCTCCTCCTTGCTCGCCTGCGTGATGCCGGTGACGAGGTCCTGGCCCTTGCGCAGCGCGGCCTCGGGGTCGAGCAGGCCGGTCAGCTGCTCGCCGAGCCGGCCGAACCGCGTCCGCTTCTCGTCGTCGCTGCTGGAGCCGCCCCGCCCGCCTCGCCCTTGCTGATCGTCCGCCATCTGTCGGCGGAACCATAGGCCACCCTCGCGCGCGCCGCATGCTGGCCGATCGGCCGCGCGGATCCGATCACCTCCCGAACCTCGCGTCCAAGGGTGCGTGGGAGGCCTGCGCACATGGGGAAATTTCGACGATTTCACCAGCGATTCCATGAGCTTGTGCCGCTCGGACCCCGGGGCAAATACCGCTTTTCAAGGCCGCGAGGAATGTGATACGCAGCCGCCCGCGTCCGCTCGTAGCCATCCGCGTCGCCTGGGGCTCCCGGGCAAATTCGACGGGAGTTGGCGGACGGTCCGCTCGTTCCGTAGGCTGCTCTCCCTAGACCTACATCTGACTACGTCTGCCGACCCACGACGCATCAGAACGCCGCCCCCTGCGGCGCTCCCGAACCCGGACCGCCTGACCCCTCCCCCGAGACGTCGCCCATGACTGCCTACTACCTCGGACACATCAGCGTCGCCCTCGTCATCATCGGCCTGCTCGTCGCCACGCTCCGCGTGACCCGTCGCGCCTGAGCGCGCGCCCTTCCCCGTCGCGCACCGAGATGTGCGACAAGGCCGGAACGGCCGCGCACATGCCGGATCGAGTCCAGCCCTCCACCCCGGGTGCCCGAAGGCCGAGCGCGTTCCTTCCCGCCGCCGGCGAGGTGGCACCGCGCCGGTGGACGACGCAGGAGGAGCGCGAGCTCCGGCTCCTGCTCACCGGCGACTCCGTCGTCGACTGGCATCGCCTCGAGCTCACCGCGCCCGACGAAGTGCGTCGACTGCTGCGCGTGAACAGCTTCGACGTCGACAACCCGGCGGACCTGCAGCGGCTCTCCGAGCTGCGCGCGCGCGCGGTCCACTACCTCACCGAGAACCTCGGGCTCAAGGTCGACGAGAGCGTCGCGCGCGAGATCCCCACGATCGAGCTCCCGCTCGTCGCGTCGGGCCGCGGCCGCCTGCAGCGGCAGGCCTGCGTGCTGCTGAAGGTGATGCACATCATCTTCCACCTCGACGCCCGCGAGCTCCGCACGCTGCTGTCGATCCCCGACCACTCGCTCTACGAGCTCGTCGAGCAGTCGGTCATGGTGATGTTCGACGAGCTGCGCGCCTCCGGTGTCCCCGTCGTCGAGTTCGCGTGGTCGCGCAAGGCCCCCGATTCGCTCGTCACCAAGCTGCTGGTCAAGCGCGAGACCAGCGCGGCGCGGGTGTTCGATCGCCTGCGCTTCCGCGTCGTCGTCGAGCGCTACGACGACGTCGTCCCCACGCTCCACGTCATGCTGTCGCGCTTCATCCCGTTCAACTACGTGGTGCCCGGACAGACGGTCAACACGCTCGTCGAACGGCTCGAGCGCATGTCGTCCGAGGCCAGCGACGCGACCACCAGCGTCGCGACCGCGAACGAGCTCGTGAACGAGTTCTCCGGCCGCGGCTACGAGGTGCTGAACTTCGTCGCCGATCTGCCCGTGCGCGTCGACGCGCTGCTCGGCCCCGCCGAGCGCGGCTCCGGCAACGCGGTGTTCGTGCTCGCCGAGTTCCAGGTGATGGACCGCGCCACGGCGATCGCCAACGAGCAGGGCGAGAACTCGCATGCGGCGTACAAACACCGCCAGCACCAGCGCGTGCGCGAGCGTCTGCTCCGGGGCCCGCGCAAGCAGAACGACGCAGCGGAGTCCGGCGAGGGCGCGATCGATCCGCTCGAGGCCAGCCGCTCCGGCAGTCGGCCGCTGGTGCCCGACGACGACGCGTCGCAGGGTTGAGCCTGCGCGTCACGACCCCGGGGTCGGCGCGATGGGAGCCTCGACCTCGACCGTCCAGCGCACGTCGGCGTGGCGCGGCCGACAGCGCTTCGCACCGCAGCTCACGTAGACCACGTGGCCGCTGACGCCGTAGCGCCCCGGCAGCTCCGGCGCGACGAGCCGCGCGCGCATCCGGGGCTGGCTCGCCTGCGGATCGACCACGTCGCGCCCGTCGAAGCGGTTGTCCGACAACGCGATGTCCCCCGACGACAGCCACAGCTCGAGCGGCAGCCCCGGCATCGGCGTGTCGAGGATCGTCACCGAGAGCTCGACCGCGGCGCCGGGCTGGGCCGGTGCGACGGCACTGACCGACACGCGACCGTCGAGCAAGGCCGAAGGCGCGGCGAGCTCGAGCAGCAGGCGGAGGATCGCGACGGTGAGCACCTGGTCGCGGACATCCTATCAGCCGCTCGCGGCATGGCGACGGACGCGATTGCGCCCGTGCTCCTTGCACCAATACAGCGCCTGGTCGGCACGCTCGATCAGCTCGAGCCGTTCGCGCCCGTCCTTCGGGTACTCGGCGATGCCCATCGAGATCGTCACGTGGAAGTTGCCGTGCTCGCTGGTCAGCGCGAGCGCGGCGATCTCCTCGCGCAGCCGGTTCGCGAACGACTCCGCGCCGGCGCCGTCGGTGTCGGGCAGCACGAGCACGAACTCCTCGCCGCCGTAGCGCGCGACGATGTCGACCTTGCGCGCGCGCCCGGCCAGCACCGCCGCCACGCGCCGCAGCACCTGGTCGCCGATCGGGTGCCCGTACGTGTCGTTGATGCCCTTGAAGTGATCGATGTCGGTGAGGATGACGCAGTACTTGCGATCGGTGCGCTCCGCGAGCGCGTGCAGGATCGCCAGCCGCTCCTGGAACGCACGATGGTTCGTGAGCCCGGTGAGCCCGTCGGTCGTCGCGCGCGTCTCCATCTGCTGGTACATGCGCGCGTTCTGCAGGCTCACGCCGATCTGGTGCCCGATCACGCGCAGCATCTCGCGCAGCGCGCTGCCGAACAGCGCCGGCTTGGCCGACGCCAGCGTCACCGCACCGAGCACCTCGTCGCCGCGCAGGAGCGGCAGCACGAGCACGCTCTTCGCGTTGCGCAGCCGCGTGCGAGCGGTCCACACCACCGTGTCCGGATCGACGAGCTCGCCACCGGCCGGCATGTAGTGCCGGTTCTTCACCGCCATCGCGACGAGCGAGGTCGCGTCGTCGAACTCGAGGCCGACGAGCCGCGCCGCGGCCTGCTGCCAGACCTCGGCCTCGCCCTCACCGGGCGTCGCCCACACGGCCTGCACGGTGTGGCGGTCGCCTTCGGTGCCCGTCAGCACGGCGAGGTCGAACGGCACGATCGCCCGCAGCGCGGCGATCGACTTCTCGTACACGTCCTCGAGCGTGAGCGCCTGGTTCAGCAGATCACTCGCGCGATAGAACTGCTCCTGCTCGTACTTGCCGCGCTCGACCGCGTTGAACACCCGCTCGTGATCGACGACGCGCAGGATGTGCCCCGCCGCGCGCTCGAGCACCGCGAGCTCCGCGTCGCCGAACGGACGGTCGCCGCTGCGATCCGCACACAGGATCCCGCGCAGCGCATGGCCTTCGCCGAGCGGCACGGCGCACAGATCGCTGACCGGCTCGGGGCCGCGGTAGTAGGGCGGCAGCCGACGCCCGGTGAGCGCGTGGAGCCGCAGCGGCTTCGGATCCGTGAGCACCGACGCGAGCACGCCCGGGCTCGGCAGCTCGGGCGACTCCGCGAGCAGCTCGCCGGCCGACGCGACCTCCTTGATGACGAGCTTCGGCAGCGCGCGCGGGCCGGTCGACTTGCCCGCGTCCTCGCACCACAGCAGCACGGCGCTGTGCAGCCCGAGTGCGGTGCGGAGCAGCTCGAGCGTGTGGAACACCTGCTCGTGGATGCTCTCCACCGCGGCGTGCACCATGCGGGCCTCTTCGTCGGCGCGGGCGCGCACGCGGCTCTCGGGCGGCAGCTGCGACGCGATGAGCCGGAAGTCCTTGGCCTCCTGCCGCATGCGTCCGAGCTCGTCGGCGATGCGCTTCTCGTGCTCGTTGCGCATGCGGCGGGTCAGGCTGCCCAGCACCAGCCGGTGTCCGACCGCGAAGAAGCCGATGAACACGAGGTGCCGCGCGCATGCCATCCACGCCGCGTGGTCGCCGGCACGGGCGGCGAGCACGAGCTCGAGCGTCGCGACCGTCGCGAGCACGCCGATCGCACCGGCCTTCGTGCGGTTGACGACGAGCACGAACGAGACGAGCGCGTAGACCAGCGGGTGCAGGAACGAGCCCGCGCCGCCGGTCATCGCGACCAGCACGTAGACCGCGGTCGCGAGCGGCACGCCGAGCTCGAGCTCGGCCATCGCCGTCGGCACGCGCACGCGCACCGGCAGCACCTCGCGTACCGTCGCCCAGCCGAGCGCGGTCGCGAGCAGCGTGACGAGCGACAGCGCCGGCAGCTCGGCGCGCACGAGCGCAGCGGGCGACAGCCGCCCGGTCAGGAGCAGCGGCCAGCAGGCGATCGCGGTCGCCAGCGGCCAGTGGCTCGCGAGCGCCCGGCGCACCACCCAGAGCTTGCGCGCGACGGCAGTCATGGCTTCGGCGCGGGCCGTTGCACCCGCTGCACCTCGAACACCACCTCGCCGATGCCGACGAGGTTGAGATCCTCGCGCGCGATGCGGGCGACCTCGGCGGGGTCGGTCTTCAGCGCGCGGACCTCGGCCTGCAGGCCGCCGATCTCCGCGCGCAGCTCCGCGTTGGCGGCGTCGAGCTCGTCGCGCTCGTCTTCGACGCGGGCGAGCTCGTCGCTGCCCGCGGCGAGCTCGAGCTGCCTCGGTCCCCAGGCCACGAGCGCGGCGACCAGGCCCGCGAGGAGGATGCGGTTGAGCCAGTGCATCGGGCTTCTCGTGCCGTAGTAGGCATGCAGGCACCAGGGCGGCAAGAAAGCGGCGGGGGCGTGGCGTATGGGCGTGTGGGCCGGGCACGGGCACGGGCACGGGCACGGGCACGGAGGCGCATGGCGCCCTTCGGCGCTTGCGCCTAGCGATGCAAGATCCCCAGCTTCTCCAGCCCACACGTCCGCGCCGCGTCGAGCACGCCGATCACGTGCTGGTGCGGGGTCGCCTCGTCGGCCTTGATGTTGACCCCGGTCGCGGCGTCGTTCTGGGCGGCGGCGCACAGCCGCAGCTCGAGCTCGCGCGAGTCCACCACCTTGCCGTCGACCTGGACCTCGCCGGTGGCGCCGATCGTCACCACCACCGCCTTGGGCTCGGTCGTGGTGTCGCGGTTCTTCGCCTTCGGCAGCTTGACCTTGAACGCCGGGTTGGTCTGGAAGGTCGAGGTCAGCACGAAGAAGATCAGCAGCTGGAAGACGACGTCGATGAGCGGGGTGAGGTCGATCTGGATCTCGCCCCGCTTCGCCCGCTTCGCACGCGTGGCCGAGAAGCTCACGCGGGCTCCTCGGCAGGCGCGACCTTGCTGCTGCGCTCGGCCTTCTCCGCCTTCTCCGCCTTCTCCGCCTTCTCCACCTCGCGCATCGCGTCGCCGAGCAGGTCGACGAGCCCGAGCGCGTCCTCCTCCATGTCGACCACGATGCGACCGTTGCGGCCCTGCAGGAACTTGTAGAGCACCAGCATCGGGATCGCGACCACCAGCCCGTAGGCGGTGGTGATGAGCGCCTGCCAGATGCCCTCGGCGAACGCGTCGGGTCCGACCTGACCGACCTGGTACGCGTCGACGAAGTTCTTGAACACCTGGATCATGCCGACGACGGTGCCGAGCAGGCCGAGCAACGGGCTGACCGCCGCGACCGTGCCGACGATCTCGACGTTGCGATCCATGCGCTGGACCTCGCGGTTGCCGACCTCTTCGACCGCCTCTTTGATCTCCTCGCGGCGTCGGCCCTGGGCGTGCGCGCGCAGACCCGCCGCCATCGCGAGCGCGATCGACGAGCGGTTCTCCTCGCACAAGAGCAGCGCCTCGCTGGTCTTGCGCTTGACCACGAGCGCGCGGATGCGATCGACGAACGCGCGCGGCAACAGCTTGCTGCGCTGCAGCGACCACAGCCGCTCGAAGAACACCGCCACCCCCACCACCGAGGCGGCGAGGATCGCCCACATCAGCGGGCCGCCCTGCTCGAAGAGTTCCTTGACGTCCATGCGGCTCTTGCGGCGCCCCTGGGAGCACGAAGATGCTCGCGTGGATCATGGCTTGTCGTGCGGCGCTGGGCAACGCGCCTGCCAGGGCTTGACGTGTCCCTCCGACCGGGGTAAGCGAGCGTCCCGCCGGGGGCATAGCTCAGCTGGGAGAGCGTCGCGCTGGCAGCGCGAAGGTCAGGGGTTCGATCCCCCTTGCCTCCACCGGATCCGACTTCGCCGTAGGGGCCCGAGCGGCCGCTACGGCTCGAGGTCTGCGAGGGCCTCGGCCAGCCGCTGCATGTCGATCGGCTTGGTGAGGTGCAGATCGAAGCCGGCTTCGCTGGCCCTGCGCTTGTCGTCGGGCTGCCCCCACCCCGTCTGCGCGATGAGCTTGATGCCCGCGCCCCAGGGTTGCTCGCGGATCCGCCTCGCCGCGCCGTAGCCGTCGAGGTTCGGCATGCCGATGTCGAGGATGATGACGTGCGGGCGCATCGCCTCGGCGACCTCGACCGCCTCGAGGCCGTCCCGCGCGACGCGGACCTCGTGGCCCTGGTTCGAGAGCACCCACGAGAGCATCTCGAGCACGTCCTCGTTGTCGTCCGCGACCACGATGCGCCGCGGCGCCGGATCGGCCTTGCGATGGGCCTCGGGCTCGGCGTGTGCGGCGGCCCCCGACGCGGAGAGCGGCAGCCGCACGATGAACTCGCTGCCGTGCCCGCGCCCCTTGCTGTACGCGGTGACGGTGCCGCCGTGCATGAGCACGAGCTGGCGCACGATCGCGAGCCCGATGCCGAGCCCGCCGCCGATGCGTTGACCGCTGACCGGGAGCTGCGTGAACAGCTCGAACACCCGGGGCAAGAGCCCCTCGTCGATGCCGATGCCGCTGTCCTTGATCGACAGGATCGCGTCGCTGCCGTCGCGCCGCGCGTTGATCTCGATCGAAGCGCCGGGCTCCGAGAACTTCGCCGCGTTGTTGAGCAGGTTCGCGGCGACCTGCACGAGCCGCGTGGCATCGCCGTCGACCTCGAGGCGCTCGGGCGCCGCGTTCACGACCACCCGGAGCGAGCGCGACTCGATGAGCGGCGCGCACGTCTCGAGCGCCCTCGCGATCACGGTCTCGATGCCCAGGGTCTCGCGCTGCAGCGCGATCTTGCCGCTCGTGATGCGCGACACGTCGAGCAGATCGTCGACGAGCCGCACCATGTGCAGCACCTGACGGTGGATGATCGCGTGCATGCGCCCGCGGTCCTCTTCGGTCACGCCACCGATGCCGAGCAGCTGCACCGCGTTGAGAATCGGCGCCAGCGGGTTGCGCAGCTCGTGCGACAGGGTCGCGAGGAACTCGTCCTTGCGCCGGTCGGCCTCCTTGAGCGCCCGCTCGGCCTCGACGCGCTCCGTCACGTCGAGATCGATGCCGGTCATGCGCACGACCTGGCCCAGCTCGTCGCGGCTGGCGCGACCGAGACCGCTGATGTCGCGCACGCCGCGGGTCGGGTGCACGATGCGGAACTCCTCGTTCCACTCGTCGTCGCCGGGCGTCGAGAGCATCCGCTTCACGCGCGCGGTGAGCCGCTCGCGATCGGTGTCGTGGCAGCGATCGAGCACCGTCTGTAGCCGCGGTGGGTCGTCGGCCTCGAAGCCGTGCAGCTCGCGGAACCGCGGCATCCAGTCGAGGCGGTCGGCGACCGCGTCCCAGTCCCACGCCGCGGCGCCGGCGGAGTCGAGCGCGAGGTTGAGGCGCTGCTCGCTGACCCGCAGCTCCTCGGCGGAGGCCCGCAGGTCGGCCATACGCGCCTCGACGCGCGACTCGAGCTCGCGGTTCAGGGTCTCGAGCTGCCGCGTCTTGCGGTGCAGGTCGATGAACACCCCGACCTTCGCACGCAGGATCTCCGGGACGATCGGGACCGAGACGTAGTCGACCGCGCCGCTGCGGTAGCCGCGGAGCCGATCGAGATCGGTCATGTGCACCGCGGACACGAACACGAGCGCGAGCCGCTGGTAGCGCGGGTGCTCGCGGATCATCTCGGCGAGCTCGAAGCCGTCGAGCTCCGGCATGTGCACGTCGATGAGCACCACCGCCACGTCGTTGCGCAGCAGGAACTCGAGCGCCTCGCGGGCCGAGTTGGCCTTGATCAGGTTCTCGCCGAGATCGCCGAGGATCGCCTCGTAGGCGAGCAGCTTCGCCGGTTGGTCGTCGACCAGCAGGATGTTGACGGGATCCTCGTTCACCGCGGTGCCCATCCTAGCGATGCAGCCACGAGCGCAGGGCGGCCAGCAGCTGGTCGGTGTTGACGGGCTTGGCGAGGTAGTCCGAGGCCCCGGCCTCGAGGCACTTCTCGCGGTCGCCCTTCATGGCCTTGGCGGTCAGCGCCACGATCGGCAGCCGCCGCAACGCCGGGTTCTTGCGGATGGTCTGGATGGTCTCGTACCCGTCCATCTCCGGCATCATGATGTCCATCAGCGCGACCCCCACCTCGTGATGCTGCTCGAGCATCGCGATCGCCTCGCGCCCGGTGTTCGCGGTGAGCACCTTCATGCCGCGCCGCTCCAGCACACTCGAGAGCGCGAAGATGTTGCGGACGTCGTCGTCGACCACGAGCACGGTGCGCCCGACGAGATCCTCGTCGGAACGGTGCAGCCGGTCCAGCATCTTCTGCTTCGCCGGCGGCAGCTCGGACACCACCCGGTGCAGGAAGAGGCTGGTCTCGTCGAGCAGCCGCTCGGGCGACTCCACCCCCTTCACCACCACGCTGCGGGCGAGCATGTGCAGCTGGGCGTCCTGCTCGGGCGAGAGCTCCTTGCCGGTGAAGACCACCACGGGGAGATCGGCGATGTGCGCGTCGTCGCGGATCCGCTCGAGCACCTCGAAGCCGGACATGTCCGGCAGCCGGAGATCGAGCACGGCGCAATCATAGGGCTGCTCGCGCAGGCACTCGAGCGCGTCGTGGCCGTTCACCGCCGTCTCGATGTCGACGTCGTCGTGCCCGAGCAGCTCGGTGATGCCGAGCCGCTCGCCCTCGTTGTCCTCGACCACGAGCAGCCGCTTGCGACGCGGGGCCGCGTAGGTCTTGATGCGCTCGATCGCCTCGGCCAGCCCCTCGCGCGTGGTCGGCTTGATGACGAACGAGAATGCGCCGCGCGAGAGCCCGTGCTGGCGATCCTCGTCGAGCGTGACCATCTGCACCGGGATGTGCCGCGTCGAGGGGTCCTGCTTCAGGTGGCTCAGCACCGTCCAGCCCAGCATGTCGGGCAGGAACACGTCGAGCGAGACCGCGGTGGGATGGTACTCGCGGGCCAGCGCGAGCGCCTCGGCGCCGCGCATGCCCACCAGCACCTTGAACCCCGCGTCGTGCGCGAGGTCGACGAGCACGCGCGCATAGTGGGGATCGTCCTCGACGATCAGCAGCACCTGATCGCCGGGCGCGAGCAGCTCGCGATCGTCGGGCACGCGATCGAGCCCGGTGCGTTCGAGGCCACCGCGGTCGATCGCCGCGCGCGCCGCGATGTTGGACTGCTCGAGCGGCGCACCGCCTTGCCGCGCCGGCTCGATCGCCCGCGCCCCCATCGTCGGGCCCACGTACTTGAGCGGCAGGTACAGCGTGAACGCGCTGCCCATGCCCGGCGTGCTGCGCAGGTGGATCTCGCCGCCGAGCAGGCTCGCGAGCTCGCGACTGATCGCGAGCCCGAGGCCGGTGCCGCCGTACTTGCGGCTGGTGCCGGCGTCGGCCTGCTGGAACGCCTCGAACACGATGCGCTGCTTGTCGAGCGGGATGCCGATGCCGGTATCGGACACCTCGAACGCGACCACCGTGGGCGCCGATGCGAGCACCGGGTGGTCGGGGCTGAAGCCGGCCGCGACCGCCGAGACGTGCAGGCGTACGCCACCGCGCTCGGTGAACTTGAACGCGTTGGACAGCAGGTTCTTGAGAATCTGCTGCAGCCGCTTCGCGTCGGTGGACAGGCTGCGGCCGAGCTGCGGATCGACGCGCACGTCGTACGACAGCCCGCGGTTCTCGGCTTCGTGCCGGAACATGCGCGCCAGCGTGTCGGAGAGGCTGGAGAAGAACACCTCCTCGGCCTCGACCGACACCGTGCCCGACTCGATCTTCGACAGATCGAGGATGTCGCTGATGAGGTTCAGCAAGTCGGATCCGGCGCTGTGGATCGTGCGCGCGAACTCCACCTGCCGGGCGCTGAGGTTGCCCTCGGGGTTCTCGCCGAGCTGCTGACCGAGGATGAGGATCGAGTTGAGCGGCGTGCGCAGCTCGTGGCTCATGTTCGCGAGGAACTCGGACTTGTACTTGGAGGTGAGCGCGAGCTCCTCGGCCTTGTCCTCGAGCGCGCGGCGGGCCTGCTCGATCTCCTGGTTCTTGCGCTCGACCTCAGCGTTCTGCTCGGCGAGCTGCTGGGCCTTCTGCGCGAGCTGCTCGTTGGTCTGCTGCAGCTCGCGCTGCTGCGTCTGCAGCTCGGTCGCGAGCTGCTGGCTCTGCTGCAGCAGGCCCTCGGTCTGCATCGAGGCCTCGACCGAGTTGAGCACGATGCCGATGCCGCTCGTGAGCTGGTCGAGGAAGACCAGGTGCGAGTCGGTGAACGAGCCCATGGTGGCGAGCTCGATCACCGCCTTCACCTCGGCCTCGAACAGCACCGGCAGCACCACGACGTTGCGGGGCTTCGCCTCGAGCAGCACCGAGCCGATGCGCACCGCGTCGTCGGGCACGTCCGCGATGAGCACGCGGCGCTTCTCCGCCGCGCACTGGCCCACCACGCCGGCGCCGAGCTCGAGCACCTTCGGGTGGCCGTGCTCCGGCGCATCCGCGTAGGCGGCCATGAGCTGCAGCCGCGGGTGCTCGTCCGCGACGTACTGGTAGATGACGCCCTGCTGGGCCTCGACGAGCGGCGTGAGCTCGGACAGCAGCATGCGGCCCACCGTGACCAGATCGCGCTGCCCCTGCAGCATGTTCATGAACCGCGCGAGGTTGGTCTTCAGCCAGTCCTGCTCGGTGTTGCGGTCGGTGGTGAGCCGCAGGTTGTCGATCATCGTGTTGATGTTGTCCTTGAGCTCGGCCACCTCGCCGCGCGCTTCGACCTGGATCGAGCGGGTGAGGTCGCCCTTCGTCACCGCCGTGGCCACCTCGGCGATGGCGCGGACCTGCGTGGTCAGGTTCGCGGCCAGCAGGTTCACGTTGCCGGTGAGGTCCTTCCACGTACCCGCCGCGCCGGGCACGTTGGCCTGGCCACCGAGCCGGCCTTCGACGCCGACCTCGCGTGCGACCGAGGTCACCTGATCGGCGAAGATCGCGAGCGTGCTCGTCATGTTGTTGATGGTGTCGGCCAGCGCCGCGACCTCGCCCTTCGATTTCACCGTGAGGTTCTGATCGAGGTTGCCGTCGGCCACCGCGGTCACGACCTTCGCGATGCCGCGCACCTGCTCCGTGAGGTTCGCAGCCATGACGTTCACCGTGTCGGTGAGGTCCTTCCACGTCCCCGCGACGCCGGTCACCTGGGCCTGGCCGCCGAGCTTGCCTTCGGTGCCGACCTCGCGCGCGACGCGGGTCACCTCGGCCGCGAACGCGTTGAGCTGATCGACCATGGTGTTCATGGTGATCTTCAGCTCGAGGATCTCGCCCTTCACGTCGACGGTGATCTTGCGCGAGAGGTCGCCGCGCGCGACCGCCGTGGTCACCTCGGCGATGTTGCGCACCTGCGTGGTCAGGTTGCCCGACAGCAGGTTCACGTTGTCGGTGAGGTCCTTCCACGTACCCGCGACGCCGGGCACGACGGCCTGACCGCCGAGGCGCCCGTCGGTACCCACCTCGCGCACGAGGCGAGTCACCTCGGCCGCGAACGAGCGCAGCTGCTCGACCAT
Organism: uncultured Nannocystaceae bacterium; assembly: GCA_964519175.1. GTDB lineage: Bacteria > Myxococcota_A > Polyangia > Nannocystales > Nannocystaceae > Xiheibacterium. The sequence goes on from CAZFKC010000074.1 coordinate 46,930, forward strand.
CGTGTTGAGCGTCTCCTTGAGCTGGAGGATCTCGCCGCGGACGTCGACGGTGATCTTCTTGCTCAAGTCGCCGCTCGCGATCGCGGTCGCGACCTCGGCGATGTTGCGCACCTGGGCGGTGAGGTTGCCCGCCATGAAGTTCACGTTGTCGGTGAGGTCCTTCCACGTGCCGGCCACGCCGGACACCTCGGCCTGACCGCCGAGCTTGCCCTCGGTGCCGACCTCGCGCGCGACGCGGGTCACCTCGCTCGCGAACGCGTTCAGCTGATCGACCATCGTGTTGATGGTGTTCTTCAGCTCGAGGATCTCGCCCTTCACGTCGACGGTGATCTTGCGCGAGAGGTCACCGCGCGCGACCGCGGTGGTCACCTCGGCGATGTTGCGCACCTGGTCGGTCAGGTTGCCGGCCATGAAGTTCACGTTGTCGGTGAGGCCCTTCCACGTACCCGCGACGCCGGGCACCTGCGCCTGACCGCCGAGGCGGCCCTCGGTGCCGACCTCGCGCGCGACGCGGGTCACCTCGCCGGCGAATGCGTTCAGCTGGTCGACCATGGTGTTCATGGTCTCCTTCAGCTGGAGGATCTCGCCGCGCACGTCGACGGTGATCTTCTTGCCCAGATCGCCGTTGGCGATCGCGGTCGCGACCTCGGCGATGTTGCGCACCTGCGCGGTGAGGTTGCCGGCCATCGAGTTGACCGAGTCGGTGAGGTCCTTCCACGTGCCGGCGACGCCCGGCACGGCGGCCTGGCCACCGAGCTTGCCGTCGGTACCGACCTCGCGTGCGACGCGGGTCACCTCGGCCGCGAACGCGTTCAGCTGATCGACCATCGTGTTGAGGGTCTCTTTGAGCTGCGCGACCTCGCCGCGGACGTCCACCGTGATCTTGCGCGAGAGATCGCCCTGCGCGACGGCGGTGGCCACCTCGGCGATGTTGCGCACCTGCGCGGTGAGGTTGGTGGCCATCGAGTTCACCGACTCGGTGAGGTCCTTCCACGTGCCGGCGACGCCGCGCACCATGGCCTGGCCGCCGAGCTTGCCGTCGGTACCGACCTCGCGGGCGACGCGGGTCACCTCGGACGCGAACGCGTTCAGCTGATCGACCATCGTGTTGATGGTCTGCTTGAGCTGGAGGATCTCGCCGGAGACGTCGACGGTGATCTTCTTGCTCAAGTCGCCGTTGGCGATCGCCGTGGCCACGTCGGCGATGTTGCGCACCTGCGTGGTGAGGTTGTTGGCCATGGAGTTCACCGAGTCGGTGAGGTCCTTCCACGTGCCCGCGACGCCGAGCACGTTGGCCTGGCCGCCGAGGCGGCCCTCGGTGCCGACCTCGCGGGCGACGCGGGTCACCTCGCCGGCGAACGCGTTCAGCTGATCGACCATCGTGTTGACGGTCTCCTTCAGCTCGAGGATCTCGCCGGAGACGTTCACGGTGATCTTGCGCGACAGGTCGCCGCGCGCGATCGCGGTGGCGACCTCGGCGATGTTGCGCACCTGCGCCGTCAGGTTCGACGCCATGAAGTTCACGTTGTCGGTGAGGTCGGCCCACGTGCCGGCGACGCCGGGCACCTGCGCCTGACCGCCGAGCTTGCCGTCGGTGCCGACCTCGCGCGCGACGCGGGTCACCTCGGACGCGAACGCGTTCAGCTGATCCACCATCGTGTTGATGGTGTCCTTGAGCTCGAGGATCTCGCCGCGGACGTCGACCGTGATCTTGCGCGAGAGGTCGCCGCGCGCGACCGCGGTGGTCACCTGCGCGATGTTGCGGACCTGCGCGGTGAGGTTGCCGCACATCGCGTTGACGGAGTCGGTGAGGTCCTTCCACGTGCCGGCGACGCCGGGCACGATCGCCTGTCCGCCGAGCTTGC
>CAZFKC010000075.1:0-38047 GCA_964519175.1 uncultured Nannocystaceae bacterium
GCAGAAGCGACGGGCGCCGGGGCGACGGCCGGCGCGGCCGCGGGCGCTGCCGCGCGCACGGCTGCGCCCGCGGACACCGGTGCGGGCCCGGGGGCCGGGCTCGCGGCACAGGCGGCCGCGATCGCGGCCAGCAGCACGGGACGACGCATGCGGGCCCCGAGGTAGCACGGTCTTCGCCGCGCTCGAAGTCGTGGGCCCGGCCGAAGGTGGCGACAGTGGCGGCCACGCGCGTCGAGACGACCCACGGCCCTGGTTCCGGGCCGCGGCAAGCCCGTGTCACTGCAGGCCGCCGCCGCCCTCGCCCGTGGCACGTCGATTGCTCCGCGCGCGGCCCAGCATGCGCCACCTCCTGCTCGCCTCCGCCGCTCTGTTCGCGATCTCCTGCGCCTCCGACACCGATGGCGCGGTCGCGCCCGAGCTCGGCAGCTCGGGCAAGGCCGACGCGGCCGACCACGTGGAGCTGCGCGCTCCGCTCGCGTTCGAGACCCCGCGCGACGACGCGTTCGTCGAGGACCTCGAGTTCCAGGGCTTCCCGCTCACGGTGCGCGCCGGCGCGACGCTGACGCTCGAGCTCACCCACGCGGGCTCGTCGAGCAAGCTCGACGCCACCATGTTCGTCTACGGCCCGCACACCGACGAAGAGGGCTGGGGCACCGAGGCGGTCGCGTTCGACGACGACTCGGGCTGGGGCCGACTGCCGCGGCTGCGCGATCTCCAGCTCGACGAGGCCGGACAGTACCTCGTGGTGATCGGCACCCACGACGCGCGCGGCCGCGGCCACTACCGCCTGCGCGCCACGTGCAGCGAGGGCGAGTGCGCGCCGCCGCCGTCGTGCATCTTCGGCGCGTTCACGGGCGAGATCTTCGATGGGCTGACGCGGCTCACCGTCGTCTCGCGCACCACGCTGCACTCGGCCGAGGGCCTCGACGCGATCACGGCGGCGCAGATCGTCGACGCGATCCACGAGTCGATCCACGACGACGTCACCACCGCCGCCGAGGCGTTCGAGGCCGCCGACCAGGGCGAGATCAACGTCATCGAGCTGCACGACACGGTGAGCGGGGCCGACTACACGTTCATCGAGTACGGCGCGGGCGACAACTCGTTCGGTCGCATCTTCGACGCCGGCACGACCCACCCGGTCGCGACCGATCACGACACCGACGTCGAAGACTGCACCGTGCTCGGCTGATGGCGCGCGAGCTCCAACACATGCAGGCGAACGGCCTGCGCTTCGCATACCTCGAGCGCGGCACCGGCCCGCTCGTGCTGCTCGTGCACGGCTTCCCGGACACGCCGTACACGTGGGATCGCACGATCGACGCGGTGGCCGACGCGGGCTTCCGTGCCGTCGCGCCGTTCCAGCGCGGCTACCACCCGAGCGAGGCGCCCGCGGGCGAGGACTACGACTCCGAGACGCTCGGCCGCGACGTGCTCGGCTGGATCGACGCGCTCGGCGAGCAGCAGGCGATCGTCGTCGGACACGACTGGGGGGCGTCGGCGGCCTACGCCGTCGCCGGGCTCGCGCCCGAGCGCGTGCGCATGCTGGTCACGGTCGCGATCCCGCACCCCGCCGCGGTGCTGCCGACGCCGAAGCTGCTGTGGGCCGTGCGCCACTTCTTCTCGCTGCGTCGGCCCGGCGCGGCGAAGTGGATCCGCGAGGGCGGGCTCGCGCACATCGACGAGCTCGTGCAGCGCTGGTCGCCGACGTGGAAGGTGCCCGCGGGCGAGACCGACGCGGCCAAGCGCTGCCTCGCGCAGCCCGGCTCGCTCGAGGCCGCGCTCGGCTACTACCGGGCGCTGCGGCCGTGGATCCCGCGGGCACATCGCGTGCCGGTGACGATGCCGGCGGCGGCGTTCGCCGGCACCGACGACATGGTGCCGGTCGCCGCGTACGAGCGCGCGCGCCGGCGCTATCGCAACGGCTACGAGGTCGTCGCGATGCCGGGCGGGCACTTCATGCACCGCGAGCACCCCGAGCACTTCGTGCGCGAGCTGTTGCGCGTGCTCGCTCCGCTGCGGACGCCGTGACGGGTGGCCGGGCCGGCCGGGCCGCCCGGCCCGAATTCGGGCCACCGGCCGGGCCACGCCATCGCGGCTCCGGTGCCCTGCACCGCCACGCGCTCGATCTCGCTGGCATTGTCGCGTGCCGCGGCGAGTGGCCCGTGTCATGCTGTTGGGTAGCGCCATGGACAGCACCGACGCCACGCTGCGCATCCTCGAGAAAATCCAGGGCACGCTGGTCGACATCAGCGGTCACCTCGTCGACAACGGGCACATGTTGGCCGAGCACAGCCAACAGCTGGCCCGCATCGACGGCCGACTCGAAGGCATCGACGGCCGACTCGAGGAGCACAGCCGACTGCTCGAGCACCATGGTCAGCTGCTCGAGCACCACGGTCAGTTGCTCGAGCACCACGGCGTGCGGCTCGATTCCCTCGAGACGCACGCGGTCGCGACGACGCAGGCGCTGGAACGCTTGCATGTCGACGTCGCGCTGACCAACGAGACCCTCGGGGTGATGAGCCACCGCCTGCTGTTCATCGAGCGTGCAGCCACCGTGTCGGCCTCGGCGCGCACGCGGCTCGAGGCGCGCGTCGACGACCTCGCCCGACGCGTCGAGACGCTCGAGAGCGAGCGCTGAGCGAAGGGCCGCGCCTCACTCGATCGCGTACTGCTGGATCACGTGGGCGCCGGCCCGCGACATCGTGGTGAGGATGTCCATGTCGACGTTGTCGAGATCGTCGCACTCGCCGTGATAGCAGGCGTCGTAGGGCTGGCCCGCCTGGCCGCCGTGCATGTCGGCCTGCTCCTGCGACTTGATGCCCTCCGCACCGGTCGCGAGCCCGCCCGCGCCGACGCCCACGCCGATGAACGGACCGTAGTCGGAGCGGCCGTCGAACGGCGCCTCCTCGGTCGCGATGCCCTGCGCGTCGAACCAGTCGGTGAAGAGCTGCTCGAGCTCCGCCGAGCCCGTGGGCCCCGACGTGCCGTACGCGGAGCCGTCGCCGTCGTAGATGAACGGCACGTAGTTCGGCGACGCGAGCATGTCGAAGTTGACGTAGAGCGAGATCGCGTTGCGCTGGGCCTGGTCGAGCGAGTCGACGTAGTGCTGCGAGCCGACCAGCCCGACCTCCTCGGCCGCCCACCAGCCGAACCGCACGCGCCGCGAGGTCGCGCAGCCGGAGACCGCGCGCGCGAGCTCGAGCAGCGACGCGCTGCCGCTCCCGTTGTCGTTGATGCCGGGCCCGGCCGGCACCGAGTCGAGGTGCGCGCCGAACATCAGCACGTCCTCTTCGTCGCCGGTGCCGGTCTCGACCACCAGGCTCGTCGTCGGCGCGGAGTCGATCGAGACATCGACCGACATCGCGAGCGAGACGCTGCCGGGCGCCGCGTTGGCGATGTCGCGCCCGATCGCGTAGGTGGTGAGCAGCACCGGGATCGTGATCGGCGTCTGCGCGCCGAGCCCCGACAGCCACACGCCCATGCGGCTGTCGTCGTTGCCCTGGTTGAAGATCACCGCACCCACTGCGCCCGCGGCCTGGGCGTTCAGCACCTTCTGGTACGTGAAGCACGTGCCGCGCTGGATGACCGCGATGTTGCCGGCCGGGAAGCCCGCGAAGTCGCCGGCCTCGCAGCCCGAGGTGGAGTTGTTGCCGGCCCCGAGCTGCACGTCGACGGCGCGCGCGGTCGCGCTCTCGTTGCCGGGCGCCGAGTAGACCGCGACCTGGTAGTCGCTGAACTCGTCGTAGTTCTCGACGCCGGCCCACGCGAGGTTCGAGGGCCCGAGCACGGTGAACACGTTGACCGAGAAGTCCTGGGCGAGGACCGTGTAGCCGACCTCCTCGAGCTGCGCGCGCACGTAGTCGATCGAGGCCGCATAGCCGGGGCTGCCGACCGCACGATTGCCGCCGTTGTCCGTCGCGATCTGGGCGAAGGCCTCGAGGTGCGCGTGCAAGCCCTGCGACGTGATCGCGCCCTCGAGGTCGTTGCAGTCCACCACGACGCCGGTCTCGTCGCCGGTCTCGCTCGTGCTGCTGCTGGTCTCGTCTGCGGAGGTCGTGGTCGCGTCGGTGGACGACGCGCTCGTCGACGTCGGTGCGGACGTGCTCGGCTGCGTCGTCGCGGCCGTCGCTCCGCCGCTCTCCGAGCCCGACTCGCTGCTGGTCGAGCCCGCCTCCACGGGATCACCCCCGCCGCACGCGACCAGCGAAGCGAAGCAGAGCGACCCCCACGAAGACCCAGCACGTAGACCCATGCGCGGACGGTAGCCCATCGGATTCTCCCTGCACACGCCCGTGGGGACGCGCGCGGAGCCGCACCGTTGCGCTCCCGCCCGAAACGCGCCCGCCTGGAGATCCCGGCTGGACCGCTTCAGGGCTGGTTGTCGAAGCGACGCGTCGCCGACTGCTCGGGGGCATCGGCGACCGGCGCGGCCGCGGTCTCCGGCACGCAGATGCTCGGCACCTCGGCCTTGTTCGGCGACGCCAGCTTCCGCGCGTGCCCGGAGCAGGACCAGCCCTGCGGACACGTGCCCCGACCCTCGCCGCGGCAGCGCTGCGTGCAGATTGCGTCCGAGTAGCCGAGCCCGAGGGTGCACACGCCGCTCTCGCAGCGATCGGCGCTGTCGCAGGGCTGTCCGATCGCGCGACCCCGCTCGCACCCGAGCGCGAGCCCGGCGAGAACGAGCCACGCGATCCGAGCACGAAGGCTTCGCATCGCGCGAGCATGGCTGGCCGGCCCGCGGCCCGCAACGGAGAGTGGCGACAGTGGTCGCCAGTCGCGGCCGGCGCCGGGCGCAACCGCTTGGATCCGTGCGTTGGGGCACGTGGCACGCGATTCGCTGAGCCGCGCGCGAATGTCCCGCGGCAGGATCGCCAAGCTCCCCTTCGCCCCCCTCACCGCCTCGCTGCTCGTGGCCACGCTCGCGTGCACCTCGGGTCCCGGCAACGCTCCGGAGGGCGGCTCGGCCGACGGCCGGGACGACGACTTCGGCGCCGTCGGCAAGGGCGACGGCAGCGGCGATCTGTCGGCCGCGGAGATCGCCGGCGTGCTGGAGGTCGTGAACGAGCTGTCGGTCACCGAGCTCGACGACGACGTCGGGCTCGATCATCGCGCGGCCAACGGCATCGTCGCGCGGCGCGACACGGATGGCGAGTTCGAGGCGCTCGACGAGCTCGACGCGGTCGCGTGGGTCGGGGCGAACGCGCTCGCGAAGCTGGTCGAGTACGCGATCGCCAACGGCTACGTCGAGGGCGCGTCCGAGGGCGAGGCCTGCCTGCTCATCAGCGAGTACGCCGAGGGCACCGGCAACAACAACAAGGCCGTCGAGGTGTGGAACTGCGGCGACGAGACGATCGCGCTCGGGCGCCGCTCGCTGTGCCTCGTGCGCAACGGCGACCAGAGCTGCACGGTCACCGACGCGTTCGACGACGTGCAGCTCGCCGCGGGCGACACCTGGGTGGTGTGCCGCAACGCGGGCGGGACGTGGAACGATCCGCTGCAGAGCCTGCGCGATCGCTGCGATCAGGAGATGCCCGGCGTGGTGCTGATGAGCGGCGACGATCGCTTCGCGGTGCTCGACCAGGACGGCAGCGTGCTCGATGCGTTCGGGCGGCTCACGTGGCGGCCGTCCACGGAGATCTGGGCGAACATGGTGCTGCGGCGCTGCGACCTCGAGCCCTACCTCGGCACCGGCTTCTTCACGACCGAGGGGCGCTACACGCAGCACTCGGGCAACACGCAGAGCCACCTCGGCGTCGCGCCCACGGACGGCTGCGAGTAGCGGCGCTCAGGCGTCGCGGCAGCACCGGTCGACGCGGCGCAACAAGGTCGGCGTGCGGTCGGGGCCGTGCATCGCCGCGATCGCGGCCGCGGCCAGCCGCGCGTCGATGCCGACCGCGGTGACGAAGAGCGGCCGCGCGCTCGTGCCCCGCAGCACCGGGATCGACAGCGCGTCGCCGTGCAACGCGGTCTTCGCGACGCCGACGACCGGGCACGCACCGCGGGCCGCGTGCAGCCGGGCCCCGAGGCCGGGCGTACCGTCGGGCAGCCACACGTAGGCGTCGACGACGATCGTGCCGACCGTGCGTGGTGCGATCGCGGCGTCCACGGCCGCGAGCACGGCGAGGAGCGCGGGCAGCTCGCGCCGCCACAGCTCGCCCGAGACGTACGGCGCCGCGGGGGGCAACCGCTCGACGAGCTCGTGCGTCGCGGTGGCCGCGGGCCACGCCTCGAACGCGACCGCGGCCGCGACGGTCTCGTGCGCGCGGTAGTCGACGTCGACGGCGACGATCATCGCGCTCGCCTCACAGCCACGACGCGAGCGGCATCGAGTAGAACAGCTCGAACTTCTCGGAGAGCTCGGACGGGTGCTCGTAGCTGCCGGCCTGCGCCCAGGTCACGGGCTCGGCGAGCGGCAGCATCTCCTCGCGGAAGCTCCGCGCGAGCGCGGCCACCATCCGCTCGTCGCGGATCGCGATCGCGGTCTCGCTGTTGAGCCGCTCGCTGCGCGGGTCGAGGTTGTACGAGCCGACGATCGCCTCCCGCTCGTCGAAGACGGCGAACTTCGCGTGCAGGGTGCCCTCGCCCGCCGCGGGTCCGATCCACTCGTGGATCCGCACGCCCCCGCCGTCCGGTCGCATGAGCCTGCGGTAGCCGTGCCGCGACATCGTGGCCACCTGCGCGATGTCGTTGGAGGCCGCGCTGTTGGTGATGACGACGACCTCGACGCCACGCTCGGTCGCACGCAGGAGCGCGTCGGCGACCTGGCGCGACGGGATGAAGTACGCGTTGGCGACGAGGATGCTGCGCTCGGCGTTCTCGATCTCCGCGAGGTAGGCCTGCAGGATGTAGCTCTCGTGCGCGCGTGGGCGGCTCTGCAGGAAGCGCAGCGCGGCCGGGGTGTAGCTCGGACCCGGGTCGAGCTGCAGCGTGGCCTCCACGGCGTCACGCAGCTTCGCGTTCGTCCACGTGGGGATCTCGACGGCGGCGATCTTCTGCTGCAGCGCGGCGGTCAGCTTCCAGGTGTTGTCGGGGTCGAGCACGCGCGGCAGCTTGCCCTTGATGCCCTTGAAGAAGCCGTAGTTGCGATCGAACGCGACCATCGCGTCCTGCACGATCGCGCCGCGCAGGAGCACGTCCTGATCGCGCCAGCGCTGGAGCGGCTCGTCGTCGACGCGGAAGTACTCGTTGGCGAGGTTGAGCCCGCCGACGATCGCGATCGCGGCCTGGCGATCCTCGCCGTCGACGATCCAGAGCTTGTCGTGGAAGCGCTTGTTCGCGTGCAGCGGGTCGTGCAGCTTCTCGGCGGTGAGCCACTCGAGGTAGAGCGCCTCGTAGCCCTCGACCTCGATGCCGCTGCGCTTGAGGTCGAAGTACATCCACTGCGTCTGCCAGTCGAGGTTCGACGCGGCGTCGACGATGACGCGCACGTCGAGCCCGTCGGCGCGACGCTGCTTCAGCAACGAGGCGATCGCGAGCCCGGTCTCGTCGGCGCGGAAGATGAGCGCCTGGATGCGGATGGACTGCCGCGCCGCGCGGAGCGAAGCGAGCCGCACACCGAGCGCGACGGGCCCGGTGATCGGCGTGACCTCACCGGGCGGCAGGCCTTCGGCATCGGTGCGCACGTCGAAGGCCCCGGCGCAGCCGACGTCGGGATCGGGGCTGCAGGTCCACGTGAACGCGGGATCGAAGAGCGAGACGCCGACGGGGATCGCGACCTCGGACGGCGGCTGCTCGCAACGGCAGGCGACGGTGAGGGCAAGCACCACGGCGAAGCAGAGCCGCATGATCCCGTCCATGGGCCCGCGATCATGCCACGGACAAGGGGGACGCCCGGCGTCGCCCCGAACCAAACGCGAAGGCCGCGTCCGATCTCGCGATCGGAGCGCGGCCTTCGACGCCGAGAGGCGTGGCGGATCAGCTGGTCCAGCCGCAGAAGAAGTCGCCGATGCACTCCATGCCGTCGGGGCAGGTCTGGCCGGCCGAGCAGTCGAGCAGGCACGCGTTCGGCTCGCCGCCGCCCATGCCGAGGCCGATGCAGGCGACCGGCGCGTCACCGGTGTCCGGCGCCGCCGGGCAGTCCGCCTCGGTGTCGCACGGCGACTGCGTGCAGGCACCCGCGGTCGGGGCCATGTTGTTGTCGACCAGGCAGAACATCTCGCTGGCCGAGCACGCGATCGCGACGTCGTCCGCGAAGCAGTTGCCGTACGGCACGCCCATGTTCGGGACGCACGCCGAGTTGTCCACCGCGTCGATGTTGCCGGGGCAGTCGCCCGCGTTGCACGAGCCCTGGTCGTTGCAGAAGTCGCACGAGTCGACCGTCGCGTCGGCGCAGTCGGAGTCCACCGCTCCGCAGCCGCAGTTGCAGTCACCGTCGCCGTAGAACGTCGGGTTGCAGGTCCACTCGTCCGGCACGCCCTCGACCGGAGCGCACAGCGCGGTGTCGTCCGGATCGATGATGCCCGGGCAGCCCCACGGGTTGCACGAGCCCTCGTCGCTGCAGAACTCGCAGGTCGCGATGTCGCCGTCGGCACAGTCGGGGTCGGGGATGCCGCAGCCGCAGTCGCAGCCGTCGTCGGTGCCGTAGTAGCTGTCGTCGCAGTTCCACACGCCCATCATGCCGGTGTCGGTACCGGTCGCCGACGGATCCGTGCTCGAGCTGGACTCGGTCGCGGCGCTCGACGAGCTCGACTCGGTCGCGTTCGTGGGATCCGTCGACGAGCTGGACTCGGTCGCGTTCGTGGGATCCGTCGAGGACGACGTGTCGTCCGTCGTCATCGTCGTCGTCATCGTCGTCGTCGTCGTCGGGTCGGAGTCGGTGGTGTCGGCCGACGTCGAGGTCGTGAGCGTCACCGACGAGTTCGTCGTCGGATCCGACGAGTCGGAGTCGCTCGTGGACGAGTCGTTGTTGTTCGTCTCGCTGCTCGGCTCCGTGCTGTCGTCGGGACAGCCGGCGACGAGGAAGCTCGCACACAGGAAGGGAACGATGGACAGCAACTTGGACTTGTTCATGGTGAAGGACCGCGTTTCGATGGGTAGCTTCGGGCCCCTGTCGCGCTCGCACCCCGCGAGCGACGCGTCACCCGAAAAATCAAGCAGAGGCGTGCCTATACCGCGTTCCAGGTGGGTGCGGGCGGCGCCTACATGTGAGCGAGCACACCGAGCACTGTCGGTATCGGCCGCTGCATTCCGGCCGCGCGTTGCACCAACTGCCAGCGACCGCGGTGACAGCTCATCGCGGTGGTGCAACCCCCAGATCGACATCGAAGCCGGTGCGCGGGAGCTCGGCGTCCGCGACGATCTCGATGCGTAGATCGACGGCGTCGTGCTGCGACAGATCGACGGTGAACGGCTGTCGGCCCGCTCTCTTGTGCACTCGCGTGACCCCGAGCTTCGTCCACGCATCGCCCGCCGCGGACGACGACACCACCACGCGCACCTCGCCGCGCAACAACCGGACCTCCGGATCGTCGACTGCGATCCAGCCGTCGAGCACGCGGCGCCCCGGCACGTCGGCGAGCACCACGGACGCGGGGGCGTGGGGCCCGACCTCGACGCGGATCGCGGGCCCGATCTCGTGCTCCACCATCAAGGGTCCGGGCCGCACGCCGACCTGCTCGCGGGCCGCGCCGCCGCGCAGCCAGGCGCTCGCGAGCGTCGCCTCGCGGCGGTGCCCACGCTGCCACCGCAGCGCGAGCGCACCGAGAATCGCGATTGCGGCGAGCACGAGCCACGCATCGCGGAAGCTCGTGGCGCGCACGAGCAGTCGATCGAGCAGCGCGGGACGACGCCACGCGATCGCGAACAGCACGAGCACGCCGATCGTCAGCGCGAAGCCGACGACGTCGGCCGTCACGACGTGGCGGTAGCGCAGCTCCCAGCGTCCGTCGGCCGCATCGGCGGCCAGCAGCACCGGATCGCGCGGCGAGGCCTCGTCGCCCTGCCGGGCGCGCACTGCCTTCGCGCGGCGCTCGTCGGGCGTCACCGCTGCGGCGTCGCCGATGATCGGCACCTCGTACCAGGGCACGAGCTCGCCGTCTCTGCGCAGCTCCCAGCGCGGGTGGCCGGCGATGTTCCACTCGATGCGCCCGCCGTTCGTGCCGCGCACGTCGACGACGACGCCCTCGCCGTCGGGATCGTCCAGCACCACCTCGAGCTCGCCAGAACCGACGAGCCGCGCGACCTCTTCGACGACCGGCCGCTCGAGCACGCGGATGCGACCGAAGCGCGCGACCTCGTGGCCCCGACGTCCGTCGAGCGCGACGACGTAGCGCACGCGGGCACGGTCGAGCACCTCGGGCTCGTCGGCCTCGATGCGGTGGATGAAGTTGTCGCCCGGCGTGAAGCCGATCTTGTACGCGGGCGCGTGCGTGCCGACCGGGGCGTCCGCGACCCCGTGGCCGTGGCGGGACTTCGTCGCATACGCGAAGCGCCAGAAGCCGTCGTGCTCCGCCCAGCGCGCGGCCGCCCACGCGAGCGCATCGCTCCACTCGGCCTCGAAGCCGTCGTCCTCCATGCCGGCGCGGCTCTCCTGCATCTCCCCCACCCTGCCCGCGCGCATGCCCCCGGCCGTGCCGTGCACGAGCCATGCGGACCATGCGACCACGAGCACGCCGAGCGCTCCGTAGCCGAGTCGGTGCGTGGGCAAGCGCGTGCGCACGAGCATCGCCGCCGACACCACGATCCACGCCGCACACAGGTAGAGCCCCGGCTTCGCGCAGATGACGAAGCGCTGGTACTGCAGGTAGCGGAAGCCGTCGGAGAGCAGATCGAGGCGAAGCCACGTGAAGGCCTCGACCGAGGCGAAGAACCACAGGCAGAGCGAGGCGATCGCGACGAAGCGGATCGGTGCGGGCCCCCGCACGAGCGCGAGCACGAGCCCGGCCGAGATCGTCCAGCCCACCGCGATCGGCATCTCCTTCGCCCATTGCCCGCCCGCGACCCAGCCGGCGAGCTCGGGCAGCTCGAGCCACAGCGTGCCGAAGTGCGCCATCCAGGCCTTGTGCGCGAGCATCGGCGCGTACCACCACGCCGCCAGCATCGCGCCGCCCACTCCCACGATCGCGGCGAGCACACTCGCCCGCGCCAGGCGTCCGCGCTGCCCGAATGCGATCGCGGCGAGCGGCAGCGTCATCGCGATCATCGGCAGCGCGCCCGGGTGCGCGAGCAAGGCCAGGCCCGCGAGCACGATCGGCCGCACGAGCGCGCGCGCATGCAGCTCGGCCGCGCGCACGCACGCGTAGAGCTCGCCCAGCGCCCACCAGGCCAGCGCCACCGCGAGCGGGTGCATCCACACCCCGAAGAACACCGTGAAGCGCCACCCGCCCTCGCGCCCGGTGCCGGGATCGAGCAGGCACAGCGCGGCCGCGACGACCCCGACCCAGGGCGACAGGCCCGCCGCCCGCGCGAAGCCACAGAGCGCGAGCCCGATCGTCGCGTAGCCGGCGAGGAACGCCAGCGCGTAGCAGGTGCTCCACGGCAGGAGTGTCAGCGAGCACGCGCGCAGGAGCACGACGACGAGATCGGCGAGCGCGGGGTAGAGCTCGCCGACCGGGAAGCCGAAGTACCACGCGGACGACCACCCGGAGAGGTGACCATCGGCGAGCGACTGCCCGAGCAGGTACGCGCGCGCGAGGTGCAGCGGATGGTCCTGCGAGAGCGGCATCGACAGCGGCACCGGCCACACGAGCCAGGTCGCGAGCACGAGCACGAGCACGACGTCGAAGCGGCGGACGAGCGCGTGGCGGCAGCGCTCGAGCAGCGGCACGTCAGTCGACCCTCGGCGCCGTGAAGAACGCGACCGCGCGATCGAGCACCGCGCGGCGCCACTGCAAGAGCGCGTGCACGCCACCGACGAGCTGTGGGTCGACGCCGGGCAGGCCCATCTCGCCGACCGCGACCACGCCGTCGTCGTCGCCGGGCAAGAGCGGATTCCAGCCGCGCGGATCACCGCGGCCACCGGCGAGCACGAGCACGTCGGCGCTGCGGGGCAGCGCGGGCAGCCGACCGACGCGATCGGGCACGAGCTCGTCGGCCGCGTCGCCGTACAGCCAGCGGAACAGCCGACGCCCGCGGTTCTTGTCGGCGAGCAGCGAGCCCTGGTTCGGCGGCGAGAGCATCACGACGCGCTGACACGGGCCGAGCTCGTGCGCACCGCCGAGGTAGGCCCGCACGACGAGGGCGCCCATCGAGTGGGTGAGGAAGCCGATCGCGGGCGGCGGCGCGTCGCCGAGCCACGCGCGCACGAAGGCATCGAGCGCGGCCGCGTGATCCTCGAGCGTGCCGCGGCGCGTCGGGTAGTCGAACGCGCGCGCACGCAGGCCCCGCTTGCGCAGGTACGCGGCGGTCGGCTGCAGCCCCACCGACGAGCGCAGCGCTCCGTGCAGCAGCACGACCGGCAGCCCCTCGCTCACGGCGTGCCCTCGCGCGGCGCAGGGGGGCTCCACGGCCCGCCTTCCCACGGCCGCATGCCCTTCGGGTCGATCGCGACGCGGGCCGAGCGCGCGCGCGCGATGCCGGCGAGCACGGCGATGACCGCGAGCGCCGCGAGCTGGGCGCCCGTGAACGGCCCGAGCAGCGCGTCGCCCTGGTCGGCGCGCAGCGGGTCCTCGACGAGGCTACGCGCCGCGAGCAGCAGGCTGGCGACGACGAGGAACACCTGCCCGCCGTAGCGCCGCCGCGCGCGGATCCGCAGGCCGATCGCCAGTGCGAGCACGGCGAGCGCGAAGCCGATGATCTGCGTGGGGTAGACCGGCAGCGACTCGGTCGCGCCGGCCCCGAGCAGCTGCGCGAGCTCGCGGCGGTGCTCGAGGAACGCGGGCGAGCCCTCGGGGAAGCGCAGCGCGAGCGGGAAGCCCGGCGCATAGCGGCCGTAGCCGCTGCCGGCGAGCAGCGCCCCGATGCGCTCCATCGCGACGCCGAGCGCGAGCGCGGGTGCGACGGCGTCGAGCCACGCGAGCGTCGGCACGCGCATGCGCGAGGTGTGCAGGAGGGCGAACAGCGCGGCGATCGTGACGCCCGCGGCGGCCGACAGCCCGCCTTGCTGCAGCGCGAGCAGCGAGGCCGGCCCCGCCCACGCATCGGGGTGCTGCACGAGCCACCACGCCCGCGCGCCGACGAGCCCGAACGCGACGGCGACGACATAGCTCGTGCCCAGCCGATCCGCGGGCAGGCGATCGCGCGCGGCGAACGACACCGACACGAGCCAGCCGGCGACGAGCGCGAGGCCCAGGAAGAAGCCGTAGGCGGAGACCTCCCAGTCGGTGCCGGGCACCGTGAACAGGATCGGGGACACGGGAGGGCTCCGGGATATCATGGGCCGAGCCGCCTCGCCCTTGTCCTCCGCATCCGAGCCCTGGCAGACCTCGTTCTCGGCCCACGCGGCCGCCCGCCGGCGCATGATCGGAGCGCTCGTGTTGCTCGTCGCCGTCGTGGGCATCGGGGCGGTGGGCTACTGGTACATCGGGTACTCGCAGCGCCCCGGCCTGTGGCCGTTCGAGGACTGCGTGTACATGACCGTCATCACGATCACGACGGTCGGGTTCGGCGAGATCCTCGACTTCTCCGCGATCCAGTGGGGCCGCGAGTGGACGCAGCTGCTGCTCGTGTTCGGGGTCGCGGCGGATCTGTACGTGGTCTCGACGATCACGAGCTTCTTCGTCGAGGCCGACTTCGGCAACGTGCGCCGCATGAAGCGGCTGGAGCGCCGCATGCACGACATCGCGAACCACTACCTCGTGTGCGGCGTGGGTCGCACGGGCATCCACGTCGTCGACGAGCTGCTCGCGGTCGGCGAGCACGTCGTCGCGATCGACCAGGACGAGCGTCTGCTCGACGAGCTGCGTCAGCGCGACGTGCTGACGGTGCACGGCGACGCGACCGAGGACGACGTGCTCGCGCGCGCCGGGCTCATGCGCGCGAAGGGCCTCGTCACCGCGCTCGACGACGACAAGACCAACCTGTTCGTCGTCGTCACCGCGCGGCAGACGAATCCGCGGCTGCGCATCGTCGCGAAGGCGACGTCGCCCGCCGCGGCGGAGAAGTTCAAGCGGGCGGGCGCCGACGCGGTCGTCACGCCGAACTTCATCGGCGGGATGCGGATCGCCTCCGAGCTGCTGCGCCCGCAGGTCGTGCGCTTCCTCGACGAGATGCTGCGCGACAAGGACGCGCGGCTGCGCATCGAGGAGGCCACGGTGTCCGAGCGGGGCTCGATCGCGGGCCAGACCCTGCGCGAGGCCAACCTCCGCGAGAGCGCCGGCGTGCTCGTGCTCGCGGTGCGCAGCGAGGACGGCTCGGTCAGCTACGTCCCGCCGTCGGAGCTGGAAGTGCAGCCCGGCCAGACCTTGATCGCGATCGGCAATCCGGAGCAGATCGCGAAGCTCCGCAAGCTGGTCGGGCACTGAGCAGGGCGCGAGCCCGGAATCACTCCTCCGCGTAGACCGCTTCTTCTTTTTCCTGGGCTTCCTTGCACTGGATGCAGAGCTGCGCCTCGGGGCGCGCCTGCAGGCGCTTCAGCGAGATCGAGTCCTCGCACTCCTCGCAGACCCCGAAGCTGCCTTCGTCGATCTTGCGCAGCGCGTGCTCGATCTTCTCCATCAAGAACCGCTCGCGGCCGCGGAGCCGGAACGAGAAGGCCTGCATGTACTCGCTCGAGGCCTGGTCGACCTCGTCCATGCGCTCGTCGGAGTCGATGACCATCTCGTGGTCGAGCGTCCGTCGGGCCTCGTGCAGCAGGCGTGAGCGCTTTTCTTGGAGGAGCTGGCGGAAGTCTTCGACTTGCGACTTGTTGAGCGCCATGGCGTTCTCTCGCGATCCCGTGCCCGCCGCTATCGGCGGGACCGCGAAAGATAGGCCGGCGGAGCCACCTGGGCAACCCCGGAATCGACCGGACGGAGCACGGCGCACGCGGGGCGCGGGACGCTGCGGCGCGCCGCCCTTGCACGCCGGTCAGATGCGCTTGCACAACGTTCTGAGCGGCACCGCAGTCGATCGACGGCGGCGCAGCGTCGGCCGACGCGCCGCGCGTGACGGTGTCGGCGGCCGCGGCTCGCGCGATCCCGCACGCGCGTCGTGGCCACCGGGCGCCGATCGGGGGCGGAGCGATCGCCGTCGCGGTCGAGCTTCGATCGCGCGGCGATCGATCGCGACGCACTCGATGACGATCGTGGCCGTCGCGATGCGCCGTTCAGTTGACAAGCTTTCGCACGCCATCCTACCCTCGGTCGTCCTTTGCCCTACGGCTGGGAGACGACAGAGCCCATGGCCAGCTCCGACAAGCGCAAGCAGAGCCTCTACTTCCCGGAACTCATGCTCAAGGAGATCCAGGAGGAGGCCGCCCGCCAAGACCGCTCGCTCTCTTGGATCGTGCAGAAGGCCTGGAAGATCGCGCGCAAGGACATCATGAAGTATCCGAGCGTGAACGAGATCGCCGACGACGCGCCCGACGACGAGCGCGGCCGCGACGAGTGAGGGAGTGCGTCGTCGAGCGCCCCGACGGGGCCTCGATCTGGGCGAGCACGACCGGGGATCGCGAGGCCCCCGCGTTGCTCGTGCTCGATGGCATCGGCTGTAGCGGCTGGGCGTTCCGACGCATCGTGCCGCTGCTCGCCGAGCGGCTGTGCGTGGTCCAGACCCACTACCCGGGTCACGGCAACTCCCCGGCGCCACCGCGTCCGTGGGCGCTCTCGATGCCCGATCTGGCCGATCACGCGGCCGCCGTGCTCGACGCGCTCGCCATCGAGCGCGCGACCGTCGTGGGCTTCTCGATGGGCTTCCAGGTCGCGCTCGAGCTGTACCGTCGCCATCGTCCCAAGGTCGCCGCGCTGTGCTCGCTCGCCGGACCCTCGGGCAAGGCGCTGACCACCTTCCAGGGCACCGACATCTTCTCGCACGCGCTGCCGCTCGTGCGCGCGGCGAGCCGCTTCGCGTCGGACACCACGCTCAAGCTGTGGCGCACGGTGCTGCCGTCGAAGTGGCTGCCGTGGCTCGGGCTGCACGGCCAGCTCAATCCGATGCGCATCGAGCTGTCGGATCTCGAGTTCTACCTGCGGCAGATGGCGGAGATCCCTCCCGATCTGTTCCTCGACATGCTCGGCGAGGCCGCGCGGCACACCGCCGACGATCTGCTGCCGGCGGTGCGGGTGCCGACGCTCGTGATCGCCGGTGCGCGCGATCGCTTCGTGCCCGCCGATGCGCTGCGCAAGATCGCGTTCGCGATCCCGACCGCGCAGTGGATGATGATCGAGGACGGCAGCCACGCGCTGCCGGCGGAGTACGGCCCGGAGCTCGCCGCACGCCTGCTCGCGTTCTGCGACGAGGTCGCGCAGACCCGCCGGGCGTGAGCGCTACTCGCTACCGGGCGGTCCGACCTTCGCGTCGGCCGGCGGGGCCGAAGCCTCGCGCACGCCGTCGTCGGCCTCGAGCCCCATGCGGATCAGCTTCTTCAGCGTCTCGTTGCGCTCGAGGTTGCCGAACAGCTTCACGATGTCGTCGTGCACCTTCGGGTCGTTCACGAGCTTGCCGAGCGTGCCGTCGCCCCGCTCGATCTTCTTCGTGATGCTGGCGACCTTGTCGGTGATCTCCTGCACGTCGTGCAGCGCGTCCTCGAGGTCCTTGACCATCTTGCCGTCCTTGTCGCGCAGCATCTTCGCGACGACGCTCTTGTTGGTCGGATCGTCGAGGTCCTCGAGCAGCTTGCGGATGTCGCCGGCGACCTTGCGGGCGTCGTCCACGAGCGGCTGCACGTTCTCGTCGAGCTTGGTCAGCGTGCGGTTCGCCTTCGTGACGAACTCGTCGATGCCCGACGCGGTCTCACGCACCTTGCGGAGCGTGATCCCGAAGTCCTCCTTGTAGTTCGGGTCGTTGAGCAGCCCGCCGACCAGCCCCTCGCCCTGGGCGATCTGCCGCGTGATCTCGTCGACGTTCTGCACGATGCCCTTGACCGCGCCGATCGTGCGTTCGTCGTTGAGCTCGGAGAACAGCGCCGAGATGCCCGAGAGGCTGGTGTCGACCTTGTCGGTGAGCCGCTCGAAGCGGCCGCGGAACAGCTCGATGTCCTCGAACAGCGACGGCGTGGACTGGATGCGCTTGTTCTCGTCGAGCGGCTCGCGCATGCCGGGCGTGATGTTGACCAGCTGATCGCCGAGCACGCCGTTGCTCGCCACCGTCGCGCGGCTGTCGGTGCGCACGAGGTCGAGCTTGTCCTCGAAGATGCTCATCGTGACCTGCACACGGCGGTGCTCGCTGGCGTAGCGCGCACACACGCCGTCGGGGCCCGAGAACGAGGCGCGCTTCGCCTTGCGCCGGAACTCGTCCGTGACGCAGACCTCGTCGTCGCCGCAGTCCTCGGACGACAGACACGGCGAGTGCAGGCCCTTGGCGGCGTAGGGCTCGAGCTCCGCGCACATGCCCGTGGGCGCGCAGAACAGGAACTCGTCGCAGTTGTCGGTGCGGCCGGCACCGTAGCGACCGACGTCCTCGGTCAGCGGATCGCAGAGGTACTTGCGCGTCACGAACTCGATGGTGGAGACCTTGCCGATCTCGACGCCGGCGAGCTGCACCGGGCTACCGCGGCGCAGGCCGGTGATCGTCTTGAAGTCGGTGTGGATGGTGGTCTTGCTCTCCCACGTGCCCTCGGTCTGCCCGATGATGAACAGCGAGATGAACAGGAGCACGCCGAGTGCGACCACGAATCCGCCGACGATGAGCCGGGTGCGAGCCTCGTTCTTACGCGCCATGCGGCACCTCCGTCGCGGGCGCGGGCGCCCGGCCTGCATTGGCGCTGCGCCGCAACAGCCCGTGGATGAAGTCGCGGACCTCGCGGTGCTCGCTGTTCCACATCTGCTCGGTCGTGCCGACGTACGGGAACCGCTTCTCGTACAGCATGGCGATGCGATCCGAGACCTTGTGCGCGGTCGGCATGTCGTGCGTCACGACCACGGAGGTCACGTGCAGCTCGTCCTGCAGCTTCTTGATCATGTCGCCGATGCGCGTGATGTTGCGCGGGTCGAGCCCGGTGGTGGGCTCGTCGTACAGGATAACCTCGGGCTCCATCGCGATCGAGCGGGCGAGCGCCACGCGCTTGCGTTGGCCGCCCGACAAGGACGCCGGCATCTGCGCCAGCATGTCGTCTTGCAGATTGACCAGGTGTAGGCACTCGAGCGCGCGCTCGCGAATCTCTTCGTCCGACTTCTGGGTGTGCTCGCGCAGCGCGTATCCGATGTTGTCGAGCACGTTCATCGAGTCGAACAACGCGCCGCCCTGGAACACGTACGCGACGCGACAGCGCACCTGGCGGAGCCCTTCGGCATCGAGCTGCGCGACGTCCTTGCCTGCGACGCGCACGGTGCCGGAGTCGGTGGGCAGGAGCCCGATCATGAGCTTGAGGCACACGCTCTTGCCCTGACCGCTGCCGCCGATGATGGTGAGCGTCTCGCCGGGGTAGACCGCGAGATCCATGTGCTCGTAGACGCTGTTCGCGCCGAAGCTCTTGCTGACGTCGACGAGCTCGATGATCGGCGCGCGCTGGCCACTCGGCGCCTCACTCGGCGCACCGGGGGCGGGTGCGGGTGCGCGGACGGTATCGTCGGTCACGAGAACACCATCGTGAGGTAGAAGTCCGCGATGATGATGCAGATCGAGATCGCGACGACGGTCTCGGTGGTCGACACGCCGACCGCCTCGGTGCCGAACTTGGTGTTGAAGCCCTGGTAGCAGCCGATGAGGCCGACCAGCATGCCGAACACCATCCCCTTCACGAGGCTCGAGATGTAGTCGAGCGGCGCGAGCTCGTCGGCGTACGAGTAGTAGAAGTAGCCGGCGGGCACGCCGTAGACCCACTCGCCGATCAGCATGCCGCCGAGCAGCGCGAGGACGTTGCCCCACACCACGAGCAGCGGCTGGGCCAGGGTCGCCGCGACCACGCGGGGCCACACCAGCTTCTTGTAGGGGTCGGCGCCGAGCGCCGCGATCGCGTCGATCTGCTCGGTGACCTTCATCGAGCCCAGCTCGGCGGTCATGCCCGCGGCCATCTTGGCGCCGACCGTGAGCGCGATGAGCACCGGCACGAGCTCCTTCACGAGCGCGAGCGAGCTGGCGTCGCCGAGCGCCTGGGTGGCCCCGAAGTCCTTCAGCGCCCAGCCGAACTGCCACGCGAGGATCATCCCGATGAACAGCGAGATGAACGTCGTGATCGGCAGGCTGCGCACGCCCATGTACGTCATCTGCGTGGCGATGTCGTCGATGCCGAGCGGCCGGCGCGGGCCCACCTTGATCAGCGTGAAGGCGAGGCCGGCCAGCCCGCCGACCCAGTCGAGGCCGCCGAGGACGATCGTGCCGAGTCGCGAGATCGCCTGCATCGCTCAGCCCTCGGACAGCGGGAAGCGGAAGCCGTCGACGACGCGGTGGAAGTCGGGCTGCCCCGCGGCGAACGAGCGCGGGGGGGCCGAGTAGCGCAGGTCGAACAGGCAGCCGTTCTTCTTCACGACCACGAACTCGTGGCGCATCGGCATGCCGTCCAGCTGGGCGTCGACCACCGTGCGCAGCGACGCACGGCCGACCAGCCGCTCGCTCTTCTGCTCGATGACGTGCCAGTCGGTCATGTCCATGCGGAGGTGGTCGGTGTACTGCTCGAGCGAGCTGTCGCCCTGGTCGTCGCACTGCGCGTGGACGTCGATGACGCCGCCCTCGCCCGGCTCGATCCAGGCGACCTGGACGTCCTCGACCTTGCGCACCGGCCGCCACGCGTCGCCGGGCAGGCCGACCCGGTAGCTGGCCTCCTTGCGGGCGCGCTTCGCGGGGGCGAGGTGCTTCAGGTACGTGTCCCCCTGCCAGCCGCGACAGCCCGCGGCGGTGCAAGCGAGGAGGAGGCCGAGGCCGAGGAGGGAGAGTGCGCGAAGCGACAAGGCGAGCGGGCGCAGTCTATCAGGGCGACGGACGACAGCGAGCCGTGCGACACATCCGAACCGCGGGGTGGGGTCGTCGATCACGGTGGGCCGACCGGGTAGTCGCAGGCACCCCGGGATCGGACGCGGTGTGCACCACCACGTCGTTCGCGCAAGCCCCTGCGCAGTCACGGCGTGCATCTCGCTGCGCACGAGGGCCTCGAAAGCCCTTTCATCGCCGGGACACAACCGGCCGCGATCGCTGCGCTTTGTCCCGCTCCGGCGCGACCTGCCCGGATCGCGGCACAGGTGTTGCGAATGCGTCGGCCGCCGCCCCGAAGTGGGCTCCCACCGGCGGCAGAGCGAGCCAGGCATGGATCTCCATCACGAAACATCGCGCGACGCACGGACCGACACCAAGGGCCTCGGCATCCTCGCCCGCTCGCTGTTCCGCCAGATGCGGGCACAGGGGTACTCGCCCGAGCAGATCGTCGGGCTCTCGGCCGAGCTGATCCAGCTCGTGCGCGAGGACCTGGCCAGCGCGTCGGCCAGCCCCACCCCGCAATAGCCTCGTGCCGCCTCGGCTGCGGGCATGGACTTGCGCCGCGGCAATCGGTAGAGATCGCCCCCGCAATGGCCGAGGCGAACGCGTCCAACCGGCTCTCGGGGCCTACGCTCCCGAGCCATCGTGACCTCGATGTCGACAACCGCCGCGTGTTCGTGCGGGTCGACTTCAACGTACCGCTCGGGCCGGGCCCGAGCGTCCGCGACGACACGCGCATCGTCGCGTCGCTGCCCACGCTGCAGAACCTGATCGAGCGCGGTGCGAAGCTCGTCGTCGCATCGCACCTCGGTCGGCCGAAGGGTGCGTTCGACCCGAAGTACGCGATGGAGCCGGTCGCCGGCCGGCTCGCGGAGCTGCTCGGACGCGACGTCCGCGTGCCGGCCGACGAGGTCGTCGGCGACGCGACCAGCAAGCTCGTGCTCGATCTGCGCGCCGGCGAGGTGGTGGTCCTGCAGAACCTCCGCTTCCACCCGGGCGAGACCAAGAACGACGCCAAATTCTCGCAGGCGCTCGCGCAGCTGTGCGATGCCTACGTCAACGACGCCTTCGGTGCGTCGCATCGCGCCCACGCGTCGGTCGTCGGCGTGCCGCAGCTCGTGCATGCGCACGGCGCCGGCGAGCTGCTCGAGCGCGAGCTCGTGGCGCTGTCGCGGCTCGTGCGTGCGCCGGAGCGTCCGTTCGTGGCGATCGTCGGCGGGGCCAAGGTCTCCGACAAGCTCGGCGTATTGGTCTCGCTCGTCGAGCGGCTCGTCGCCGGCGACACGCTCGTCATCGGCGGCGCGATGGCCAACACGTTCCTGGGGGCCAGCGGCGCGGCGCTCGGGGCTTCGCTGCAGGAGCGCGACCGCTACTCCGACTGCAAGATGGTGCTCGACAAGGCCCGCGCCCGCGACGTGAACGTGGTGCTGCCGACCGACCTCCGCATCGGTGCGTCGCTCGAGGCCAAGGAGGCCCGCATCGTGCCCGCCGCGTCGGGGCTCGGCGAGACCGAGCTCGCGCTCGACATCGGGCCCGACACCACGGCCCGCGTCGTCGAGACGCTCGCGCGCGCGAAGATGGTGCTGTGGAACGGGCCGATGGGGCTGTTCGAGAACCCGGCGTTCGCCGAGGGCACGCTGGCGGTCGCCCGCGCGCTCGCGGACTGCCGGGGCTTCACGGTGGTCGGCGGGGGCGACAGCGTCGCCGCGGTGCAGCAGGCCGGCGTCGCCGATCGGATCGGCCACGTCTCCACGGGCGGCGGCGCGTCGCTCGAGTACCTCGAGGGCAAGGAGCTCCCCGGCGTCACGGCGCTCGGCGGAGCGTGAGGCGAGCACGAGGGCATGGCGATGCGCACGACCTGGATCATCGGCAACTGGAAGCAGAACCACCTGCCCGCGGCCGCCTCGGCCACGGCCACCGAGCTCGCGACCGGGGTCGCCGCGGCGATCGCCGGGGCCCAGGGCGAGATCCGCGTGGGGATCGCCCCGCCCTACCTCTCGATCGCCGCCGCGCGCCCGAGCTGCCGGCCGGTCCGACCGCTGTGGCTCTTCGCCCAGGACGTCGCGGCCACGAACACCGGCGCCTTCACGGGCGAGGTCGGGCCCACGATGATCGCCGACGCGGGCTGCGTGGGCTCGATCATCGGCCACTCCGAGCGTCGCGCCCTGTTCGGCGACACCGACGAGGTGGTGCGTCAGAAGCTGCGCACCACGCTCGAGGCGGGGCTCCACGCGATCGTGTGCATCGGCGAGCGGCTCGAGTCGCGGCAGGCCGGCACCCACGAAAGCGTCGTCATCTCGCAGCTCTCGGCCGCACTTGCTGATCTTCCACACGAGCTGGTCGGCCCGCGGCTGGTGCTCGCGTACGAGCCCGTCTGGGCCATCGGCACCGGCCACACCGCGACCCCGGAGCAGGCCGCGGCCATGCACCGCTGCATCCGCGGCTGGCTCGGCGAGCACCTCGGTGCCGCCGGCGCCGACAGATCGATCCTGTACGGTGGTAGCGTCAAGCCCGACAACGCCGGGGCCCTCACGGCCGCCGGGGACATCGACGGCTTCCTCGTCGGCGGCGCCTCGCTCGAGGCCCCGCCCTTGCTCGCCATCATCCGCGCCACCGCCACCTCGCCGATCCATCGCCCATGACCCTCTTCGTCGAGATCGTCTACGTCCTCATCACGGTGGTGCTCATCCTCGTCGTCCTGCTGCAGGCCGGCCGCGGTGGCGGGCTCGGCACGGCGCTCGGTGGCGGCGCGAGCCAGAGCGTCTTCGGCGGCGGCGGCGGGGCCGACTTCCTCGCGAAGCTGACCCAGGGCCTCGCGATCGGCTTCATGGTCTGTGCCGTGTACCTCGCCTACGCGGGCGCCCACACCGGCTCGGACCGCCTGAAGGACGAGAGCAAGGAAGACGAGTCGCTGCTCGGCGAGGCCGAGGAGGTCGACTACGAGCGCCTCGGCCGCGGCAGCAAGCCGTTGCCCGAGCCCGGCCAGAAGCCGGTGCTCGTCGAGGAGGAGCCCGAAGAGGAGCCCGCCGCGGACCCGGCGGTCATCGAGGCCGCGCCCGAAGAGGACCCCGAGGAGGGCTGAGCCTCGTGCCCCCCGTGGCGCTCGCGTTCGTCAAGGCGGAGGGGCTCGGCAACGACTTCGTGGTGGTCGACGGGCGCACCGGCGACACGGCGGCGCTGCTCGTCGCGCTGCAGGCCGCGGCCCCGCGGATCTGCGACCGCCACCGCGGCGTCGGAGCCGACGGCGTGCTCGTCGTCGCGCCGCCGACGGCCGCCACTGCACAGGCGCGCATGATCGTCTTCAACGCCGACGGCTCGCGCCCGCAGATGTGCGGCAACGGGCTGCGCTGCGTCGCGCTGCTGCTGGCGCAGGGCGGGCCCGCCCACGCGACGATCGAGACCGACGCCGGGCTGCGCGAGTGCGAGGTCGAGGGCGAGCGCGTGCGCGTCGACATGGGCCCGGCCGAGCGGCTCGGCCACGTGCGCCCGGGGCCGGCGAACGGGCGCTCGTTCGCGCGGGTGTCGATGGGCAACCCGCACGCGGTCGCGTTCGTCGAGCGCGGCGAGGACCCCGAGCTGATGGCGCGCACGCTCGGCCCGGTGATCGAGCGCGACGACGACTTCCCCGAGGGCACCAACGTCGAGCTCGCCCGGGTCGAGCCCGACGGGCGCATCACGCTCTGGGTATGGGAGCGCGGCTGCGGCATCACGGCGGCCTGCGGCACCGGAGCCTGCGCGACGGTGGCGGCGGCGGTCGATGCCGAGCTCGTGCCCGCCGACCGGCCGGTCGTCGTCGCATTGCCGGGCGGCGAGCTCGAGATCACGGTGCCGTCCGTCGCCGGCGCCGGGGTGCGGATGTCCGGCCCGGCGCGGCTCGTGTTCGACGGCCGCTGGCGCGGGTGAGCTCTGGTCGCGCCCTCGGCCGTGCGTGCCGCCCGGGTCAGCAGCCGCAGGACGCGAAGTCCTGCGCCTCGGTCACGCAGGTGCTGTCCCACTGATCGGTGCAGCAGAACGCATCCGCGCCGCAGACGTCGCCCGCGCAGTCCGAGCAGCCCTCGTCGAGCGGACCGCCGCTCTGGCACTCGTCGTGGGCGCAGCCGCCCGCGGTGCACGTGCCGCAGATGTCGGCGGCCTCGCTCACGCAGGTCATGTCCCAGTCGGTCGCGCAGCAGAACGCATCCGCCGCGCACACGTCGCTGGCGCAGTCGGAGCAGCCGTCCTCGAGCGGACCGCCCTGCTCGCACTCGTCGTGGGCGCAGCCCGTGCCCGCGCACTGGCCGTCGCAGATCGTGTCGACCTCGCCCACGCAGGTCATGTCCCACTCGGTCTGGCAGCAGAACGGATCGACCGCGCAGATCTGCGAGACGCACGCGTTGCAGCTGTCGTCCATCGCATCGCCGGCGGTGCACTGATCGTGGCAGCCGTTGCCGCCGCCGTCGCAGCCGCCCGCGCAGTTCTCCGCGACGTGGCCGACGCAGACTTCGTCCCACTCGCTCTCGCAGCAGAACGAGTCGAGCGCGCAGATCGTCGACGCACAGTCGCCGCAGGTCGGATCGAGCGCGGTGCCGGCCGTGCAGACGTCGTGGTCGCAGTTGCCGCTGCCCCCACCGCCGCCGCCACCGGTGCAGTCGTTCACGAGCGTCGGGCACGGGATGCAGACGCCGTAGTCGCCCGCGACCGGCTGGCAGAACATGTGGATGAGGTGCTCTTCGGGCCCGAAGAGCTGGTCGAGCAAGAGCGCGGCCGCGATCGCACCGAGCGGGCCGAACGCATCGTCGGCGACCTGGTCGATGTCGATGTCCATGCAGTCCGCGTCCTCGCGGCACGGCACGCACACGCCACACGAGATGCTGGTCTGCCCCACCCCGACGGTGACCGATGCGCACGCGGCCATCGGGTACTCGATGTTCGCGTCGCCGATCTCGTCGAGCCCGGTGATGTCGCGGAGCAGCTCGCCGACGTTGTACTGGATGCCGACGCCCGAGCAGTCGTCGTCGTTGCTGCACAGGTTCGTCACCTGATCGAACGGAGCCGGCAGCACCGCGACGCCCTCGCCGAGATCGGAGCAGCCACTCGCCGACGGGCCGCAGGCCCCGTGGCCGCCGTTGATCGGCGCGTTGCAGCTGTCGTTGTCGGCCTCGCAGCCGGCACAGTCCGCATCCGCGTCGCAGGTGCCCGCGACCATGCCGGGCAGGCCGCAGGTCGGCGAGCACACGCCCTCGGGCGAGCACGTCGCGCCGGCGGGACACGGATTCGTCTCCGAGCACTCGGCGCAGCGATGGTTGTGGCACGCCATCGCCGGCTGCTCGGTGCCCTCGCCGCACTGCGCACAGTCGGCGTCGATCGTGCACGACTGCGGACACTTCGGGACGCACGCGTTGTCGATGCACTGCTCGGTGGTCTGGCAGGCCTCGGTCGCATCGCCGCGGCACGCGACGCACAGCCCGGCCTCGCAGACCTGATGCAGCGGATCACAGGCCGCGCAGTCGGGGTCGTCGTTGCACTCGCTGATCTGGTTGCCGTCGTTGTCGACGGGACACGTGCTGCCGGCCGGCACGCAGTAGCCGAACTCGGTGCACTCCTCGCCTTCGTCGCATCCGCTGCCCGACACCGGATCGCACGCGACGCAGCGCTTCTCCTCGGCGTAGCAGCTGTTGCGGCCCTCGGTGCAGCCCTCGCAGTCGAAGTCGCTCTCGCAGTTGTGCAGCAGGCAGACGCCGTTGTCGCCCGAGGTCGTGTCCGCGCTCGGATCGCTGTCGCTCTCGGTGAACGTCGCCGTGCCGTCGGTGGTGGTGCCGATCGTGCCGACGGTCGTGTTCTGGCCGTTGTCGCCGGTGGGGCACGCTGCGAGCAGCAACGCGAAGGACGAACAAGCGAAGGTCAATCGAGTCGGCGTCACGGAAGCGCTCCTCACCAAGGTCGACACGGTACCACGAACACTCGTCCAGGGACGCTCGCTCAGCACCCGCAGAGGTCGCCGGCCTCGCCCACGCAGATGTCGTCCCACACTTCGTCGCAGCAGACCGGGTCGGCATCGCACACCGCTTGCGCGCATCCGCTACAGCTCGCGTCGAGCGGTCCACCCTGCGCGCATTCGTCGTGCGCGCAGCCGAGCCCACCGCCGCCGCCGCAGATCCCTCCGCAGAGGTCGTCGGCTTCACCGACGCACGTCGCGTCCCAGTCCGTCGTGCAGCAGAAGTCGTCCTGCGCGCACACCGTCGATGCGCAGCCCGAGCATGCGGCCGTCAATGGGCCGCCCTGGCTGCACTCGTCGTGGATGCATCCACCTCCGCCGCCGCTGCAGTCGTCGCCGCACTCGGTCGCGACCTCGGACACGCAGGTGTCGTCCCACGCGGTCTGGCAGCAGTACGGGTCCGCGGCGCATACCGCCGACGTGCACGAGCTGCAGGTCTCGTCGAGCGCGGCGCCCGAGCTGCACTCGTCGTGGCCGCACGACCCGCCCTGCCCGCCCCCGCAGCCGCCCGCGCAGTACTGCTCGACCTCCTGCACGCAGGTGTCGTCCCAGCCGCTGTTGCAGCAGTAGTCGTCGGCCTCGCACACCTGCGCGGCACACGAGCCGCACTCGGGCGTGAGCGCGCCGCCGGTCTCGCAGACGTCGTGGTCGCACGTGCCCGAGCCCCCACCGCCACCGCCACCACCCGTGCAGTCGTTCACGAGCGTCGGGCACGGCAGGCACGCGCCGTAGCCCGCCCCCACCTGCTGGCAGAACATGTGGATCGTGTGGTCCTCGAGCCCGAACAGCTCGTCGAGCAGCAGCGCCGACGCGATCGCACCGAGCGGACCGAACGCATCACCGGCGACGTCGTCGATGTCGATGTCCTGGCAGTCGGAATCCTGCTCGCACGGCACGCACACGCCGCAGGAGATGCTGCTCTGGCCGATGCCCACGGTGATCGCGGCGCACTGGCTCATCGGATAGTCGATGTTCGCGTCGCCGATCTCGTCCAGCCCGGTGATGTCGCGCAGCAGCTCGCCGACGTTGTACTGGATGCCGATGCCCGAGCAGTCGGCGTCGTCGGAGCAGAGGTTCGTGACCTCGTCGAACGGTGCGGGCAGCACCGCCACGCCGTCGCCGAGATCCGAGCAGCCCGCCGCCTCGGGGCCGCACGTGCCGTGGCCGCCGTTGATCGGCGCGTTGCACTGCGTCGCGTCGCCGGGGCAGCCCGCGCAGTCGGCATCGACGTCGCACGTGCCGGCCTGCATGCCGGAGAGCCCGCACGGCTCGGCGCACACGCCGTGCGCGTTGCAGGTCTGGCCCGCGGGGCACGGCACCGAGTCCGAGCACTCGGCGCAGTGGTGCGCGACGCAGGCGTGGGCCGGCTGCATCGCGCCGCCACAGCTGCCGCAGTCCGCGTCCGCGGTGCAGCTGTCGGGGCAGTCGTCGGCACACTGTCCGTCGTCACCGCAGTGCTGCGTGCCCTGGCAGTGCTCCTCGTTCCCGAACGTGCAGGCGACGCACTGCTTCGTCGTGCCGTCGCAGACGAGGTGCTGCGGATCGCACGCGGCACAGTCCGCGTCCGAGTCGCAGTCGATGGTCGGCTCGCCGTCGCCGTCCGTGGGGCAGGTCAGCCCCTCGGGCACGCAGTAGCCGAACTCCGAGCAGGTCTCGCCCTCGGCACAGCCCTCGCCGGTCTCGGCGTCGCACGCGATGCAGCGCTTCTCCTCGACCAGGCAGGTCGTGCGGCCCTCGGTGCAGCCGGCACACTCGAGGTCCTCGTCGCAGTTGTGCAGCAGGCAGACGCCGCCCGGCTCGCCGGTCTCGTCGCCGTCGCCCTCGGACGCGCCCGTGTCGGCGTCACCGGTCTCGCCGACCTGGCCGTTGCTCACCGAGCCGTAGCTCGTGAAGCCGCTGGGACCGTCGCCGCCCTTGGCGCAGCCGAGCGCGAGCGCGAGCCCGACGAACGCGAGCGCGCTACCGAGCCGTCCGAGGGCCGACTCGCCCCTGCGCGAGTTGCCCCATCCGCTGCACTTCGTGCCCATGCGCCCGCCCCCTGCCTATGGGTGATGCGAGCGGCCGAGCCGTTCGGATCCGATGGGCAAAAAGGTTCCGCGGGCGACGCAGACCGCCGCCCGGGGCGCGCACGTGCCGGACCGCGCCTCAGCCGCAGCTCGCGGCGCAGCCGAAGGACACGACCTCGTCCACGCAGATGTTGTCCCAGGCGCTGTTGCAGCAGAGCTCGTCCATCGCGCAGACGCACATCTCGATCGCGGGCACGTCGCAGCCGGTCTCGCCGTCGCGGATCGTGCAGCAGTTCCCGACGCCGGTGCCGCCGGTCTCGCCGCCCGTGCTGTCCTCGCCGCCCGTGCTCTCCTCGCCGCCGGTCGACTCCTCGCCG
Source organism: uncultured Nannocystaceae bacterium (assembly GCA_964519175.1). Classification (GTDB taxonomy): domain Bacteria; phylum Myxococcota_A; class Polyangia; order Nannocystales; family Nannocystaceae; genus Xiheibacterium. The sequence continues at coordinate 28,284 of CAZFKC010000075.1, forward strand.
CCCGTGCTCTCGCCGGTGTCCTCGCCCTCGGGCGGGTCGACCGCGCCACAGTCGAGCACGCCGAGGTGCGGCTTGTTCGGGTACTTCTCCTGCGCGATGCAGGCCTTCTCGACGCGCTGGGCATTGAGCGCGTCGCGGTTGCCGCCCTCGACCGCCTTGAAGCGGGTCTCGATCATCGCGCCGAGCGCATCGTTGTTCGCCAGGCAGTGACCGCCGCCGTCGGTGCCGCAGGTCGACGTCGCGAGCGTGCCCGCGGCGATCGCCTCGGCCAGCGCCTGGATCGAGGCGGTGTCCGCCTTCGCCAGCGCGACGACCTTCGCCGCATCGCCCGACTTGATCGCGAACTCCGGCGGCAGATCGATGCCCTTGATGCCGAAGTCGCCCTTCTTCATGGTCAGGATCATGTCGAGCAGCGGCGCGAACATGTCGCTGTTCTTCGCGCCGGCCGGGATCGGCGGCGGCCCGGTCTTCACGCGATCGAGCGCGTTGGTGAACAGCTCGCAGCGGAAGTCGGACAGCACCGGGTTCGCCCAGTCGAGCGCACGCACGCGCATGACCTGGTCGGGCGTGAGCGCGCGCGTCGACATGAGCTGCTTCTCGTAGGTCACCGGCGCGGCGCCACGGATCGGCATCATGCGGATCGCATCGGGGGCGCCGGCGGGCGACAGGCGCAGCACCTTGTCGTTCCACCACTCCCAGGGCCAGCCCGTGCCCTTGATCGAGAAGTACACCGACGACATGCCCTCGTCGATCACCGCGGACGAGGCGAGCAGCCCGCTCTTGCCGTCCTCGGTGATGTACGTGAGGTGCTCGTCGCAGAACAGCGGGCGCAGGAGCGACATCGCCTCGTCGATGTTCGCCGGGTTGCGACGCAGGCGGAGCCGCGCGGTCGCGACGCGCTGCTGGAACGCGGAACGGATGGTCTGCTCGAGCCGCGCGGCCGACTTCCGCAGCGGGTTGCCCTCGGCCGCGAGCGACTTGTAGTTCGGCGCGTTCTTGATCGCGTCGGGCACGACGTGATCGAAGCTCTGCGGCTCCGCGAACCAGTGCTGCCACGGCGCCGACAGCTCGTTCATGATCGGCGTCATCGGCATCGGCAGACCCGCGAGGTGCGGGGCCTGGCGGTGGCACTCCTGGCACTCCTCGGGGGCGAGCCGCACCGAGACCTTGTCGTCGGCGCCGTCGACGGGATCGGCCTTGTAGAAGCGGTACTCGAACGTGGTCGCGTCCCACGCGAACATCTCGATCTGCCGGGTGTCGACGTCCTTGCCGGCGTCGTCCGCGAACGAGAGCGCGAAGAAGGCGAGGTCGGCCTTCGTGCGATCGTTCGAGCAGATCGTGTTGACGATGCGCGGGAACGGATCCTTGCCGTCGACCACGAGCGCGTCGGAGATCACGTACGAGTCGAGCGAGGCCTCGTCGCAGCCCTGCTGCTTCGCGATGCCCTTCAGCATGTCGAGGTACGGCACCGCGAAGTTGCCGTCCTTGTCGAGGTTGGCGCGCAGCCACACCGCGATCGGATCGTTGAACTTCGCCAGCTCCTTGCCGAAGTCGCCGAGGTCGTCGCACTTCGCTTCGCCGCAGCTCTCGTCGTCGTCGCTGCCGCCGTCGTCGCTGCAGCCGAACGGGACCGCCGCGAGCGCGAGCGCGAAGACCAGGCGGAATCGATGCGTAGTCGTCATGGGGAATCTCCAGCAGGGCAAGCGTCGGCAACGTCGGTGATGCCGGGGATGATCGGCGCGGTGGGGAATCGCGAGCGCAGCACGCAGCCGCGACGGCGGCGCTCGGCCTCGAGCATCGCGCGGCCGCTCGGGCCCGCGATCGCGTCGAGCTCCGCGTCGAGCTGCGCACCGAACGTGTCGAGCTCGATCGGCGACGGATCGCCGTGGAGCAGCTGCTCGGTCGCGGCGGCATCGCCCGCGTCGCGCAGCGCGAAGACGCCGTCGCCGGCATCGACGAGCGAGGCGCCCGAGGGCAGCTCGAGCGCGAGCTCGAACAGCGCGGTGGCGAGCGCGGCGAGATCGCCGAACGCCGCGGGGTCGAGCGCACCGGCGCGGGCGCGGGCGTGGGCGTCGTCGAGCAGGCCGCAGCGCAGCTCGGACGCGACCGGGTGCGCCCAGTCGAGCGCGCGGATCCGCAGCACGTCGTCGGCCGCGAGCACCCCGCGCGAGACCAGGGCGGCCTCGAGCTGGACGGTCGTCTCGCCGCGGACTCCGAGCATGACCAAGGGGTGCGCACCGGGGCCGGGTGGTTCGATCTGCAGTGCGTCGTCGAGCAGGAACGCGAAGCCCGCATCGGGCCGGAGCTGCCCGAACATGCGCCTCAACCCCGGATCCAGCACCGAGTCGAGCGCTAGCTCACCGCTCGCGTGGATCTCCGAGACGTAGTTCGCGGACTCGTCGCAGAAGACGGGGCGCACCAGCGCCGCCGCGGCGTCGAGGTCCGGCGCCCCCGCCCGCGTCGCGATGCGTGCCGCGGTGGTGCGGTCGATTGCAGCTCGTACGATGGGCTCGAGGTTCGAGGCGGAGTCGAGCCGACCCGGGGCCGTGAGCCCGGCGAAGACCGGCCCGTCGTGCCCCGCGGGTACGTGCTGGGTGAACTCGAACGACGCGAAGCCGGGCTCGGCGTTCCACTGCGCCCAGGGGTTCGTCATCTCGTTCATGATCGGCGCCCAGCCGGTGAGCCCGAACGGGCCGCCGTGGCACGACGCGCAGAAGCTGGGCTCGACCGCGAAGCCGAGCCCGTGCTCGGTCGGCACCGCCTGATAGCGACGGTACGCGGACGCGTCGGGATCCCAGGCCGCGAAGCGGAAGCGCTGCGGATCGAGATCGCCGTCGTCGCCGGGCTCGAACACCGCGAAGAGCCGACTGGCCTGCACCGGATCGGCGCTGCACTGCGCGACGATGGCCTTCGGCGCATAGGCGGCGTTGCTGAGCACCACGAAGCTGTGCTCGTCGTCGGCCTCGCAGCCGAGCTCGGCGCGGACGCCCGCGAGCGCGTCCTCGTGATCGCCGTCGACCGCACCGGCGTCGTTCGCCGCCGCGCGCAGCCAGCTCGACACTGGATCGGCGAAGCCGCGCAGCTGCTCGAGCAGCTCGGCCTTGCTCGCCGCGAGCTCGCAGGCCTGCCCGCCGCACGCGGGCTCGTCGTCGTCACCGCCCGCACAGCCGGGCCCCGAGAGCACCGCGAGCACCGCGACCGCACTGCTGCGCGGCGCGTGCTGCATGCGCGCGATCACGGCTCGAGCACCCAGGGATACTGCGGGCAGTCGTCGGCGTAGGGCTCGCCTTCGGGCGGATCGCAGACCACCTGGTCGGCCGGGATCGCGATGTGCACGACGACGTCGGGGGCGTAGCGCTCGCGGCAGTACGACTTGAGCTCGGCCGCGTTCTGCAGCACCTCGGCACCGGTGAGATCGCAGACGACCAGCGTGTGCGCGCCTTCCACGACGTCGTGGTAGCGGCAGCCCGCGGGCAGCTCGTCGGCGCCCGACCACGTGCCGAGCCGGAAGCCCAGGTCCTCGGGCGGCGCGAGCCCGGCATCGAGCGGCGAGCCGTCGGCGAGCGCGCAGCCGCACTCGGCGAGCCGCACCGACGCGGTGCAGATCACGTTGTCGGACTTGCGGTGCTGCGTCTCGTTGATGTCCGCGTTGAGCTCGCAGGAGCGGAAGAACGGATCGTGCAGCGGGTCGTCGGGATCCGCGGGATCACCGACGCTCGGCAGGAGCCCGGTGCAGTCGTCGATGAGCTGCAGCGCGGCCTCGTTGGTGTTCGGATCGAACTTCATCCGGAACGTCTCGGCGTCGACCTGCACGCCGAGGATGTCGGACTGCTGGCAGCTCTCGTCGCACGAGGCCTCGATGTCGGCGTTCCACGAGGTGAACACGCACGCGCCGACGACGGAGTCCGCGGCGTTCTCGAGCGCGATCGTCTGCTCGCCGTCGAGCTCGAGCGGGATCGGCGTCTGCCCGTCCTCCGGCTCGGCGCCGAGGTTGCGCCCGAGCACCTGCGGCTCGGGGCTCGGGTAGCTCGGCGTCGGCGGCAGCGTGGCGATCGCGAAGTACTCGCAGTACTCCTGGCCGCGCTCGGCGGTCGGCGTGCTGTCGATGTCGGCGCACGACCAGCGCAGCGCATCGGTCGTGAACGAGAGCTGGTTGGGGTTGAAGGCCTCGGCCCGGCGATCCCAGCACGCCTCGGCGACCGGGTCCTCGCGGCTCGTGTCGCCCTCGCCGGAGCTGGTGCTGTCGTCGTAGCCGCCGCCCGAGCCGCTCGTGCTCGCGTCGGGGTCGTCACACTTCGCGCCGACGCAGCTGCTGGCCTCGTCGCCGGACCCACCGCCGCCCGTGCACGCGAGCGCGCCCAGCACGAACGTGCTGCCGACGAGACTCCGGATCGCTTGCCCCCACCGCATCCTTCACCCTCGATCGTATCCGACGGACCCCCTCGCGGGGGCCCCATCGGCGCTTCGCATCAGTTGCAGCTGCCGCAGCCCTTGCTGACGACCTCTTCGACGCAGGTCGCATCCCACTCGCTGTCGCAGCAGAACGCGTCGGCGTTGCACACGCAGGTCGAGATGCCCGCGTTCGAGCAGCCCTTGCCGTCGTGCGCGGTGCAGCAGTTGCCGACGTCGCCACCCGCGGTCGGATCGGCGCCCGTGGTCTCCTCGCCGCCGGTCGTCTCCTCGCCGCCCGTGGTCTCCTCGCCGCCCGTGGTCTCTTCGCCGCCGGTCGACTCCTCGCCGCTCGTGGGATCGGTCGTGCCGCCCGCGTTCTCCTGGCCGATGTTCCACGGCATCTCGCCGCAGGTCTTCGCCTCGTTCGTCGCCGGCGGGTTGCAGGTGATCGCGGCCTTCGGCACGTCGACCTGCACGACGACGTTCACGCCGTACGTCGCGCGGCAGAACTCCTTGGGGTCGTTGCGGTTGGCGAGCAGGTCGCTGGCCGTGATGTCGCACTCGACCAGGAAGCCGGTCTCGCCCGTGTTCGAGTAGGTGCAGCCGTTCGGGAGCCCGCGGTCGTTGTCCCACGTGCCGAGCCGGAAGCCGCGACGCGCCTTCGCAGTGCCGGCGCGCGGCAGCAGGGCCTCGGCGAGCTGGGTCGCGTTGGTCACGCCCGGCACACCGCAGCCGCACTCGGCGAGGCGGTTGATGGCGGCACAGATGCTCGGATCGCTGCGGCGCCACTCGGTGCCGAACAGCTTGTTGGTGCCCATGCAGCCCCGGTAGAACGGCTGCTGGCCCGGGTCGTCGGGGTTCATCCAGTCGACGGCGACGCGCTTGTCCTTGGCGAGCGGGAAGCACTTCTCGATGAGGTCGATCGCGGCATTGTTCGAGTTGAACCCGACCTTCATGCCGAAGTTCGCCTTCGTGAAGGGGAACCCGAGGATGTTCGCGTCGGCCGGGCACTTGCCGCCCGGGCACACCGGCACCGGCGTCTCGATGTCGGCGTGCCACGACGTGAACACGCACTTGCCGACGACGTCGCTCGGGTTGTCCTCGAGCTTCGCGAGCTGATCGTCGGTGAGCGTCGCGCGGCACTCGTCGCCGGTCTCGCCCGGGGCACAGACCGCGAGCTTGGTGACGCCGCCCTTGCCGTCGAGCGGACGACCGAGGTCCACACCGGCGCCGCCCGGCGGCTGCACGATCGCGAAGTACTCGCAGTACTCCTGGCCGCGATCGTCGTTGGTGTGGCCGTTCGCGGTCACGCCCTCGACGTCGGCGCACGCCCAGCGGACGAGGTCCGGGGTGTAGCCGCGGTTGCTCGAGCTGATCACCTCGGCCTCGCGCTTGAGGCAGGTGGTCGAGGCCTCACCGGTGGGCGTGTCGCACTTGCCCGCCGGGCAGCCGTTGTCGTCGCCACCGTCGTCGCTGCCACCGCCGCAGGCGGAGAGGCCCAGCGTGGCGAGCACCAGCACCGCTTGGATCGTGATCGTGGTCTTCATGGTCGTGGGTCCTTCGCGGGAGGTGGTGGGCTCAGTCGACGGCGACGCAGGTCGCGGGGTCGAGGTGGATGGTGGAGCTGACGTTCAGCTTGGTGGTCGCCATCGTCTGCTGGAACTCCATCACCGGGAGCTGGAACGCGGTCTCGCGCATCCACGTGTGGATCTTGAAGGCGTCGTCCATCATCGCGCGCTCGTCACGATCCTCGCAGGCCTTGATGAAGGCCTTCGCGCGGTCGCTGTGGGCCTTCGCGTCGTCGGTGTTCTTCAGGCTCGCGAGCAGCTCGGCGGCCGGGGTGCCGGCGGCCGGGTTCGCCTTCTCGAGGTTGGCGATGAACGCCGCGCGGATGTCCGCAGCGACGACCGCCGCCTGCGGCTCCACGTCCTGCGCGAAGCCGAGCTCGTCGTCCTCGACCACGTTCGTGCCGCACATCGCCATGCACTGCTCGGTGGCCTCGGTGACGCAGGTCGAGTCCCAGTGATCGTCGCAGCAGAAGGCGTCGAAGGCACAGGTGCACTCGGAGATCGTGGTGTTCTCGCAGCCCTTGCGGGTGTCGTCCGCGGTGCAGCAGTTGCCCGCACCGGCACCGCCGCCGGTGGTCTCCGCGTCGCCGGTCGTCGCATCGCCGGTCGTCGCATCGCCGGTGGTCGCGTCGCTGGTGCCACCCTCGGTGCTGCCACCCTCGGTGGTCTCACCCTCGGTGGGATCCACGACGCCCATCTCGAGCTGCTCGAAGGTCGGGGCGAACTCGAGCAGGCCGCAGCGCGCGTCGGAGAACACCGGACGCGTGAAGTCGACCGCGAGCACGTCCTTGACGAAGTCATCGTCGACGATGCCGCGCGACTTCAGCTCGTCTTGGTACATGATGTCCGCCTTGCTGCGCTCGATGAAGGCGAACTTGAAGATGTTGTCCTTCTGACCGGTGAGGCCGGGGACGTTGAAGCCGGCGGCATCGCGCGCCGCGGTGTAGACGTCGGACTTGATGCTGACGCCGCCGAAGACGCTCATCGCCGGGTCGAGGAAGAAGTCGGCGGGGATCGAGCTGAACTGCGAGCTGTCGAAGTCGACCGCGGTGTCGATGTTGTGCTCGACCGTGCAGAAGAGCGGGCGGAGCAGCGCCTTCATGTCGCTGCGCATCGGGTTCAGCGCGTTCGTGACGCGGGTCTTGGTCCACTCGCGGTTGCCCGAGTTGACCAGGCTCTCCATGTCGGCGCCGCTGTTCTCGCTGCCGAGATCGTCCTTGTTCGCGTCGATGACCTTGTTCGTGCCGGGGGTCTGGAAGTGGCCGGTCCAGTTGACCCACGGCGTGTCGAGCTCCTTCATCACCAGACCGCCACCGGTGTGGCAGTTGGCGCAGCGGCGCGTGTCGCCCTGCCCCGGACCCTTCTCGACGAAGTCCGACGAGCTGCCGAAGTAGGTCCAGCGACCGCCGGAGACCTCGTAGTAGTTGAACTCCTTGCTCTCGGGGTCGAACGCGATGAGCTCGGCCGCGCTCGGCAGCTTGCCGTCGGCCTTGATGCCGAACAGCGACATCAGCACCTCGAAGTCGCGCCGGCTGTTGCACTCGCGGCTGACGACCGCGCGGAAGTTCTGCAGCAGCTTGCCGCCGTCGAGCTGACCGCTCTCGGTGACGAAGCGCGTCGACAGGCCCGCGGCGCCGCCCGAGTCGCAGCCGGTCTTGTCCTCGACGCGGAGCTTCGCCATCGTCTCCTTGAAGTTCGTCGGGCAGCCGGTGCCGCCGCGGAGCACGAACACGGAGATCGGGTCGTTCAGCTCGGCGAGGATGTTCGGGCGACCGCGCTCCGAGACATCGGTGACACCCTTGCACGCGAACTTGGTGGGGTCGGTGGGCGCGTCGCACTTCGCGCCGGCACAGACCACGTGGTTGCCTTCGTCGCCGCCATCATCGGCGCAGGCACCGAGGGCGAGGGCGGAGGCGACGAGGAGCAGGGAGTTCTTGAAGTTCGGCAGGGTCATGGTGCTCCGCGAGGGAGGGTGAGCTCGTGGTGTAGTGATACCTGGACCTACACGGTTCATGGCCGTGTTGCCAAACCGCTACGCTCCTCGCGCAAGTGGCCGTAATGGACAGATAGCGGGCCGACAACGATGTTCCGTGACACGCGCGAACTCGCCCCTCGGGGGATTCCCCGGTCGGTCGCGCAGGCGTCCGCCGTCCGGCGGCCCCGGGAGATCACCCGCCCTTGCGCAGCAGGTGCACGGCCCCGACCCCGAGCTTGGGATGGGTCGTCCGGGTGCCGTCGGGCCAGGTGATCGTGACGTCGGCGGTCTTCGCCGCGCCCAGCCCGACGTGCACGACCTCGTCGTCCTGCCCGAGATAGCCGACGCCGCAGGTCACGGCGCGGCGCTGCACGGTCTTGCCGGTGCGCACCTCGATGACCGCTCCGACCGCGCGCGTGTTCTTCGTGTCGTCGCGCAGCCGCATGCGCAGCGCGGGCTTGCGCAGCTTCTGCACGTTCTCGAGCAACACCGGCGGCTGCGCGTAGTTGTTCACCGCGAGATCGAGATCGCCGTCGCCGTCGGCGTCGAGCGCCACGACCGCGCGGCTGTTGCCGGGGAACGCCTCGGCGCCCGCGGGCGACGCGAGATAGAACGTGCTCGCGTCGCGCAGATAGAACTGGTTCTGTTGATCGTTCGCGGGTGAGCCGGGGATCCAGCCGTTCGCGAGGTAGATGTCCTCGTCGCCGTCGTTGTCGTAGTCGAAGAACGTGCCGGCCCAGCCCCAGCCCTGGTCGCCGGGCTCGAACCACGCGCCCTCGACGGCCTCGAAGCGGCGCTTGCCGGCCGCGTCGGCGAGGTTGAGGTAGAGCTTGTTGCCGGAGAGGTACTGGAACGAGCGCAGGATGCCGTCGGTCAGGTTCACCACCGACTCGTCGCGCGGGAACACGACCTTGATGGTCTTGCTGAACATGTCGATGTTGCTGACGAACACGTCGAACGTGCCGTTGCCGTCCACGTCGCTGAAGCTGACGTTCATGCCGCTGCCGCGGTCGGCGGCGCCGAGCTCCACGGCGACGTCGGTGAACGTGCCGTCGCCCTCGTTGCGGAACAGCGGGTTCGCGCCGAAGTCGTTCGCGAGGTAGAGGTCCTCGTCGCCGTCCGCGTCGTAGTCGAAGGTCGACGAGGCCAGCGTCCAGCCCTCGTCGGCGACGCCGGCCGCCGCGGCGACCTCGGTGTACGTCTCGCCGTCGTTGCGGAAGAGCTGGTTCGGCGAGCCGTTGCGACCGTCGACCGACGGCAGGTTGCGGCCGCCACACTCGCCGCGGTTGCACGCGGCGCTGCCGTAGTAGCCGACGTGCAGGTCGAGATCGCCGTCCTCGTCGTAGTCGAAGGCCGAGGCCACGTGCGCGCCGACGCCGGTGACGAACCCGCGCTTCGCCGCGACGTCGACCAGCTTGCCGTCCTGCTGCTCGAGCAGCAGCGAAGGGCTGCGGCCGCGCACGATCAGCAGATCGAGATCCCCGTCGCCCTCGTGGTCGACGAACATCGCGTGGTGGCTGTCGACGAGCTCGGCGGGCACGCCCCACGCCTCGGTCACGTCGACGAGCTTGCGCGTGCCCCCGGCATCGTCGTTGAGATAGAGGCGATTCATACCCTCGCCGGCGAAGAAGAGATCGGAATCGCCGTCGGCATCGATGTCGCCGAGCGCGATGCCGGCCCCCATCACCTTCTGGATGTCGAAGCCGAGATCGGAGGGATTCGTCGCGCCCGAGTGCGCGCCCGCGGGTTTTTGGCCGTCCGCGCCCGAGTGCGCGCCCGCAGGCTTCTGCCCGTCCGCGCCAGAGTGCGCGCCCGCAGGCTTCTGCCCG
>CAZFKC010000075.1:38147-48715 GCA_964519175.1 uncultured Nannocystaceae bacterium
GAGTGCGCGCCCGCAGGCTTCTGCCCGGCCGCGCCAGAGTGCGCGCCCGCAGGCTTCTGCCCGTCCGCGCCAGAGTGCGCGCGCGCACGCTTCTGCCCGGCCGCGCCCGAGTGCGCGCCGGCAGGCTTCTGTGGATCCGCACCGGAGTGCGCGCCGGCAGGCTTCTGTGCATCCGCACCGGAGTGCGCGCCCGCGGGCTTCTGCACGCCCGAGTGCGCCCCGACGACGCCGTAGCCGACGACGCTGACCTCGCGCGGGAGCCCCCACGCCGCGCTCACGTCGACGAAGAGCGCGTCGCCGTAGCGCTTCAAGAGTGCCGCCTTCGCCTTCTGCTTCGCGGGCGTCCAGCTCGGATGCGGCGCGTCGTCCTTCGGCATCACCATCGCGAAGCGATTGTCGTCGATCGCGGCGAACCGCTCGCGATCGAGCGTCTCGGCCTTGCTCGCGCGCGCCAGCGTCTGCGCGCGCCGCATCCAGTAGGTGCCGACGATCGACACCAGCTCGGAGAGATACTCCGCCGCGAACGGATCCATCGCGAACGGCTGCTTCGCCCACACGTCCTGCAGCACCACCCAGTGGATCGCCGTGTCGCGCACCGCGTTCATCTGGTGATCGAGCAGCGTGACGTCCTGCGGCTCGATCGGATCGTCGATGAGCGTGCCCGGCCGCGCCTCGAAGCGCATGCGCACGTCGCCGTTCGGCATCATCACGTAGGGGAACAGCTGCACCGTCGCGTTCTCGACGTACTCGGCCTCGACGTAGGGCTTGCCCTCGAGCGGCTTGTCCGCGAAGTTGCCGTCGGCCAGGTAGTTGTCTGCGCGCATCGGCTCGTAGCCGCGCGCCATGAACTCGGCGAAGTGGACCAGCTTGCTGCGCAGCTCGGCCGCGCCGTCCTCGGTGACCTCGAGCTTGCTGATCTTGTTGAGCTCGGGCGCGAGTGCCTCGCCGGCCTTGTTGAAGCGGCGCAGCGCCTCGATCTTCGCGTCGATCAGCCGCCGCGTGAGCGCGAGCAGGGCCGGCCGCGCGCCCTCGACGTCGATCGCGGTCGGCGGCACGACATCGGCGATGCCGTAGCGCTCCTTGACCTGCTTGAACGCCGCCTTCACGTGGTCGATCTCGATGAGCGGCCTGCGCTCGAGCGTCGCGACCTCGCCCGACTCGGTCAGCAGCGCGAGCGACAGCCGCGTGGCCACGAGCGCGAGCGCATCGGCGGCCTCGGGCGACAGCGGCTTCACCTGCGGGTCGGTGGCGAGCAGCTCGTCCTGCGCGATCGACAGCACCACGCGCCAGTGCTCGCTGGTGGTGCGGTAGTCCTTGAACTGCTGCTGCCCGAGATCGACCGCGAGCTGCTCGAGCCCGGGCTGCTGCGCCGCGGGCAGCTGCGCGTCGACCTTCGAGGCGTTCTCGATGTCCGCGGCCGACAGCACCGCGCCGGTCGACTGCTGTGACGCGGTGAGCCACACGCCGTGTGCGAGCGCCTTGCCGGCGACGATCTTCGTGAGCGTCGCGAAGTTGCTGTAGCTCTTGGTCGCGATGAAGTTGTCGAGCTGCCGGAAGCTGGTCCAGCAGGTGACGTCGCGCTGGATCTCGAGCTCGCGGATGCGATCGACGACGAGCGCCGCGGTCTCGGCGAGCTGCTTGCGCGCAGGCGACAGCGAAGCGGTGGCAAGGGCGAGATCGGGAACCGGCGCCACGCTCGGCGCCGCTGCGTCGGGGGTCGCCGCAGGCGTGCCCTCGGCCGGGTCGAACGCCCGCTTGTCGTCCCCGCCCTTGCCGGCACTCGGCGCCCCGCCACCGCCACACGAGACCAACGCGAGCGCAACGAGACTGCGAGCGACACGGCGCGAGGTCGACATCGCGCGGAAGTATATGTCACCTGCGCGCGCGCGTTCAGTCGCAGCGCGGGCGCGGCTGCGGATCCGCGGGCTCGTCGGTCGGCAGGATCGCGCGCAGGTAGAGGTACTCCTCGTCGCAGAAGCGCGACGGGCCCTCGCCGCCCAGCACCGCACGCTCGGCGAAGGGGCGGTCGGCGTCCATCAGGCGGTCGTCCTCCTCGCCCGCGTCGTGGAAGTCCGGGCCGTACGGATCCGCGAGCCCGAGCGAGTGGCCGAGCTCGTGGCTCACCGTCGTGCCGATCATGCTGCCGAGCGCCCACACGGCGCACGCGATCTGCTGCGGCCGATCGCCCTTCTTCGCCGGGCACTCGTCGCCGTTGCCGAGCATGGGCACGTCGTCGCCCGCGAGGTCGGCCTCGCCGACCGCATGCCCGCCGCGATCGGGTCGGAACGGGTCGAACAGCGCATCGAAGCGCGGATCGGGCTGGCTCGACTCCGCCAGCTGCCCCGGGTGCTCGGAGTAGCCGAACAGCGACTCGATGAACACGCCGCCGTAGCCGGGGTAGCCGTCCTGCTGTGTGAGCGCGTTGACCCCACCGATGCGGTCGTAGAGCCGCAGGTTGTCGGTGTCCTTGCCGTGCGTGTTGTCGTAGCCGAGCAGGCCGAGCCCGTTCGGATCGGGCCCGCCCACGTCGACCTGCGCATAGTAGGCATAGTCGTCCGGCACGGTCTCGCGCACCTCGACGCCGATCGTCGCGAAGTCCTGGCGCAGCACGTCGAAGATGCGCGCGCGCAGACGATCCTCGACCGCACGCAGCCCGAACGCGCGCAGGCTCTCGACGTAGGCCGGCAAGAAGCTCACGTAGACGATCTGCCGCACCTTGCCGAGGTGGAACGAGAACGGCGCCGGATCGCCGACGCTCTCCGTGCCCTGCCACTCGATGCGCGGCGTGACCGTGCCCGCGAACGTGCCCGACTGGTAGCGCACGTCGAGGCTCTGCCCGAGCGCGTCGTTCTCGTTCACGACGTAGCGCACCGTGTGCCCATCGACGAGCTCGGGCAACAGCGCCACCTCGAGCGCGAGCTCCTCGCCCGTGTCGTCCACGACGAAGCTGCCGTCGAACTCGAGCAGCGTCGTCCCGTCGCCGCCGACGAAGCCGCCGCCGGTGACGATGACGTAGCGGCCGAGGCTCGCTTCGTTCGTCGACGCGCCGTAGACGATCGGCCGCTCGAGATCGTACTCGACCGCGAGCGCCACGCTGTCGCGCTGCTCGCCGCCCGCGTGCTGGTTGCGCAGCAGCACCTCGCCCGTGAAGTGCCCGGGCAGGATGCCGGCGATCTCGGGCGCGAACGCGAACGTGCCGTGGGTGCGATCGCCGGGGACCCCGACGAGCGGCACCTCGATCGGGCCGGCCGGGGTGCACTCGCTCGCATCGGTCGGCGTGAAGCAGCCGGACACGACCGCGACCGTCGTGCCCTCCCCTTCGAGCAAGAGCCCGCTGCCGACGACCGCGAGCGGCTCGTTGGGGAAGATGACCCCGCCGGCCTGGATCTGATCGATGCGGGGGTCGAGCGCGGCGACGAGCGCGAGCTCCACGTCGAGGCCGCCCGTGCGATAGATGCGATCGTCGACGGCGCTCTTCACCTCGACCGACGCGTTCGCGTCGAGCTCCGCACCGTCGCCGCCGAGCGCCTCGAACGTCGCGGCGTCGACCTCGAGCGCGAGCGTGTGCGCGTCGACGTAGACGAGCGGCAGGCGCAGCTCGTCGGCTCCGTCGGCGGAGAGCACCAACGTGGAGTCGCCCCAGTCCTCGGGGACGAACGACTCGCCGGTCACGGTGATGCGCGTACCGGGCAGCACGAGCTCCGGCACGAGCCCCTGCAGACCGAGCCCGGAGAGCGCGGGATCCTCGGGACGGCCGCTCGTCTGCTGCGCACAGCCGGCGAGCAGCAGGGCCAGCGTCACGCCGAGGCTGCGCATCGCCCCATCCCCGTCAGCAGTACGGTCGCTCGACCGTGGTGTCCGGATCGGAGGTCGGCAGGATCTCGCGCAGGTACTCGTACTCGTCGCTGCAGAAGCGCGCGGGCCCCTCGCCCATCAGCTCCGCGCGCTCCTCGAGCGTGCGCGCACCACCGGCATCCATCAGCCGGTTCGGCGCATCGCCGAGGTTGTGGAAGCGCGTGCCCAGCGGATCGGCGAGCCCCAGCGAGTGCCCGTTCTCGTGGCTCACGGTCGTGCCGATCATCGAGCCGATCGCCCACACCGCGCACGCGGCCTGCAGGCGGCGATCGTCGGTGGGGCAGCCGCCGCCGCTCGTCAGCGCCGGCACCTCGCCCATCGCGAGATCGGCGGAGCTGAACGGCGTGCCGGTGTCGGGTCGGAACGGATCGAAGATGTCGTCGAACAGGTGGCTCGCGACGTCCTGCTTGCTGCCGATCGCGGGGTGGTGCGAGAAGGCGAACAGCGACTCGATGAAGATGCCGCCGAAGCCGGGGAAGCCGTCCTGCTGCGTCAGCGCGTTCACGCCCCCGATGTGATCGTAGAGGCGGTCGTTCTTGACGTCCTTGCCGTTCGTGTTGTCGTAGCCGAGCAGCCCGAGCCCGTTCGGATCGGGCCCCGAGATGTCGAGCGTCGCGAACAGCTTGAAGTCCTGGGGCTCTTCCTCGCGGAACTCGATGTTGATGGTCTCGTAGTCGCGGCGCAGCACCTCGAGGATGCGCTCGCGGATCATCGAGTCGAGCGCGCGCAGCCCGAAGATGCGCAGGCTCTCCACGTAGGACGACTGGAAGCGCACCCACACCACCTGCTTCACCGGGAGGATCGAGAACGACAGCGGCGTCGCGACGCCCATCAGCTCCTCGGTGTCGTAGGCGATGATCGGCGTCATCGTGCCCTCGAACGTGCCGGTGTCGGCGCGCACGTCGATGGAGGTGCCGAGCCCGTCGTCCTCGTTGACGACGTAGCGGATGCGCCGACCGGACTCGAACTCGGGCACGAGCTCGAGCGTCACGGGGGCGCCCATCGGCGCGCCGTCGGGCGTGTACGTGCCCTCGATGACGAGCGTGGTGAGCCCCTCGTCGCCGCCGATGAAGCCGCCGCCCTCGATGTCGATGTACTGCCCGAGGCTCGCGCCGGTGCCCGAGCTCGTGCCGGCGGTGAACACCTCGGTGGGCACGAGGTCGTACTCGACGTCGATCGTGGCGTCGCCCTCCACCTCGCTGCCGTCGGCGTGGCGGTTGCGGAGCGCGATAGTGCCGCTGAAGTTGCCGGGCTGGATGCCGGCGATCGCCGGCGAGAACGGGAACGTGCCGCGCGTGCGATCGAACTCGCCGTCGGGCACCACCGGCACCTCGACCGGCCCGACCTCGATGCAGTCGGTCTCGCCGTCCGGCACGAAGCAGCCCTCGATCACCGCGAGCGTGTCGCCCTCGCCGTCGCCGAGCAGCAGGCCGTCGCCCTCGACGGGGATCGGATCGTTGACGTAGACCTCGCCGCCCAGCTGCGTGTCGCCGAGCTCGGGCTGCAAGGTGGAGCGCACCGCGAGCATCGCGGAGATCGGCGGGGACGCGACCTGCACCGCGCTCGGCAGGTAGTCGATGCGCACCTGCGCGTTGCCGACGAAGTCGCCGTCGCCGCCCGGGAAGCGCGCGAACAGCTCGGGCACGAGATCGACGTGCAGCTCGTCGAAGTCCACGAACGTGGCCGGGAGCTCGATCGTGGTGGTGGCCCCGGCGAAGGTGCCGGTCAGCACCAGCGTCGTGTTCGCGACGCTCGGGTCGAAGAAGCCCTGCCCGCGCACGACGATGGTGGTGCCGCCGACGAGGGTGCCCGGATCGAGCCCGACGAGCGTCGGCGCGTCGAGCCCGACCTCCGGCCGACCGCGCTCGCCGTCGTCGGGACAGCCCGCCGCGAGCGCGAGCGTGGTGACGAGCAGCGCGCCTGCCGGCCAGCTTCTTCGCGATCCCACGCGCCGAGGCTAACAGAAGATCCGGGCCGGACGCCGCGGGATCCCGCCGCGATCCGGCGCGCGTCCGAGCGGCGTTCCGCACGCGAACCTGGAGCGCGCTCGCTTCGATTGCGTACGGCGTGCACGTCGTGCGTCGCCGCATGGAGTCACGCACGCGCGCATGCGAACCGTCGCCGCCCGAAGTGCACCCACTGACTGGGGGCCCTGCCGCATTGCGAGCACTGCCTCCCGCAGCGCATACTCCGCAGAACGAGCTCCGCATGTTCCTCCGCAAAGGCCGTTTCCTCGCCGCGCTCGCGATCCCGTGCATGGTGCTGTCCGCGTGCAAGGACGGCGGCGCCCCGGTCATCCAGGATCCCGGCGATCAGACCGCGGTGGTCGGCCAGCAGCTGACGATCGACATCCTCGCGACCGACCCCGAGGGCGACGAGCTCGACTACACGTTCGCGGCGAACGGCGTGCCGGATCTCTCGACGACCACGTCGATGACGATCGCGCCCGATGGGCACGGCGTGTTCACGTTCACGCCGCTCGCGAGCCAGCTCGGCTCGCACCTGTTCGACTTCGTCGTCTCCGACGGCAAGCACGACAGCAAGCTGACCATCAACATCAACGTCGTCGGCGCGGGTGGCAACGGCACGCTGCCGATCTTCCGCAAGCCGCTCGGCAACGGCACGGTGCTCGACCTCGAGCAGTCGGAGTGCGTGGAGTTCGACATCGCGGTCGAGGACGCCGACTCCGTCAGCATCGTGCTCGACCAGCTGCCGCCGCTCATCCAGGACGCCGAGCTGACCGCCGATCCGAGCGGGCTGAACGGGCGCTGGAGCTGGTGCCCGAACCGCGAGCAGCTCGAGGCCGCCGATCGCTACGACCTCACGCTCTCCGCCCAGGACGCGCCCGAGAACCAGGCGACGCTGAAGGACTACGTCATCGTGCTGCGTCGGCGCTCGGGCAGCGAGTGCCCCGGCGGCGCGCCCGGCATCGAGCACACGCCGGCCGACGCGACCGGCCTGCTCGACATCGCGATCGATGCCCACGTCACCGACGACAAGGGCATCAAGAACGCGCCGATCCTGCTCTACTCGTTCGAAGACCCCGGCGATCCGATCGACTACACCAAGCTCACCGTCGTGAACATGTCGCTGCAGTCCGGCGACATGATGGACGGCGAGTGGCGCGGCTACATCACCAACCCCACCACCGAGATGGGCGAAGGGGCCGAGGCCGACATCTGGTACGTCATCAGCGTCAACGACAACGACGACGCCGAGGGCGACTGCGATCACCTCACCGACAGCCCGGCCGACGGCACGCACCAGGTGCACGTCGTCAACGACGGCAGCGGGGCCGCGGGGCTGTGCGGCGCGTGCTCGTTCGACGTGCAGTGCGGCAGCTTCTCGAACCTCTGCCTCGCGCAGGAGGGCGGCAACTTCTGCGGCGTCGGCTGCCAGAGCGACACCGAGTGCGAAGAGGGCTTCGTCTGCTCGCCCACCGAGGTGCAGTCGATCGAGGGCGCCGCGGCGCGGCAGTGCATCCCGAACTCGGGCACGTGCATCGACACCGGCGGCGGTGGTGGCGACTGCACCGAGGACGAGGCCGAGGACAACGACTCGATCGACGAGGCGATGACGCTCTCGTCGCTCGAGCCGGGCGAGCTCTACGGCGCGTCGCTGTGCAGCGACAACAACGACTGGTTCCGCTTCGACCTGGCCAGCCAGGGCGCGGTCACGGCGACCTTGTCGGGCCCCTCCGACGTCGACATGGACCTCGTGTTCACCGACGCCGAGGGTGTGCTCATCGACGCCTCGGCGGGGCTGCAGTCCGACGAGACGCTCACGACGGCGTGCCTCGACCCCGGCACGTTCTACGTGCGCATCTACGCGCCGTCGTCCACCGTCAAGGGCGACTACACGATGTCGGTCGACGTCGACGGCGAGTGTGGCGGCGGCGGTGGCATGGGCGATTGTTGCACCGACACGAACATGCCGGGCTGCGAGGACGCGGACATCACCGCGTGCGTCTGCGCGATGGACGAGTTCTGCTGCGACAACGAGTGGGACAACCTCTGCGCCGGCAAGGCCCAGATGTTCTGCGGGCTCGACTGCGGCGGCGGCACCGGCCACGACTGCTGCACGACGGGCGACGCGGGCTGCGACGACGCCGACGTGCAGGCCTGCGTGTGCGAGATCGACTCGTTCTGCTGCTCGGACAGCTGGGACGCGACATGTGTGGGACGCGTGGGCTCGTCGCTGTGCGCGGAGGCGTGCACCCCGGACGACGGCGACGGTGCGTGCTGCGAGGCGCACCCGGGCAACACCGGCTGCGAGGTCGACAGCGTGGAGACGTGCGTCTGCGCGATGGACGATGTCTGCTGCAACCAGGGCTGGGATCAGGCCTGCGTGAACGAGATC
Organism: uncultured Nannocystaceae bacterium; assembly: GCA_964519175.1. GTDB lineage: Bacteria > Myxococcota_A > Polyangia > Nannocystales > Nannocystaceae > Xiheibacterium. Next base: position 46,362 of record CAZFKC010000075.1, read on the forward strand.
GCCGAGTTCGGGTGTGGAACGTGTCCGAGCTAGCAGGCCGCCCCAAAGGGGCGCCTGCCCCGTGAACGTGCCCGTGCCCGTGCCCGTGCCCGATATGCTGCGGGCATGACCGAGCAGGATCCCGAGACCGCCCTGGCCGTGCCGCAGGCGGACCCCGGCGCCGCGAGGTGGAAGCTGCTGCGCGACCTGGTCGTGCTGCAGGCGAAGCTGCTCCTCGACGGCCTGAAGGACATCGTGCTGAGCCCGATCGCGATCGTCCTCGCGATCTACGGCCTGGTGTTCGAGCCGAAGCGACCGGGCCGCGCCTTCTACGAGCTCCTGCAGACGGGCCGATCGTTCGACCGCTGGGTCGATCTCTACGGCGCGGACGAGCACGCGAGCCTGGACGCACCGCCGGCCGGCCTCGACGTGCACCTGCGCAAGCTCGAGGCGCTGGTGCTCGCCCAGCACGCCAAGGGCGGCATGACGCGGCAGGCGAAGGAGGCGATCGATCAGGCGATCGATGCGCTTCAGCGCGAGCAGCCCAGCGCACCGGAGCCGCCGCAGGGCGAGCCCCGCGACTGAGCCCGGCCTCAGAACTGCGTGGGTGCGATCGAGCCGCCCTGCGTGGTCGCGCTCGCGCTGGCGCTCGAGCCCTGGGCCCGCGCCGCGCGTGCGGCGATGAGCCCGACGAGCGTGGCGGCCGCGAGCGCGAGCGCTTCGGTCGGCAACCGGATCGCCAGCGCATCGGGATCGCCGAGCACGAGCGCGAGCATGATCGACAAGAGCCCCACGCCGACGTAGGCGACGGCGGCGGAGCCGACCACCGCGATGAGCCGCCGCGCGAGCGCGACCGCCTTCAGGCTGTTGCCCCACACCGTGCGCGCGACCCAGCGGATCCACAGGACGAGCGGCGTCACGATGGCGCCCAGCGTGCCGAGCACGATGAGCGGGCCCTCGCTGCCGTCGAGCGTCCCGGCCTCCGCCGTGCGCGCGACGAGCCGCGCGGCCATCGACACGATCGCACCGCTGAACAGCAAGAGTGCGAGCAGCGTGTAGAGCACGATCGCCGGGCGAGCGCGCTGCACTGCGCGCGCGGTGTCGCCGGTGACCTCCAGCGGCGTCGCCGAGCTCGCGGCCGCGACGGGCGAGCGCACGCTCTCCCCGATGAGCCCGGCCAGCGCCGCATCGAGCTCGGCCAGCGAGCCGAAGCGATGCTCGAGATCGCGGGCCATGGCGCGCTCGATCACGAGCTCGACCTCCTCGGGGATCTCGGACGCGAGCGCCCGCGGCCGCGCGGGCTCGCGGGTGAGCACCGCGGTCAGCACCGCGGCCGGATCGTCGGCCTCGAACGGCTCGTGCCCGGTGAGGCAGCGATAGAGAATCGCGCCGACCGAGTAGATGTCCGCGCGCGCGTCGACGCGTGCGCCACGGGCCTGCTCCGGGGCCATGTACGCCGGCGTGCCCATGATGACGCCGGTGCGCGTGCGATTCGCCGCGTTGGTGTCGGTGACGCGCGCGATGCCGAAGTCGAGGAGCTTCACGCGCAGCTCGTCGGCCTTGCACAGGTACACGTTGTCGGGCTTGAGATCGCGGTGCACGACGCCCTGCCCGTGCGCGATCGCGAGGCCGGCGCAGAGCTGCCGCACGATCGGGATCGTGATCGCGATCGGCAGCTTGTTGTCGCGATCGAGCCGGTGCCCGAGATCCTCGCCCTGGAGGAGCTCCGTGACGATGAACGGGATGCCGTCCTCGGTCTCGTGCACGTCGAACACGGCCACGACGTTCGGGTGGGCCGCGGCGCACGCGAGCTCGGCCTCGCGCCGGAACCGCGTGACGAGCTCGGCCTTGCGCGCGAGCTCGCGGTGCATGACCTTGATCGCGAAGCGACGCGCGGCGAGCCGGGCGTGCCGGGCCTCGTAGACCTTGCCCATGCCGCCCTGACCGATGAGCCCGACGACGCGGTAGACGTCGGCGAGCAGCGCACCGACCAGCGGATCGGCGTCTTCGGCCGCGAGGTGCTCGAGCTCCACGACGTCGCGTGGGCACACGCGGTAGTCGATCGGGAAGCGCTGCCCGCAGCTCGGACAGATCTTCTCGAGCGGGGCGCCGGGGCGCAGCAGCCCGCTCTGCGACGTCGGTGCATTCGAGCTCGCGGGGCGCGAGGCCGCGGGCGCGGGCGCAGCGACGCGCGGGCGCGGCACGGGGATCGGCGCGCCCATGCCGTGCATGATCGTCGGAGACTGCGGCGTCGTCGTGGGCTCGGGCGTGAACGACACCGGCATGATCGGCTCGGGCGTGAACGACACCGGCGTCGCCGACGGTCGTGGCGCGGGGCGGGCCGGCGGCGGCGGTGGGGCCGGGGCCGCGCGCGC
>CAZFKC010000076.1:0-4143 GCA_964519175.1 uncultured Nannocystaceae bacterium
GCACGGGCACGGGCACGGAGCAGGGTGTCCGGAAGAACGCTTCGCGTTCTTCCGGACACCCTGCTAGTCGGCGACGCAGGCCCCGACCCGATCCCAGGGCGGGGCGGCGTCCTCGTCCCACGCGACGCAGCTCTCGCCGGCGCCGCACGGGTCGGTCGCGGTCGTGTCACACGCGGGTGCGCAGCAGGCCAGCTCGGTGCAGTCGGGCAGCAGATCGCCCGAGATGCACAGCGAGCCGCTCGCGCAGTCGTGTGGCTGCGAGCACGGCTCGCCGAGCGCCTCGCCCATGCCGGGTACGCAGACGAAGCCCTGCTGCTCCGGCACGCAGCTGCCCGGCTCCGGACAATCGGGCGCGAGCGGATCGCAGCCGCCGACGCAGAGCTCGACGTAGCTCGGCACGAAGCGGAAGCACGCGTCGCCGCCGGCACAGGGCTCGATGCCCTCGAGGCAGAAGGCGCGGCAGACCCCGGTGTTCGTCTCCGGATCGACCTCGAAGCACATCGAGCCCGAGGCACAGTCGTCGATGCCGGAGACCCCCGAGCCTTCGACGGTGCAGGGCTCGCCGGGTGCGTTGGGATCGGGATCGAGCGGAGAGCAACGGCTCGAGTTCCACACCGCGCCGCCGTCGTTCGCCCACGGCATGCACTTCTCGCCTTCGGGGCAATCCTGCGTGACGAGGTCGCACTCGCCGAAGCTGCCACCGCCCCCGGAGGTCGGCGCAGGCGGACAGGTGAAGGCGCATCCGGTGCCGCCGGTGTCCTCCTCGTAGCCCCCGTCCGCTTCCTCCGATCCGTCCACGGACGTCGTCGACGTGGACGCGGATGTGCTCGTCGACGTGAACGTGCTCGTCGACGTGGTCGCGCTCGTGCTGGTGGTCGTGCTCGTGGTCGTGCCCGACCCTTCGTCCGACGACTCCGCGTCGGCACCGACCTGCGGTGCGCACGCGAGCACGCCGAAGACCGCTGCGAGCCGCAGCCTCACCGCCGCCTCCGAACCCCGAGCGCGAAGAGCACCGCGAGCGCGGCCAGCCCTGCACCGCGCTCGCGCTGATCGCAGCCACATCCCGTGGTCGTGGCATCCGCACCGCTGCCGCTGCTCGAGCCGCTGCCCTCGTTCGTCAGCCCACCGCCGTCGACGCTGCCGTCGGTGAGCCCGTCGTCCAGCGAGTCACTCGCGCTGTCGTCGAACGTGCCCGCCTCGGTGCTGCCCGTCCCGCCCGTGCAGGAGATCGCGGCGTTGTGCGCATCGAGCAGCGCGTCGATGTCGGCGGTGCGATCGGCGATCGTCGCGGGCGGACCGGCAGGCTGGGTCTCCTCGATGCGCTCCGCCCACGGCATGTCCTCGCCCCAGCTCGGCCACGTGCCGCTGTCCTCGAGCTCGACCACGCGACCGCCGGGCAATCGCACCGCGGTGCCGCAGCAATCGAAGTCGCGCTGCGCACCGAGGCGGTTGGGCTCGTCCGGCAGGCCGGTCTGCTCGACGAACGTCGGGTCGCTGATCATCTCGTAGGGCGAGATCCGCGTGTACATGCGCGTGAGGTACGGCCAGGTCTCGAGCAGCCCGCGCGCGTGGTCCATCGGCGCGATGATCCGCTCGACGAACGACGCCGCGAAGCCGCTACCGCTCCACGCCGCCGCATCGATCTCGGCCGCGTAGCAGTCGAGGCACGCATAGAACTCGGCCTCGTCGACGCCGGCCGGTACCGGCACGAACTCGTGCAAGAGCGACGGCACGAGCTCGTGGTGCCAGACGCACTCGGTCTCCGTGCACGTCGCGAGCAGCTGATCCTCGAGCAGCTCGATCACCTGGGTGACCGGCGCGAGCTCGAACACGTCGGCGTCGTAGGCCGCGGTCTGCAGGGTCTGGGTGTCGACGATGCCGCTCGTGCCGGCGTACTCGGTGACCCACGCACGGCCGCCGGCCTCGGGCTCGTCGACGGCGAGCGCGACGAGCTCGCCGTAGTTGGCCCCGAGCGCGACCCAGTCGAGCCGCACGCGATTGAGCCGAACGTGGCGCCAGTTCGCCGGCAGCACGCGCGTCTCCCCGAGGAAGAGCGCACGGATGTCCATGTCGTCCTTCGCCGCAATGCGCGTGAGCCGGATCGGGATGCAGGGCTCGTCGCCCTCGTAGCGCAGCACGACGGGGTGGATGTCCTCGACGCCCGCGCCGTTTCTCAGCTTGAACGCCACGAAGACGTGGCCCTCGGAGATGTACGTGTCGAGGATCTCCGGGGCCTCGTCGTCGGCGGCGTAACCGTTCTCGGCGAGCCAGTCACCGATCGTCTCGGCGGTGCCACCTTGCAGGATCGCGTAGTCGAACGCGCCGGCGGTGTCCTGGGCGATGATCTCCGGTCCGCCGCTGCCGCCCACCCCACCGCCGTCGGGATTCTGGATGAACCCGACCGTGCTCATCGAGCCGCCCGAGTCTTCGGCGCAGACCGAGGTGTCTTGCAGGCCGTAGACCGGCACGCTCGCATCGAGTGCGTTCTGCAGGAAGCGGAACGAGCCGACCTCGACTTCGGGCACCGCGAGCACCGGCACGATCCACGCGAACTGCGAGGCATCGCCACCGTCGTACTCGATGCGGATGTGGGCCTCGACGAAGCCGTCGGCGACGTTGAAGAGGATCGCCTCGCCGGTCTGGTCGACCTGCATGTTCGGGATCCCGCCGTCGCAGAACGTCCCGCCGCAGGCGTGGGCCGGATTTTGAGCGGCGAGATACAGCGCCGGCACTATCCCAATCGTCGCAAGCCCAGGGATAGCTCGGATTCCCACACATCAGTGCTAACAAAACAGGAGTGCCGGGTCAACGCGCGGCGACCCAACGCTGTACGGGCTCCGCTGCCTTGCCGCAGCTGCCCGGCGCGACGAGCCCCGTCGGCTCGCGGGCGAGCAGGAGCGAAGTCGCGCTGCCTCGCACGGTCGCGTCGACGCGCCAACCACCGCCGTCTTCGGTCTCCGCGCCGACGACGACGTCGTCGAAGCCGAGCGCGTCGTGATCGCGACGCAGGAAGTACTCGGCGGCTTGCCCGGGCTCGCCGAGGCTCGTGCGACCGCGCAGTCGATCGAGCGGATCGATGCGGCGTGCGAGCGCGGCGTCGACGAGCGTGTCGATCTCGGCTGCGACGATGCGGCCGTAGCAGATCCCGTCGGGCAGCCACAGCATCGTCGCGGCGAAGCGGTGGCCGCCGAGGTGCGTCGTCTGCCACGCCAGCACGTCGCTGCGCGCCGCGATCGCCTCGAACACCGGCACGCCCCACTTCGCGCAGCAACGGTCGCGCTTGCCGTTCGTGCACACCAGCGCGAGCGGGTGGGCCGGCCGCGTCGCGCCGCCCGGCAGCCGACCCTCGCGCAACGACTCCATCGCGCCCACGAGGTCGACGTCGACGAGTGCGGCCAGGTTCGGCAGCCGCAGCTCCGCCACGTTCGCCGCGCCTTGGCGTGTGCTCGCGAGGTAGAGGTGCAGATCGCCGCGCACGCGCGTGTCGTCGCGCTTGACGAGCTGCAGTCGCGCGCCCTTCGTGCCCTTCACGAAGGCATCGACGTGGGCCCGCACCTCGGCCGGGATCTCGGCCTGCTCCCACGCCTTGCTCGCCCATGCACCGGCGTGCTCGAGCACGACCCACGCATCGGTGTGCGCCGCGGCGCTGCCATGGAGCGGCTCGCCGGCCGCCACCGAGGCCTGGGCGCAGAAGCTGTCGATCGGCTCCATCGCAGAAGGACCCTAGCACGGGCTCCGGGACCCGACCGTCCCGGATCACATTACTATTATTCCTTGCATTGCTAATCCAAGGTGCCATCATGCCTTCATGGGTCGGCGATGGCGAATACTGGCGCTGTTGGAGCTCCTGTCGGCGTGTGGACCCGATGACGTCGGCACGGAGGACCCGGAGACGTCGACCGGGCCCGCGAGCACGAGCGCTTCGCCGACGGAGCCGGCCACCACGTCGGGATCGACGTCGTCGACGACGACGTCCGAGTCGGAGACGTCGACCGGCACCGACCCGACCGGCGAGAGCACGGGGAGCACCGACACTGCGGGCACGAGCACGGGCGAGCCCACCAGCTCCGGCAGCGGCTCGAGCAGCGGTAGCTCCGAAGGCAGCAGCTCCGAAGGCAGCAGCTCCGAAGGCAGCAGCTCCGA
>CAZFKC010000076.1:4243-48545 GCA_964519175.1 uncultured Nannocystaceae bacterium
GAGAGCAGCTCGAGCGGCGACACCTGCGGGCCCTGCGTCTTCATCTGTGGCTGTTGAGGGCGGACGATGTCACGCCGGTTCCAGCTCCTGCTCGTGTCCATGCTCGGCGGCTGTGGCCCCCGCTTCGAGCCGCTGCCGGCGGCCGAGAGCGCCGGTGGCGGGAGCAGCACGGGCGAGACCACGGGCGCGATCACCTCGTCGACGAGCGTCGGCGCGAGCACGACGATCCCCGACGACACGACGACCGTGGCGCTCGACGGCGACGACGAAGGCTGCAGCTTCCTCTGCGAGGACATCGTCTACGAAGGCGGCGAGGGCTGCTGGGGGTGCAGCATCTGGGACGACTGCTGCGACGAAGGCACGAAGTGCATGCCCTGGGCGAACGACGGCGGACGCACCTGGAACTCCAACCGCTGCTCACCGATCGCCGACGAAGCCGTCGCGCTCGGCGAGCCGTGCCACGCCGAGGGCTCCGGCGTGAGCGGCATCGACGACTGCGCTGCCGGGCTCATGTGCTTCTGGGTCGACCCGGTGACGAACGAGGGTACGTGCGTCGCCCAGTGCGAAGGCAGCAGTGCGCTCGGGGTCTGCTCGGATCCCGACACGATCTGCGTGAGGGAGCTCGACGACGTGGTGACGCTCTGCTTGCCGACCTGCGATCCACTGGCGCAGGACTGTGCGCACGGCGGGTGCTATCCGGTCGGCCCCGAGCCCACGGGCTTCGCGTGCGGACAGCCGCTCGTGCCGCTCGCTGCGGACGGTGCGCCCTGCGAGTACCACTGGGACTGTCTACCGGGATCGGCGTGCGTCGAGGGCCTGTGCGTAGCTCTGTGATGCCGCACGGGTGACCCGCACGCGCTACGCTCGCGCGGCATGACCATCACGCGCGTTCATCTCGTGCGCCACGGCGAGACCGTGCTCTCGGCGGAGGATCGCTTCGCGGGTGCGACCGACGTCGAGCTGTCCGACGAGGGCCGACGTCAGGTCGCATGCCTCGGCGAGCGACTCGCGAGCGAGCGCATCGCAGCGGTCTACGCGAGCCCGATGCGACGCACGCTCGACACCGCGGCCGCGATCGCGGCGCCGCACGGCCTCGTGCCGACGGCGAGCGCGGCGCTGCGGGAGATCGATCACGGCCGGTGGGAAGGCCTCACGCGGGCCGAGGTCGCCGCGCGACACGCCGACGAGGCCGCGGCGTGGGAGGAGGACCCGTTCACATTCGCGCCGGAGGGCGGCGAGTCCGGCGTCCAGGTGATGGCGCGCGCGCTGCCCGGCCTGCGCGAGATCGTCGGGAATCATCTCGGCCAGACGATCGTCGTCGTCTCGCACAAGGCCACCATCCGGCTCGTGCTGTGTGCGTTGCTCGGCATCGACGCTCGCGGCTACCGTGATCGGCTCGATCAGAGCCCTGCGTGCCTCAACACGCTCGACTTCAAGGACGCCGTGCACGCGCGTCTGATGTCGTTCAACGACGTCTCGCACTACACGCCGTGTCCGTTACCGAACCGCCCACGGCTCTCGCCGTGGTGGGATGCGCCGCATTGAGTCATACTGCCGTCGCGAAACATGTGCGGCATCATCGGTTACACCGGCCATCGCGACGCTCCTCCCGTGCTGCTCGAGGGGCTGCGTAGGCTCGAGTATCGCGGCTACGACTCCGCCGGCATCGCGGTGATCTCACCCGGTGGGCCGGCCCGAGTCGCGCGCAGCGAAGGCAAGCTCGCGCGCCTGCGCGAGCTGCTCGAGCGCGAGCCGCTGTCCGGCAAGTGCGGCATCGGGCACACGCGCTGGGCGACGCATGGCCGACCGACCGAGGCCAACGCGCATCCGCACCGCCAGGGCAAGGTCAGCGTCATCCACAACGGCATCATCGAGAACCACCTCGAGCTCCGGCACGAGCTCGAGGCGCTCGGCTGCCGCTTCGCGAGCGAGACCGACACCGAGATCTTCGCGCACCTCATCGATCGCGAGGTCGCGAAGGACGGCAAGGACTTCCGCGCCGGGGTCGCGCGCGCGCTCGGTCGCGTGCGCGGCACGTGGGCGATCTGCGTGCTGCACGACGACCATCCCCACGAGATCGTCGCGGCCCGCCAGAACGCACCGCTGCTGCTGGGGCTCGGCGAGCAAGGTGGCGAGCAGGAGAACTTCGTCGCGTCCGACGTCGCCGCGATCCTCGAGCACACGCGTCGCGTCGTCGACCTGGAAGACGGCGATACCGCGATCATCTCGCGCGATCGCTGGGAGGTCTTCGACAGCAGCGGCCGCGCGGCGAAGCGCGCCGAGCGACGCGTGGACTGGAACCCGGTCGCCGCCGAGCGCGAGGGCTACCGCCACTTCATGCTCAAGGAGATCCACGAGCAGCCCCGCGTCATCTCCGACGCGCTCGCCGGGCGGGTCTCGCTCGAGCAGGCCGACGTGCGACTCGACGGCATCGACCTCGACGTGTCGAAGGTCAGCCGTCTGATCCTGCTCGCGTGCGGCACGAGCTGGCACGCGGCGCTGTGCGGCAAGTACATGGTCGAGAAGCTCGCGCGTCTGCCGGTCGAGGTCGATCTCGCCAGCGAGTTCCGCTACCGCGACCCGGTGATCGAGCCCGGCACGCTGGCGATTGCGGTCTCGCAGTCGGGCGAGACCGCCGACACGATGGCGGCGATCCGCGAGGCCAAGCGGCTCGGCTGCGCGACGATGTCGGTGTGCAACGTGGTCGGCTCGTCGATCGCGCGCACCACCGATCAGGTCGTCTACACGCAGGCGGGCCCCGAGGTCAGCGTCGCGTCGACGAAGGCCTTCACCAGCCAGCTGACGATCTTCGTGCTGTTGTCGCTGTACCTCGCGAAGCGGCGCGGCACGGTCGACGACGCGCGCATCCGCGAGCTGCTCACGGGGCTGTCCGCGGTGCCGGGGGCGATGGTGCAGGCGCTCGGGCTGTCGCCGGCGGTGCGCACCATCGCGCGCCGCTACATGCACGCGCGCGACTTCCTCTACCTCGGGCGCGGGCTCGGCTTCCCGGTCGCGCTCGAGGGCGCGCTCAAGCTGAAGGAAGTCTCCTACGTGCACGCCGAGGGCTACGCGTCCGGCGAGATGAAGCACGGGCCGATCGCACTGATCGAAGAGGGCTTGCCCGTCGTCGTGATCGCGCCGAAGGGCGCGGGCTACGAGAAGGTGCTGTCGAACCTCGCCGAGGTGCGTGCGCGCGGCGGCAAGATCATCGCGCTGGCGACGATGGGCGACCACGAGATCGGCGACGTCGCCGACGACGTCGTGCTGGTGCCCGAGGTCGACGAGCTGCTGCAGCCGCTCGTCGCGGTGCTGCCGCTGCAGCTCCTCGCCTATCACATCGCCGATCTGCGCGGCACCGACGTCGACCAACCGCGCAACCTCGCGAAGTCGGTCACGGTCGAGTAGGCCTCGAACGGGCGAGCGCAGGCCCCGTGCATCGGGGTCCATTTTTTCGTGCAACGACACGCGCGCGTGGTCGACCTGCCTTGCCACGGAGGTTCTCCAGCATGGGTCGACAGGCACGAATCAAGCGCGAGCGGCAGCAGGTGCGGGCGGATCAGCTCAGGGTGGTGACGGACGGGAAGCCGCTCCTGCACCTCACGGCGCCGAATCCGGGGGCGGAGCACCTGGCCGCAGAGGATGGGTTGTTCGACGACTGCCCGATCTGCCAGGCGCTGCGCGCCGGCGATCACGAGGCGGTCGTCCGACTGACGCGCGAGCTCGGCGCGCAGCAGGAGGAAGAGCTGATGCGGCTCCTGCTCGACTGACCGGGTGCCGGGATGGGTCGGCGGCCGCCCGCCGCCCGCCCACGCCCGGGCCGAGATTCGTGGGGCGGACGCACACGGATCCGCGGTCGTCGCTCCATGGCCGCCATCATGGGGATTGGAGCGCGGTGGCTACCCGGCGGCGCCGTGCCCTCTGCGTATTGGTTGCTCGTGCTCGTCGCTCCGTTCGGGTGCGTCGAGCGCCTGATCTACGACGGCGAGTGCGGCGACGCGAAGCAGGACCCGGGTGAGGTCTGCTTCGGCGACCACGAGCAGCTCGACGTCCCGTTCGAGCCGCTCGCGATCCGGGTCGCGCCCTTCGACGGCGACGCGTTCTCCGACATCCTCGTCACCGGCGTCGACGAGGTCGGCGCGGTGGTCGGCTCGCTGTCGCGGACGCAGGCTGACGGCGCACTCGGTCCGCTGGACCCCACCGCGTTGTTCGGGTGCAGCGCGTACCCGGCGGTCGGCGACGTCGGCGACGGTGCGGTGGCCGATCTGTTGTTCGATCAGTGCGACGACACGATGCTGGTGTTCAAAGGGCACACCGACGGCACGGTCGAAGGACCGACCATCGTCGATCTCGACGTGCTCACCCTCGGCTCGGCGCTGCTCGATGCCGATGGCGACGGCATCGGTGACGTGATCGCGATCGGCACCGCCAACGGCACGGTGGCGATCTCGCTGGCGCGCGGCGTCGCGACCGGTGGCTATCTGCCGCCGCTCGTCACCGTCGTCGGCTCGGCGGACACGGCGGACGCACCTCGCAGCTTCTCGATCGGCCTCATCGACGACGACCTCCGCCTGGATCTCGTGCTCTCGCACGGCGATCCCGCGCTGCCCCCGACGTTCGTCCGCGGTGTGGGCGAGAGCTTCAGTGCACCCGAGCCCTGGCCCGAGCTCGGCGTCGCGGCGAGCGTGTCGTTCGCGAACACCGACGGTGAAGGCGATCCGGAGCTGGTGATCTTCCGCGCGGATCCACCTGCGGTCGAGGTGTGGAGCGGCAAGCTCGGGAGCGCGCGCAAGCTCGGCGGCACGGAGATCGAAGCGCTCGCCGACTCGCTGTTCGCGGCCGGCGACTTCGATGCCGATCGCAAGCTGGACCTCGCGCTCTTCGACCCCGACGACGTCGAGGTGGTCACGTGGCTGGGCGACGGACGCGGCCGGTGGCGCGAGGACGCGACGGTCCGCTTCAGCGCCGCAGTCGAGGCGCTCTCGGTCGGCGATCTCGACGCCGATGGAGCCGCGGATCTGGTCGCGGGCACGTTCGCGGAGCGCACGGTCACGATCGCCCGCGGCGCACCCTGACGGTTCGCTGGAGCTGCGGCGCCCGTGCGGGCTACAGTGCGCACGCGCATGGTCGACGACGACGAGGAGCCCGAGGAGAGCGGACGCGAGAGCCACCGCTCGAAGGCGGCGCGCATGAAGGTCATCGAGACCCTGGTGCGCGCGCTCGTCGACATGCAGCCTTCGCAGCTCGCCCACGTTCCGCTGCCGGAAGACATCCGCGAGGCCGTGGTCGCGTGCCAGGGCTTCACCAGGAACGCACGCGCACGGCAGCTCCGGCGCATCGGTGCGCTCTTGCGCTCGGTCGACGCGGAGCCGATCGCGGCGGCGGTGCGCGAGGTGCAGACCGGACGCGGTGAGCGATCGCGGCGCGAGCAGAGCTACGAGCACTGGCGCACGCGGCTCGTGCAAGGCGGTGATGGGGCGCTCACGGAATTCGTGCGGGCCTTTCCCGCCGCCGACGCGCAGGTGCTGCGCAACTACGTCCGCGTCGTCGTGAAGGAGCCGGAGTCGCCCCGCGGCAAGCGTGCGTCGCGCGAGCTCTTCCGCGCCGTGCGAGCGCTCGGCGAGGCGGCGATCGGCGACGCCACGACGGGCGAGGCCGCGCCCGGTGAGGCCGCAGAGGCCGACTCGGACGAGCAGTGATTGCGACGGTCGCGGTCGACCGTCGTATCATCCTGCCGTGGAGCAATGGCTGTCCTACGTGCTCGCGTTTGCGACGGTCGCCGGAGTCGCGGCCTTCTACACGATCTCGCAACGCCGCAAGCCCGCGGTGCGGCAGCTGCAGGATCGGGCCGACCCGCGCAAGCGCTGGGCCCAAGCGGTCATGGCGATCTATCAGGGTGACGCGGGCGATCCGGGCTACTGGGATCGGCAGCGCGCGACCTCGTCGATCCAGAAGGGCTGGAGCACGCCCGACGTCGCCGAGCTGACGAAGCTCATCGACAAGTACATGCGTGGCGAGTGCAACGTCGGCTTCGACAAGATCCGCATCGTGTGGCTCGCCCGGCTCGGCTTCGGCGCGGGCTGGTACGACGAGGCGACCTCGTGGCGCTACGTATTCGCGGCCCAGGCCGCGCTGCAGCAGGCCTACGGGTCGTGGCTCGAGCTGCGCGCTGCGGTCGAAGAAGGGCGCGCGCAGTGGTACGGCGGCGCGGCCAAGGTGCCCGATGCACAGCTGCGCAACGCGGAGACCAACTTCAGCTACGCACTGAAGACGTTGCTCGGGAACCTGCCCTACCGTTGAACGGTGGACGCATGGCGAAGGCCGGGCTCACCGAGGTCACCGCGCTGCTCGAGCGCCATGGCCTGCTGCTCTTGCAGGACTCCGCGCTTCCGAACGTCGCTGCGCTCGTGGCGGGTGCGCCGATACGCGGATCGTGGTGGGGCCATCCCGCGTCGAAGCAGATCTACGACGTGGTGCTCGCGCTCGAGCACGGCGGGACGATCACCGCGAAGCTCGTCGACGGCAAGGTGACGTTCGTCCATCGGCGACTGTGGCCCGCGCTCGTCGCCGTCGGCAACGAGCGCGCCGCGTGGCAGACCGCCGGGCTGTCCGACGCGGCGTCGGAGCTGCTCGCTGCCGTCGACGCTGCACCCGTCGTGCGCGCGTCCGGTGCCGCGGCAAAGGAGCTGGAGACGCGGCTGCTCGTCGCGAGCTCGCAGGTCCACACCGAAGAAGGCGCGCACGCGCTCGAGCTCGTCACCTGGAAACGGTTCGCGAAGGATGCAGGGCTGGGGCGCCTTCCTGCGCCCGCAGCCGCTCGCGCGGAGCTCGAGAAGGCGCTGGCCGCGATGCCTTCGACGGGCAAGCCCGCGAAGCTGCCCTGGCAGCGATCGCGCCGCTGAAGAGGCGCCGCCGTCGCCCGTGGCCCGTCGTGGATCGGCCGTGATGGGCGCGCGGCCGGGGAATTCTCGCGTTTTCACGCTCGGGTCGGGCTTGCGCTACGCGTTCATCATACTAAACTAGCAGTTACCATGATGAACGTCGGGCCGGCGCGGGACTGCGGTTCGAAGCGGGTACACGGAGAAACCGTCGCGAATGCGGCTCCGTGTGGCGGCCGAGTCCGATCGCAGTCCCCTGCCGGTCCGACGCAGGTGCTGGTCGTCGGCGGCACGCACCCGACCCCGATCGTGTCGATGCTCGAGGCGCACGGCATGGAGGCGCTGTGGTGGTCGGGCCTGCGCCACGACGAGTTCCACCGGCCGATCCCGCGTGCGATCGCCCTGGTGATCGTCGTGACCGACGCGATCAACCACTCGATGCTCGCGCGGATCCGTGCGCGCTGTCGTGCGGCCGAGGTGCCGGTGATCTTCAGCCGCAGCCGCAAGTCCGAGCTGCACCCGCGCATCGAGTCGTGGATCGCGAGCGCGCAGCGCTGACTCAGCGCGCGTGGAACTCGAAGTAGCCGAGCTTCCCGCCACGCATGCCGAGCTCGCCGCCGAGCTTGGCGTGCTCGTACTCGAGCTCGATCTTGCGGCCGCCTTCGAAGCCGAGGTAGCGCGCGCTCCGGCGGGCGCCGAGGCCCTTGAACATCCCGAAGAGCCGCTGCAGGTCCGCGTCGCCGATGTCGGCGTGGACCACCTCGCGCGCACCCGGAAGATCACTGTGCTCGAGCGCGTCGAGCAAGTCGACGAGGCGCTGCTGATGCAGCTTGTCACACGCGCCGACCCACGCGGGTCCCTCGAGCGCGAAGCCGTCGAGTCGATCGTCGCGCGAGATCACCTGCATGGACACCGTGCCGGCGTCGAACTGCAGCGTGTAGTCGAGGTGCTCCGCACCGTTGCGCGTGCCGATGCCCGTCCGACTGTGGTCACGGAGCGGTCCGAGCATCCGATACTCGGCGGACAGCTGCCGGAAGCGCTCCTCGTCGAGCTCCTTCAGCAGCTCCGGGCTCGCAATCGTGAGCAGATTGGCCCAGTCCGCCGAGGCCAGCGCGCCGAGCAGCGTCTCCGCCAGCGCCGTCAGCTTTCCGCAGCCGAGCAGCCCGGTCGACATGCAGGCTGCAGCCCCGAAGAGGATGCTGCGACGGCTCAGCCGAGGGGTGTGCGCGCGGGTGTCGGTCATGGGCCTGAGGACGGCGCGCGCGTCGAAACGATCACTGCGGACGAACGCGCGGCCGGATCGTGCGAGGCTGTCGGCATGGCACGGCGCTCACTCCTGGGTCTCACGCTGCTGCTCGCCACCGCCTGCGCGCCCGCGGACAGCGACGCCGACGGCTCGACCGGCACCGGCAGCGAGGCCGGCCCGGGGCCGTCCTCCTCCGGCGCGAGCACGCAGGCGACGACCACCGCGAGCACGACCACCGACGATGCGACGACGGCCACGAGCAGCACCGCCGCGTCGAGCACCGATGCAACCGCCGAGACCTCGGCCGACTCGACCGGCGACGGCCCGCCCGCGGGCGGCAGCGACCTCCCCGTCCCGCCCGGGCCCGATGATCTCCCGCAGCCGGATGGCACCCCCGGCAACCTGCGCGTGCTGCCGTGGGCCGGCTTCGCCGCTGCGCTGAGCTACACGTTCGACGACGGACAACCGACGCACGTCGAGCACTGGCCCGCGCTGAAGGCCACGGGCGCGAACGTCACCTTCTACATCAACACCGGCAACTCCGGCATCGCCGGCTTCGCCGAGGCCTTCATGGACGCGCACGCGAGTGGCTCGGAGATCGCGAACCACACCGTGCACCACTGCAACTACGACCAGGCCTGCGGTGGCGCGCCCGCGGGCTCGCACGATGCCGAGCTCGACGACGCCGACACGTACATCGTCGACACGCTCGGCGTGCCCGGCGTGTGGACGATGGCGTATCCGTTCGGCGACACCGGCTATCGCGACGCCGCGGTCGCGCGCTACTTCATCGCGCGCGGCACACCCGGTGGCCGGATCTCGCCGTCGGACGACACCGATCCGTTCAATCTGCCCACGTTCGCCGCGCAAGGCGGCGAGAGCGAGGACGTCTTCGATAGCGCTATCGACGAGACGCGCGCCGCCGGCGACTGGATGACGCTGCTCTTCCACTCGATCCTGCCGGGCGACAACTGGTACGCGGGCGTCGACGTCGAGGTGATCACCGGCAGCATCGCGTACGCGCAATCGCACGGCGACATCTGGATCGACAGCGTCGTGCGCGTCGGCGCGTACTGGTCGGGGCAGCGCGTGCTCGAGGACGCGACGGTGACCGACGAAGGCGGCGCGGCGGTGCGCTCGTGGTCGCTGCCCGATCACTTCCCGCCGGGCCGCCACGTGCGCGTCACCGTCGACGGCGGCACGCTCTCGCAGGACGGCGTGCCGCTCGCGTGGGATGGCCACGGCTACTACGAGGTCGCGCTCGACGCCGGCAATCTCACGATCGTGCCGTGAGCGCGCGCGGTTCTGCGATCGGCGGCTCTGGTAGGGTGCTGCCGTGCCCCCTGTCCGCGCGCTCCTCGTCGTCGCCACGCTCGTCGGTTGCTCGAGCACTCCTGCCGCAGGCACCGACGAGTCGTCGTCGTCCAGCTCGGGCACCAGCACGACGGATGCGAGCACCACCACGTCGTCGTCCACTGGCGAGTCGAGCACGGGCGCGGACACGACCAGCGAGAGCAGCGAGTCCGGGCCTCCGCCCGAGCCCGCCGTCATCACGCTCATCGAGGACGCGATCTACTACGACGGGTATGCGCCGCTCGTCGACGAGCCCGTACCGCAGGGGCTGATCCGGCTCGCGAACTCCCGCTACGCCACCCGTTTCACCGACGAGCACCGCGCGCAGCTCCAGTCGACGCTGATGATCGGCGTCATCGTGGGCGCGCGTTGCGACAACTACGATCGCATCGGCGCCGTGCACCTCGCGCTCGTGCCCAAGGGCGCGATCAGCTACGAGCTCGCCGACGTCGACCGCATCGAGCTCGGCCGCTTCATCACCCCGTTCATGGACATGAACGACTCGCCGATGACCGTGCCCTACGAGTTCGCGGCGGACGACGTGCTGCCGATCCTGGGCGACGAGACGCTGCTGGCCGACTTCGACCTGTGGTTCGAGCTCGACATCTTCGGCGTGCCCTATGCGGCCAACGACGAGATCGCCGGGTGTGCCGATCGCAACGACACGCAGTCGGGCACGCTGCTGCTCTACACCGACAGCACCGCGGCGGCGCCGGAGTTCGACGTGCTCGTGCCGCTCGCCGACATGCAGCCGTTCAACAACTACGCCGAGGGGGCGAGCGACGAGCTCGGCACGACGCGCAAGACGGTGCCGTTCGAGCTGGCCGCGGACGCCGAGGAGGCGCAGCTCGTGCTCATCACCAGCAACCACGGAGCGAATGCCGGCGGCGAGGAGTACATCCGCCGCGATCACTTCGTGTACGTCGACGGCGACGAGGTGCTGCAGTACAAGCCGGGTCGCACGAGCTGCGAGCCGTTCCGCCACTACAACACGCAGGGCAACGGGATCTACGGCACTTCGCCGATGACCGACGAGGAGTGGCAGTCGTTCAGCAACTGGTGCCCCGGCGACGTGATCGACCGGCGCATCATCCCGCTCGGGCCCGTCGCCGCCGGCGCGCACGAGCTCGTGATCGACGTGCCCGACGCGATGTTCGCGGACATGCAGGGCGACTTCCCCTTCTCGCTCTACTTGCAGGCGCGCTGAGGCGCGATTGTCATCCCGCGATCGCGGGCGCGATCGTGATGTGCGTCGGCGCGCTCACTCCACCCGCGATCGCGTCGACGATCGTGGGCAGCGGCTGGCCCTCGGCATCGAAGCGCAGCACGCGGTTGTTGTTCACGCTCGCGACGTGCAAGACGCCGCTCGGGTCGAACACCATGCCCGCCGCACCGTTCAGGCCCTCCGCACCCGCGGCGACGAACACGTCCACGAACGCGCCGGTGGTGGCGTCGTAGCGCAGCACCTCGCTCGTGCCCTCGTTGGCGACGTACATGTGCTCGCCCTGGAACAGCACCGTGCGCGGCGCGTCGAGCATCTCGGTCGCGAAGTCGCCCAGCGACTCGCCGGTGCTGCCGTCGTAGCGCGCAATCGTGTTGCCGTAGTAGCTCGGCACGTAGAGGTCGCCGTCGGGCCCGAACACCGTGCCCGCGTCGGGGCCATCGAGCCCGCCCGCGCCCTCCTCGACGAAGATGTCGTCGAACGCACCGGTCGCGCCGTCGTAGCGCAGGATCGCGTCGGAATCGAAGCTCGACACGTAGAGCGCACCGTCGGGCCCGAACAGCACCGCGCCGGGACCCGAGATCCCGCCGGTCTCGTCGACGTCGCGGGTGGCAGGATCGTCGGCGACGAAGCGCGAGACGAACGCACCGTCCGTGCCGGCGAAGCGCAGCACCATGTTCGACTCCTCGCTCGCCACGTAGATGTCGCCGTCGGGACCGACCACGATGCCCAGCGCGCCGTCGAGATCCTCGCTCGGTCCGAGGTTGCCCAGGAACGTGCCGTCGTCGAGATCGAAGCGGCCGACCGCGTCGCCGGTGAAGCTGCACACCAGCAGCTCGAGCCCGCTGTCGACGATGCCGGTATCGCTGCTCGAGCTCTCGTCGACGCCCGCGCTCGACTCCGACGTGCCGCTCTCCGACGACGACGCGCTCGCATCCGTGGTGGTCGTCGTCTGCGTCCCGCTCTCACCCGAGCTCGAGGTGGTTGCGCTGGTGCTGCCCGTGTCGGCGTCGGTCGGGGGATCGTCGGACGGGCACGCGGTGACCGTGGAGAGCACGCAGGCGAGCACGCCGGGGGCAAGACGAAGCGAGGACATGCCGCGAGGATGAACGAGCCCGCGCGCCCGCTCGAACGGCTTGGGATGGTTCACGTGTGTCGACCCACACGCGCCGCGCCGAGCGGGGTTCAGCGGGCGGGCTCGCCGCAGTGGATCTCGACGAGGCTCACGCCCTCGTCGTAGATCTGCTGCTCGCCGAAGCTGTCGCGCAACAGCTCTTCCATGCGCGCGGCGATGCGATAGCTCGCGCGCTCGTCCTGGCGGATGACGGTCATCGCGTTGCCGCCCTTGGTGCGCCGCAGGGCGAGGTCGAGCCCGCCGCCGCCGTCGTCCCACCACGTCGCGCGCGCCTGCGCCTGCGCCGGGATCTCCCCGCACGAGGTCCAGACCTCCGCGAGCGGATCGGTGCGGTAGCAGCAGCGGTTGATCACCGCGCCTTCGGTGTCGACGTCGCCGGAGATCTCGAGCTCGAACACGCTGTAGCGATCGAGCAGCTTGGTGAGCACGCTCTGTCGACGCAGCGCGTCCTCCCCCGCGCCCAGCGCGGCGACGTCCCGCTGCGCGTCGGCGCGGAGCTCGGTCAGCGCGGCCTCGAGCTCGCGGTTGCGCTCGCGCAACGCCTCGGCCTCGTCGTCGCCACGCAGCGCGGCCTGGGCCCGAGCGAGCTCTGCCTCCCGCTCCTGCAGCCGCGCGAGCGCACGATCGCGCTCGTCGGCGAGCGCCGTCGCGTCGCGCGTGGTCTCGTCGAGCCGCTGCTCCTGGATCGTCGCGAACACGAAGAGCACGACCATGAACACGTCGAGCAAGGGCAGCAGATCGAGGCGATGCCGCGCCCGCCTCATGGCCCGTCGCTCCGCGGCGGCGCGGCCTCGAGGCCCTCGAGCAGGGCCTCGCGCACGTGCTGACCCGCGCGATCGAACAGGCTCTCGCACGCGCCCGCGATCGCGGACAACGCGAGCGCACCGACCAGCCCCCAGAACGTGGTGCCGAGCGCCATGGGCAGCCCGGCGCGGAAGCTCTCGAGGTCGGTGGGATCGGAGCTCACGAGCGCGAACACGGTGCCGAGGATGCCGAGGTGCACCGAGTACTGCGCGAAGCGATCGATCCACGCGGTCTTGCGCTGCAGCTCGACCAGCGTGCGTGCGGCCGGCTCGACGCGGTCGCCGGCCATCAGCCGCGCGATCTCCTCGAACGACAGATCGACCACGGGTGCAGACTCCAGCCGGCGGCGAATGGGGTGGTCCGCGGCGAGCTGCCGTCCGACGGTGCGCAGCACCTTGAGCCCGCCGCGCAGCTCGGCGAAGCGCGCGCGGCCCCGCGAGTACCACGTCGAGGACAGCGCGATCATGCCGAGCAGGATCACCAGCACCGCGACGCTGAGCGGATCGAAGAGTGCGTCGACGATCATCGCGCTCGTCTACTCCGCACGCACCACGACGTCGCGGAAGCCACGCTCGGCGAGGCACTTGCGCAGGCCGTCGACGGCGGCGTGCGTGCCGAGCGTGCCGTCGATCTCGACGCGCGGGGGCCCCGGCACGAGCGCACGGCAGAGCTGGTCGCACGGCTGCAGGGGCTCGCCCTTGCGGGCGCAGCGATCGCCATCGACGACGATGCGAAGCCCCGCGGCGGCCGAGTCGGCGGGCTCGGCTTCGGGCTTCGCCGCGGGCGCGCTCGACGACGAGGGCGACGACGGTCCGCCGACGCCGAAGCCGGGCACGCAGTTGCCGAAGTAGGCGATCGCCAGCGCGACGAGCCCGACCAGCACGCCGAGCCCGAGGAACCGTCCACCACCACGCCGCTGGTTCTTCGCCGTCATCGGTCAGCTCGCGAGTCGCGTGACGAACGCGCGGTGATCGGTCGCGTCGAGGTAGTCGCCGCCGCTCGCGACCACACCCAGCAGCGGCGACCAGACCAGACCGCCGCCCGTGCCCCAGTCGGGCGAGCCGGGATTGCTGTGCATCCACCGCCACACGACCTCGCCGTCGCAGTCGATCTCGTCGACATGCCGCGCGCGGCCGTCCTCGCTGGTGCTGGTCAGGCCCGCGACGAAGATGCGTCCGTCGGCAGCGACCGCGACGCTGTCGAGCCCGTTCTGGCCCACGCTGTCGCCGGGGTGCACGTGCGACCACACGTTCGCGCCCGTGGCACCGTCGAAGCGCGCGACCCAGGGATCGGCGAAGGTGCCCACGTGCCCCTGCCAGCCCACGACCACCAGATCGCCGCCCGGCAAGCGCACGAGATCCGCGGCGGCGTGGCCGTCGCCCGCGAGCCCCGTGTCGTCGGCGGTCCACGACACCGCGCCGCTCTCGTCGACGACCGCCAGCCACAGCGAGCCGGGCGACGCACCGGACAGCGCGATCGCGGACGTCGTGGCATCGATCGCGTCGATCGACGCGATGTTCCCACCGAGCTGCGTGCCGGTGAGCTCCCACTGCAGCGCGAGCTCGGCATCGTAGTAGCGCACGAACCCGTCGAGCAGGCCGTTCTCGCGGCGGCCCGAGATCACGAGCGCGCCGCTCGCCGTGAACGCGAGCTCGGTGCCGACCACGGAGACGTCGGGCTCGGCCATCGCCATGCCCGGCAGCTCGCCGCCCGCGGCGTCGTACAGATCGAGCGTCGTCTCGAACACGTCGTCGTTGGTGCGCACGCCGAGCACCGCGATCGTACCGTCGCCCGCAACCGCGAGCCCCGTGACGCGCCGGTCGAGCTCCAAATCCGCGGGGAACACGGTGAGCTCGTCGAGCTGGTTGCCGTCGGCGTCGAGCCACACGAGCACGCCTTCACCGGTGTTGTTGTCGACCGCATCCTGACGCCCGATCGCGATGACCGTATCGTCGGCGACGAGCGCGAGCTGGTCGAGACGATCGTCGTAGCCGTCGTCGCCCTGCACGAACGTCTCCCACACCATGCACGCGTCGCAGGTACCCGGCTGCTCGCAGCCCGACGGCGGCGGGCCGGAGTCGCTGGACGTGTCGAGCGGGCCGCTGCCGAAGTCGTCGATGATCGGCGGAGGATCGGTGTCCGTGCTCGGATCCGGCGGGACACCAGTGCTGTCGGCGGCCGTGCTCGGCGCCGTACCGCTGCTGCTCACCGTGGTCGCGCTGCTCGAGCTGTCACCGCTCGCGGAGTCGTCGTCCTGCGGGGTGAGGACCTGCGGGCCGCACGCCGATAACAGCGTCGACATCGCAATTCCGCGAGCTCGCATCGACATGCTGCGCGGAGGATAGCACGCCGCCGGGTGCCGGAGTGGCTCGGCTACGGGATCACGACGTCGATCTCGACGCGCTTGCTGCCGACGCGCACCTTCTGCTCGAGGGGCGGCTTGCCCTTCGCCCGCACGACGAGCGTGTAGTTGCCGGGCTTCGCGACCGCGCGCTCGAAGCGGCCGTCGCGTGCGCGCGTCGTCCACGACTCGCCTTCGAAGGTCCGGATCTCCGCGATCATCACTTCGGCCGCGACCGGCTTGCCCGCCGCGTCGCGCACATGCCCACCGATCCACGGCCCGCCCTGCACGCGATCGAGCAAGGTCATCCAGATCGGACGCGTGCCCTCGATCGCGAGCTTGCGGATCTCCGGGCCCGGATTGTGGTGCGAGCCCTCGACGACGAACGCCATCGTGCCGTGCTCGTGCGTGTGCCAGTCCTGATCGCTGCCGGCGACCGGATACGGCCCCTTGCGCACCTTGTACTCGCGCTCCTCCGGCTGCATCGGCGCCGCGGCGGCGAGCTCGTTGCCGATCACCTTCGCGATGTCGGGCGAGAGGTCCTTCTTCGTCTCGACGACATACGAGCTGTACACGTCGGTGCCGTAGGTGTGAAACGACAGTGCGGCGGCGAAGCGCTCGCGCTCGGCCAGCCCCATCATCGCGGCCGTCTCGGGCTCGGAGCCCGGCGCAGGGCCCCGATACCACTTGTGCATCGGCATGTCGGAGCTGCCCGGCTCGCCCCAGCCGAACGGATAGTTGCGGTTGAGATCGACGCCCTCGAACGGATCGGCGAAGCCGTCTCTGTCGGCATCGAACGCGTTCTTGCGGATCGCGAAGCGCGACTCGTGCACGAACATGTGGTTGCCGTCGACGTTGACGAGCGGCACGCACCAGATCTCCAGGCCATCGACCCACTTCGTCACGCGGGCATCGTGGTGGTAGCCGGCGAGGATGCGATCGATCGCGTCGAGCACGTACTCGATGCTGAGCAGCTCGCTGCCGTGGTGCGCACCGTCGAGCAGCACCGCGGGCTCGTCCTCCGCGCTCGCGGCGGTGTCGGAGATCTTGAGCGCCCAGATCGGGCGCTTGCCGTGGGTGCGCCCGACCTCCACCAACGACGTGATCGCCGGGTAGCGCTCGTGGTACGCGCGGAGCAGCCCTTCGACGATCGCCGGATCCTTGTAGCTGTCGTCGAGCACGAAGCCGCGGCCGAGCTTCTTCGGTGCCTGGCCCGCGCGCGCGCGAAACGGAGGATCGAACACCTTCCACGGCACGTTGCTGTCGACCGCGAGGATCTGCTCGCCGCTGCGTCGCACTCGCTCGTAGCCGACGGTGTCGAGGAAGAGCACCGCCTGCGCGTCGACGTGCGCCTGCACTGCGGAGCGCAGCGCCTTGGGCAGTCGCTTCACCGTAGCGTCGGCGACGAACACGTAGCGCGTGTTGCCGAACGGCGTGACGTCACCGGGCGGCTGCAGCCCGTAGCGAGCGCCGCGCTTCGGCATGTGCGTGCGCGAGGCGTGCTTGGTCGCGTCCATGGCGGTGAGCAGCGTGATCGCGGCGCCGGCATCGTGCTTGGGCCCGACGCGCACACCGACGCAGCCGAACGCGTAGGTCGTGTCGTGTACCGCCGCCGTCGCGACGTGCTCGAGCGTGTCGCCGTCGTACACGCTAGCGAACAGCTGCGCGCCCACCATCACCACCACGAGCTCGAGGCTCTTGCGCTTGTCGAGCTTCGCGAGCTTTGCCTCCGGGCCCATCGGCAACACCATGCCGCGATCCCAGCGATGGAAGCGCAGCACGTCGCCCTCGATCGAGAGCCCATAGCCGGACATCACCTTCGGCGGCTCGCCCTGGTAGCGATGGCGAACGAGGATGCTGACGTCGAGGTTGCCGCGCACCTCGATGCGCGCGCGCACCATGCCCTCGCCGAGGTGCGCCGCGTCGCCCGACGGGAACCACCACTGTTCGTTCGGCGTCGCCGCGAACGCGGGCACGAGCCGGCCGCCGTCGTCCTTCCAGGCGCCGACGGTCTTCGCCTTCGCCACGACGGGTGCGTCGGTGGGCACGATGCGGCCGTGCAGCGTCGTCTCGCGGCGTGGATCGTGCTGCGGGAAGCCCGATGCGGAGGGCGCGGCGGTGGCCGGTTTGCCGGGCGCCGCGTGCACGGCCTGCGCGGACCCGAGCATCAGCGAGAGCACCAGGGCGGCCGCGCGCATCCGTGCCGAGCATCGCACGGCGCGCGCCGATTGGCCTCGGAACGGGCGCGGCGGTGCCGTCCGCTCGGATCCGCGGGAGCCGTGACGGATCGCCGGGCCGGCTCCCACCCATGGGATGGAAGGCATCCGATGACCCGCTTCGACCTGCTGCTCGGCCTCGCCCTGGACCCCGTCGACATGCTCGCGGCGCGTCGGGAGCTGGCCGAGCTGTCATCGGCCGGCGCGATCGCGGAGCTCGACGACGACGAGGTGCTCGCGCAGCTCCGTGAGCGCGACGATGCCGCGCGGACGCAGGCCCGTCTCGATCGCGCGCACGAGGCGATCGCGCAGCCCAGCGTCGACCGCCTGTTCGAGCGCGCCGTCTCGCTGCGCGCGCTCGCGGCCTGAGCTCGCCGTCTCGCCCTGTCCCATGGGGCACGCGTCCCCGCGCGCGCTCCGGGCCACGGACCGTCGCGGGATTGCGCGGCGTCCGAGCGGCCGCGCGCTTGCACATGCGGACCGCGAGGTCGGCGCACGCAGATCCCGAGACGGGATCGAAGTTCTGCCCCCACTCACTACGAGGACGAACGATGTCGCGGTATCTCGCCGAGCTCGATGCGGTGCGCAGGATCGTCCTGCCGCCCCGGATCGTGCGCGCATTCTGGTCGAAGCGCTGTGCCTGGCCGGGCGATCTGGTGCGGCTGCACGTCGAGACCCGCAACGTGCCCGACGGCACGCCACTCACGATCACGCTCTTCGAGGACGACAGCGACGAGGGCAACGCCGACGACCTGCTCGGCCAGCTCGCCGGCGAGCACGTCGTGAAGGGCGGCAAGTGGGTGCACGAGTACGAGCTCGAGTGGACCGCCGAGGCGCTCGGCTGCGAGCTCGAGGGCGACAGCTACGAGTTCTGCTTCGACGTGACGATCGCGCGCTACGGCGTGCAGCGCCGCTCGACCCGGCTGTACGTGCCGGTCGAGCGTTTCGTGCCTTCCAAGTGACCTACCCATGAGCGACGAGCCCCGTTATTCGCGACTGCGACTCGTGATCCCCTCGATTGCGCAGGGCAATGCGCTCGGCAAAAAGGGCGGCTCGGACTGGTGCGGCCGCACCAGCTCCGCGATGATCCACAACTACTTCACCGCGACGCGCGGCGGCGGGATCGCGGCCACGAAGTCGAAGCTCATCGTCAACCAACGCGATCGCGCGCCCTACGATCTGGTGTTCGCCGACACGAAGGCGGTGGCGGTCGCGGGCTACGAGCTCGCCGGCACGATCCGCAAGGCGAAGCCGAGCTACGTCTACTACGCGGCGCGCGACGGCGCGGAGCATCCGCCGCTGTGGCCCATGGCTGCGCGCAAGGGCGTGCCGACGGCGGCCGAGCAACTCGTGATCCTCGCGCCGGTGCTCCGTGCGCTCGAGGCCTTCAACCCCGTGCTGTTCTACTCGGGGCTGTCGAGCAACGCGGGCCAGTCGCGCCACATCGTCGTGATCTCCGGCTACCGCTGGCAAAACGGCGAGCTCTGGCTGCACATCGACGATCCGAGCTCGCGCTACACCGAGAAGGAGGGCAAGCCGCAGGACTGGTTCCTCTGCGGCGCGCTCACCGAGAAGGCGGGCTCGCTCGCCACGCAGCTCGTGCAGCTGCCCGCGGACAGCGGCACCGACGAGCCCGCGCGCCGCTACCTGCTGCGGGCGTCGCGGTTGTTCGAGCCCAACCTCCACAGCACGCGCACCGACGATTGCTGGTGCGATCACAGCGACTCGCCGGGCTTCACCGTCGTGCTCTCGCACGTGGTCGAGGCCTCGCGCGAGCTGGTCGAGGCCGACTCCAGCGATCCGGGGCTGCCGCTCGAGCTCGCGCAGTCCTCGGTCTCGCGCATCGCGGGCCTCACCGCCGCACGCGAGCAGGCGCGCAAGGCCGGCGCCCCGTTCCCGCTCGGCACGCATCGCTGGTGGCACGACGGCATCCACCTGTTCGCCGAAGGCGATGCGACCGCGGTGCGGCCGCTCGCGTGCGGCGAGCTGGTCACCGCTCGGCTACCGCCCCAGGGCGCCGACGGCCGCGACCGCGGCGCGATGGTGTTCCGCCACAGCTTCGATCCCGCACGCGGCACGGTCGTCGCGACCGGCGAGCGCGTGCCCGCCGGCGCGATCACGTTCTTCACGATGCTCGTGCACCTCGCCGGTGGCGCGCGCGGGCACGCACAGCTGCGCGCTCGACTCGAGCCGGGCCAGCGACCCGAGCCCACCGTGATGCCGGGTACGTCGCTCGTGCTGGTCGCACACGACGAGCAGAGCACGGCGCACGGCCTCGGCGAGGGCTTCGGCGCCACGCGCCAGCACCCGCGCTCCGAGGGGGTCGCGATCGACGTCGCCGACGGTGCGGGCGCAGGCGAGCTGTTCTCGCTCGGCAACGACGACACCGATGCGGGCGCGTGGTCGGCACGTCCACCAGCACCGCCGGTCGCACCCGCCGGTGCACGACACGCGCTGCGCGACGCCGGTACCGACGAGCTGTTCGTGCTCGACGGCATCCCGCGCGCACGCATCGAGCTCGCGGTCGCACCCGATACGTGGGAGCTCGTGGTCCGCGCGCAGCAGGACGATCGGCGCTGGTGCCCGTGGCAGCGCGAAGCGCCGGTGCGGATCGAAGGCAGCACGATGATGTGCTCGCACGGCAAGGCCGAGCGCGAGGCGCTGGGCAAGCACGCTGCCGCCGTGGTGCGTGGGCCGGGCACGGTGCTGGTGCAGCTGCCGAGCGGCGCCACCGGCACGCCCATGTTGGTCGACTGGCCCAACGAGCCGGCGGTGATCCAGTGCGACGAGCAAGGCGTGCTCGCGATCGAGCTGCACGCCCGCATCGAGAAGCGCCACGCCCCGATCATCGCGCAGGCGCTGGCCGCCGGTAGGGCCCCGAAGGTGTTCGCGAGCCTCGACCTCGTCGCCGGCGAGCGCCGCTTCCCGGTGCGTGCGCAGCGATGGGTCGAGCTCGATCACGCAGGCGGCGCGCTCGTGTTCGACCCCACGTCGAAGGGCACGCGGGCTCGCGTCGGCACGGTCGCGATCCGCCTCCGCGAGCGCTCGCGCTACTGCTGCGTGCACACCACCAGCGATGGCGCCGCGCTCGCGGCGATGACCGAGGACGCCCCGGTGATCTCGCTGCGCACCGACGCGAAGCTGCGCGCTCGCATCGGCACCGAGGGCCGCGCGTGCACACTCGCGGTCACGGAGCTGCGCGCCTACGGCGATCCGAAGGCGCCCTACGACGCGCGCGTGCGGCTCGAGCCGTGCGTCGGGCTCGACGATGCGCAGTGGGAGACCGTCGCGAACGCCCACGCGCAACGCCGCAGCGCCGCGCACGGCGACGTGCATGCGCGACTCGTCGCGCGCCAGAGTCGACTCGCGGCGGTCCGCGTCGATCCGAAGGGCTCGTGGCAGCGCACCGGAGCCGCGGTGCACCCCCGCGACGGTGCGCAGCACGATCTGTGGCTCGATCTCGTGGCGGGCAAGCACGGCTGGCGCGTCGTCCCGGCGTCGCGACAGGCGCTGGACACGTTGCCCGCGACGCTGCGACTGCCGGTGCTCGCCTCGTTCACGAGCGGCGGAGCCAGCTACGCGGTGATCGAGCTGCGGCTCGCCGCGCGCAAGGCCGACTTCACCGACGCGCTCGTGCAGCGGTGGCAGACCCGCGTCGATCTGCGCGACCGCGTGCTCGCAGCCGTCGGCGAAGAGACCTGGACCGACTTCGCGGCGATCGAGCGCGAGCTCGCAACCGACGACGATCTCGCAGCGACGCTCTCCGCATGGCGCACGCTCGCCCGCGATCCGATCGCCGAGGCCGGCTTCGTCGAGCCCGGTGCGCGTGGCCTGCACGTGCAGCTGTTCTCCGTCGATCCGTTGTTCCCCGACGACGACGCGCACGGGCACTGGCCCGAGTGCGGCGCCGACGTCACGGGCGCACCGCTCTCGCGCGAGCTGTTCGAGGGCGCGGTGCGCAGCGTGCTCGCGCCCAAGACCGCGCGCGATGCCGCGACGCCGCTGCCGAAGGTCGCCGCAGTGCTGCGTGCGCTCGAGCGCGGCGGCGTGACGCCGGCGGCCTGGCGCGAGCTCTGCAGCGACGCCGAGGTCGATCGCCAGCTCGCTCGCCTCGTGGCGGTGCACGACAGCGAGTGGAGCATCGACTGGGCCAAGGCCGCACGCGAGGCGGGGCGCAGCGGCGGTGACGGGCTCGAGCCGGCCGACGCCGCGTGGCCGAGCGATGCTGCGACGCTCGGACTGCCGACCGGCAAGCTGCGGTTCCACCATCCGCTGCGCGCGCTCGAGTGGCTCGGCACCGGCGTCGAGCTCACGGTCGCGAGCAAGCAGGTCGACACCTGCCGGATCATCCTGCCCGGCGGTGCGGAGCTCGAGCTCCCGCCCACGAAGCAGCGCGACGGCTACACCGCGGGCGGGCGCTTGCTGCTCGGCGAGCTGCTGCAGGGACCGATGCCCGCGAAGCTGCACGTGCCCGGTCACACGAAGGGCAACGAGACCCTGCCGATCGCGCTCGCGCGTGGCGAGGTCCTGCGGCTGTGGATCTGCACGCCCGACGTGACGATCGCACCGACCGCGGTCGACCGCGCGCAGCCGTTCGCGCTCGCGGTGCGGCGGGGCGAGCCCGAGCCGAGCCCCGGCGAGACCCACCTCCTGGCCGATCGCAACGCCCGGCTCGAGCGCGCCTGGGAGTCGCGTGCGAGCGTGACGATCACCGCCACCTGGAACCTGTGCCCGCCGGAGAAGCTGTCGATCACGCTCGAGGGGGCCGACTTCGCCTTCGACGGCGTGCCGCGTGCGAGCAGCGATCGCGCGGAGCTCGTGCGCACCGCCAGCGGCTACGACGTGACGATCGCGTTCGACCCGAACGAGACGTTCACGGGCCCGCGGTCGCTGCAGCTCGAGGTGTCCGTGTGCACCGCGGATGCGCTCGACGTCTCCGGCAAGCTGAAGGTCGCGGCCTCGGGTGGCGATCTCGCGAAGGCCGTGCAGCTCGAGCACCGCCTGGCGACGCGCACGATCGCGATGGCCACACCGCCGGTGCGCGGTCGCGACGTCGCCAAGGTGCAGCTCTATCTGTCGCAGATCTGCGCGCTCGGACAGCCGTGCCTCTTGCCGAGCGGCCGCGACCAGAGCGCGTCCATCGACGGCGGCTACGATCGTCAGGTCGCGCTCGCGCTGTGGACGTTCGTGCTCGGCTTCGCGAACGCCGGACAGTGGCAGGCCGATCGCCTGCAGTGCCAGGGCGGCGAGCTGTCGCTCTCCGAGCCGCTGTGGTCGCGACCGCCCGGGGCGAGCGACGCCGAGGCGTGGCCGCTCTTGTGCAACGCCGCCGACGCGGCGTTGCAGGAGTACGGCGCGATCACGATCGATCGCCCGCTCGTCGACGAACTCGTGCGCCACTACGCGATGCCGCTGGTGCTGCCGCTCGTCGAGCTCTCGGTCGCGCCGCCATCGATGTCGACGCCGCTCGCCGCCCAGCTGGGCAAGCTCGACGCCGCCGCGTCGGCGCGGCTCGTGCCGGTGCCCGGGCTCGATCCCGCCAACGTCGTGCGGCTCGCCGTGAAGCTACAGCCCGGCTTCGATCGCGCGGGTGCGGACCGCACCTGGGTCGACATCGACGAGGGCGGCGGCGACTACCAGCTCGACGGCAACCGCACCCGTCGCACGCTCGAGGAGCTGCTGCGCGACGGCCTCGTGCTCGTGCCCTCCGGCACCATCGGCGCCGCGAAGGAGCGCAATCGCATCGCGCTCGCGATCGCCGGCCACGAGCTCGGGGCGATCGCGTTGTCGGGCACGCGCTCGCTGCACGCGCTCGACAAGGGTCGCGGGCTCGACGTGCTGCTCGTGCAGGGCTGGCTCGGTCGGCAGTGCGACGCAGAAGGCCATCCGCTGCTCCCCAAGTCGGACGGTACATGGGGCGGGCAGAGTGCGGCCGCGCTGAACCGCTTCGTCGCGCTGCGCGGCGTGAGCTCCGACTATGCCGAGGAGATGCGCGACCTCGCGGCCGGCACCGCGCTCCCGGCCGCCACGCCCGCCGAGGTGCACGCGCCATGATGGCCACGATCCCGCTCGGCACCCGCGCGTGGCGATCGTTCGGCTCGCTCGATCCACTCGACATGCTCGCGGCGCGGCGCCGCCTCTCCGACCACGCCGGCGTGTCGGAGCTCGCCGAGCTCGACGACGACACGGTGCTCGAGCTCTTGCGGGATCACGACGAGCACCTCGAGGATCTCGAGCGTCGCGAGCAGCTGCGCTACCTGCCCAAGCCGCCCTCGGGCGAGCTCGCGTTCGAGCACGCGACCGAGCTGCGCGAGCTCGCCGACAAGCACCGGGTCTCGTTCCTCGTGCTCGACGGCCGTGGCGAGCCGTTCCCCGGTGTCGCCTACGAGCTGTTCGAGTCGGGCAGCTCGCTCGCGCGCGGCAGCCTCGGCGACGACGGCACCGTGCGCCGCGACTCCGTCACGCACGACGACTACGCGCTCGTGCTCGTCGACATCGAGGAGGTGCGCTGGATCGCGGGTGGCGAGGGCGCTGGAGCGCACGCGCTCGAGATCGACTGCTCGGGCATCGCCGACGGCACGCGGCTCGACGTGCTCGTCTTCGAGGAGCTGCGCGAGGCCGACGGCGAAGAGCTCGCGAAGCTGACCGCCACCGTGCAGGGCAACCGCGCGCGCGCCGAGTGGACCGCCGATGCCGACGAGCTCGCGACGCTGGCCGACGAGGACGGTCGCGTGCGCATCGTGGCCGAGGTGCGCGGGCCCCAGTCGCGTTGGCGCAAGACCGACGCGCAGCTCGAGCTCGTCGCGCCCACCGTGCTGTCGATCGCGTGGGGCGAGACGGCCGCGGCTCCGATCGAGCTGGTCGTGGCGACGCGTGGCGTCGCCGACGGCACGCCGGTGCGGATCGAGATCTGGCACGCGCGCCTCGGTGCCGCCGCGGAGCGCCTCGCCGAGCTCGGCGACGGTGTCGTCACGGGCGACGGCGTGCGCGTCACGTGGTCCCCGCCGGCGCTCGACCACGCCATCGAGTGCTGGGCGACCGCCACGATCGACGGCGCGGCGCCGGCCGCCGGCCCGCTCGTGCTGATCCCGGCCTCGTGATCACCCGCGCACGCCGGGCAAACCCAGCGCGGTGACGTCGCCGTGATCGGTGGGGATCCGATCGAACAGCACCGTCATCACGAAGTCGTAGCCCGGCAAGCGCATGCGCGACTGCACCAGCTTGCCGCTCGCGACGCTGTGGTGCCAGTGCCCGGTCTGCCGGAACGCACCCTTGCTCAGCGTCTGCAGCACGATGCTGCGCGCGTCCATCGGCAGCGCGAGCACGTTCGCCTTGTACGCATCGGTGAGCTGACCGCCCCACGAGCTCGGGGCATTCGAGGTGTAGTAGACGCGGATCGGCACCCCGAGCGCCTTCGCGGCGGCGGCCACCGATTGCATCGAGCCCGTGCCGAGCAGGTCGCCCTTGATGGGCATGATGCGGCCCTGCTGGAACAGCGTGCGGATGTACGCGTAGTGCTCGGGGTTCGCGAGCCAGCCGTAGTCCGGCGCCTTGGGGTTGCGCTCGAGCTGCGTGCCGAAGTAGAGGTGCAGGCGATCGCGCGTCGCCCAGTAGCCGCGACGCAGCTTCGCGAGCGCCGGCGAGTCCGCGTAGGTCGACTCGAGCAGCTCGATCGCGCGCTTGCTGCCGGCCTGCGACCACAGCGCGACGAAGTCGGCCGGCGTCTCGGCGCCGAGCACGAACGCCCGCACGCGTTGATGGTGATCGGTGACGCGCGGGTCGTAGTCCATCACCCACGCCCACTGCGAGCGCGCGACCGCGATGAAGCTGTAGTTCTGATCGCTCGCGACGCCGAGATACGCCCCGCCGACATTCGCGAGGTAGCGCGCCCACAGATACGCGCGCGGCTCGTTGGGCTCGAGATAGGGGAACGGATCGCGGCAGGTCGTCTCGGAGCGACCACCGCGCTCCTGCAGCGTGCCCCAGAGCTTGCGCACCTCGTCGGAGCAGATCGGCTTGTCCTCGATCGGATCCTGCGTGATCGCTCCGAAGCGCTGCAGATCCTCGGCCGAGGGCGGCTCGGGATCGGGGATCGCCGCCGGCGGATCGGCGATCGATGCCGGTGGGAAGGCGGTGAGCCACGGGTCGGTGGTCGCACAGCGCCCGCTCAGGCGGTGGCTGCCGCTCCGCGGGGTCTCGATGCGGCGATGCGAGCCCTTGATGCGCCCGACCGGCCAGTACCACGAGCCCCCGCGCAGCACGCGACGACCGACCTTGCAGGGATACGCACCGTCGCAGGGGCCGAGCGGATCCTTGCCGTTGCACTCCGCACCGCAGTCGCGCAGATCTTCGACGCCCGCCGTCTGCGTCCACTCGTAGCCGTTGCCGGCCATCTCGAAGAGACCGTAGTGGCCCGGCGGGAAGCTGCCGACCTTCTTCGTGTCGTGCTCGTTGCAGTCCCAGCGGTGCTCCTTGCCGGGATACGGCGTGCATCCGACGGGCGCGCACTCGCGGTACTGCGCACGCTCGCACGTGGGCTCGTCGTCGCCCCACGGATAGATGTCTCCGTCGGGACCACGCGCCGCCTTCTCCCACTCCCACTCGGAGGGCAGTCGCTTGCCCTTCCACGCGCAGTAGCGCATCGCCCGGTTCCAATCGAGCGGCACCATCGGCTGCTCGGGCCCGACGAACGGCTGCATGATCTTCTGATAGCCGTTGATGCGCATCGCACAGCCCTTCGCGGCATGGCATGCGTCGTACTCGGCGATCGTGATCTCCTTGCGATCCATATAGAAGGTCGAGAGCTCGAGCTCGCGACGCGGACGCTCCTCCGGCGGACCGTCGTCGCTGCCGACGATCGCCGGGCCACCCGGCACGCACGACATGCCCTCGGGGGGCACGACGCACGGTGCGTGCTCGATCGCCAGCATGAGTGGCGCATCGCCGAGCGCGGGTGCGATCGCGGTCGCGATCGCGACGAGCTCGCTCGCCTTGCGATCGTCGGGACCGTCGAGCACGACGCCAGCGGCGAGGCGCGCACGATCGACGCCGGCGAGCAGCTCGGCCGCGCGCGCGGGGCTGTCCACGCTCTTCACCGTGGTAGCGCCGTCCTTCAGCTCGACCGCGCCCCTGCGCAGGCGGATCCGCAGCGCCCCCGCAGGCGCGCCCGCCCGCACGGGGATGCCGGCCGCCGAGTCGGCCATGCGACCGAGCTCGATCGCGGTATCGGCGGGCACCGAGCTCAGCGCGCCGCGCAGGATCGCGACCGGCGCGGCGTCGTCGACGAGCAGCCGCTGCGCGTGCCGGAGCGTGAACGCATCGCGCAGCTCGCCGTACTCGTAGCGCGGCACGAGATCGGGCCCGAGCTCCCCGGGCGCATCGGCGGGCCGCAGCTTCGCGATCGCGCGCCCGTCGAGCTCGATCGTGTCGCCCCGCACGCGCACGACCTTCGCGGCCTCGGTCTTGGCGGCGGCATCGGATGCGGCCGTGCTCGCCACCGCCGGCGTCTCGGTCGATTGCGGCGTCCCGGCCTCGCTGCATGCCGCGATCGCGAGGACCCAGAGCCCGAGTGCGTTGCGCACGGCCACCGCCCGTGGTGATAGCACGGGCCGCCGCGCGGCCGCCAAGCTCGTGCGGAGCGGGGCAGCTCGGGCTACTCGTTGCTCGCGCCGAACGTCGCGGTGCAGCCGGCCTGCCATGCGCCGTCGGGACCGTCGGGGATGCGACAGTACGACACCGTGGCCTCCTCGGCACCGTACGCGACGAAGTCGAGCACGGTCGCGCTGGCATCGAGCAACGTGATCGCATCGCCGTCGGCACCGAGCCCGAACGGATGACCAGGCGCGACGCCCTTCGGCACCACCAGGAACGCGCCGGCGGCGAGCGTGGTGCCGTCGGCGAACACGAGCTTCTCGAGGTCGGCCTCGGGATCGTAGGTCGCGTTCGCGCTCGTGAGATCGTCGGTGAGGATCCAGCCGGAGAGGTCGGCTTCATCGGCGCCGGAGTTGTAGATCTCGATCTCGTCGTCGCCCGACGAGCCGATCTCGTTGAGCACGACCACCGAGTCGCTGACCGGGCCGGTCTCTTCGCTGCCGCCTTCGCTGCTCGTGTCGGCCACCGTGTCGGTTTCCGTCGTCTCGCCGGTGCCGGCCTCGTTGGTCGCGCCGAACGTGCGCGCGCAGTACTGCCAGTCGCCGTCGCCGTCGGGCACGCGGCACCACGACACCGTCGCATCGGCACCGAGGAATTCGACCATGTCGACGATCATGCCGTTCGGGTCTGCGAGCTGGATCGCCTCCGGATCGGTCGAGCTGATCCCGAACGGGTAGTCGCCCATCATCGTGACCTCGTCCTGCTTGACGATCACGAGGAACGCGCCCGGCGCGAGCGTGGTGCCGGCGGGGAACTCGTAGGTCTTGTCGGTCGCGAAGGAGACGTCGTCGGAGATCTTGAAGCCCGAGAGCTCGGCTGCGGCCCCCCCGACGTTGACCAGCTCGATCGCATCGCCCGCGCCCGCGTAGTCACCCTCGGTGATCGCGCTCGAGGTGATCTCGTTGATGCGAACGATGGCGCCGGCTGGATCGGCGGTGCACATCGAGGTGTCGACCGCGGTGCAATCGGCCGCGCAACGCAGCATGCCGCCGGTGAAGCCCGGGATCGTCGCGCAGCTCTGGTCGCCGAGATCCGCCCCGTCGCAGACCTCGTCGCCCTCGCGCATCTCGTCGCCGCACGCGGGTCCGCTGCTCTCGCCTGCGGTCTTGTCCGGCCCATCGGCGCCGGTATTGGCGCCGCTGCACGCAAGCACCACGAGCGAGAACAGGCAGAGCGGAACGAGACGCAACGAACGGGTCATGGCGAAGCCTCTTTGGTAGCGAAGCGAGCGAGCCCACGCAGCTCGAGCTGGAAGATGAAGCGGTGCGCGTTGCTGGCGAGCGCCACACCAGGGAGCGGCGCCGCGGCGTCACCATAGCCCTCGAACTGGTAGCCCGCATAGAGTCGCACGCGTCGCCGGTTGCGATCGATGTGCTCGAACACGTCGGAGAACACCGCGGTGCCGACGGTGTGCACCACCGCGTCGCCGCGCGACAGATCCTGGCCAGTGCGATCGTACTTGGCCATCACGCCCAGCCAGCGCGGCAACACGCGCCCGCTCACCCACGCGCCCAGCGTGTTCGCGCGCAGATCGCCACGGCCCGCGAAGCCGAGCGCGTGCACGTATTCGACGCCCGCGTAGACCCACGGCGACGCGAACGTCACGGCCGCCATGCCGCGGCGATCGGCGATGCGCGCGAGCCCGGTCGACCCGTCGCGGAAGCCTCCGTGGGCCGCGAGCACGATGGGGCCCTTGCGGTGCTCACGCCGCAGCGGTCTCACGGTGGCGAGCGCGGTGATGTTCTTGCCGGTGTTGAGCTCGCGCTGGGCGCGACCCTCGCCGTTCACGAGCTCGAGGTCGATGTCGACGAGCCCGTTCCACCCGCTCGCGGTGAGCGTCGCACCGATGTCGGAGCGATCGAGCATGCGCGTGCGATCGGAGGCGAGCGCATCGAAGCCGCGCGTGTCGTAGCCCTTCTCGACCTGCTCGATCCAGCGCTCGGGCACGAGCCCCGCGCGCGCGCCGATGTCGATCGGTCCGACGTGCAGCGCGGCATGGCCATAGGCCTCGAGTAGACGCACCACCAGGCTGTCGCCGTCGATGCCGGTGACGCTCTGCGGACCCGCGGAGCGGATCGCCTCGAGCGCGATCATCCCGCCGGTCTCGAGCCGCGGCATCGGCTTCCACAGCAGACCCGAGCCGATCTCCGCGCGATCGAGCCGGAACTCGTTCATCGGCGTGCCGCCGACGCGGCCGGCACGGAAGCCGGTGAAGACGTCGGCGCGCAGCGGCACGCACAGCGGCGAGCGCTCCGGATCGAGCGCGCACACCTGCTGGGTCGGCCACGCGTTCGGCACCCACGGACCCGACTGCGCCCACTTGCGCACGCGCGAGCGATCGCTCGCGCTCGCCGGCGTGCTCGAGGCCGTGGTGCTCGGCGTGGCGGCAGCGACCGGCGGGGGCTCGACCGGTGTCGGCGCGGGCTCGGCGGGCGCAGGCTCGACGGGCGCGGTGGGCACGGGCTCCGCCGGTGTCTCGACGGCCTCGGGCTCGATCGGCGCACCGCCGTCGTCGACCGGCTCGTCCGGCGGCTCGGCACGCGCGAGCCCGATCAACGTCGCGATGACGAGCGCGCTCACCAGGCACCGTAGCCGAGGTCGGGACCGTACGCGGCGATGAGCTCGCGCAGCCGCTGGTGATCATCGAGCACGACGGGACCGTAGCCCTCGGCGAACGCGACGACGTCGTCGACCAGCGCGTCGCGATCGTCGTCGATGGCGGCCTCGATCGCAGCGCCGGCCGTGGTGCCGCGCGCTCGGCGAGCGCGGGCGTGGCTGCGCGCGAGCATGCGCCCGATCGTGTCGGCGAACTCCTCGACGTCTTCGACGGACCAGGTGCCTGCAGCCAGCTCGAAGCCCAGCTCGCCGACCTCGAAGCCGTTCTGGTAGCCGCTGCGCTCGCGCATGCGGAACGACTGCCCACCGTCGTCGGCCCAGCCGAGCCAGGGATCCTGATCGGCGAGGCCCTGCAGCTCCCGCGCGCCGGCGACGATGCGCTCGCCGTTGCTCGGATACGGCGCGTCGATCGGGCGGCGAAGGCCCGGCATCGCGATCGGATCGCGGACTTCCTTCAGCTCGAGCAGCACGTCGTCCTCGGGCCCCTCGCTCGCGCCGTCGACCAGCACGTAGTAGCGCAGCACCGGGTAGCTCGACACGCCCGCGCCGTAGCGGCGCGCCACGTCGAGCACGCGCGCCGTCGCCGGCGTGGCGATGGCCGGATCGCTCACCGTCGAGCGCCACGCCTCGACCAGCGCTCGCACGCGCCGATCGGTCGCTTCCGACACGGGGCGGAGCGCGTCCTCGAGCACGACCTGCTCGTACTCGCCGAACTGTAGCAGCCGCGCGGGCTCGAGCTCCCCGTCGACGAGCGTGCGGCGATCGCCGTCGAGGTCGCTGTAGTCCTCGAGCGGCTTGCGCTCGTCGCCGTGCTCGCGCGCATCGCCCAGCAGGGTGTCGAGGATCGCCCCGTGGGTCTCGGCGTCGGTGACGATGGTGGCATCGCCCGGATCGTCGTCGAGCGCGTCGATCTCGTCGGCGTAGCCGCGCGCCGTCGCGGCCGTGATCGCCGTGCACGCGGCGTCGTCGAGCGCGGCGTCCTCGCGCACCTGCGCGCACGCGATCCAGAACCCCAGCGCGAGCCGGCGCAGGTCGAGCTCGAACGGTCCGTAGGTCGCGGCGTCGAAATCGTTGAAGTCGACCGTGATGGTGCCGCTCGCGGTGCGAAAGCCCCCGATGTTCTCGGGGTGCGGATCGCCGACGAGCGCGACGTCGTCGACCTCGGGATCGGTGAAGCGCCAGGGGTAGTCGGAAGCCGCGCCGCCGGGCTCGAACAGATCGCGCGCGAGCTGGGCCGCGCTGCCGCGGAAGTAGCCGAACGGCGTGTCGGCCATGCGAGCGAGCTTGCCCTTGGCGAGCTCTGCGTCGCGCTCGAAGAAGTCCTGGTTGTCGAGCACGAGCGTGTTGCGCAGCCATCCGCTGCGCTCGTCGTCACGGGCGGTGCACGCGATCGTCACGAGCATCATGCTCGACACCGCCACGCGGTGGGCCCTTCGACGCACGTCGCCGAGTATAGGCCATGCCGATGTCACAGCCGAGTGACGCCGCAGCCATATGCGATGTGAAGAAAGCTCAGGCCGCGCGAACGAGCCGCGGCCGCGCCCGGCGATCGAGCATCGCGATCATGCGACGGCGCACGAAGCGGGCGAAGTCGCAGGGGTCCTGCTGCGCGATGATCGGATCCCCGAAGCTCACGTGCACGCGGAGGCTCGGGCGCCGCAGCATGCGGGCGTAGTGCGGGAGGAACCAGTCGTCGCCGACCCAGGCCGCGTCGGCGTGCTCGTAGCGGAGCACGACCGGGACCACGGGTACGCCGAGTCGGCTCGCCACGCCGAAGATCCCGCGCCGCAGCGGCAGCACGGAGCGCCCGAGCGTGGTGGTGCCCTCGGGGAACACCAGCACGTCGACGCCGGCCTCGAGCGCCCGCGAGGCCCGACGCAGCGCGCGTGCGCCGTCGTAGGGATCGCCGCGGCGCACCAGCGACACGCCGAGGGGCCCGAGCGCGCGCCCGAGCAGCGGCCAGTCGCCGAGCTCGCGCTTCGCGATCGGCAGCGCCGGTACGAGGGTGAGCAGCACCAACGGATCGAAGTAGCCGACGTGGTTCGCGACCAGCACCGCCGGTGCGCGGGGCGGCTCGCCGTCTTGCTCGATGCGCAGACCGTGCACGTCGCACAGCCCTTCTGCGAGCCAGGACAAGCGCTCGGCGCAGGCCTGCGGCGATTCACGCGTGCTCGTGCGCGCGTGCGCGGCGGCGTCCCACACGAGCATCGAGGACTGCGAGAGCCGACGGCCCACGCGTGCGAGCGTGGCCATGCCACGGGCCGGCGCAGCGGCCCACGCGAGCGGGCTCGGCACGAGACCCGGCACGCTCATGTCGACGCCTCCAGCATCACCTCGGCGGCGGCGATCTCGTGCGACCCCACCAGTCCGAGCCGCCGGTAGCGCGTGCGCAGTGCCTCGAAGCGCTGGGCGTCGATGCACGACAGGATGCGATCGTCGCCGGGTCCGTAGTAGTCGGAGCAGAGCGCGACGTCGCGTGCACCCAGCGTCGCGTGCAACGCTCGCGCGGCCGCGTTGTCCGGCGTCACGGTGAACCAGCAGACGTCGACCGTGTCGACGATGCGGCGCACGAACGACCGCAGCAGCAGGGCGACCACGCGCGTGCCCTGGTGCTCGGGCGCGACCGCGAGCGTGGTGCAGTGGGCCTCGCGGCCGCGGACGAAGCACAGCACGTAGGCCACGATCTCGTCGCCGTCCGTCGCGACGAAGCAGCAGTCCGCGAACACGTCGCAGCACAGCCGCACGTAGTAGGGGCCGAGCACGCCGGGTGGATCGTCACCGAAGATGCGCTGCTCGAGCGCCATGATCGCGGCGAAGTCGTCGCTGCGCAGCGGCCGTACCGAGTAGTCGGACATCGTGGATCGCCTCCGTCCGGCATTCGTTCCGGACGAGGACCAGGTTGACCGGCGTCCGTCACGGCAATGTGCCTGCGCAGGCGACGATTCGCGCGCGCGGGCGAGTTCACGCCCGCGTCGCACGGCCGCCGCGTGGGCGCGATCTGGACGATGGAGGCTCGCGGTCGATGGATCAGCAACCGTTCGAGAGCTACGTGCGGCACGGTCTCACCCCGTTCTTCCGGTTGCCGCCACCCGACCCGCAGCGACTCGGCGACGACATCTACCGCGGCTGCGACGTCGCGCTCATCGGCGTGCCCTACGACGGCGGCACCACGTATCGCTCCCGCGCTCGGCTCGCCCCCTATCACATCCGCCGCGTCAGCGCGCTCGTGGCCGGCTTCCATCCCACGCACCGCATCGAGGTCTTCGAGCGGCTGCGCGCACGCGACTGCGGCAACGTGATGGCGCCACCGTTCAACGCCGCGGCGATGCGCGAGCTCGTGTGTGCCGAGACCGCGACGATGCTCGAGGCCGGCGCGATGCCGTTCGTCGTGGGCGGCGATCACAGCGTGTCGTTGCCGGTGTTGCGCGCGCTCGCGAAGCGCCACGGGCCGGTCGCGCTCGTGCACGTCGACGCGCACTTCGACTGCAGCACCGCCGAGGGCTGGGGCGAGAAGTTCCACCACGGCACGCCGATCCGCAACGCGATCGAGGAGGGCCTGCTCGCGCCGGGCAAGGTCGTGCAAGTCGGCCTGCGCGGACCGTGGGCGACCGCGCACGACGGCGACCTGCTCGACGACCACGGCGGCCTGCGCTTCACCACCGACGAGCTCGCCGCGGTGGGCCCGGCGATCGCGGCGCGGCGCATCGTCGAGCTGCTCGGCGACACGCCGGTGTACCTGTCGATCGACGTCGACGCAGTCGACCCCGCGTTCGCCCCGGGCACGGGCACGCCGATCCCCGGCGGGATGACGGCACGCGAGCTGCTCGGCTTCCTGCGCGGGCTCGCCGGCGTGAAGCTGTGCGGCTGCGACCTCGTCGAGGTCACCCCGATGCTCGATCACGCCGACGTGACGTGCCTGCTCGCGGCGCACGTGCTGTTCGAGGGGCTCGCGCTCGCGGCCCTCGCCCAGCAGGCATAGCTCGCAGCTACTGGCGCCACCACTTGGTGGCGGACCAGTCCAGCCGGATGCTGCCGTCGCGGTACACGCGATCGGCAGCAGCGAGTCCGGTCGGCACGTGGTCGATGCGCGCGTGCACGTTCACCGGCGGCGCGAGCACGACGTCGCGACCGAGCTCGAAGGCCTGCTCGCGCACGAGCACGAGGTACGCGCGGTCGAGCTGCAGCGCGCGCGCGCGGCTCGGCGTCAGCACCTCGGCGATGTCGAGCCCACGACCGAGCGCGTCTTCGTCGAGCACACCGTCCTCGAACCAGCGCGCGAGCATCTCGTCGTTCGCACGCAGCTCGTCGGCACCACCGACGCGACGCAGGTACGTGACCAGCTCGGGCCCGTCGTGGCCGAGCTGCGGCACGTCCGGGATGCCCGCGATGTCCTGGTAGGCCCAGCCCTCTGCCCCCGGCAGCTTGCGCGGGAACGCGAACGTGCTGTCCGCGGTGACGCCGAGGCTGCCGTGACAGCCCATGCACGCGTAGTGCTCCTCGTAGCTCTGCAGCCGCAGCCGTCCGCGCGCGTCCTCGATGTAGCCCTGCACGCGCCAGCCGAATGCGTTCAGCAGCCCGGTCTCGGCATCACCGCCGTAGAGCGGCAGCCGCCCCTCGTCCTTCTCCTGCGCCTCGTGCTCGTAGATCCCGAACACGCGCTCGCGCGCCGTCTCGCGCTCCTTCTTCAGCCAGCGCAGCTCCTTCATGCGCGTGGCGATCATCCCCTTCGCGTCGGGGTCGAGGTAGCGCACGGAGTGCAGGAATTCGGTGCCGGCGGGATACGTGCCGCGCAGGAGCGGATGCTCGCGCGCGTCGCCCAGGTAGTGCGTCGGCAGCCCGCGCAGCACGTCGGCACGCGCGGAGAGCTTCCCGTCGCCGTCGAGATCGTGGTCGATCGCGCGCTCGTCGATGGGCTCGATCGGCCAGCGCACCGCGCCGTCGGCGAGCCGCGGATCGCTGGCGATGCTGGCCTCGACCAGCGCGAGGTTGGCCTTGTAGAGCTCGAGCGCCTCGTCGCCGCCGCGCTGGCGGAACGCCGGCGGCAGCCTGATCATCACGTCGTCCGTGCTGCCGTTGGTCGGCCAGAACGCACCGGGGAACGGCTTGTAGCGGAACGCTCGCCAGCCACTGCCGTCGTTCGCGAAGCCGTCGCCGGCGAACCCGCGCGCGAGGTCCAGATCGAACGGATACGCGAACTGGTTCATCGCGCCCTGCAGCAGCTCGCGCGCGGGCGTGTAGTTGTCCTGCCGGATCCACTGCAGGATCTCCGCCTCGTCGATCGCCGCGATCGCGGCGCTGCGGTCGACGAACGGATTCGTCCAGCGGTTCTCTCGCCCGTAGTCGGAGAACGAGTACTCGACCTGCAGGTCGACGTCGTCCCGCAGGTTCGGGTAGCTGCTGGCGGTGTGACACGTCCAGCACGGGTTCGAGACCCCGGCCGTCTTCGTGTAGCACTGGATCGGGATCGGGGCCTCGCGGTTGTCGAGCCTCCGCCCGCGTGCGCGAGCGTACTCGAGCGGGCGATAGTCGCCCTCGGCAGGCCCGACCCCGCGCTCCGCCGGCTCGGCGCGTGATCGGGCCGCCGCGGTCGCGATCTCGGCGACCGCGACCGGGCGTTCTTCGGCGGAGCAGCCCGCGAGCACGAGGCCCGCGATCAGCGTGCGCGTCTTCATCGCTCGACCAACGTGAGCGAGACGCGACCGGAGCGCGGCCCGAGCTCGCCGAACGGCGCGAAGTCGGACGCCGGCGCGTTCACCAGATCTTCGGCCGGGTGCTGCACGCTGAAGAACAGCGTGCGCTCGTCGGACGCGAACATCGGACCGGTGTTCTCCGCATCGGAGGGCATGCCCGCGATGCGCCACGCGCGGCTGTCGGCCGGATCGTCGGCGACCTCGAGGTAGTAGAGCCCGTCCTGCTTGTCGGCGGCGAAGTTGCCGTCGGTGCCGAACCAGATGCCGCCCTCGCCATCGAGCGCGATGTTGTCGGGGTTCGCCGCCGCGAACGTCGTCGCGTCGGGCGAGCCCCGCCACGCCGCGTGGAACGTGAAGTCGTGCGACGCGGCCGGGTTCGCGGGGTCGTCCTCGACGATCACGAAGATCGCACCCCAGTCGTCGGAGCGACCGAACGCGTTGCGCTCGTTCTCCTTCGTCTGCGGGTCGTCGAGGTTGAGCGTGCCGTCGTCGCGCAGCGCGTTCAGGCGATCATGGTTCGTGAACGCGACCCACAGCGTGCCGGTGGTCGGGTTCCACTCCATGTCCTCGGGCCGGTTGAGCTCGCGGATGCCGATCTTGTTCGACGCGGAGTAGAGCCCGAGCAGCACGGTCTGCTGATCGGGGAAGCCACCCATGCCGTTCCAGTTCACGTCCTGCAGCGCGTCGCCGACGGTGGTCATCGCACCGGCACCGCCGCCAGCGTTCGGCGCGACGTCCTCGTCGTTGTCGACCGAGATCCGGATCCACTGGCCGGCGCCCGGCGACGCCGCCGACGGCAGCACACCACCGACGGTGATCCCACCCAGCGCGCCGGTCTTCGGATCGTCGGAGTTGTCGAGATCGGCGAAGTGCGCCGCGTAGGTGTAGCCGTCGGCGAGCAGGTTGCGGATCTCCGCCTTGCTCATGCCTTCGGTATAGTTCTCGGTGGAGACCCACTTGTAGATGCGACCACCGCGGCGATCGTCACCCGCGTAGAACACGATCGGTTGATCGGGCACCAGGTTCCAGTCGGCGCCGACGTGGAACGTCGCGCCCTCCCAGTTCGCGCGACCGATCGAGCCGATCTTGAGGTGGCCGTCGCCGCTCTCCGGGTCGTAGGCGAGCCCGGGCGGCGCGCTCGGATCGATCTCGGCGAGGTACGAGTAGTAGCTCGGCCGGGTGTTCACGGCGGTGCCGCGGGTGTAATCGGCGGACGCGCTCGGGCTCGTGTTCCACACGATGTCGTCGCCCGCATCGCACACGCCCGGGACCAGCGCGTTGGCGCTGCTCCAGCAGCTCTGCAGCTCGCCATAGCTCGAGCCCACGTTCTCTTCGGCGGTGATGATCGTGCCCCACGGCGTGATCCCGCCGGCGCAGTTGCTCGCGGTGCCGGGCACGACGTTGGGCGGCAGATCCTCGCCGGCGTCGTCCTGCGCGACCCCGATGTCGATGCCGCCGTGGATGCGGAACAGCGTCGCGCTCGTGGCGTCGAAGCGGGTGTTGTTCGCGGTCGTGTCGACGGACCAACCGTCGACCTCGTCGTACTCCGCGCGATACACCGCGCCGCCGACCGCACGCTTGTGCCAGAGGATGTACTCGTCGACGCGCGGCGCGGTCCACTCGGCCGAATTGGTGATGTCCCACGTGAAGATGCCGGCGTCGGCGAGCCACGTCGCGAGCTGCAGGCCCTGCCCCGTCGGCGCGGCGCCGACGTTCGCGCGGTCGTTGCTCGCGTACTCGAAGTTCGTCCACATCCAGCCGGCGACGCCCGAGCCGTTGAAGTACGGGCTGCCCTCGTCTTCCCAGCCATCGCCGAGGTACGCGTTGAAGTCGTTGTTCGCGCCCCAGAACGGCGCGGTCGGTGCGGCGTCGCCGGTGAGCGGATCGGTGAACGCCGCATCGACGTGCGCGAGCAGCTGCGGGATGACGAGCAGCGAGCCGGCGCCCGGCGTGTACTCGAGCGGGAAGCCCTCGACGTCGGTGCCGCCGTTCTCGGCCAGCACGAGCTCGCGGATGATCGAAGGAATGGTGTCGAGCGGCGGGGGCTCACCCGTGCTGCTCGACGACTCCTCACCGACCGACGACGACGAGTCGGCCGGCGCGTCCGTGGTGCTCGTGCCCTCGCTCGTGCCGGGCTCCGTGGTGGACATCGTGGTCGTCGGCGACCCGCTCGTGTCCGGATCCGTGGCCGTGGCGGTCGTCGTCGTGGCCGTGGTCGTCGTCGCGCTCGTCGACGGCCCGCCGGTGCTCTCGGCGTCGGTCGTGGTGTCGGTGTCCGCCTCCGAGACGTCGTCGGCGCAGCCGAGGGGCCCCGTGAGGGCGAGCAGGATCAAGGAACGAGGAAAGGTGTCGCGCATGGAGCTCCCGATCACGCAGCACGCGTGCGGTCGGGACTCTAGGAGGCGCATGCATCGACGGTTTGACGTGTTCGCGACATCGCGCGCGACATCGCGCAACGAATCGGTGACACGCGTGTCGAGCGCGAGGACGGAGGGAAGCTGCGACGATCCCCGAGCCACGGACTCGGGATCGCCC
The DNA here is from genome assembly GCA_964519175.1 of uncultured Nannocystaceae bacterium. Classification (GTDB taxonomy): domain Bacteria; phylum Myxococcota_A; class Polyangia; order Nannocystales; family Nannocystaceae; genus Xiheibacterium. The sequence goes on from CAZFKC010000076.1 coordinate 41,928, forward strand.
CGAAGTGGGCCGATCGTGATGCTCGCGCTTGCGGCCGAGCACGACTCGCGCCGATGCTCTGCCCCGTGACGCGCCCGCGGATCCTCGTCGCCGACGACGAGCCCCTCATCCGAACCCTCTTGCAGCGATCGCTCGAGGACACCTACGACGTCGTGTGCGTGGGCGACGGCGGCCAGGCGCTGGCGTTGTTGCGTGCCGGTGGCAAGTTCGACGCAGTCCTGTGCGATCTGTCGATGCCGGTCGTCGGCGGTGCGCTGGTCTACTTCGAGACCGCGCTGCTCGCACCGCAGCAGGCGCGCCGCTTCATCTTCTTGAGCGGCGGCGCGACGGCGGAGAGCGATCGCGCGTTGCTCGAGGGCCTCGATCGCCGACGGCTGGAGAAGCCCTTCTCGCTCGCGGCACTGCGCAGCGCCGTCGCCGGCGTGGTCGCCGGCGAAGACGATTAGCCTTGGTCGCGCCTCCGAGCTTTCACCCGCCGGCCACGTTCGCGACACCGGCGTGGTGCAGGTTGTCGGCGAGGTAGGCAGGAATGAACGCGAACATCGATCGGGATCCGCTCTCGCGCATCGGCAGGTTCAGGCTGCACGAGGCCGTCGGCCACGCCCTGCGCGCGCACACGCCGACGCGCATCGTGCACGACGACGGCGAGGCGATCGCGGAGATCTACGTGAACAAGGGCTACGTCATCCACGCGAACGTGAACGGGCTGTTCGGCGTGCCGGCGATCGCTGCGCTCGTCACGGAGGAGCTCGAGTACGACGTCGAGTACGAGGTGTGGCCATCGCGCTGCACGCTGCTCGCGAGCTGGGAGGCGCTCTGTCACGAAGCGAAGCGCCATCGCATGCGTGTCGACACCTGCGTCGATCTGCGTGACGACGACGCAACGACGCCGCTCGATCGCTGAGCTGGTCACCGACTCGTCACCGCGATCGGCCACACCGTCACTTGGAGGACGAATGCGGCGCGTAGCGTGCGAGCATGCGACGTCGCCGCTTCCTCCTCGCGACCTCCGCCGCCTTCGCGGCCGGCTGTGACCACGAGACCGAGCCCCGCGCGGACGAGCTCGGCTCGACACCCGAGCGCGACCACGCGGCGGGTCCATTCCTGCACGGCGTGGCGAGCGGGGATCCGCGGCAGGATCGCGTGATCCTGTGGACGCGCGTCGAGGCCGGGCCCGAGGACACGCCCCGCGTCGATTGGGAGATCGCCGAGGATGCGACGCTGGAGCGGGTGGTCGCGCGCGGTAGCTTGCGCACGAGCGCAGCGCGCGACCACACGGTGAAAGTCGATGCCATTGGGCTCGCGTCCGGGCGCACCTACTACTATCGCTTCGCGACCGACGGCGCGGTCTCACCGATCGGCCGCACGCGCACGTTGCCGGCCGGCTCGCCGGAGCGCGTGCGGTTCGCGGTGGTGTCGTGCTCGAACTACGCGTACGGCTTCTTCAACGCCTACGCCGCGATCGCTGCGCGCGACGATCTCGACGCGGTGATCCACGTCGGCGACTACATCTACGAGTACGCGAACGGCGAGTACGGCGACGGCACGGCGCTGGGACGGATTCCGGATCCCGCGCACGAGTGCACGACCCTCGACGACTACCGCCGTCGTCACGCGAGCTACAAGCGCGATCCCGATCTGCAGCAAGCACACCGACAGCATCCCTTCATTACGGTGTGGGACGACCACGAGGTCGCGAACGATGCCTGGATGGGCGGCGCCAAGAACCACCAGTCGTCCGAGGGTGACTGGGAGACGCGCAAGGCGGCGGCGGTCGAGGCCTACCGCGAGTGGATGCCGATCCGCGATCCGCTGCCGTCGGCCGATCCGCTGCCGATCTGGCGGCGCTTCACGTTCGGCGATCTCGTGGATCTACTGATGCTCGACACTCGGTTGGTGGGTCGCGACGAGATGGTCGCTGCGAACGACGACGAGGCACTCGCGGATCCGACGCGGAGCTTGCTCGGCGATGCCCAGGAGCGGTGGCTGCTCGACGCACTGGGCAGCTCGACCGACGCCGGCGTGGTGTGGCGCGTGCTCGGCCAGCAGTGCCGCATGGGCCAGCTGCGCAACGGCGACGGCACGCTCGCGAGCGGGCATCCGTGGGATGGCTATCCGCTCGTGCGCGATCGAGTGCTCGCGGAGCTCGAGCGACTCGACGTGGGCGGCAACCTGGTGCTCACCGGCGACGTGCACAGCGGGCGCGCGATCGAGGTGCACCGTGATCCCTACTGCGATCCGCCGACGGGCGCGCTGGCGATCGAGCTGATCGCGCCCGCGGTGTGCTCACCGATCAGCGGCGCATCGCGCAAGGAGGAGCTGCTCGCCGCAAACCCGCACGTGCGCTGGATGGACCTCGAGCACTGGGGCTATCTCGCGCTCGAGCTCACGGCCGCAGAGGCCGTCGCGACCTGGCACCTCACCAAGGTGCGCGAGGTACCGGACGATCGGTTGCCGGCGTTGCAGCGCTTTCGGATCCCGCGGGACGACGCGAGGCTCGAACCCGCGTGATCCCGACCCTGCTAGTTGGTGTGCGCGCGTCCGCAGAACGGGCAGTAGTCGACCCGCAGCTCCATGAACCCCATGCCGCGCTCGGTCGCGACGAAGCCCACCGCGATGCACTCCGTGCTCCCCTCCGCGACGATCGTCGGGTGCGACGGGCCGGTCGCCGCGCGCTCGCGGAAGCGACAACAATGGCCGCTCGCGGGATCCAGCGGCGGACCGTTCATCGCGCGGATCTGCGCGTGCGTCTGCACCGTGGCGCCGCACGAAGGGCAGAACAGCAGCGGGAAGTCGTGCCAGTGGTACGCGCCGTCGACGATGTCGTAGCCGACCGAGATCAGCTCGAGGCCGTTGTCGTTCGTGCGCACGAGCGAGTTGTCCAGCGTCCGCGCGTCTGCGAGGTGCTCGCAGCATGCCTTCACGTCTTCGATCATCCTGGCCTCGCCTCCTGGGAAGCCGCTCGAAAAAAGAGCGGGCCCGGTCGTCCCGAGCCCGCCCCCACCACTTGCGCTACTCGACTCGCCCGTCGTCCGTCATCCGGACGGGGCACCCCGAGCCCGCCGTGGCTTTGCCACGGCGGACTGCGAGCACGAACGTACATACGAGGAAGAGCGCCGGAGGCGCGACCAAGACTAGATGTCGTAGTTGACCCAACCGGCCTGCGTCCAGTCGTCCGCAGCCTCGGGATCGATCGCACCGACGTACGTGGTCGCCTCGAACGGACCGCCCGGATCCACACCGGCGCCCACCGCTGCCGAGTCGGCCGCGGGCTTCGCGTTCACGGCACCCCAGGTGACGTCGAGCGCGAGGTCCACACCGTCCATGTTGCCGGTCTGGCCGAGGATGTAGCTCTCCCACATCGCATCGTCCCAGGTGTACGGGCCATCGCCCTGGTGGCCGAAGCCGCCGGTCTCACCGAACAGGGTGCCCTGCACGACGATGCCATCGGCCTCCGCGACGGTGATCGTCGCCTCGTCCTGGAACGTGCCCGCGGGGCCGGTGACGTTCGTGAAGTACGAGTTGTAGATGTGCGCCTCGGTGCCCTGCTTCACGTTGAAGCCGATGCTCTTGCCGGCGTTGCCACCCGCGCCCTGACCGATGAAGGTGAGGTTCGCCATCCACGGGCTGTTGAGCGGCTCGGCGACGAAGTCGTCCGGACCGTTCGACCACTCCATGCCATGGTTGCCGTCGGCCTCGTCCGGATCCTGGTGCACCAGTGCGAACTGCACCGAGCCCGTGAAGCCGAGATCGAAGTCGAACGCGTCGTCGGCGTTGCCGGTCGCGATCAGGTACTGCGCATCGAAGCCGCCGCCGAACGCCTCGAAGCCGTCGTCGGAGCCCATGTGCGTCTGCACGTGGTCGACCGTCGTGCCGGTGCCGCACGAGTAGAACGTGATCGCGTTCAGCTCGTTGTCGGCGACGAGCTCGAAGCCCGCATACTCGACCCGCACGTACTGCAGCGTGCCGCAGCTGTGCGCAGGATCGGTGCCACCGTAGTCCGGCGGATCCGAGAAGCCCTCGGCGAGACCGACGCCGTTCGGCAGGTTGTTCTCGGCGAGACCGAGCAGCACGACGCCGCCCCAGTCGGCACGGCTGCGCGAGCCGACCGGCTGTGCCGACGTGAACACGATCGGTGCATCGGCGGTGCCGGCCGCCTCGATCGTCGCGTCGGTGTCGATGACGAGGGCGCTGCCGTTCTGGCCGACGATGCTCGTGCCCGGCTCGATCGTGAGTGCGCCGCCCGTGACGGTGGTGATGCCCTCGAGCACCCACACGGTGTCGCAGGTGAGCATCGCGCCGCCGGCGAGATCGGCGTCGACCGCCATGCGGGGCGCCGCCTCGTCGTCGGCGCTGACGCAACCCGGGGGGGTCGTGTCGGTCGCGTCGGTGTCCGTCGTGTCGGGATCCGTGTCGGTCGTCTCCGGGCTCGTCGTCGCCGTCGTCGTGTTCGTGTCGGTCGTCGTCATGGACGACGTCATCGACGACGTCATGGTCGACGTCATGCCGTCGGTGGTGGATTCGTCGGCGCCGGTGTCGTCGGCGTTGGTCTCGTTGTCACCGCCACCGCAGGCAGCGAGGCCGGCGGGGAGGGAGAGCGCGAGCGCGATTCTGGTAAGCCGCTGCATGGGAAGCTCCTTGGGGACAGGCGGGAAGATGGACCGCCGTTCGGTCAGCGTTATCCCGCCCGCTCGTTACGACAGCGGGGCACGACGCAGAACTCTCTGTCACGAGATCACGGGTCCGTCACGACGAGGTGCCGAACGTGGAGCGGCCGCGACACGGGACGATCCCGTGCGCAGCCGCTCGCGCTTGGCTCACGTGATTGCGGCGATCAGAGCGCGTAGCTGAGCCCGAGCATGATCGTCGCGCCGGGGAACACGCGGTAGTTCACCAGCTTGTCGGGGCCCGTGCGCCACTCGACCGGCCAGTTCAGCATGTTCTGGACCTGGAAGAGCGCATCGAGCTTCTTGTAGAGGCGCTGCCGTCCGACGAAGTCGAGCTGGTGGATCGGCTTCGTGTAGACGTCGGGGACGCCACCCATGCCCACGAATGCGACGTTGGAGAGCACCGTGTTGTAGAGCAGGCGCAGACCGGTGCCCGACTTCTTGTTGTCGTAGTCGAGGTAGGCGTTCGCGACGAACGGTGCCTGGCCCTGCAGCGGTCGTACGCGCGAGGTCGCGACGTCGAGCGCCATCTCGGTCGTGCACCCCGCGTCGCCGATGTCGCAATTCGGGGGGAGGTGGACCCGCGAGAACACGTACGCGAAGTTGAGCCCCACCGAGAAGTCGCTGAGCTTCTTGCTCATGAACTCGAGGTTCTTGCGCAGCTCGAACTCGGCGCCGATGTTGTAGGCGTACGGGGAGTTCTGGAACGTGGCGATGTTGCCGGCGCTGGCCGACAGCGTGCGCTCGATGGGATTCTGGAAGTACTTGCCGAACACGGAGACCGCCACGACCTCCTCGGCGCTCGGGAACCACTCCCAGCGCAGGTCGGCGTTCCAGATCTTCGCCGACTTGAGACCCGGGCGACCGAGCACCGCGAGGCCGCCGACGAAGTCGGTGAACAAGAACGGCGCGACCTCGCGGAACTCCGGGCGTGCGACGGTCTGTGTCGCGCTGAGCCGCACGTTCATCTTCTCCGTCACGGGGAAGATCAGCCCGATCGAGGGCAGCACGTTGTTGTTCTTGATCTTGGTGTCGCGCTCGCGATCGACCTCGCCCGTGAACTGGTTGAAGGGCTCGACGTTCTGGCGGTTCGCCTCGAAGCGTGCGCCGCCGGTCAGCTTGAACCACCGCACGAACGGCAGCTCGAGCATCGCGTACGTCGCGTAGATCTGCTGGCGCGCGCGATAGCTGTCGTAGGGGCTGGTGGTCTCGGTGATCGTGAACGGCGCGTCGCCCGGGCGACCGTTGCCGATGTTCTTGTTGACCAGGAGGTTGCCGAGCCCGCTCGGCAGCATCCCGTCGCCCTGGAACACGAACCGGCGCACGTTGAAGCCGCGGTCCTTGCCCTCGGCCCACACGCCGACCTTGAACTTGCCGTCGAGCTGACCCCACTGCTTGAACGGCACGGTCAGGTTCATCGCGCCGCTGCCGGTGTTGTCCTTCAGCTTCAGGAACTGATCGGTCGCACCGCCGCCGGAGATGAGCCAGGGCGAGCTCGGATCGTTCTGGTCGTTCTGATAGACCATGTCGCGGATGCTGGGATCGTCGCGGCGCGCCTGCGCGAACGAGCCGAACCAGTCGAACTTGAGGTTCTTCGCGGCGGGGAACTCGTGGACGCCGCCGAGCCGCGTCAGCAGCACCGAGCGCATCGTGTAGCGCAGGCGGGTCTGCAAGAGCGTCCCGTTCTCGGTGCTGCCCTGCAGCAGGCGGACCTCGTCGTCGGCGTCGCGCGAGTAGAACGCGGTGGCGGACAGCTTGTGCTGCTTGTTGGGCTCGTACTTGATGAGCCCGACGGTGGACCACTGCACGTTCTGGACCGTGCGCATGCCCTTCATGTTGGTGTCACGGACGAGCTCGTTGCGCCCGTTCATGTCGTTGTCTTCTTCGTGGTACCAGCCCCACTCCTCTTTGAGGTTCTGGTGGTTGTTGCGGTAGCCCGCCGACACCAGGA
>CAZFKC010000077.1:0-48014 GCA_964519175.1 uncultured Nannocystaceae bacterium
GGGCGAACGGGTGATCTGGCGGGAGTGTCATGACCTGGCTTTCGATGAGGTTCTCGGCAGTCGCTGGCCGGCAATGGCGATGACGGCACGTTCCTTCGCCTTGGCTTCCACATCCACGGTGAGCGACAGGGTGGTCCACTCGCGTGGCACATCCCGGAGATCGAGGAAATCAGCGTGCGGCCGCGGGTCGCTTCACCGCGCGCGAGCCCGTGCGGGAGACCAAGCCCGAGCCCGAGCCGCGCACCCGCGAGCGCGAGCGCGAGCAGGTCGACGACGAGCCCACCGTGATCGTGCGCCACTCCGCGATCCCCGACGACGACGCGCCGCGGGGCGGTCGCGCGAGCGACAGCGCCGCGATCGCTCGAAGTGCGAAGGCGCCTCCGGTCGGGGCCCGGGGTGACGGCGCCGCCGCGTCCTCTGCCCCGAAGAAGAAGCTGCCCGCGCGCGCGCGCATCCCGAAGCCGGGCAAGCGCCGCGTCAACCGTCGCTGAGTCCCGCGCTCGATCGAGCCCCGAAGGAGCCGCCTCATGAAGCCGCTGCGCCAACTGATCTCCGCGTCCTTGCTCGCGCTCGCGCTCGCCACCTCCGCGTGCAAGGAGCCCGATCCGTACAAGTTCGAGACGCACATCGAGAAGATCCGCGACCCGGGCAAGCGCGCGAGCGGCTTCACCGGCCTCGAAGAGCTGACCAAGACCGTGGTCACGTCGCCGGACAACAAGGCGCGGCTCGACGAGTTCGCCGAGAAGGTCGTGCCGGTGTTCGAGGAGGTGTGGGACTCGGCGCCCGAGCAGCAGGAGAAGATGCTGCTCATGCTGCGCGACGCGGCGCGGCCCGAGGGCTACACGATCTGGAACAAGGCGCTCGGGCTCGACGGCAGCGCCGAGGCCCGCAAGCGCTCGATCCTCGCGCTCGAGGGCATTCGCAAGGCGAAGGCCGTGGGCAGCGTCGATCGCATCGTCGAGGAGCTCGACAAGCTCATCGCGAACCCGAAGAACGATCAGGGCAGCGAAGAGGAGAACGGGCGCGTCCGCATGATCATGTGCGAGACGCTGGGTGCGCTGCGCGACAAGAAGGCCGTGCCGATCCTGGTCAAGGCGCTCGAGCAGAACCACGAGAACCAGCCCACCACGGTGCACCGCGCGGCCGCGACGGCGCTCGGCGAGATCGGCGACCCCGGTCAGGACGGCAAGGCCGTCGACGCGCTGCTCACGGTGGCGTTCCGCGTGCCCGACTTCGCGACCAGCAAGAACATCGGCGTGCGCGCGCGCCAGGCCCTCGTCGGCATCGGCGACCCGGCGATCGAGAAGGTCGTCGCGATGATGCGGGGCAAGAACGCCGAGGTGCAGAAGCTCGTGGCCGAGGCCGCGTCGAAGGACGAGGGCGAGGGCCTGAACCAGTTCACCGTCGCGCAGACGGCCGCGAACATCCTGGGCTCGATGGGCTCGCCGAAGGCGGTCGAGTCGCTGCTCGAGATGTACCCCACGAAGGACTGTGTCGCCGCGCCTCCGCCGGCCGAGAAGAAGCCCGCGAAGGAGGACGAGGAAGAGGAGGAGGGCGGCGGCGAGGAGATCGCGTTCGCCCAGCTCCGTGCGTTCATCGCGAACGCGCTCGGCAACATCGGCGACGCGAAGGCCGTGGACGTGCTGTGCCAGTGCTCGCTGACCACGAAGAACCCCGGCGACATGGCCGAGATCCTCGGCGCGCTGGGCAAGATCGGCGGCACGAAGGCGGTCGACTGCCTCATCACCGCGATCAACACCGGCGAGTACTCGGCGGACGCGGTCGAGAAGGACTTCCGCTACGAGCCGCGCTGGGAGTCGGGCCGCTTCGCGGTGCTCGCCGCGGGCCCGGAGGACATCGGCAAGGTGAAGGCGGCGATCGCCGCGGCCTCCGATCCGAAGGTGAAGAAGGAGATGGAGGCGTGGGCGCCCGGCATCGCGGCGACCGAGAAGTGCACGAACAACAAGGACTGCTGGCTCGAGATCGTCCGCGACTCGAGCGCGGACTGGTTCGCGCGCGAGAAGGCCGCCGTCGAGCTGGCGAAGCTGGGTGACGGCGACGCCGCGCTCGCGCTCGAGATCTCCCGCGCCTACAAGGTCCGCAACGCGAGCGCCCGCGTGACGATGGCGTGGCTGCCGGCGAAGATGCTGCACGGCAAGCCGTGCCAGGAGTGCGCCAAGGCGATCGAGGGCGTGCTCGATGCCGAGAAGCTCTCGACCGACAAGATGTACCAGGCCGCGGTACTGATGGCGCGCGACACGATCGCGAAGCTCGACCGCGAGGACCCGAACGCGCCGGCGCCGGCGCCCGCGAAGAAGTGAGCCGCGGGCCGGCGGTTGCATCAGCCGCGGCATGATTCGCGCGGGCCCGGGAACTCCGCCGGCCCCCGCGTGTCATGCTCGGCCGTGCGGTTCCGCTGCGTGCCCCGCCGCGTCTTGCCCCTCGTGCTGCTGCTGGTCGGCTGTGCCGGACCGCGGGGTGGCACCGCGCCGCCCGAGGCCGGGACGAGGACGGGTCGCGGCGTCGCCGTCCGCGACGATGGGGTCGAGGACGATCCCGCGGCGATGCTCGAGCGGGCCGAGGCTGCGCTCGAGGCCGAGCGCGCGGCGGAAGCGGTCGCGCTCTTCGGGCGCGCGCTCGCGGCGGGTGGCCTGGACGCCGACGCCGAGCGCCGCGCCTACCTCGGGCTCGCGCACGCGCACGAGCACCTGCTCGACTGCGCCGCGGTGATCCGCGCCTACGATGCCTACGTCGAGCGCTTCCCGCAGGCCTCCGACAAGGTCGTCGTCGACGCGGCGCGTGGCGCATGCCAGGCGGAGCTGGGCCAGTGGGAAGCCTCGGCGAAGAGCTTCGCGGCGGTCGCCGATGCGGACGGCCAGCTGCCGTCGACGCGCATCGAGGCGCTCGCGCGCCAGGGCTTCGCGCTGTTCAACCTCGAGCGCATGGGCGAGGCCGACAAGGTGCTCGCACGCGCGGACCAGCTGTTCGAGCAGGCCGAGCGCGACCAGAGCGAGCGCTTCAGCAGCTACTACTTCGTGGGCATGGCGCGTTTCTATCGCGGCGCGATCGTGCATCGCCGCTTCCGCGACGTGACGATCGTGCTGCCCGAGAAGGTGATGGCCGAGCGCTTCAAGAAGAAGCTCGAGCTGCTGGTCGCGGCGCAGGACGCCTACAACCACACCATCAAGGCCAAGCACATGTTCTGGGTGTCGGCCGCGGGCTACCAGCTCGGCAACCTGTTCGGCGAGTTCTACGACGCGATGATGTACGCGCCGGTGCCGGAGTGGCTCGACGAGCGGCAGCGCGTCATCTACTACGACGAGCTGAAGAAGCAGATCCGGCCCGTGGTCGACAAGGCGGTGTGGGTGCTCGAGAAGAACCTCGAGACCGCACGACGGCTCGGCTACGAGAGCGAGTTCATCGCGCGGACCGAGGCCAAGCTCTCGCACCTGCAGAGTGCGCTCGACTCCGACGAGCCCGGGCTCGGCACGCCGCTGGTGCGGCTGGTCGACGAGCCCGACGCGGGCGGGGAGCTCGCGCCACCCGCGGTGCCGGCCGAGGCCGGCCCCGAGGCGGCAGCGGCCGTGGATCGGAAGCTGTTCGTCCCGCCGATGACTCCGCTTTCGCCCTGAACGTGGCTCTGCACCGCGCCGAGCAGCGTCCCGGTTGACACCCCGCGGGGCGCGGCGCTATAGACCTGCCCCCGGTCGTGACCCCGCGAGGCGCGGGCACGCTCGGACCAAGGAGGCAGCACCACGTCGCTGGCGTAGCTCAACGGTAGAGCACCTGATTTGTAATCAGGCGGTTGCGGGTTCGAATCCCATCGCCAGCTCTACTCGAGCCGCGTGGCCTCCCCTTCGGATGGGTTCCCGAGTGGCCAAAGGGAGCAGACTGTAAATCTGCCGCGCTTCGCGCTTCGTAGGTTCAAATCCTACCCCATCCACCGCTCTGCGGGAGTAGCTCAGTTGGTAGAGCGTCAGCCTTCCAAGCTGAATGTCGCGAGTTCGAGCCTCGTCTCCCGCTCCCTTTCGATCCCGCCCTCGTAGCTCAGTTGGTAGAGCGCATCCTTGGTAAGGATGAGGTCACCGGTTCAAATCCGGTCGAGGGCTCCAGCAGGAAGATGCCGAACGCCACGCGTTCGGCATCCGTCCTGCTCCGTGCCCGTGCCCGTGCCCGTGCCCGTGCCCGTGCCCGTGCCCGTGCCCGTGCCCGCCGTTCAAGGACACGAGCAGACCGAGAGCCCACAGTCGTAGGGCTCGCCCTCGGCCGGCTCGGCGTCGCTCTGCACGAGCTCGCAGGGCGAGACGCACGAGGTCTCGAGCGTGTAGCGGTAGGTGAACTGCGTGGTGCAGTCCGCCCGCGGGATCCCGGGCGTGACGGGACACGTCGCGACGTTCGACCACGTGTTGCGCAGCGAGCCGTTCACGATCCCCGCGTCGTCGTTCGACAGCGACACGACCGAGCGCTGCTCGGCCATGTCGCATCCGCTCGGCCGCTCGAGCTCGCTCGTCGACCAGCGCAGGATCGGCATGCTCGTCGCCTCGGGCAGCAGCCCGTCGTGGATCACGTAGGTGTCCCCGTCGAGCTCGGGCCAGAACGCGACGAGCCCGTCGTCCGCTTCGGGGTCGGTCACGAGCCCGCCCCGGCACTCGAGCGGTGGCGTGGGCGAGACCGAGATCTGCTGGCAGCCGTCGTCGACGGTGACCTCGACGAGGTAGACCCCGGGGCTGAACGGCTCCCCCGGCTCGAGCGGACCGAACACGCAGGCGGTGTTCGTGAGGACGGAGCCCGCGAGGGCGGCGACGGCGAGCCGGCGCGCAGGTGGGAACGCAGGCGCCGACGACATCACCGAACAGCCTGCACGGCCGTCATCGCGCCGCCAAGCGCCGTCTGCAGCCAGCGCGAGCCGCGCTGCCGTGACTGGGTCGGAACGGCACCGCGGGCCAGTTGCAACGCGGAACGACTCTTGCTATCCGTTCGCACCTTCCGCCCCGAGACGACCCATGGCCGCCGGTCACCGCATCATCATTTCTCTCGAGTGCCAAGAGTGCAAGCGCCGGAACTACTCCACCCGGAAGAACCGGCGCAACAGCCCCGAGAAGCTCAATCTCAAGAAGTACTGCCGCTTCTGCCGCCGGCACACGGATCACAAGGAGACCAAGTAGCCCGGCCACCATCCGGGTTGCTTTCGAACAGAGGGCGTTAGCTCAGTTGGTAGAGCAGCGGACTCCAAATCCGCAGGCCGGGGGTTCGAGCCCCTCACGCCCTGCCGCCGTCAGACCAGCACCGCATCGTTCCATCCTTGCTCCCTGAGCCGTCGGGCTGGCCGTCGGCGACACCATCGGGCAGTCGGGAGGAGAGACCACCATGTCGCGCGCGCGCAGAAGCAAGAAGTCAGGGGCACCTCGGGAGTTCGACCCGAGTCGATGGGCCCATCTCATCTTCGTGCTGGGCGCGTTCGTCGGCGCGTGGGTGCTGACCCACGCGATCGAGGACTTCTGGGGGCTCATCTGGGACTACTGGCCGCGCATCGGTCGGCCCAACGAGAACACGGCGAACCTCATCGGCATCGGCGTCGCCCTCACCGCCACCGTGTGGGCGTGGCGCAAGCAGCACTGGTTCCAGTACACCACCGAGGTCGTCACCGAGGTCTCGCAGGTCAGCTGGCCGAGCAAGGCCGAGGTCCGCGTCGCCACCATGGTGGTGATCGTCATGACCTTGATCTGCTCGGCGATCCTCGCGGGCATCGACACGATCTGGTCGAAGGTGACCGACCTCCTCTACGGCATTTGATGCGAGGCCGATGATCCCCATGGAATGGTACGTCGTGCATACGTTCTCGGGCTACGAGAACTCCGTGAAGCGAGCGCTCGAGGATCGCATCAAGGGCAAGCCGATCGCCGACCAGTTCGGTGAGATCCTCGTGCCCTCGGAGCAGGTCACCGAGCGGCGCGGGAAGAAGGCGGTCAAGACGAACCGCAAGTTCTTCCCCGGCTACATCTTCGTGAACATGGAGCTCACCGACGCGACGCGCTCGCTGGTGAAGAACACTCCGAAGGTCACCGGCTTCCTCGGCGGCAACACCCCGAAGCCGGTGCCGATGGCCGAGATGTCGCGTGCGTTGGGTCAGACGAGCCCGGTCGTCGAGGACACCGCGGTCGTGCCCGACATCGTCTACAACGTCGGCGACCACGTGCGGGTGAAGAGCGGACCGTTCGCGAACTTCACCGGCGAGGTCGAGGACGTCGACCAAGACAAGCGCAAGGTCAAGATGTCGGTCTCGATCTTCGGGCGGCCCACGCCCGTCACCGTCGACTTCTCCGAGGTCGAGCCCGTCGCCACCTGATTCCATACGAGCGAAGAAGAAGCGAGTAGGTCATGAAGAAGGTCACCGCCATCGTGAAGCTCCAGTGCAAGGGTGGCGAAGCCACTCCGGCACCGCCCATCGGCCCCGCACTGGGCAGCAAGGGCGTCAACATCATGGAGTTCGTCAAGCAGTTCAACGCCCGCACGGCGAAGGACAAGGGGACGGTCATCCCGGTGGAGATCACGGTGTTCTCCGACCGCTCGTTCACCTTCATCACCAAGACGCCGCCCGCATCGGTGATGCTGATGAAGGCCGCCGGCATCGAGGGCGGCTCCGGCGAGCCGAACAAGGTGAAGAAGGGCAAGGTCACCCGCAAGCAGGTGCGGGAGATCGCCGAGTTCAAGCTGAAGGACATGAACGCCTTCGACGTGGACGCTGCCGCGCGCTCGATCGCCGGCACGGCCCGCTCGATGGGCATCGACGTGATTGACTAGCCTTCTCCCCCCGCGGCCGTCACGGGTGCCGCGCTACGCGCTGACGCGCGGATTCCCCCCGCACGCGGGGGGATCACCGAGAGAGTCGCAACGACCGCGAGCGTTTCCGGTCGACGATGAGTGAGAGAGCAGCGAGGGAGGGCAGAGCGCCCGTTCGGACCTCGCAGGAGTCCAAGGACCCATGGGTAAGAAGTACGAGAAGATCCGCGCGAACGTCGATGCGGCCAAGCGCTACACCATCGAAGAGGCCTGCAAGCTGGTCGCGGAGACCAACTTCACCAAGTTCGACGCCACCGTCGACGTCGCCGCGCGGCTGGGCGTGAACCCGAAGCACGCCGACCAGATGATCCGCTCGAGCTGTCCGCTGCCGCACGGCACCGGCAAGTCGATCCGCGTCGTCGTGTTCGCCAAGGGCGAGCGCGCGCAGGAGGCGAACGCGGCGGGGGCCGATCTCGTCGGCGCCGAGGATCTCGTCGAGAAGATCCAGGGCGGCTGGCTCGAGTTCGACTCCGCGATCGCGACGCCCGACATGATGGGTCTCGTCGGTCGCCTCGGCCGCGTGCTCGGTCCGCGCAACCTGATGCCGAACCCGAAGGTCGGCACGGTGACCATGGACGTCGCGAAGGCGGTCCGCGAGCTGAAGGCCGGTCGCATCGAGTTCCGCACCGAGAAGACCGGCATCGTGCACGCGCCGATCGGCAAGGTCTCGTTCGGGCCCGAGAAGCTGAAGGCGAACCTGATGACCTTGCTCGAGCAGCTCCAGCGGCTCAAGCCGCAGAGCGCCAAGGGCAAGTACTGGAAGAGCCTCACCGTCAGCTCGACGATGGGCCCGGGTGTCCGCATCGACACCAACGAAGTCCAGGCGCTGCTCGAGACGACCTGAGCTGCCCCGTCACTGCGGCACGGCGGTCATGCTGTTGACCGCCTCCTGCACGATCTGCAGCTGCGCCGGCGTCGAGTCCTGACGCCAGAACGCGAACGCCCCCACTGCGCCCTTCGGGTGCATGCGCGGCGAGCCGCCGGCGAGCGAGAGCGCGGCGACGGGCGTACCGTCCTCGCGCGTCGCGGGTCCGCTCGCGGTCACCATGCGCAGCCCGCCGCCGAACTGCGTCACCGGGCCGCTCGGCAGCGGCATCGTCACGTGGAACTCGTCCTCCGCGAGGTGGAGCATGGCGGCCGACTCCGCGCCGATGTCCTTCACGCCGTAGAGGAGCACGCCCGCCGAGTCGTCCGGCGCGCGCAGCATCACCCAGCCGGGCCCGCGCTTCGTCGACCATCCGGCGGGCACGGTGATCGCGACGCCGTGGTCGTCGAGCAGCTCGGTCGGCTGCGCGCTCGCAGCCGGCGTCGGCTCGACGGGCGCGGGCGCGGCGGTGCTCGGTGCGGTGGTCGGGGCCGTGGACTCGGTGCTCTTCGACTTGCTCGCGCACGCGAGCCCCACGAGCAGCAGCAACAGGTGCGATCGCATGCGGCCGACTCTAGCGGTTTGCGCCGTGGGGCTGGATCGCTTCCGTGCAGGGCGCAATGGGCCGGCCTGCACGGCCGCCGAGGACGATCGGCAGCGCTGCAGCGTCGTGCGAGGGCTCGTCGTGCGAGGCTCCGGAGCGCGCTTCGAGGCGCGCGAGCGGGGTGGACATGCGACGCGTGATGATGGTGTTGGGCGTGATCGCTGCCTGTGGCGGCGAGGCGACGGGCGGCAGTGACTTCGGCGATGCTCCGGGCGAGCCCTGCACGCCGGGTGAGCAGCGTGCGTGCGCGTGCGCGGGTGGTGGACCCGATGGCGCGCAGATCTGCACCGACGCGGGCGACCGTTTCGGCGCGTGCTTCGGCTGTGTCGCCGACGAATCGACCGGCGATCCGGCGAGCAGCAGCGACGGCGGGTCCTCGAGCGACGACGCGGCGAGCGTGACCCAGACGAGCGGCACGATGGGCGGTGCCGACAGCTCGGGCTCGAGCAGCAGCGGCAGCGATCCGACGGGCGGCATCCCCGACGATCCGCCGCAGGCGGTGCCGCCCGCACCTCCGCCGGACGGATCCGCGATCGTGAACCAGGTGGCCGCGGAGCATCCCGAGCTGCTCGCCGCCTCGTGCGTCGACACGGGTGGCAACAACGAGTTCCTGTTCGAGGTGGCCCGGCGGCTGCGCGAGTCGGACGATCGCTGGGGGCTCAACTGGAAGCGCGGCGTCGTCGGCGATCTCTCGCAGGACGTGGTCGACTACCACTACGGCGAAGGCGTCAGCGAGGGGAGCACGGACGTCTACATCATCGACATCATCGGCGGGCACTGTGGCGACGCCCCGCAGGCCGCGTGGATCGACGTCACGCAGGCGACGCTCGACGGCGGCACCGTGGGCATGTGGACGCTCGCGGGTCAGCCGCTCTGAGCTGCAGCCGAGCTACTCGATCGCCAGCAGCTCGATGTCGAACACGAGCATGCCCGCGGGTCGGCCCGGCTTGCCCTGGTAGGCCAGCGACTCGGGGATCCAGAAGCGGGTCTTCTCGCCGACGACCATCAGCGCGAGCGCCTCGGTCCAGCCCTGGATCACCTGATCGGTGCGGAAGCTGATCGGCTCGCCGCGCTCGTAGCTGCTGTCGAACAGCTTGCCGTCGGTGTGCCAGCCCGAGTAGTGCGCCTCGATCTTCGCGCCCGGGCTCGGGTGCACCGTGCCCGTGCCCTTGCGGATCACCACGTAGGCGAGCCCGCTCTTCGTGTACGTCGCGCCCGGCGGCGGCGCGTCGAACGGCAGCGCGGTCGCGGCCCACTGCGGCGCACGACGGGCGCCCACCAGCTCGACCTCGATGAACAGCGGGCCGTGCGTGATCGCGTCGCCTTCGCCGTAGCCGAGCGCGGCCGGCAGCCACAGCTCGGCGCGCGTGCCGATGGGCAACAGCTGCATCGCCTCGGCCCAGCCCGGGGGCAGCGCGGTCATCTGCAGTGGCTCGGCGTCACCCTGCTCGGGGCTGCGCGCAAAGGTGGTGCCGCGCGCGTTCACCACGCGGTAGTGGACCAGCACTTCGTCGGCGGGGCCGGGCGGCTCGCCGCCCTGGCCTTGCGTGACGATGCGATAGCGCAGCCCCGAGGGCGTGCGCACCGCATCGCTCGGCGCCTCGGGTGGGCCGGCCGGCGCGGGCGCAGGCGCGACCACCGGCTCCGGTGCGCCCGTCGTCGCGGCGTCGTGCGGCCGACAGCCGCACGCGAGCGCGATCACTGCCCCGAGAATTCGCGGACTTGCTTGCACAGGAACTCGCCATTTTCGTAGAGCTTGAGCTCGAAGTCGAGGGCGCGCGGCTTCTCGACGTCGAGCAGCACGTCGTTGCAGCTGCCGTCGTAGTAGCCGGGCTCCGCACGGCAGTAGGCCAGCTCGACGGTCTGTGTGATGTCGAGCAGGGTCTGCAGCTGCGCGTCGGTCATCAGCTTCGTGGTGAGCGCGGGCTTGTTGGGCTTGTTCTTCGCGAAGCGCGTCACCGTGAAGCTCGTGGCCTGGTCGGGCAGGAACGCCGCGATGATGTTCTCCGACAACGTGCCGGTCTTGGGGTTGGTGACGACGTTGTTGCCCTTCTGCGAGGAGAACGTGTAGCCGTACACTCCGCTGGAGTTGAGCACGCGCGTGATGACCACCGAGTTCGAGGCGATGTCGCCGCGCTCCTTGTAGCGCGCGACGATCGCGAGCCCCATCGCGGCATCGGCGTGGTCGAGCCGGGCGAAGCTGCGCTCCTCGATCGCGCGCTTGTTCCACAGGCTCGAGTACACGCCCTTGATCGCACAACCCACGCTGCGCGGGCTGACCTCGAGGTCCTCGTCGTCGGTCGGCACCACCGTGCAGTGGCCGTCGGTCGCGTCCGTCACGTCGAAGTCGCCGCGGAAGCTGTCGTACAGCCCGGCGCCGTCGAAGCCCGCGATGTCCTCGGCGTTCGCGCTGGAGCGGATCTTCACGCTCTTCGTGCCGGCTGGCAGCGCTGCGGTGCTGGCCGCGACGATCGACGCGACGAAGCCCTCGGGCAGCTCGGCGTCGAGCACGAGCTGGCGCACCTCGGCTGCACGCTCGGCCCGCACGAGCGGCGAGAGGGTGCCGGCCTTCTCGTCGGCGACGAGCGCGTCGATCGCCTCGCGCACCGCACGGTTCGCGGGCAGGTCGATGAAGTCGCGGTACATCCGCACCGGCACGCCGACGCCGGGAGGGGCCGCGTCGTAGCCCAGCTTGCTGCTGAAGCTGCCCGGCAGCGCCGTCGTGCCGAGCACGTCGGGGTGGATGAGGAAGCCGAGGTTGCCGGCCTTGCCACCGAACGCGGGCGCGAGGTCGAGGCAGTCCTCCGAGGCCTCGACGCACATGTCCGCGAACGCGGTGATCTGCGCGTGCTCGTCGACCGCGAGATCGATCCAGGGCTTGTTGGTGCGCTCGGCCAGCTTCGCGGCGACCTCGGCGGCGGTGGAGGGCTCGATGGTGAAGCCGTCGGCCGAGACCACCAGGTGCACCGGCTGATCGGCGAAGCGCGCGAGCGTCTCGTGATCGAGTGCCGCGCTGCGCAGCACCATGTTCGGCGTGCCGCGCTCCTTCGACTTGAGGTTGATGTGCGAGCTCGCGTCCTGCACGGCCTTCGTGATCGTGCCGGCGACCACCGTGAGATCGAGCGGGAGCTCGGCGAACACCGGGATGTCGGTGGCCGACAGCGCGTCGTTGTTCGCGGGGAAGATGCGCAGGAAGCCCCACGCCTCGCCGAGCTGCATCGGCACGTAGTCGAGCGCGCCGAGCACCTGGTCGATGGTGAGGTTCTCGACCCCGAGCTCGGTGAGCTGCGGCCCGATCGTCTTCGCGGTCTGTTGCGCGCCGGTGGCCACGAACGCGACGCGGGCGTCGGGCACGGTGAAGTGCTGCTTCACCGCGGCGACGCCGGCGAGCACGGTGCCCTCGGCGAGCACGTCCTGCGGGTAGAACTGGATGCCGTAG
Organism: uncultured Nannocystaceae bacterium; assembly: GCA_964519175.1. Taxonomy (GTDB): domain Bacteria; phylum Myxococcota_A; class Polyangia; order Nannocystales; family Nannocystaceae; genus Xiheibacterium. Next base: position 11,749 of record CAZFKC010000077.1, read on the forward strand.
AGCACCGGCGCATCGGCGCTCGTGCGGTAGGCCTGGATCGTGCCCGCGAAGTAGCGGCGCTCCTGGTGGAAGTAGGTGCCGTCGTTGAACTCCTCGCCGGTCTCGTCGATGCCGAGCACCGCCTTCGCGAAGAAGTAGTGGAACTTCGCCGCGTCGCCACCACCGGGGAAGTTCGCGTTCATGAAGTGCACGCCGGGGCTCGCCGGGTCGCGCACGTCGACGAGGAACTTCACCGAAGCGCCGAGCAGGAGGCCGCCGTCGCCCACGAACGCGAGCGAGTCGAACGTGGCCGCGTCGGCGATCTCGCCCAGCTCGAGCCCGATGCCCTCGCACACCGCGACGTGATCGCTGCAGCAGTCACCGAAGCGCACGCACTCGTCGTCGCACCAGCACGCGCCATTGCTCTTGCCGCCGCAGTGATCCTCCTCGCCGTCCCGGCAGCTACCGCTGGCGTCGGCCTTGCCGAGCGGGTGGCGGTCGATCTCCTCGCGCGCCGCGGGGTCGACCGAGCAGGCGAAGAGCAGGGCGGAGGCGAGGGCGAAGGCACGCATTCGCGCGCGCCCTGTCCACGACGCGTGCCAGCGCAGCGGTCACGGAATCACAGAGGATCGCCAGCGCGCAGGACCGTGCGCGCTGGCGACTGTCGCTGCCACCTGCTCAGCCCGGGGGCGAGGCGGCGTCCGCGACGATCTGGCCCTCGGCGACCTCGGCGGCGATCTGCACGCTGCCGAAGCCGGGCTCGGCCTCGAATTCCACCACGTAGCTGTCCGAGACGAACCCCGTGACGAGCTCGAAGCCCGAGAGCGCCTGCTGCCCGGAGTGGATGTAGACGAGCCCGCCGCCGGTATCGATCGCGAGCTTCGACAGCGCGAACATGTCGGCGAGCCCGAGCCCGACCACGAACACCGGTACGTGCTCCGCCTGCGCGTGGTCGATCACCGCCGACAGCGAGGTGCTGGAGTCGTTGTCGAGCCCGTCGGTGAACACGATGAGCGCGCGCAGCCCGTCGAACTGCGGCAGGTCGTCGAGCCCGCGCTCGATGCCATCCCAGAGCGAGGTCGATCCGCGGTCGGTACAGAAGGTCTGCATCGCGTGCGCGAGCGCGTCGATGTCCTCGGTGCGCTCGTGCGCCAGATAGACGTCGTCGGCGAACTTCACGAGCGACGACGCGTAGAGCGGGGGGATCGTGGAGAACAGGTGGCTCACGCCCGACATCACGAACGCGGCGTCGCAGTCGGCGATCGAGCCCGAGTCGTCGATGACCACCGAGAGCTCGGCGTGCACCTCGTCGGGATCGGCATCGCCGAGCGCATACGCCGACGCGGGCGCGACCGCGTCGCCGCCGTCGAACGCGATGGTGAACGCCGCGGGATCGAGATCCTCCGCCGCGCGCCCGTCCGCGTCCGCCACCGCCACGTGCGCGCGCCAGCGCCCGTCGCCGAGCTCCTGCAGCGTCACGACGCGCAGCCACGCACCCGGCACCGTGCCGTTGTCGTAGAGCTGCCGCGCGAGCTCCTTCGCCTCGGACTCCGAGTAGCCGTAGTAGCTGTCCTGGAAGAGGTAGAGCGTCTCGATGATCGTGACGATGTCCGACCACGACAGCGACGTGCAGCCGACCTCGCTCGCGCCGTAGCAGCTCGCGTCGCCGGTCTCGTCCGCGCCGCTCGGATCGCTGCTGCCCTGCGTCGGGCTCGCTTCCGCGCCCTCGGTGCCGGCGCCGCTGCTCTCGTCGGCACCGCCGCTGCCGTCCACCTGGGGATCGTCGGCGGAGCCGCTGCTCCAACAGCCCAGCTGCGTCGACGCAGCGAGCACCAAGCCAGTCCATCGAATCAAGTGCATCCGATCAAGCTAGCACCTGGAGCCCGATGATCCGGCGACGTGGGTCACGTCGTCGCGGCGGGGATCCGCGCCGCGCTTCGAGCGACGCGCGGCTCAGCTCGCCTCGCGTTCGAAGTCGAGCGGCTCGCCGCTCTTCGTGTCGCGCCACACCTGCAGCTTCTTCTCGTCGCAGGTGTAGACGAACGTGCCGTCGAAGTCGGGATCGACCTTCGGCGACTTGCCGTAGCTGCCGACGCCCGCGACCTTCGCCGAGCCCTTCGCTCGCATCGTGTTCTTGGTCGGCTTGTCGATGACGATCGTGTCGTCGCCGACGAGCGTGTAGGAGGCCTCGGTCTCGCCGTCGAGCGTGATGGTGAGGTCGACCTTGTAGCCTTGCACCTTGCCGGAGAACGCGTGGCGCAGCGCCTCCGCCTTCGCCTTCACCACGCCCTTGCCGTCCGTCGGCGGATCGACCTGGTAGCCGAAGAGGCCGCCGGAGCTCGAGTGCTTCATCGCGCGCAGCGTGGGATCGCGATGCACCGCGCGGCGGATCTCCGCCATGTAGTCGATCCCTTTCCAGCGCCCGACGATGCACGGCACCGCCGCGGCGTCGGCTGCGGCCGGCGCGGCGACGGGCTCGACCGCCGCGACCGCGACGGGCTCGGCCTTCGCGGCGGGTGCAGCTGCGGCGGCCGGCTCCGCCGTCGCGGCGGCCTTCGCCGGCTCCGCCGCCGCTTTCGCCGGCGCGTCGGTGGCCGCGGCCTTCGCCGGCTCGGCCTTCGCGGGCTCGGTCGCCGGGGCCGCGTCGCCCTGACCGAGCAGCCCCTTCACCTTGTCACAGCCGCTCGCGCCCAGCGCGAGGGCGACGAGAGCCGCGCCCGAGATCGTTCGTGTCGCCGTCATCGTTCGTCCTGTTCGGGTAGAGTCGGGCGCCATCGGCATCGATTGCCCCACCGGGCGCCGGGCGGCAAGGGCGTTCGGGGGTCGCAGACGGGCCGCTGGAGGTTCCGTGGCACCGAATGCGGGAATCGCGCCGCGGCAGCATGGAGGCGGCCCCCGGGTGGTCGAACCCGCCCGCGCGCGGCGTGGTCCGCGTGGCACGGTAGGCAGTTGCACGGCGGAACGGGTCTTGCTATCCGTTCGCACCCTTCGCCCGGGACCTCGCTGGGACTCCGCTTCGGCGGCCCTGCGCTCGCCCCCGGCGACAACTCCAATTCGGAGGCTCGACAGAACTTCATTCGCACACCTCGTTCGCCACTCCAAGACCGCGAGCCCGTCGCAGGCGCGACGTGAAACGCCGGAGCATCGCCGGCCGCCCGCCCAGAGTGGAAGGAGTCATGTGCGCGCCCCTTGGCTGGGGCCGCTCGGTCGCCCTTCCGCGCTAGTCCACCGCTCTGCACCGCTTCGGCGAAGGCAGGGCCACCGAGTCGAAACCAAGATGGACACCACCCAGAAACAAGAGAAGGCAGACCAGCTGCGCACCGCCCTCGGTGCGACGAGCTCGTTCGTGCTGGTCGAGTTCGCGGGCCTCACCGTCGCAGACGTCGACAGTCTGCGCGGCAAGTTCCGCGAGGCGGGGTGCAGCTACCACGTCTACAAGAACTCGACGATTCGCTTCGCGATCCAGGAGACGGATCACGCGGCCGCAGTACCCCTGCTCAAGGGCGTCAGCGGTCTCGCGTTCCATCCCGACGATCCCGGAGCGCCTGCACGCGTCGCCCGCGACTACGCCAAGGAGAACGACAAGCTCCGCATCAAGGGCGGCGTCGCGTACGGAAAGATGCTCGACACGAACGGTGTGATCGCGCTCGCGAGCATGCCGGGTCCACGCGAGCTCAAGGCGCAGTTTCTCGCGCTGCTCAACACCCCAGCCACTCAACTGGTGCGCGTCCTCAACGCGCCCGCCCAAGGTCTCCTCAACGTGCTCACCGCGAAGAAAGACGCGGCGTAAGCCCTCCTCCGAAAGAACTTCGTCATGGCAGACATCAGCAAGGATCAAGTCGTCGAGTTTCTCTCCAACCTCCCCGTCATGGAGATCGCCGCGCTCGTGAAGGAGCTCGAGGCGAAGTGGGGCGTGTCGGCTGCGGCTCCGGTCGCCGTCGCTGCGGTCGGCGGTGGTGGTGGCGGTGCGGCCGTCGCCGAAGAGGCGCAGACCGAGTTCACCGTCGTGCTCAAGAGCGGCGGCGACAAGAAGATCAACGTCATCAAGGCGGTCCGCGAGCTGCTCCCGGGCATCGGCCTGAAGGAAGCCAAGGACATGGTCGAGGGCGCGCCCTCCACCGTGAAGGAAGGCGTCTCGAAGGAAGAGGCCACCACGATGGTCGCCAAGCTCAAGGAAGCCGGCGCCGACGCAGAGATGAAGTAGGTCGCGCGTCGTTCGGTCCCGGTGGAGGCGGTCGTCCCTCCACCGGGCATCTCGCGAGGCGACCAAGACAACTGAATCACCGAGCCGGTGAACAAACACCGGGAACGCTTGCCGAGGGAATCATCGATGCCACAGGTCATTCAGAACAACTTCAGGGTCCGCAAGAACTTCGGAAAACTGAAGAAGATCATCGAAGTCCCCAACCTCATCGATATCCAGAAGCGGTCCTACGACAAGTTCCTGCAGCGCGACACGCCCACCGACGAGCGCGAAGACGTCGGCCTGCAGGCGGTCTTCAAGAGCGTGTTCCCCATCAAGGACTTCGGCGAGACCAGCTCGCTCGAGTTCGTGAGCTACGCGCTCGACCGCCCGAAGTACGACGAGGACGAGTGCCGCGCGCGCGGCATGACGTTCGCCGCGCCGATCAAGGTCGTCGTGCGGCTCGTGGTGTGGGACGTCGACGACGAGACCGGCACGCAGTCGATCCGCGACGTGAAGGAGCAGGAGGTCTACTTCGGCGAAATCCCGCTGATGACCGAGCACGGCACCTTCATCATCAACGGCACCGAGCGCGTGGTGGTGAGCCAGCTGCACCGCAGCCCCGGCGTGTTCTTCGACCACGACCGTGGCAAGACCCACGCATCGGGCAAGAAGCTGTTCTCCGCGCGCGTGATCCCGTACCGCGGCTCGTGGCTCGACTTCGAGTTCGACCACAAGGATCTCATCTACGTCCGCATCGATCGCCGCCGCAAGCTGTACGCCACCGTGCTCTTGCGCGCGCTCGGCTACACCACGCAGGAGCTGCTCGACTTCTTCTACTCGAAGGAGACGGTCTTCCTCGAGCGTGACTCCGGCGAGATCAAGATCTGGCGCGGCATCGACTACGACCTGCTCGGTGGCCAGCGCGCCGCCGGCGACATCATCGACCCCGAGACCAACGAGACGCTGGTCAAGAAGGGCCGCAAGATCAGCCGTGCGCACATCAAGCGCATGAAGAACGCGGGCATCAAGCGCCTGCCGATGGACCTCGAGGAGCTGACCGGCAAGGTCGCGGCCGAGGACACCATCGACGACAACACCGGCGAGGTGCTGCTCAACTGCAACGAGGACATCAGCGAGGAGCACATCTCGCGCCTCGGCGAGTCCGGCGTGAAGAGCTTCCGCGTGCTCTTCATCGACGACTTCAACGTCGGGCCGTTCCTGCGCGACACGTTGCTGCAGGACAAGCTGTCCGGCAGCGAAGAGGCCATCCTCGAGATCTACCGGCGCCTGCGTCCGGGCGATCCGCCGACGCTCGAGACGGCGCGCAACCTGTTCGACTCGCTGTTCTTCCGCGCCGATCGCTACGACCTGTCGACCGTCGGTCGCCTCAAGCTGAACCACAAGTTCGGCCTCGACGAAGACCTCGCGACGCAGGTCCTCACCAAGCGCGACATCCTCGAGACGGTGAAGTACCTGGTCGAGCTCCGCAACGGGCGCGGCCAGATCGACGACATCGATCACCTCGGCAACCGTCGCGTGCGCGCGGTCGGCGAGCTCATGGAGAACCAGTACCGCATCGGTCTCGTTCGCATGGAGCGCGCGATCAAGGAGCGCATGAGCATGTCCCAGGAGATGGACGCGCTCATGCCCGCCGATCTCATCAACGCGAAGCCGGTGTCGGCCGTCGTGAAGGAGTACTTCGCGAGCAGCCAGCTCTCGCAGTTCATGGATCAGACGAACCCGCTCTCCGAGGTCACGCACAAGCGGCGGCTCTCGGCGCTCGGGCCCGGCGGCCTCACCCGCGAGCGCGCCGGCTTCGAGGTGCGCGACGTCCACTCGACGCACTACGGTCGCATCTGCCCCATCGAGACGCCGGAAGGTCCGAACATCGGCCTCATCGCGTCGCTCTCGACGTACGCGCGCATCAACGAGTTCGGCTTCATCGAGACGCCGTACCGCTCGGTCGACGGTGGCACCGCCTCCGGCGACGTCGCGTACTACTCGGCGCTGCAGGAGCAGGGGCACTACATCGCCCAGGCGAACGCGAAGACCGACGAGAAGGGCAAGCTGACCTCGGAGCAGGTCCAGTGCCGCTACAACGAGGAGTTCGTGATGGTCGCCCCGCAAGAGGTGACGCTCATGGACGTCTCGCCGAACCAGCTGGTCTCGGTGGCCGCGTCGCTCATTCCGTTCCTCGAGCACGACGATGCCAACCGCGCGCTCATGGGCTCCAACATGCAGCGCCAGGCGGTGCCGTGCCTGCGTCCGGACGCGCCGCTCATCGGCACGGGCATGGAGCAGCACGTCGCGCGCGACTCGGGCACCACCGTGGTGGCCGACCGCGACGGCATCGTCGAGCAGGTCGACGGTGCGCGCATCGTCGTCAAGCCGGTGTCCAGCAAGGACGAGAGCCGCTCGATCCTCGGTGCGAAGCCCGACATCTACAACCTGGTCAAGTTCCAGCGTTCGAACCAGAACACGGGCCTCAACCAGAAGCCGATCGTCCGCGTGGGCGACCGGGTGAAGAAGGGCGACGTCATCGCCGACGGCTCGGCCACCGAGCGTGGCGAGCTGGCGCTCGGGCAGAACGTGATGGTCGCGTTCATGCCGTGGCAGGGCTACAACTTCGAGGACTCGATCCTCGTGTCCGAGCGGCTCATCCGCGACGACACGTACACGTCGCTGCACATCGAGGAGTTCGAGTGCGTCGCGCGTGATACGAAGCTCGGCAAAGAGGAGATCACGCGCGACATCCCGAACGTCGGCGAGGAAGCCCTGCGCAACCTCGACGAGGCGGGCATCGTGTCGATCGGTGCCGAGGTGAAGGCCGGCGACATCCTGGTCGGCAAGATCACGCCGAAGGGCGAGACCCAGCTCTCTCCGGAAGAGAAGCTGCTGCGTGCGATCTTCGGCGAGAAGGCCGGCGACGTGCGCGACACCTCGCTGCGGCTGCCGCCGGGCGTCTCGGGCATCGTCATCGATGCTCGCGTCTTCGCGCGCAAGGGCGTCGACAAGGACACCCGCGCCCAGATGATCGAGGACCAGGAGCGCGACAAGCTCATCAAGGATCATCGCGACAACGTCAGCATCGTCTCGGACGGCTACTACAACCGCATCCGCGAGATCCTCGGCGGCAAGACCACGGCGGCGCGCCTGGTCGACGACACCGGCGCGGTGCTGATCGAGTCGGGCACGACGCTCAACGACGAGCTCATGGCGAAGGTCCCCCGCAAGTACTGGGGCAGCTTCGCGATGACGACGGCCGAGGACACCGAGCTGGTCGAGGCGCTGGCGCGTCGACTCGAGAAGGACCTCGACGAAATCGAGACCATCTACCGCGAGAAGATCGCGAAGCTGACCAAGGGCGACGAGCTGCCGCCCGGCGTCATCAAGATGGTCAAGGTCTACGTCTGCATCAAGCGCAAGCTGCAGGTCGGCGACAAGATGGCCGGCCGGCACGGCAACAAGGGCGTCATCTCGCGCATCCTGCCCACCGAGGATCTGCCGTACCTCGAGGACGGCACTCCGGTGGATCTCGTGCTCAACCCGCTGGGCGTGCCGTCGCGCATGAACGTCGGGCAGATCCTCGAGACCCACCTCGGGTGGGCCGCGCGCGAGCTCGGCAACCAGATCGACCGCTACATGCAGTCGAACTTCAACTGCGACGTGCTGCGCAAGCAGATCAAGAAGATCTACGAGAACCCCGAGGCCGACCGCTTCGTGGACTCGCTGTCCGATGAGGACGCCACGCGCTTCGCCGACAAGCTGCGCCGCGGCGTGCACATGGCGACGCCGGTGTTCGACGGCGCGCTCGAGACCGAGGTCAAGAGCACGCTCGAGAAGGCCGGGCTGCCCCGCGGCGGCCAGGCGATCCTGTTCGATGGTCGTACCGGCGACGCGTTCAACGAGAACGTCACCGTCGGCATCATGTACATGCTGAAGCTGCACCACCTGGTGGACGACAAGATCCACGCGCGCAGCATCGGCCCGTACTCGCTGGTCACCCAGCAGCCGCTCGGTGGCAAGGCGCAGTTCGGCGGTCAGCGACTGGGCGAGATGGAAGTGTGGGCACTCGAGGCCTACGGCGCTGCGTATGCGCTGCAGGAGCTGCTCACGGTGAAGAGCGACGACGTCGTCGGCCGCATGCGGATGTACGAGTCGATCGTGAAGGGCCAGCCCACGATGCAGCCCGGCGTGCCGGAGAGCTTCAACGTGCTCCTCAAGGAGCTGCAGGCGCTCTGCCTCAACGTCGAGATGCTCGAGGTCGACATGAACACCGGCTTCGTGCCGGGCCAGGTCCGCGAAGCGGTCCCGGCGGCCGAGTAGCGCAGCAGGTGGTGTCACGCGGGGCGCCGCGATTCCCGGCAGGGGGTCGCGGCGCTTCTGCGTTCGCGGGGGCAGGCGATCGCGCGGTCGAAGAAACGGCGGGGTGGGATGCGGCAGCACCTGGCGCCGTCGCGGCCGTTCCGTGAGGCTGACGCTGGGCCTAGCGCTGGCCTTCCGAATCGATTGACTCCGGGCTCGCGTGCGTGCCTCCTGGGAGACAACCACAGGAGGTGGATCGATGGCACGACTTGTGAGTGGTTCGGTTCGGTTCGGTTCGGTTCGGTTCTTGCTTCGTGGCGCGCCTACTCGGGTTCGCTGATGGTAGTGGCGCTACGCCTGGCCGCGTGCGGGGGTAGCCCAGGGGGAGGCGATGCGGATACCGGATCGACAGGGTCGACCGAGGGCGGAACGTCAGGCGCCGAGTCGAGCGCGTGCGTCGCAATAGAAGCCGCGCAAGTCGACTGCGTCCAGATCAACGCCGAAGCCTACCTCGCCGATCCGATTCCTGGGTGCGACGACGGAGCAGTCGAGCCGAGTTCGCCACCGGATGGCGCGGACGCGCAACTCGATTGGATCGTAGGGCGGTGGCCTGGCCTGGTGAGCGAGACCGACCCAGCGCTCGTCGGTGTATGGACTCCGCTGATCTCCAACGAAGTGCCCGGCCCCGAGACGCCGGATCAGCACCTCCCGGTCCATTCGATCCATCGACCGACGGGGAAGTTCCTCCAGTTCGGATCGCACGACGACGGCACCGAGGGCAACCAGTTCACGACGGACAAAGTGGTTTGGTATCCGCCCGAGCCGTGCATGACGCCATTCGAGAACGGCATCCGGAGCTGTGACACCACCTTCGATCGAATCCCGGGGACCGTGGACATCGAAGCGCACGCACACGTGAATCAAGAAGGTGGTGATCCGGACATGACGGAGTTCAACCTCTTCTGTTCGGGCCACGTGAACATGCCCCCGGTCGATGCCGCAGAGCTCCTGGACCCGCAGACCCTGACGGTGGGCGGATCCGCGCCGGAGAACGTGAACCAGAGTTACCCAGGTGCCTTCATGTTCGGGGAGTTGCTTCCCGACGAAGGAATCGAACAGTTCGGCGACTACACATGGCGGCGGCTCGACAACCTGAGTAACTATCGCTGGTATCCCACCGCAACGGTGATGGCCAACGGCAACATCGCCGTTCCGGGAGGCGTGTTCAACGCGGGCGGCAGTCTTGCGTGCAGAGAAACCGCGGAGGGAATGCCCAAGAACGACCTCGAGTGCACCTGTGATCCGGAAGATCCCGAGGACTTTTACACAGGCCTGGGCATCTGCGGAATAAACGGGCTTTGTTTGCCCCCGGATAGGACCACCAACGCTGGGATGGCGCTCGCCATGGCCCTCGACGTGGACCCCGGCTTCCAACCCTGCCTCTTCGTGACCAATCTCGTCAACGGCGCGGATATCGGCACGCGCACCGATGAGTTCGAGATCACATGGACGGCCTCCGACGTCGGGACCTTCTTCGGCTCGTATCCTCAGATGTTTGTCTTACCTGATCTAGACGTTTTCAGCACCGCCGGAACGAATCTGGGTGGCAAGCTGATCAACGTCGGATCAGAGTCCAGCTTCAATCCGGGAAATGGCGCGATGCTCTGGGATCCCTTCGCTCCGGAGAACGGCGTCGTCGAGGAGATCGGAGGGCCCTCGTGTACGAAGGGGTCGTCCGCCGTGATGTTCGCGTCGGATCGCATTCTCAAGTTCGGAGGTACCAGCGGCCCCGACAACCGTCAGACCTCCGCGCTGAGCGAGATCCTCGACTTCTCCCAGCCGTGTCCCGAGTGGCGCCGGGTCGAGGGTGGTGAGCTCGGGATGCCTCGGCACTTCTCCGCTGGCGTGCTGTTGCCAGACGGGAACGTGATCGCTACCGGCGGTGGATTGGGGGGCGGTCATGTCGGTGACCAGGATGACCCGGCTACCGATGGCTTCACCGAGCGCTCCTACGCGGTCTTCACCACGGAGCGCTTCGATCGGAACACGGAGACGTGGTGTAGGCTTGCGGACCTCCCGGGCACCGAGGGCGACGATCTACCGACCTACCGCGGGTATCACTCCCAGTCCTTCCTCCTGCCGGATGGCCGAATCTATCTCGGCGCGGGCGGAGCCCGGAACGGTACGACGAGTCACTACGACTATCAGCTCTACGCTCCGCCTTACTTGTTCCGTGGTCCTCGGCCACTGCTCGCGCCCGACGAAGGCGAAACAGTCGTCGAAGGTATCACGGAGATGATCACGGGCGGCAGCGTCGTGCGCTTCGCCCGAGAGAGCGAGGTGGAGATCGATCGGGTCACGCTCGTCAAGCTCTCTGCGGCAACACACCAGTTCGATCAGGAGCAGCGCTTCGTCGAGCTCGACATCGACGACGTCGATACCGATTGGATCGACGTGGTTCCTCCACCCAGCACCTGCTACGCGACGCCGGGATACTACATGCTCTTCGCGATCTCGGACCTCGGCGTTCCGTCGATCGGCCAGTATGTCGCGATCAGAGGCACCTGCGAAACGGCCGACGAGCAGGCCGTCATTCCCGTCTACCCGTCGCCGTCCCCCGTGGCAGTCAACGATCTGCGCGCGGCTGGCACTTCCGGACTGCACGCGAGCTGTGGCGGGGAGGGGTCGACGCTGGGGCTCGAGGAATTCGAGCGGAGTCTACTCGAGCTGTGTACCGGGACCAGGGGATGTCCTGAGAACGGCACCGTGGCGATCGAGGCGCGCTTCGTCTCGACGACCGGCGCCGCGTCGGTCAGTGTGAACGATCTGTTGGACAGCGCGGTGCTCACGTTCGCCGACGGCGTCCCCTCGTTCGTCGCCGACGCGCTCGCGCTGGACGTAGCGGGCACCGAGTTCAACATCGACGTCGACCTCGGCCCGGGCGATCACGTCATCCAGATCTGCGCCTCGCTCGGCTTGCTGTCGGCCTGCATCGAGCAGCCCCTTCGGATCGATCCGGTGCTGGTCGGTGGTGACGCCGACGAGTATCGAGCTGGGCGGATCGAGCGCGCGGAGCTCGCGGTCGACGAACTCGTACCAGGCTCTGGCCTCGACCTCGGCGATGACGACGTGGTCGAAGTCGGTCTGCCGTCGGGCTTCGTGTTCCCGTTCTTCGGTGACGAGATCGATACGCTCTGGATCGGAGCCAACGGCGCGATACGGACGACCTCCGGTGCGGTTGCGGCGACGAACGCGAGCCTGCCCAGCGTCAACGGACCCGAGATCGCGGTCTACTGGGACGACCTGGATCCGTCGGAGGGCGGACGCGTTTCCACCTACTACGATGGCACTCGTTTCGTGGTCGCGTGGGATCGCGTGCCCAACGCGGCAGGCGGAGTCGTCAGCGCACAGGCACACCTCTACGCCGACGGGCGCATCGAGCTGCACTACCCGTCGGTGTCGTCCGGAACGTCCGGCTACGGCGTGAGCGCGACGATTGGGATCCAGCATGACATCGACGCGCTGGCGCTGAGCACGAACAGCGACGAGTTCTTGCTCGGGATCGACGCGGTGGCCTTCGACACGTCGTCGTGCGTCGCGTCCGCTTTGCGGCTGCCCGACAGCACGCCGTGCTCTGACCGCGTTGTGGCGTTGCCGATGACGGTGGACATATGCGGCGGGCATCAGGACGTCAGCTTCACCACGCCCGGCGTGCCCACGATCTGCGCGCCGCACTCGAACGCGGTGGTCATGGGTAGCCTCTGGTTGGGCGAGGATCGCCAGGCCGTCGCCGACGACGGAACGAGCCGGCTGTTTGTCGGTGACTACGAAGCTCGCTGGTCGATCCGCGAGCCGCGCGAGACGCCGCTATCGGCTGCGAGCTTCTCTGAGGTCGGGGAGCGCACCGATCAGCCAATCCGTGTGCGGTTCTCCGACGACGAACAGGTGTGCTGCCGCGAGGATCAGATGCTCGAGGTGCTCACGTCGGGGAACGACGGGCCGATCTACGTGGGCACCTACGCAGCGACGTGTGCGATCGGTCTGGCGGGGAACGACACGCTGAACTCCGGGGACGGGGACGACACGTTGCTCGGGCGCGAAGACGATGACGTCATCTACGCGGGTGCAGGCGAGGACATCGTGGTCGGCGGCCTCGGAGTGGACATCATGTACGGCGGCGAGGGCGACGACGTGCTGATCGGGCTCGACGGCGACGACATCGGCGTCGGAGAGGACGGGGACGACGAAATGTGGGGGGGCGCGGGCGACGACTATCTCTGCGACTTCCTCTACACCGGGAACGAGACGATCATCCCCGGACCCGGGGTCGACGAGGTGCTGCCTGGACCGGGCGACGACCACGTCGTCATCCTCGACCTCTGCGAGGTCGAAGACGGCGAGATCCTCGACGGTGGCGACGACGACGACACGCTGTGGTTGCCTGCGGGTGTGGTCGTGCTCGACCTCGAGAACCTGGGGGCGATCGTCGAGAACTTCGAGCATGTCGAGACGATCACGGGCGGGCAGTGGGGGACGGCGGAATGCGCACTCGCTCCTTGATCTTCGTGCTCGCGAGTCTCACCGCGACGGGGTGCAACGATCGCGTTGTCGAGCCACCGATCGAGTGGCCGGAGCCGGTCGATATTGCGCAGAATCGCTTGAACCACGCCTGTGTCGTCGTCGCTGACGGCCTGAAGTGCTGGGCGCCGAGGCCGGGGATCGATGAGCCGACGGAAGACGAGTTGCTTTTCCTCCAACGCGACATCTACGAGCCAGGACCTCCGCTCCCATTCGTGGAGCTGGGCACGGGTACAATCGTCAGCGCCAGTACCGAGAGTGTCTACGTGCGCTGCGTTCTGCTGGCTTCGAAAGGGGTGAAGTGCTGGGGCAAGAACAACTTCTTCGATCTCGGCGTACCCGACACAAAGACCGTGATAGGGGACGAGCCTGGTGAGCGAGGGTCAAACATGCCGTATGTCGACCTCGGCCCCAACCATGAAGTTGTGGCGCTCAGCAATGCGCGGTGCGCGCTGTTCGAGTCGGGGCGCGCAAAGTGTTGGGGCGTGGGGGGAGCAACGCGCGGACTTGGGGATGTCGAGGTACGAGGAGATGACCCCGGTGAAATGGGCGAGGATCTCCCCTACATCGATCTGGGGTCGAATGTACATGCGATCGGCATGGATAGTACCGGTGGTCACGTCTGCGTCTGGACCGCGGAAGGGCGCGTAAAGTGCTGGGGAGACAACAGCCGCGGGCAGCTCGGCTTCACCTCTCAGGACGACGCGGTCGGTGACGAACCCGGCGAGATGGGTGACGCGCTTCCGTACGTCGACCTCGGCAGCGACGTGTTCGTCGTCCAGGTTTCCGCGGGTCAGCTACACACCTGCGCGTTGACCGACGCCGGTCGCATCAAGTGTTGGGGCGCAAACTCCACCATCGCGCCGCCCGATCCACCCGCACCGGCCGGAACGCCTTCGCAACTCGGGCGGCTCGGAATCGGCGAACCAGGCGATCGGGTCGCCCCCTTGGGAGATGCGCTTCCCTACGTCGATCTCGGAGACGACGTGCGGGCAGTCGCGGTCGACGCATCCAGCTTCGTGACGTGCGCCGTGCTCGAGGACGGCAGGTTGAAGTGCTGGGGCTACGGCAACCAGCTCGGCTACGGCGACCCCGAGGACCGCGGCGACGAACCAGGCGAGATGGGGGACGCGCTTCCGTATCTCGACCTTGGTCAGGGGCGCACCGCTCGTGCCATCAAGCACCCGTGCATCATGCTCGACGACGACTCCATCAAGTGCATGGGGCCTGCGGAGGATAGCATCACGTCGCCTCCGCCCGCGGACGTCGAACCTATCGTGACGCACGAGGACCTCTACGGCCCGTCCAACTGATCGAAGCACGGCTTCGCGGAGCGCTTGGCGGTGACGGTCGAAAGCGCAGACGTGCCCCGAGTTGCGCGTCTCGCACGCGGGGGGATGATCGGGCGCGGTGCCGCGCTCGGAGTGTTCGCCTATCTCCTGCTGCTGGGAACGAACCTCGTCGGTGACGGAACCCTCGAATGGGCATTTCCCTCCGACGCTTGTGCGCGCGTCGAGGTCCACGAAAATGGCGTGGTAAGGTATCCGGATTGCCCGACAAAAGGTCGGGCTGGATGGATTCAGTACGCAGTGAACTTTCCGGTGAGCCTGGCGCACGATACTTGGCCCGCGGATTGGCTCCGGCCCCAGGAGTTTCGCATTCCGCCACGCGCGGCCGAGTCGCGCGAATGGAGTGTCGCGTCGTGGCTGGCGGTGGGTTGCCTCGGCTATTCGGCGCTCGGCGCTGCTATCGTCGCATTGGCGTTGCTGGCGGAATCAGCATGCCCCTGGTGTCGAGCTTCACGAGGGCTGGCGTCCTCGCGCTTTCGACGTTGGTCTGCGATCACGGTAGTGCTCGGTGCGCTCGGCGCGATGACCGTCGGCCTCGGCTCCGCGCACGGGCCCTCTGAGGCCGTAGGCGCTGGGCCGGATCTGCAACCAATGACCTCGGGTCCGGGCTTCCACTTCTTCGGGTACTACGACAAGTTTCAGGTGGATGTGACCGGGCGATACGCGCTGGGCATGCGAGCCGACTCTGATGCCCGCCCGGTTCACGTTGGCGACAGTATCGAGATCGGTGTGATCGACCTCCTTGACGGCATGTCGTGGACCACAGTGGGCACGTCAAGTGCGTGGAACTGGCAGCAGGGCTGTATGCTCCAATGGCTACCTGGCACGGAGCACAACGTCGTGTGGAACGACCGCGGCGGAGATGCCGACGCGCCTCGCTTCGTCACTCGCATCCACGATATGTCAAGCGGCCGGCGTCGAGAGCTTCCACATCCGATCTACACGATCGCTCCGGATGGCAACACTGCGCTCAGCCTCGACTTCGAGCGCTTGTTCAGATCTCGAGCCGGCTACGGGTACCCAGAGGTCGGACGTGCTCATAAGGGTGCGTTTGCCCGGGCCGTCGACGATGGGATATATGTGGTGGATATGCGCAGTGGAGTGCGCCAGCGAGTCGTCGAGCTTGCGACGATCGTTGCGCTCGGGCGCGACGCGGACGCTGATTTGACGGCAGAGCACTATTTCGATGTGCTGTCGATCAATCCTGCCGGCACCCGCTTCTCATTCTACGAGCGCTGGACGGATGGCGTCATGCGCACGCGTGCGTTCACCGTGGATATCGATGGTGGCGACATTTTCTTGCTGAGTCGTGATCTCGACGACCTCAGCCACGTCGCTTGGCTCGACGATGATCGCTTGGTGATCTACTCGCGAGAATCGGGCGGGTACGGCCTCTTCGAGGATCGCCGCGGTCGCGTCGCCACGTTGCTCGGGACGTCGCGCGATGGGCACCAGTCGTTCTTGCCTGGCGGGGAGTGGATGCTGAGCGACACCTATGCCGACGCGATGCGCCAGCAGCACCTGTTCCTCTATCACGTTCCGACCCGTACTACGTTCAGTCTTGCCCATCTGCTGGTCCCGCCAGCGTACGAGGGCAGCGTTCGCTGCGACCTCCATCCCCGCCTGAGCCGCGACGGACGCCGTGTGTTCATCGACTCCGCCCACGCAGGCGGACGGCAGATGTACATGCTCGACATCGGTCCGCTGCTCGACGCCATGTAATGCCGAGAGTCGAGCGCCCCGCGGATCCTGCCTGGCTCGGAGACGAACTTGCCTACGTCTCTCTGGTTGTCCAAGATCGGGTGATGCTCCGGGCTCGCACCGCTGCCTTTCCCGCGGTCCTCACTGCGGTCGTCGCCTGCACCTCCGCCGTCGAGCCCGCGAAACCAAGCGAGCCGGAACCGTCGGGGAGGCCGGCAGAGTCGCCTGCGAAGCCCATCCCCGATCCGACCACGCCCTCCGACACCACGCCCGCGCCCACGCCGCCGGTCGACGCGACGCAGCAGTGGGTCTGCAAGCAGGACGCCGATTGCACGCAGACGTGCGCGCTCGGGGCAGTCAGCAGCGCGTGGATCAAGGCGCATCCCGAGGCCGACGAGTGCGACGACGGGTGCGGGTGGAAGTATGGCAAGCAGGCGTGTCGTGATGGCGAGTGCGTCACGCTCTCCGAGAACGGGGACATCGACGCGAGCTGCACGAAGATCCTCTATCCGCGCAAGCGGTGACGCGTCGCCGTGGCGGTCGACGCGTCGCGATCGGCCGGTCACTCGACGTGCGTCATGGCCGTCGCGGTCGGTGCACGCGCGACGATCGTGCGGGCCTCGGGGCGCTCGAGACGACTCGCCGTCGGGCTAGCACGCGAGGTGCGCCCGCCGCTTCGGATCGCCCCTGGCATGGCCGAGCGGTGCTTCCGCGCGAGAAAGCGAGGCCGACGCGCTTCGGGACCGGAAACCGGGCAAGCTGTTTCGCGTGGGTAGGTGATGGCAATGCAGGAAGCTCGGATGGGATTGGGGCTCGTCGCGCTCGTCGTGGTCGCGGCATGTCAGGACACGGCGACCGCGACCGCAGGAGAAACCGGCAGCTCGACGGAGAGCAGCGCGTCCACGGGCGGCGGCCCCGAGACCTCCGGAGGATCCGGTGGCTCGAGCAGCGAGACGCTCGCCGACACCACGACGCTGCCCGAGACGAGCGAGAGCTCGACCGAGGTCGGCACGAGCGAGGCCAGCACGAGCGAGAGCAGCGGCACGCCCACGACCGAGGGCAGCAGTGAAGCCGGCTCGTCCTCATCGGAAGGCCCGGGCTTCGTCTGCGGCAACGGCATCATCGAGGGCGAGGAAGCGTGCGACGGCGATGCGCTCGGCGGCCTCAGCTGCTTCTCGCTGGGCTACGAGGACGGCGAGATCGCGTGCACCGACGACTGCTCGATCGATCTCGCGGCGTGTGTGCTCGGTGGTTGCTGCACGCAACACGAGGGCAGCGCGCCCGGCTGCGACGACCCGGTGTGCGGCGCGGCGGTGTGCGAGATCCAACCCGAGTGCTGTGACGACCAGTGGTACAACGACTGCGCGTACATTGCGTTCGAGGTGTGTGCGAGCTGCCATGAGCCCGACGTCTGTGGCAATCACATCGTCGACGGCGCCGAGCTCTGCGACCACGAAGATCTCGGCACACTGACGTGCGCAGACTACGGCTTCGACGGCGGGTTCCTCGAGTGCCTCGGTGACTGCGCGAGCGTCGGTACCTCCGGGTGCCAGCTCTTCGACGGAGACTGCTGTGCGCCCGACGGGACGCCCGGCTGCGACGACATCGACTGCGCGAACACGGCCTGCGCGCTGCTCCCGGACTGCTGCTTCGGGTGGGATCAGAGCTGTGCCGACATCGCCAACGGCTTCTGCGAAGTGTGCGGCGGTGGGGAAGGGGATTGCTGCACGGAGCACGCGGGCCCGGGCTGCGACGACCTGCAGTGCGTCGGGCTCATCTGCCTCGCGGATCCGATGTGCTGCACCGACTGGGACGCGGTCTGTGCCGCCGACGCTGCGACGACGTGCGACGTATGTGCCGTGTGCGGCGACGACTTCGTGCAGGGCGCCGAGCAGTGCGACGGAACCGATCTCGACGCGCAGACGTGCGAGTCGCAGGGCTTCATCGGCGGGTCGCTCGCCTGCGGAGCACTGTGCACGTTCGAGACGTCGGCGTGCATCGAGAACGGCGGCGGTGACTGCTGCAGTGCGAACGGAGCGCCCGGGTGCGCCGACGATCTGTGCGTCACCGACGTCTGCTACGCCGACGAGTCCTGCTGCTCGAGCGGCTGGGAGCAGGACTGCGCCGATCTGGCGATGAGTATCTGCGGGGTCTGCGGAGGCATCCCACAGCCGCTGCCATGTGCCGAGCAGGATCTGGACAACGTGCTCGGGCTGGCCGTCGCGAGCGGCGACACCACGCCCGGCGACGACGATGTGACCGAGGCGTGCGGAGATGGTGGTGGGCCCGATCACGTGATGATCTGGACGGCGCCGGCCGACGGCGAGTACGGCTTCGACTCGATCGGCTCGAGCTTCGACACTGTGATCTCGATCCGTCTCGAGTGCAGCTCCGAATACCTGTGCGACGACAACAGCGGAGGCGGCACGGATGCGGCGGTCAGTGCCGGGCTGCTCGCCGGAACGACGATCCTCATCTCGATCAGCGGGCCGCCCGGCGAAGTGGGCAGCTGGGTGCTCAACATCACCGCGCTGTGAACGAGCGCGGCTGGTCAGCGATGGGCGAGCGTCGTAGGCTGGGCCCATGCGACGCATCGCTGGGGTCGGTATCGCGGTGTGGCTCGGGGCCTGTGCGGACGGCGCGGCCGGCGATGGGGCCAGCTCCGGCGACACGACGGCCGGCGAAGGCGCGACGCTCTCGTCCTCCACCACGATCGCCGGCACCGAAGGCGGCAGCGAGGCCAGCACGGTCACGACGACGACGACCAGCGTCGACGAGACGGGCGCGCCGACCGGACCTACCTACGCCGAGGACGTCGCGCCGATCCTCGCGCAGCACTGCTGGAGCTGCCACATGCCCGACGGCTTCGGTCCGATGTCGCTCGTCGCCTACGAAGATGCCGAGCCGCTCGGGCCTGCGATCGTCGGGATCACGGCGGATCGGCAGATGCCGCCGTGGCCCCTCGACGGTGACGGCGGCTGCCAGGAGTTCCAGGACACGCGGTGGCTGAGCGACGACGAGCTCGCGACGCTCGCCGCGTGGGTCGACGCTGGTTCGCCGCCCGGCGATCTCAGCAAGCTGCCCGGCCTGCCGCAGCCGCCCGTGCTCGACGTCGTGTCCTCGAGCGTGCAGCTCCCGGTGTACACCCCGGTCGCCGAGCCCGACCATCCCTACGACGACTACCGCTGCTTCATCGTCGATCCCGAGCTGCCGCAGGGCGGCACGCTCACCGCGTTCGAGGTGCACCCGGGCGTCATCGAGCAGGCCCATCACATCGTGCTCTTCTCGCTCGACAGCGACGGCGCGGTGACGCAGGCGCAGGCGCTCGAGGCCGAGGACGCTGCACCCGGCTATCGCTGCTTCGGGGCCGCAGGCGTGAACGAGAGCCGCATCCTCGGTGCGTGGACGCCGGGCGTGCCGGTCGTGCGCTACCCCGAAGGCACCGGCATGGCGCTCTCACCCGGACGACCGGTGGTCGTGCAGATGCACTACAACATCGCCGGCGGCGCGGAGCCGGACGACACGCGCATCGACCTGAAGATCGACGACGGCGTCACACCGCTCGACACGGTGATCGTGGTCGACAGCGATCTCGCGATCCCGCCGGGCGCGAGCGATCACGTCGAGGAGAGCACCACCGTGCTGCAGGGCTCGGCCGACGCCGAGCTCGTGGCCGTGTTCCCGCACATGCACCAGATCGGGCGCAAGCTCGAGGTCGAGATCACGAGCGCGAGCGGCACGACGTGCGCCGTCGACGTGCCGCGCTACGACTTCCACTGGCAGGAGCTCTACCGCTACGTCACGCCGCTCGTCGTCCACCCCGGCGACTCGGTGCGACTGCGCTGCACCTACGACGCGTTCGGTCGCGAGACCACGACGACGTGGGGCGAAGGCAGCGGCGACGAGATGTGCGCGGCCGTGTTCTTCGCACGGCCCGTCGAGCGACTCGTGTCGCGCGCTAGAACCGGAATCGCAGGCCGCCGCTCCAGCCGCCCCTGGTGGGCGCGACGGCGAAGCTGAGCTGGCGCTCCTGCAGCGCACGGTTGTAGGCGCGCCGGAATCTCGCGCCGCGCACGATCATCGGGATGCCGCCGCCGAGCGCCGCGGCGCCGACGAGCAGCATCGGCAGGTGGATGTACGTGCACGAGGGGCACACGCCGAGGAAGACGACGCCGGTGAGGAACACGGGCGTCGCGATCGTGGTGAGCACGACGCCGCCGGCGATGAGCCCGACGCCCGTGCGATCGGGCAGCGGCCCCGGCGTACGTGCGCGCAGCGAGAGCACGCCGCTCTTCGGCAGCACCAGCACCGCGCCGGTCTCGGCCTGGATCAGCGTGAAGGTGTCCTTCTGCACCGCGCCGACCTTGCCGCGCAGCGTCCGATCGCCCTTCAGCTGCACCTCGACGTCGAAGCCATCGACGCCTTCCCAGGCCGCGTCGACGATCGCGGGGTCGGGCCCGCCGGCCCTCGGCGGCAACGGGGCCGGCGGCTCCTCGGTGGAGGGCGTCGTGGCCTCGAACGGATCGGTGGGCGGCGCGTCGGGGCTGGGCTCGGGCGTCGGCGGCGGCTCGACGGCCGGCTCGGCGACGGGCTCGACCGCGGGCTCGGTCACCGTGGGCGATGCAGTCGTGCGCGGCTTCTTGGGCCGCTGCACCGCCGCGGGCTTCTCCAGCGGCGCGGCCGCGGCCTCGCTCGCGGCGGCGAACGCCATGGGGAAGCACGCCGCGATGACCCACGACGCACGCGGGCGTGCGAACGAGCGCCGTGCCGGCGTCACCTCGGCGAGCCAGCCGAACGCGGTCGCGCGCAAGCTCCAGCTCGCGAGCTCGCGCGTGCCGTCGCGCGTCTCGCCCGGTGCCGGGATCGGGAACACCGCGTGCTGGAAGAACACCACGACGGATGCCTGCGGCGCGAGCACGGGTGCGCCGGGCAGCACGCCGATCTGCTCGGCGGCCTCGTGCAGCGCCGTAGCGCGCTCGCGCGCGCTGCCGCAGAACGCTGCGACGTCCGGTGGAATGTCTGCGTCGTCGTGCCCGCGGAACCGCAGCTCGAGGACGACGTCGGACCGTGTCATTGCCATGAGCCTATCACCCTCGCCCCAGGATGTCGGCGACCGTCTCGGCCTCGGAGCTCGCATGGTGTGCGAGCACCATCGGCCGCAGCTCGGCGTCGGTGCGATTGAGTCGCTCGACCAGGGCGGCGCCGAGCGGCTCTTCGCGATCGATCGCGTCGTAGAGCTCGTCGAACACGGCGAGGTGCGTGGCCGAGATCCCGTCGGCCAGCGCCGCATCGCTGGGCATGTCGCTCGCCGCGCGCAGCTCGGGGCGCACGACCTTCGCGGCAGCCTCGGCATCGCCGGTGCCGAGCCACGCGAGCACTTCGGTGGCGACCTTCGCCGGATCGCGCAGGAAGGAGTCGTAGGAGACGACGTGCACCGGGTAGCCGCGGATCGCGAGATCGCGGAGCAGCGCGTAGTTGTTGCACCACCACTCGAGCGCGGGCGGCAGCGTGCTCGATTCGCTGGCCCGGGTGCCGCGGTCGCGCTCGAGCGCGGCGAGCCGGCGCGTGGACACCACGTAGTCGCGCCACGATCGCACCGTGGCGATGCAGCGATCGATGAACGCGATGTCGCTGCGCACGAGCCCCGGGATGAACACCTTCACCGCGTGCCGCCGCGTCGCGGCCGGCGCGAGCCAGGCGCCCGTCAGCGGGTGGGGGTTCGTGCGGTAGTTGATGCCGGCCACGAGCTCGGACTCGAAGAAACCGTCGGGGTTCGCGTCGCGGAACAGCTCGCCCCAGGCCTCGGGAAAGCGGTCGCCGACGAGCGGCAAGCCGGCGGCGACCAGCACGTGCATCCACATGGACGTGCCGGATCGCTTCGTGCCGGTGACGATGATCATGACCGGCGAGGCGCCCGCATCAGAGCGTGCGCAGGTAGGCGGTCAACGCATCGACCGCGTGCGGATCGATGGTGCCCGGCACCGTCGCGTCGATCATGTCGGTGACGGCGCCCTCGAGCGTCAGGCTGCGGCCGTCGTGCATGTACGGCGGACGCAGGGCCACGCGACGCAGGCTCGGCACCTGCAGATCGGCGTCGCGGAACGTCTCCGTCGTGACTCCGCCCAGCTCCGCACCGCCGTGGCACTTCGTGCACGCGTACGAGGTGAACAGCGCCTCGCCCTCGGCGACGAGCTCGGCGTCGTCGGGGGCCATGCGCGCGGCGGGCCGCTCCTGGGCGAACAGCCAGCTGCGGAAGGCTTCGGCGCGCTCACTCGATTGCCGCTTGCCGCCCATGCGATGCGCGAGCACCTCGGACATCAGCACGTCGAGGTCGTGCATCTCGCCGTCCCAGTGGAACGGCGCCGTCTCGGCCAGCGCGATGTCGAGGGGCTGCGTGCGGCGCGGGCCCAGGCCCTCGAAGCGCCACACGAAGCCGTCGTCGGTGCCCTCGGGATGGCACGACGCGCAGGAGAGCCCGGACTCGGTCGCGCGGTGGAAGATCTCGTGGCCGGTGTCGAAGCGCGGCTCGCCCTCGAGCTCGATCACGTCGACGCCGCCGTCGGGCAGGTGGGGCTGGATCAGCAGCTGCGCCGGCTCGCGGCTGAACATCACGAGCGTGTCCTCGTCGGTGAACGCGACCGAGGTCACCTGCGCGAGCACGGTGGGATGGCTCGGCTCCGGCCTCTCGTCGTCGGGGATGCAGCCGCCGCCGAGCGGCACGAGCTGCATCGTGCGCTGGCCCTGCGGGGCGCCCGGCATCGCGACGGCGACCCAGCCGCTCTCCTGCGCCAGCGCGACGTCGACGGCCAGCGGTGCGTTGGCGATGGCCGAGGTGAACACGCCCTCGGCGTCGACGAGCGACAGCGCCGGGCCCGTGATGCCGGGCTGGCAGTCGCTGCCACCGCCGTAGGGCAGCGAGCTGCCGCCCTCGAAGTCCTCGGGGCGGGGCTCGGTGGGCACATCCAAGCTGTCGTTCAGGTGGTGCAGCACGAGCATGCTGCCGGGCGTCTGACCGGGGACCGTGCGCCACGCGACGTGCGGGCGATGGTTGCCCTGCTCCGGCAGCGAGGTGCGGCCACCGACCGGATCGATGAGCGCGGCCGAGCGGAACGTGGACACCATCGGCTTGCCGTCGACGATGACGACGTCGCGGAGGTCGGGCTCGAGCAGCGTCCGCGACAGCTCGGCGCCGTCGGACGCGGCCTCGAGCTCGACGAGCCAGCCATCCGCGCAGGCGACGTGCAGGCTGTCGGCAGTCGAGTCGTGGGCGAGGCCACGCGGCTCGCCGCACACCGAGCGGCGCGCGAGCGTGGTGCCGGCGTCGACGTCGATGCTCGCGATGCCGCCCATGCCGCGCAGCACGACGTGCGCGATGCCGTCCGCCAGCACGACACGGCCCGGCTCGTCACCGGCCTCGAGCGCGATCGTGTGTCGCAACGTGCGGGTCCCGAGATCGACGATGTGCACGAGGTCGCGATCGGGATCGGCCGCGACCGCCACACCGTCGGCGACGACCAGCGTGCCGCCCGCGATCGGCTTCGGGCGCACGCGCGCCTCGATCGCGGGCGAGTCGTCGAGCGGATCGAGATCGATGTCGTCCTGGCATCCCCCCAGGGAGGACACGGGCAGCCCCAACACCGCAACCACGCATGCACCGTAGCGTCGCATCACGATCTGCTCCTGCTCCTGCGTTTGGATCGGCCCAATGCCGTCCGCCCAGCCCTGACATCCGAGTGTAGCCCAAGAACGAAGCCGATGCGGTAGGCGCTGCGCGACCACACCTCTGCGCCCTGCCGCGAGTAGCTGCGGCTCCGCACGCTGTAACCCTGTTCCAACGCCAGCGTGACGCCCACGGTCGCGATCGTCCACGAGAAGCGGATCGGCAGCCGGAAGTCGGGATCGACCCGCCGCACCACCTGGTTGCGGTCGGGCTCCTCGAACTTGGCGCGGTGCACGAGCATGCCGGCCGAGAGCCCGATCGAGCCGAAGAGCGGGCGCTTGGGCAGCTTGCCGCGCAGCACCACGCCGCCGCCGATCGGGAACTCCCACGCCCGCAGCGCGTCGCTGCGGAAGAAGTCGCGGTCGTCGCTCTGGCTCGCGACCAGCATCCCCAGGTGGAACGAGCCCGAGAGCCCGTGCATCGCCCCGAGCTCGAAGCCGGTCTGCACGTACGGGTCGACCTCGCGCACGCGGAACATGGGTCCCGCGAGGAAATCGATCCGCGCGATGCGGGTGGTGCGAGGGTCCGGCTGCGGCACGGCGAGCTTGGTAGTGTTCCCGAACGGCTGGGCGATCGTGACCGGCGTGGGATGATCGTCCTTCGCGCTCGGAGCCCAGTCTGCGAGCGGTTCCACGCCGTCGGGCGGCATCGTCGCCGCCGCCTCCGCCGGAGCGGCCGGGGGCGCATCCTCGGCGAGCGGGGCCTCGCCGTCGTCGTGGACCGCCGCCGAGTCGGGGGCCGGCGCGGGTCGGGGCATGCCACGCTCGAGCGGCGCGGAGGTCGGCGGTGGGCTCGCCATCACCAGGGTCCACGCGATCGAGGAGAAGAGCGGCATCGAGAGCGGCATCGTGGGCGCCACGTGCTCCAGCGAAGGTCGCAGGAATGTAGCCGCAGTTCCAGCCATCGCACAGCAGCGCAGGCTGCTGCGGTTGCCAGCGCGGTGGCCACGACATGATCGCGATGGCGCGCGCGGCCGTACGCGCGCCGAAGCGAACCCTACCGCAGTCACGCTACGTCGCGCGTTCGACTCGTGCGCGCGTGGGAACGCCGAGGCGGCACGGTGCGTGCAACTGCAGGTGGACATGATGGATGGCAGCGGTAGTCGGTTCTCGCGGCGGATCGGATCCCTGACGGGCGTGGTGACGTGCGCTTACATGGCGGCGTGCGGCGACGCGCCGCCGGCGACCGAGGGCACCTCCGCCGAGACGGGCATCGTCTCGATCGGGGAGAGCAGCGAGGGCGAGTCGTCGGGTTCGACGTCGGCGTCGTCGTCGGAGTCGTCGTCCGAGGGCGACACGGTGATGGCCGAGAGCACCGGCGAGTGCGCCGAGGTGCACGTGACCGTCACGCAGGTGGTGCCCACCATGATCCTGCTCATCGATCAGTCGAGCAGCATGACCGAGGACTTCGGCGGCACGGAGCGCTGGACCGCCGTCTACGAGACCCTGATGGATCCCGACGACGGCGTGGTCGCACGGCTCGACGAGCGCATCCGTTTCGGCCTCGCGCTGTACTCGAGCGAGAACGGCTCGCAGGGCGGCGTGTGTCCGCTGCTCACCGAGGTCGCGCCGACGCTCGGCGGCTTCGCGGAGATCGACGCGGTGTTCGGCCAAGCCCACCCGATCGACGACACGCCGACCGGCGAGTCGCTCGCCGCGGTCGCCGACCAGCTCGCCGCGTTCGCAGAGCCCGGACCGAAGGCGATCGTGCTCGCGACCGACGGCGAGCCCGACACCTGCGCGCAGCCGGATCCCCAGGAAGGTCAGGCGCTGTCGATCGCCGCAGCCGAGTCCGCGTATGCGGCCGGCATCGCGACGCACGTCATCAGCGTCGGCGCGGAGGTCTCGCAGGCGCACCTGCAAGCGCTCGCGAACGTCGGCGCGGGCCGTGCGGCCGACACGACGGAGCCCGCGCCGTACTACCAGGCGCTCGCGCCCGACGAGCTCGTCGCAGCGTTCGATGCGATCGTCGGCGACTTCGTGAGCTGCACGTTCGCGCTCGAGGGCGAGGTCGAGCCCGCCGAAGCGTGCGACGGCACGGTGTCGATCGACGGCGAGCCGCTCGACTGCGGCGACGAGTGGCGGCTGATCGATGCGTCGACGATCGAGCTGCTCGGCGACGCGTGCGAGCGGCTGAAGGACGGCGCGAGCCACTCGGTCGCGGCCACCTTCCCCTGCGGTGCGGTCTTCATCCCGTGACGCGTGTGCGCGGGATCGCAGTCCGCGCGCGGGCTACGGCGGGCAGGACGGATTTCCCAACGATCGGCCGGGTCGGCGGCCAACATGGTCGCCATGGGCGGCGATCCGCGAACAGGGGGAGTCATCGGGGCGGTCGTGCTCGCGACTGCATGTGCACCGGCCGACAGCGGTGACAGCGGGCTGTTCAGCGGCACCGAGGTCACGTCGGCGACCTCGCCGACGACCACGACGCCGGGCTCCGCCGATGCGACCGAGCCGGGCTCCGAGACGCAGGGGTCGGAGGAGTCGCCGACCGATCCCGACGGCAGCTCGGGCGAGGAGCCGAAGTTCGACGTCGGCACCGGCAGCGACCTGCCCGGCAACGACTGCCAGCCCGACGAGGAGGACTGCGGCTGCACGGCGGTCGACATCATCTTCGTCGTCGACAACTCCGGCTCGATGCAGGAGCACGCCGCGCCCACGATCGCGGCGTTCTCGACGTTCGTCGACGAGATGGTGACCGTGCTGCCCGAGGGCACGTCGGTCCACGTCGGGGTGACGCGCGCGACCGGCTTCTACGATCCGGGCAACGGCGGCGGCTGGGGCGGACCGGGCTGCGAGGCGGCGCTCACCGACGGCACGTGGAATCCGCCCGACGTCGCCGACAACGGCACCAACGGGCAGCAGGGCCGGCTGTTCGAGCACATGGGCATGCGTTACTTCGAGCTGCAGACCGGCGCGGATTCCCAGCCGCTCGCGACGTGGTTCCAGGGCGCGCTGATGGGGGCGATCGACGGCTCCGCGCCGCACTCCAACACCGAGACCGTCGTGGCCGGCGCGGCCTATCCGTTCCACCCCGCGAACGCGGCCTACAACACCGGCTTCATGCGCGAGCAGGCGGTGCTCGTGCTGTTCCTGCTGTCGGACTCGCCCGATCTCGCGCCGCCCGACATCCCCACGCAGGACTTCATCGACATCGTCAGCGATGCGAAGGCCGCGTGCGGCGACTTCTGCGTGATCCCGACCGGCGCGATCGCGGGGGCTTGCTACGACCAGCCCGGCAACATCAACACGCGGCTCTACGACTTCATGAACGGCTTCGGCGCACCGCCGCCGTCGTGGACGAACCTGCAGTCCGGCATGGTGCCGGACTTCGACGGTGTGCTCGGCACGGCGCTGGCCGACGTGATCGGCTCGACCTGCGACATGATCCCGCCCGCCGGCTAGTGTGGCGAGTCGGAGAATCTCCGACTCACCACACTAGAACCGCGCCCGCAGCGACAGGCCGCCTCCGCGCGGCAGCATCATCGGTGCGAGCGCGTAGTCGAGGCGCTCGGCCTTCCACCTGCGGTAGCGCACCCGCATCACCGCCCCGCCCGCGATCAGGCCGGCGCCGCCGAGCGTCCAGATCGTGCCGAGGATCGCCGCGTTCTTCGAGCTCGAGCGATCGTTCGCGGCGACTCCCCACGCGAGCGCAGCGAAGCCGACGAGCGTGCCGCCGCCGACGAACAGGCCGTTGCCGCGCTTCGGCACCCGCAGCTTCCGCTGGTCACGCCATGCGTCGAAGCGGTGCTTCACGATCGACCCGCCGGTCGTGAGCCCGATGCCCACCGCCGCGATGCCGAAGCCCGCGTAGGCCCACTTGCGGCGCTCGGCTTCGTCGCAGGTGAGCTCGGAGGACGAGCAGCCCGCATAGCCGGCCCCGACGAGCCCGATGCCGCCACCGATCGCGATCGCACCGCCGACGATGAGCCCGATGCCCTCCGCCGGCACGTGGCCGGCGTGCTCGGTCGACGTCGTCGTCGCCGCCGGGTTCGTGGGGGCGACGCTCGGCGCGGCGGCGAGCGGGAGCGGCAGGAGCAGGGCGGCGAGCAGTCCGGGCATGCCCGCGTCCGGTCCAAGATGCATGCCACGCGCAAGCCTGCGTGCCCGCTCGCGCCCACGCCGTCGCGTCGGCGTGGGACATCGCCCGCGTCCCATGGGACGCCCGTCCGCGCGCTACCATCGGCGTGCCGTGCTCGAGCAGCAGAAGCGCTGGTACGCGGGGCTCTTGCCGCTGCGCGACGCGGTGGTCGCCGACGTCGGCGCGAACATCGGTGAGCTGTCCGAGCTGTTCTGGCGCGAGGTCGGCCCGCGCGGCCGCGTCGTGTCGATCGAGCCGCTGCGCTCGAACGTGCGCGCGATCGAGCGCCGCAAGGGCGACGCCGAGCGGTGGACGGTGGTGCAGTGCGCCTGCTCGGACAAGGCCGGCGAGCTCGTGCTCGCGCCGGCACCGGTGGGCTACGGCTGGAACTCCGCGATCGATCTCGGCACGGCACCCGGACCCACGATCACCGTGCCGTGCCGTCGGCTCGTCGAGCTCGTGCCCGACGCGACCGTGGTGAAGCTGGACATCGAAGGCCACGAGTACGCGGTGCTCGACGATGCGCTGGACGGCGCGTCGGCGATGACGGGCGTGCACGCCTGGGCGCTCGAGCTGCACGAGCGGCGCGAACGGCCGCTGCAGCAGGTGCTCGCCCAGCTCGCGCGCCACGGCTACGAGCTGCTCGCCGCGGGACGACGTCGAGATCAGCCCGACGGCCGGTGGCGCGCGGTGACCATCGATCCCTCGCTCGGCTGGGACGCGATCCCGGTGCCGGAGCACGACGACGACGATCCCGATCGCCACGGCAACGCGAAGATGCTGCACGTCGTCGCGCGGCGTCAGAGCGGCGGCGAGGCCCCGAGCGCGAAGGCCAGGGTCGCCGCGACCTGACGCCGATTCGCGAACGCATCGGTCGCCCAGCCCGCGTGGGCCGCGACGACGAGCTCGAGCTGGCGCGCGGGCTCGAGCCCGTTCTGCCGCAGCGCGCGCGCGAGCGTGTACCGCGTCAGCGCGAGCGCGCGCGGGGTCTTGCCCATGCGCTCGTGCAGCTCGAGCGCACGACGGGCGTTCGTCAACGCGGCTGCGTCGTCGCCGAGCAGCAGCTGCGCGCGCGCGAGCCCGACCAGCAGATCGACGCTCTCCGGCTGTGGGGGCACGAGCGACGCGTAGAGCCCGCGCGCGGCCTCGAGCTCCGGCATCGCCGCCTTCGCGTCGCCGGCGAGGAGGAGATTCTCCGCGACCTCGAGCTGCCACTCCGGGCGCTCCTTCGGCGCCGTCTCGTCGGCGAGCAGCCCGCGGTGCAGCACGTTCGCCTCGTCGAAGCGACCGAGCCCGCGCAGGCCGAGCGCGACGTTGTGGCGCAGGATCCTCGGCACGTCGCCCTGCGCCTTCGCATCGCGCAGCGCCTCTTCCAGGAGCGCGAGCCCGGCGGCGGGATCGAGATCGATGAGCACGACGCCGACCGAGTTGAGCACCGCGACCATGTTGGGGTGGTTCGCGGCGTAGGCCGAGCGTGCGCCGTCGAGCCCGCGGAACAGCAGCGAGAGCCCGCGGCCGTGGGCACCGAGGTGCCAGTGCTCCTGGCCGAGGTGCAGCGTCACGTTCACGCGGAGGTTGTGGCCCGGGCCCAGCACGCGGTCCCCGATCGCGAGCGCATGCTCGTACGTGGCCAGCGCCTCCTCGTGACGCTTGCCCGCCGCATACGCGGCGCCGAGGTTGTCGAGCGTCGCGACGCGATCGGCGTCCTCGAGCCCCGCGTCGTCGAGCGCCTGCTCGGCGCGCTCGAGCAGCGCGATCGCTTCGTCGGTGGCGTGCGCGTTCCGTTTGAGGCGCGCGCGATCGGCCAGCACGCGCGCGAGCCGGGCCGGGGGATTGCCGAGCCGGTGCACGATCGCTTCGTTCTGCAGCGACAGCCACGCCGCGAGCTCGGGATCGGGTCGCGGACCGGTGCGCAGGATCGTGAGGATGCTGAGCGCGTTCGAGGTGACCACGTCGGCGCCGTTCGCCTCGGCCAGCGGGTAGGCCTCTTCGCCGTAGGCCAGCGCCGCGTCGAACTCGGCGAGGTTGAGCGCCGCGCGCGATGCATCGACGAGCGCCTCGGCGAGCACGGGCGGGAAGCCGATCGCACGCGCGCGCACCAGCATCTCCTGCGCGTGCGCATGGGCACCACGCGAGTCGCCGGCGATGAACTTGCTGCGGATGCCCCCGAGATCGATGCGCAGCTGCGCGACCTCGGCGGCCAGCACGGGATCGTCGGGGATCGGCATGCTGCGGCGCAGCGCGGTGGCGTCGCTGCAATCGGCGGGTGCCGACAGCTCGGTCACCGCGGAGATCGCCGCCGCGGCCCGTCCTTCGCCCGGCTGCTCCAGCACGCCGAGCAGCGCCTCGAAGTGCCCGTGCGCGCGGTCGAGGCACGCGATGCGCACGGCTGCGTCCTCGCGCGCGCCCGGCTCGCCCGAGACGTCGCTGCGACACGCGGCGAGCCGTTGCTCGCGGAGCTCGCCCGCGTGGTGATCGATGGCGGCGACGACCCGCTCGGCATACTCGCGATCACCCGAGCCGTCGGCGAGCGTGTCGGCGACCCGGTCGCGGCGCGCAGCCGACCAGCTGGCCTCGATCTGGGCCGCCGCGCGCTCGCACGGATCGTTGCGCACCGCCAGCCGCGATGCGCCCCACCACGCGATGCCGATCGCGGCGGCCACGGCCGCGAGACCTGCGATCGTGCGACGCCGCCGCGAGGGATCGCGCTGCAGCGCTTCGATCAGCTCGGGCATGCCCGCGAAGCGTCCGCTCGGCTCGCGCGCGAGCCCGCGGGCGAGCACCGCACGCAGCCAGCCCGGCACGCGGCCGGAACCCCGCGCGTCGCCGGTCGGGGCCCGCAGCTCGCCGTTCCACATCGCGCGCGCGATGGGTCCCTTCTCCGGTCCGAACGGCAGCTCGCCGTAGAGCCCGAGGTAGAGCGACGCGCAGAACGAGAATTGATCGGAGGCCGCATCGAGCTCGTGACCCGCGGCCTGCTCGGGCGACATGAACGCGGGCGTGCCCATCACCGCGCCGGACATCGTCAGCCGCGGATCGACGAGCGCGCCGGCGCGCTCGCCCTCGGCCGTGGGGCTGGCCGGATCGCTGCGCTCGGTCTCGGTGTCGCGCGCCGAGCGTGCGAGCCCGAAGTCGAGCACCACCACGCGACCACTGGAGGTGATCCGCACGTTCTCGGGCTTGAAGTCGCGGTGGATCACACCCGCGGCGTGCGCGGCCGCGAGCCCGCGTGCGGCCGCGACGAACACGTCGAGCACGACGCGCCACCCCGGCCGCTCGCGCTCGAGCCACACCGAGAGCGGCTCGCCGTCGAGCAGCTCCATCGCCACGAACACCGAGGGCGCGCCGTCGCCGAGCGCGACGGTGCCGACGTCGTGCACTGCGACGACGTTCGTGTGCGCGACCTTGGCCAGCGCTTGCGCCTCGCGCAGCAACCGAGCTGCGCCGCGCGAGGCGGTGGGCGCGTCGTGATCGGCCCAGCGCAGCAGCTTGATCGCGACGCGGCGATCGAGCTCGGGATCGTAGGCGGAGACGACGAGGCCCATGCCGCCGCGGCCGATCGGATCGATCACGACGTAGCGACCGAGCGCGGTGCCACGCGCGATCCGCTGCGTCACGATGGGCGCGCTGAGGCTGCCGTCCGGCAGCATCGTGTCGGCCTCGGCCCCGCTGGGGACGAGCGTCGGCAGGTCGGCGATGGCCGCCGCCGCCCGCCTCGGGGTGTCGCCGCTGCGGCTCACGTCCGCGGAAGTCTAGCAGCCCGTCAGTACTCGCCGCCGCAGTGCTTGCCGGTCTGGCGGATGCTGCGATCGACCGCGGTCACGCGGTCGCCCTTCAGCGTCAGCACGTAGACGATCTCGCGATCGGTGCATGCGGGCGGCCGCGGGAATCGATACGTCCACGTCGCGCGTTCCTTGTCGTCCGGCTCGCCCCACTTCGCGACCAGCTCCGCGCGCGACTTGCCCTCGAAGTCGTCGATGCTCGCCGCGCCGCTCGTGCCCGCCGGGCTCGGTGGCGCGGGCTCGGTCGGCGGGGCCTCGACGACGGTCGGTGTGGGCGCGGGTGCGGGTGTCGTCGGCTGCGTGCGCGCGGGCTCGGTGGGTTGCGATGCGGGCGGCGACTCCGGCTGCGGCGCCGCTGCGATCGCGGGCTCGTTGCGCGGGCAGCCTGCGAAGAGCGCGACGGCGACGAAGACCGTGCGCGCCGCGATCACGGCGTCGCACCTGCGTAGGGCAGGGGCACCGGCACCGGCGGATAGGCTCGCTCGGCACCGGCGATCCGACGCAGGCGTGCGATGACCCCGTCGCCCTCGCGGTTCGCCTCGATGCGCCACGCCATGCCGGGCCAGCCCGCGAGCAGCCGGGCCTCGAGCGTGGCGACCGTCGCATCGCCGCGTGCGAGCGCGAGCTCGTGCGTGAGCGCGAGCAACTCGGGGACGAGCGGCCCGTCGCCGGCGCCGTCGAACGTCGTCGGCGGAAGCCGGGCCGGCGCGTGTGGCCCATAGCTCGCCCAGTGCAGCGTGAGCAGGTGCCGCAGCCGCAGGTGCTGCGCAGCCGGGACGTGCTCGAGCTCGTGCCGCTCGATCT
This sequence comes from uncultured Nannocystaceae bacterium, assembly GCA_964519175.1. GTDB lineage: Bacteria > Myxococcota_A > Polyangia > Nannocystales > Nannocystaceae > Xiheibacterium. The sequence continues at coordinate 44,233 of CAZFKC010000077.1, forward strand.
CGCGGAAGTTCTCCAGCAAGAACGCGTTCCACGACGGCGAACGGCTCGTGTTCGTCGCGCGCAGCCGTGCGACCGCGGCGGCCTCGTCCTCGCCGGGCAGCTCGACGGTGAAGCGCACCGGGTTCGCGTCCGCGGAGATCGGCGGTGCGAGGTAGCGCGCGCGCAGCTCGTACTCGCCGGCCTCGAGCCGGGGATCGAGCTCGGCCATGTCGAGCAGCATGCGCCGTGCCTCGCCCGGGCCGAGCCGGAACCCGTGCGGCTCGCCCTCGTGGGCCCCCGGCGTCTTCGCGGGCAGGAGCTGACCGTCGCGCTCGCCCACCCGCACGAGCACGAGCTCGAGCGGTGGCGGCACGTCGAAGCGATCGATGAACGGCAGCGCGAAGTACGTGCGCTGCGGCAGCGGGTTCTCGATCGTCGCCGCGATCGGCATCGGATAGCCGACGCGATAGCTCGGCGCCACCTCGACCTTGCACACGAGATCGGGCGTCGTCATGTCCACGTCCACATCGCGGGGTTGTCTTCGACGTGCACCATGCGGATGCCGTGCACGTGGCGCGCACACATGTGCTGGCCGCCCGTGCCCGGCGTGAAGCGCTGGACGGTGCGCGTGCCCGGCGCGTAGAGCCAGGTGATCGTGTAGTTCATCGCGCAGCTCGTGGTCGGCGGATCCTCCCAGGTGTTGTAGCCGCACTTGTGCGGGAAGCCGAACGCGTGGCCGAGCTCGTGCACGATCGTGGTGAGCGCCTTCATCCGGTCGAACGAGCCGGTCCTCGTGAAGGTCGGGTGCTTGGTGAACACGATCGTGCGCCCGGCGAAGTACTCGACGCCGGCCTTCGTGTTCGAGGGGCTGATGCCCGAGGTCTCGAAGCCGCCCTTCGAGAACACCTCGAGCTGCACGTCCTGCGGAAACCCCATGCCGCCGGCCGTCCACGCCCTGCCCGGCAGGCGCTCCATGTGCCGCGGATAGTAGTTGTCGGTCTTGTCGTAGGCGCCGCCGCGTCCGGCACTGCCGATCTTGCCGTCGCCGGGCACGAAGTCCGACTGGTAGTCGAGCGAGCTGATGTAGAGCGTGGTCTTGCCGGGCGCGGGCGTGTTCTCGTCCTTCGCCCAGATGAGGAACGTGGCCTTGTTGCTGCCCTCGGTGATCACGGCAGTGCCGATGTCGCCGGGGATCGGCGAGTCGATGACGAACGTCTCACCGTGGCTGCCGTCGTTGAAGCGGATCTCGCCGACCTTCGCAGGGCCCGTGTAGACCGACGTGCGGGTCGACGTGGCGATGTCGCGGGCGGCCCGGTGCGCGGCGACCAGCAGGAACCACCCCGGCTTGCCCTCGTTGACGAACACCCCGGTCGGCGGCGCCTTGACGTACTGCGAGCTCGCGGGGCTCACGTCGTCGTCGCGCGCGGCCATGTGCTCGAGCTTCGGCGAGCTCTGCGGATCGCTGACGTCCATCTGCACGAACATCGGCTCGAAGAACGGCGGCATGTCCTCGACCGGCAACGGCTCGGCCTCGTCCATCACGCGGTACTCGACCTCGACGCGCTTCCACATCGTCATCAGCCCGGTCTGGGCCTCCGCGCCCGGCAGCACGAGCTGGTGTGCGGCGAGCGAGGCCTTGAGCCGGAAGTTGTCGCCGCCGACGTTCGTGCAGTGCATGCGCACCTTGCTCTTGCCGTCGACGATCGCGGTGGTGGCCGAGTGTGCATCGAGGTCTTCGAGGCCGTGGCCGTCGAGCTCCTCGAACTTCGCGCCGGTGCCGGCGTCCTTGCTCGGGAAGTCGCGCTTGCCCATGTTGTCGTTGGTCGGGTCGACGCCGCTGTCGTTCGGATCCACGAGCCCCTGCGAGAACGCCTCCATCACCGCGTTCGACGGATCGTCGGGGTCCTCCCACGTCCACTGCACGCGCGCGCCCGCGGGCACGCGCTGCCGTCCCCCCGTCGCCGTGACGGTGACGGTGACCTCGATGTACTGCGTGTCCTTCTTCCACAGGTCCTGCCACGGGACGCTCGCGTCGGCGCGCGGGATGTGGTTCACGAAGATGCGACCGAGGTCGTCGTCGCTCGTGTAGCCGGCGAGCCAGCCCGAGCGCTTGCCGGTGACGGCCGCGAGGTCGGCACCGTCGACGTGGCCGGGCTTGTAGAGCCCCTTGATCTCGGTGAGCTCGAGCTCGATGGTGGCGGGCTGCAGCTGGATCGGCGGCGCCGGCAGATAGCTGGTCTGGTAGGCACCGGGCGCGTACAGATCGCACTGCTCCTTGGTGCACGCGCCCGGGGAGGCGTGACACGCGAGCGTCGGCTGCTCGCCCGGATCGAAGAACAGCAGCTCGACGCGCCGGTTGGTCGCGCTGCGCATGCCGTCGATGCCGCGGCCTTCGATCGGGAAGCTCTCGCCACAGCCGACGGTGGGCTTGTCGTGCCACGTCACGCCCGCCTGCAGCTCACGCAGCCCGTCGGGATCGACGTCGAGCATGTCGCCGAGTACCAGCATGTAGATGTCGAAGATCGCACCCCAGGTCTGTTCGCCCACGTCGCCGTCGACGGCGATGTCGCGCTGCAGCTCCTCGCCCGCGAGGTGCTGGAACGCCTTCACCGCCGCGGTCGTGCCGTTGCCGTGATCACCGTCGATGGGGCCGGGATCGCACGGCCAGCCCCACAGCCACGCGATCCACTTCAGGACGCGCTGGTAGTCCTCGACTCTGTGCTGTCGCTTCGCGATGTCGACCCACGCCGCCTTGTCGCCCTTCAACGCCGCAGCGACGTTCTCGGCGCGCGCCTCGGAGAGCGCGACGTTGTGCCCTTCGCCGCCGCTCGTGTCGGTGTGTCCGGCGGCCAGGAGCTTCTGCTCCGGGTTGTCTCGCGCTTGCACGAGACAGGCCGCGAGGACCGCGAGCCCGGTCGTGCGGCCGCCGTCGCCGACGAGCTGGGGATCACCGGCCCAGTCGGGCAGGAGCACCGCGCTGTCGAGGTGGAAGTGCGCATCTTCCATCTCGATGAGCTGCGCCCGCAACGGCGCCAGCTGGAACGTGTGGCTCTGTCCCGTGCCGATCGAGAACACCCTCGTGCGTTGGCCGCGGCTGATTTCGAAGTCGCTCATGCTGCGCTCGGGCACGCCTACGGCGTGTTGTGCTCGTGCTCCCAGTAGGTCTCGGGCAGCTCGGGGAACTCGATCGATGCCCCGCCCGCGACGATGTCGTCGTGGCGAGCCGCACCGTCGCCGTCGGTGGTGCCGTCGAGGATGGTGCCATCGGACAGCGTGATCTCGTAGCGCACGTCGGGCAGCGGATCGCCGGCGAGATCGAGCAGCCGGAACGCGATCCACGTGCGCACTTCCTCGGGATCCGAGCGCAGCAGATCCGACAGGGGCGTCGCGTCGCCGAGCTGCGGCACGGCCGTCGCGTGCAGCGGTGCACGGACGCGCCACATGATCAGCTTGCCGGTGGGGCGCGAGAGCTCGTCCGTCGCCCAGCGCTCCAGCGCGACCGCGTCGGGCGGCTCGTCGCCCCAGGCCGTCGACGCGCCCAGCTCGCGCCACAGCTCCTCGAGCTGTTCGGTCGAGGCCGCGAGCAGCTGCGGCGCGACCGAGCGCTCGATCGGCTCCCAGTCCGGCGTGGCCACGCGCTCGGCTTCGGCGACGTGGGCGAGGCCGTAGTGGCCACCGTCGGCGCCGAGGAACTCCAGCACGCGCATCGTCGGACGCGAGCCTACCGCTGCACGCGAGCGTCCGCACGGGGGGCGGTCCGAGTTAAGTGCGGCCCGGGTGCGATCGGTTCACGGCCCGGCCGG
>CAZFKC010000078.1:0-31125 GCA_964519175.1 uncultured Nannocystaceae bacterium
GGCCGTCGGTGAGCCCGACGCGCCGCCAGGCACGTCTGCGGCCATGGGCACGTCCGCGGGTTCGCTGCTACAGTGCGGGCGATGAACGAGGCCGGCAATACACCTCCGCTGCCCGAGCACGGCAAAGCGTTCGAACGCCTGGATAGGCTTTCGTCGCGCCTGCTCGAGCTGCGGAGGCATCTTTGACTACGATGGCAAACGCGAGAAGCTCGAGGAGCTCGATGCGCAGACCGCCGATCCTTCGTTCTGGAACGACGCCGACAAGGCGCAGTCGGTGACGCGCGAGCAGGCGACGATCAAGCACACGCTCGCCGAGCTCGACGATGCCGGCCGCGCCATCGAGGACACCCGCACGCTCTACGAGCTCGGCCGCGAGGAGAACGACGAGGCCACGCTGCGCGAGGCGTGGGAGGGCATCGAGTCGTGCGAGGGCAAGCTCGGCAAGCTCGAGTTCCGCCGCATGCTCTCGGGCCAGTACGACGGCCACGACGCGATCCTCAGCATCAACGCAGGTGCGGGCGGCGTCGACAGCCAGGACTGGGCCGACATGCTGCTGCGCATGTACCTGCGCTGGGGCGAGCGCATGGGCTTCAAGGTCGAGATCCTCGACACGCAGGAGGCCGAGCAGGCCGGCATCCGCAGCGCCGAGCTCATGTTCCACGGCGAGTTCGCCTACGGCTACCTGCGCTCCGAGATCGGCGTGCACCGGCTCGTGCGCATCTCGCCGTTCGACGCGAACGCGCGCCGCCAGACCAGCTTCACCTCGGTGATGGTGGTGCCCGACATCGGCGACGCCGACGACATCGACGTCGAGGTGAACGAGGCCGATCTGCGCGTCGACAAGTACCGCGCGGGCGGCAAGGGCGGTCAGCACGTCAACAAGACCGACTCCGCCGTGCGGCTCACCCACATCCCCACGGGCATCGTCGTCGCGTGCCAGGCCGAGCGCTCGCAGCACAAGAACTACGACAAGGCGATGCACATGCTGAAGGCGCGCCTGTTCGACCTCGAGCGTCAGAAGCACGAGGCGCACCTGTCCGATCTCCGCGGCGAGGAGCGCAAGATCGAGTGGGGCAGCCAGATCCGCTCCTACGTGCTGCAGCCGTACCGCCAGGTGAACGACCACCGCACGGGCACGAAGCTCGGTAACGTCGACGCCGTGCTCGACGGCGATCTCGAGCCGCTCATGGAGGCGTTCCTGCTCGGCAAGGGCTCGCCTGCGGAAGCGGAGCAGGACGACCTCTGATGGACATCCTGTTCCAGCGCCTCGACTGGATGATCGCGTGGCGGCACCTGCGGGCCGCCGACACGCTGCCCGTGTGGGTCATCCCGCTGATGCTGACGGCGATCTATCTGATCCTCGTCGGCGGCACGATGATCGGCTACGCGTTCGTGCTCGACCCCGTGAACATGTGCGGGGACGAGAGCGGCGGCCAGTCGGCGCTACAGGGCCACTTCGGCAGCTTCGGCGCGCTCACGCTCGCAGCCGGCGTCATGGCGCTGCTGTTCAGCCTGCTCGCGTGCTTCTTCAACCTGCTGCCGACGATCATCGCGATGAGCGTGCTGCTCGGCTGCATGGCGCTCGTGGTCGTGCTCAGCCTGATGAGCGGGCTCGAGGGCGACATGCGCGACAAGATCCTGAACCAGAAGGCCCACGTCCGGGTCGCGCGCGCCGACGGTCGCCCGTTCGCCGACTACCTCGATCTGTCCGCCGAGCTCGCGAAGGCGCCGGGTGTGGTCGGTGCGAGCCCGTATCTCGAGGGCGAGATCATGGTGCGCTCGCGGCTCAACCGGCAGGGCGCCATCTTGTCCGGCATCGTGCCCGATCTGCACGCGACCGCGTCGAACCTGCCGTCGCTCGTGCGCGAGGGCAGCTACGAGTACCTCGAGAACCCGGCGGCGATCCCCGATCCGGACCCGTTCGCGATCGAGCCCGAGACCACGCCGTGGCGGCTGCGTCACCTCGAGAAGAAGGACACGAAGCCACGCACCGAGGAGGTGCCGAGCGCGATCGATCCGGCCGCGCGCGCGCGTGGCCCCGAGCCCGCCGCGCCGCCGAAGCCGAGCGGGGTGTCGCCGGGCACCGTCGGGATCCAGGGCGTCGGCGTGCAGGGCCTCGCGCCCGAGCCGTCGGCGGCGAGCAAGCTGCCCCCGCCGCCGCACTTCGAGCTGCCGCGGCCGCCGGGGAAGGAGCCCGACGAGGGCTGGGAGGATCCCGCCGCAGAGCTCGGCCGCGCGCCCGCGAAGGACGAGGACGGCTGGGAGGATCCGGGGCGCGAGCTCGGCCGCGAGCCGGGCGCGCCGACCGAGCGCGACACGCCGATCCCGGCCGGCGACGGCGACGAGGGCAACGAGTGGACGTCGGTCGAAGGCGAGGGCGTCGTCGAGGATCCGGTGCTCGTCGGTCGCGAGCTCGCGATGGAGCTCGGCATCGGCACGGGCAGCGAGGTCCAGCTCATCACGCCGGTCGGGCGCATGACGCCCGCGGGGCGCATGCCCGGCAGCCTGCTCGCGCAGGTCGGCGGCGTGTTCTTCTCGGGGATGTACGAGTACGACCGCAAGAACATCTACGCGCCGCTGCCGGTCGTGCAGCGGTTCCTGCTCGCGGGCGATCGCGTGTCGGGCATCGAGGTGAAGCTCGCCGACGTCGACGCGATCGACGAGGGCAAGGCTGCGGTCGTCGCGGTGGTGAAGGCCAGCGGTCGCGACGGCGAGCTCATCGTCGAGGACTGGCGGGATCTCAACCGCAACCTGTTCTCCGCGATGTTCCTCGAGAAGGTCGCGATGTTCATCGCGCTGCTCTTCGTCGTGCTCGTGGCCTCGTTCGGCATCCTCGCCTCGAACCTCATGAGCGTCATGGAGAAGAGCAAGGAGATCGCCATCCTCAAGGCCATGGGCACGAGCGACCGCGGCATCCTGCGCGTGTTCATCGCCGAGGGCCTGTGCGTCGGGATCCTCGGCAGCCTCGGGGGGATCGGCACCGGCCTGGGGCTGTGCTGGTGGCTGGATTTCTGCGGCCTGCCGCTCAACGAGAACGTCTACTACGTCGAGAAGCTCCCGGTGGTCGTCAACCCCTCCGAGGTCGTGCTGGTCGGCGTGGCGGCGCTCGTCATCGTGTGCCTGTCGAGCCTGTACCCGGCCCTCGTCGCGTCGCGGCTGCGCCCGGTCGACGCGCTGCGGCTCGCCGAGCAGTAGTGACGCACGCCACGACCGGGGCTCCGCGGGGCCCGGCTGGCGCTCCCGCGCGCGTTGACACCGTGCGACGCGGGGCCTTAGCCTGCCCCCGCCCCAGGCTCTGCTCCGCGCTCGAGAACCATGGCACCGCCCGATCCCGAAGGCACACCCCCACTGGTGCGGGTGGTGCACATGACCAAGGAGTTCGTGATCGGCACGCAGGTCCTGCAGGTCCTGAAGGAAGTCGACCTCGAGCTGGGCCGCGGCGAGATGGTCACGATCATCGGCGCGTCGGGAGCGGGCAAGTCCACGCTCTTGCACTGCCTCGGCACGCTCGACCTGCCGACCTCCGGCAAGATCTACTTCGAAGGCCTCGACATCGTCTCGCTGCCGCCGCCCGAGCTCGCGCGCTTCCGCAACCGGACGATCGGGTTCGTCTTCCAGTTCCACCACCTGCTGCCGGAGTTCTCCGCGGTGGAAAACGTGATGATGCCGGCCCTCGTCGCGCGGCTGTCGATGCGAGACGCCCGCGAGCGCGCCGAGGACATGCTCGCGCAGGTGGGCATGTCGCACCGGCTGCGGCACCGGCCCGGCGAGCTGTCAGGTGGCGAGCAGCAGCGCGTCGCCATCGCGCGCGCGCTCGTCATGCGCCCCAAGCTCCTGCTCGCCGACGAGCCCACCGGCAACCTCGACACGAAGACCAGCGAAGAAGTGCATGCGCTGCTCTTCCGGCTCAACGAGGAACAGCGCACCACGATGCTCGTGGTCACCCACAACATGGACCTCGCGCGCCAGATGCCCCGCAAGATCCGCATGGCCGACGGCAGCCTGATCGGCGACAGCATCGAGCCCGCGCCGGAGCCACTCGAGACGGCGCCGCCCACGGATCGAGATGGCGCGCACGCGTGATGCCTGGCTGCTCGCGCTCGCGCTGCTGCTGACGCTGTTCGGCGCGCCGCGGATCGCCGGCGCGTCGCCCTGGCACACGGCCACGGCGATGCCGAAGCCGGCGGTGCCACTGCGTGGCGACTGGCTGCAGATCTGGGCCTACGCGCAGCTCGCTGCGGTGCCGGAGGAGCTCTACGGCAAGCCGATCGCCGAGATCCGCTTCGACGGCAACCGCCGCGTCGAGTCCGAGGCGATGCTGCTCGAGCTCGATTCGAGCATCGGCGAGCTCTGCCAGCAGCGGAAGCTCGCCGCCGATCTCAAGCGGCTCTGGGGGCTCGGCTACTTCGAGGACGTCGCGGTCGAGGGCGAGCTCGGTCCGGGCGGCGTCATCCTCACCTACGTCGTCAAGGAGCGCCCGATGGTCCGGAAGATCATCATCGAGGGCAACGACAAGGTGAAGCTCGACGACATCAACGAGCAGCTCGATCTCGAGAAGAACCAGGTGCTCGATCTCGGCAAGCTCAAGGCCAACGTCGAGAAGGTCAAGGCCCACTACACCGACACCGGCTTCTTCCTGGCCGACGTCAGCTACGAGCTGCGCCCGGTCGAGAAGGAGCCCGGCAAGGTCGACGTCGCGATCGTCATCGACGAGGCGGCCGAGGTCGTGGTGCGCAACATCGAGTTCGTCGGCAACAAGGCCTTCACCGACAAGGAGCTGCGAAAGTCGATCCTCACGAAGGCGGGGAACTACATCAGCGTGGTCGCGAAGAAGGCGGGCGGCGTCTTCAACAAGGAGGCGTTCCAGCAGGACTACTCGTTCCTGCGCGCGTTCTACGGCGACCACGGCTACCTCGATGCGAACCCCAAGGACCCGGAGATGAGCCTGTCGCCCGACCGGCGCTTCGTGTTCCTGACGATCCCGATCGAGGAGGGCCCGCAGTACAAGCTCGGCGCGATGACGGCGCGCGAGGTGCTGCAGCCGGGCGAGCCGCGGCTGTTCGACTCCGACACGCTGGCCGAGTCCATCGACCCGATCATCAAGCCCGGCGACGTGGCCTCGATGGGCAAGATCCAGAAGATCCGCGAGGACATCGAGCGCCGCTACAAGGACAACGGCTACGCGTACGTCAACGTCAACGCGGACCAGCGCTTCGATCGCGAGAAGCTGCTGTTCTACGTCAACCTGGCGGTCGAAAAAGGCCCGCTCGTCTACATCGAGCGCATCGAGATCAACGGCAACGAGAAGACCGCGGACAAGGTCATCCGTCGCGAGATGACGATGGCCGAGGGCGACCTCTACTCGGAGACGGGCAAGGAGACCTCCGAGTTCAAGATCATGCGGCTCGGCTACTTCTCCGCGGTCAACATGTCGACCTCGCGGGGCTCGGCCGACGACAAGATCGTGCTGAACATCGAGCTGACCGAGCAGCTCACCGGCACGTTCCAGATCGGCGCCGGCTTCTCCACGATCGAGAACTTCGTGCTGCAGGGGCAGGTGGCCTACGACAACTTCCTGGGCCGCGGTGCGACGGTGCAGGTCATCGCGCAGTTCTCCAGCCTGCGGCGCCTCTTCAACTTCTCGTACTACACACGCCACTTCCTCGACAGCAAGTGGAACTTCATCTTCAACGTCTTCAACTCGCGCAACATCTTCCCCAGCTTCTCGCGCCAGTCGACCGGCTTCCGCCTGTCGTGGGGCTATCCGCTGTGGCGTGATCTCACCGGCTTCATCGGCTACGAGCTCGAGGACGTGAAGGTCGGCTTCGGCACGTTCGGCAGCGTCGGCGGCGTGTTCTCGCCGGGCTCGCTGGTCACCGTCCCGCAGCAGGCGCTCATCAACAACCTGTTCGCGAACGGCATCACGAGCGCGCTCGAAGCCCGCCTGCAGTGGGACACGCGCGACAACTTCCTGTTCCCGACCTCGGGCCAGTACCACCAGCTGCGCGCCACGTTCGCGAACAAGTACCTGGGCTCGCAGAACCGCTACAACCGCTACGTCCTCGACAGCCGCTTCTACTTCCCGGTCATCCGCACCGAGAAGGCGTTCCGTGCGTGGGTCGTGTTCAAGACGCGCCTGCAGATCGGCTTCGTGCAGAGCGTGCAGAGCAAGGGCGTGCCGATCTTCGAGCGCTGGTTCCCGGGCGGCATCTACGGCGACGGCGAAATCCGCGGCTTCCGTCTGCGCAGCCTGGGTCCGAAGATCAAGGTGCAGAGCTCGCCCGATCCCACGGCGCGGCTCATCCCGTACGAGATCGGCGGCAACCTGCTCACGGCGTTCACCGCCGAGTTCGAGTTCATGATCATCCCGCCCGCGAACATCAAGGGCGTGGTGTTCTACGACATGGGCAACGCGTTCAACACGGAGACGCTCTACTGCAAGGAGCTGAACCCATCGCTCCTGCCCAAGAGCGACCCTTGCCGGGGCTTCCGCTTCCGCGACCTGCGGTACTCCGCGGGGTTCGGCTTCCGGTGGCAGTCGCCGATCGGGCCGCTGCGCTTCGAGTGGGGCTTCCCGCTCGATCGCCAGCGCGCGACGAGCTTCTTGCCGCGCGGCGACGATCCGGTGGTCTTCGAGTTCGCGATCGGCAACTCGTTCTGAGCGTCGTCTGCGGCGCAGGTCCGCGGCGGCGCAGCCTCGATGCTCGTGATCGGGGTCACCGGCGCCGACTTCACCCCAGGTCCGGGGCGGCAGCGCGCGTCGTAACCGGCCGTGATGCCGAAAGCCCCGCTGAATCGCCCCGTTGATGCACCCGTCCGAGGCCATCAGCTTGCCGTACTCCAACCCGACGGCTAAGGTTCGCGCCATGCAGCGTTTCGCTCGACTCGCGTTGCCCGTGCTGGCCCTCTTCGGCACGGCGACCATCGCGTCGGAGCCGGTGGCACGAGCGGCCGAGCTCGAGACCATCTCCAAGATCGCGGTCGTCGACGTGCAGCGCTGCCTGCTCGACACCAAAGAAGGCAAGAAGGCCAAGTCGGAGCTCGAGACCGCCTTCAAGAAGGGTCAGAGCAAGATCGACAAGAAGGCCGCCGAGGTGCAGAAGCAGATGGCCGACCTCCAGGCCAAGGCTTCGATGCTCTCCGACACGGAGCTGCGCAAGCGCCAAGAAGACATCATGCGCAAGCAGCAGGAGCTCGAGCAGCTCGGCTACGAGCTGCAGGAGCACGTCGCAGAGAAGGAAGCTCTGCTGACCGAGAAGATCTACAACAACGTCTCCACGATCGTGAAGCAGATCGCGCTCGAGGAAGGCGTACAGGTGGTGATGGTTCGCTCGGAGATGACGGTCATCTACGTCGATCCGAAGCTCGACCTCACCAACCGCATCATCGTTCGCTACGACAAGGAGCACCCCTGATGAGCCCGTCCATCCGCAACCCGAAGTCGATGTGGCGCGCGCTGTTCGTGGGCGCCGCTCTGTGTGTGGCGCCGGCGCTGCTCCCCAGCGAAGCCTCCGCTGCCGAGGTGCCGGCCGTTCGCAAGATCGCGATGGTCGACATGCAGCGCGTGCTCAACGAGACGAAGGCCGGGCAGGCCGCGCGCGGTGAGCTCGACAAGAGCAGCAAGACCAAGCAGGACAAGCTCGAGAAGAAGCGCAAGAAGCTCGAGGCCGACGCCGGCAAGCTCAAGAGCCTGTCGGGCCAGCAGCTCGTGGCGGCGCAAGAGCAGCTCCAGCGCGAGTCGATGGAGATGCAGAGCATGTTGATGACGCTCGAGCAGGAGCTCGGCGATCAGCACAACAAGATGCTCGAGAAGATGTACAAGAACGCGCAGGACATCGTCGCGAAGGTGGCGAAGGAGAAGTCGATCGACTTGGTCCTCGTCCGCGATGCGATGACGATCATCTACGCGAAGGACGGACTCGACATCACCGGCGAGATCGTCAAGCTGTACGACTCCAAGCATCCGTAGCGATCGCGCCGCACCTTCGGGTATGCTCCCGGCCGTGATCGACGCGGTCCAGTTGCAGAGCATCCTCCCGCACCGCTACCCGTTCCTGTTCATCGACCGCGTGGTCGAGGTGACGCCGGGGAAATCGATCGTCGCGCTGAAGTTGGTCTCGAACAGCGACCCGATCCTGCAGGGCCACTTCCCCGGGTACCCGATCGTGCCGGGCGTCGTGCAGATCGAGGCGATGGCCCAGGCGGCGCTCGTGCTCGCGCACGCCTCGGGCGCGTTCGATGCCGCGACGCACAACTGCTACTTCATGGGCATCCAGGACGCGAAGTTCCGCGCGCCTGCGGTCCCCGGCGAGGTGCTCACGATCGAGGTCACCGCGCAGCGCATCGGTCGCTTCGGCAAGTTCGCCGGCGAGGTCCGCAGCGAGTCGGGCCCGAAGAGCTCGGCGACGTTCACCGCGATCATCGAGCCGAAGGCCAAGGCGCCGGCGTGAACCGGATCGCAGTCGCGACGCTCGCGGTGGTGCTCGCGGTCGGTGCCGCGTCGTGCGCAGCGCAGAGCCGCCGCGGAACCGCGCGCGCTAGCGCGCAGCTCGGCCGCGCGGTGCGACGCGGAGACGCCCAGGCGGTGCGCGGGCACGTCGTCCCGGGGGCGCGGGCCGGCGTGGACACGGGCGTGTGGAGCCGGGACCGACGGCGCAAGGGCACCGCAGCCGCGCTCCGACGTCCGCGCGAGATCCACCCCGAGTCGACGGTCTTGATCACGCGAGATCTCCCCGCCGACCTGGTCTGGACGTCGGAGGGCTGGCGCTTCGCCGACGACCCCAGCGACGCGTACTCGCAGCGCACCCCGGAACAGGCGGTACGTGCACTCGTGTGGGCGACCCGGAACGAACGCTGGGACGTCGTGCTGCGCCTAGCACCGCGACGGTATCGCATCGGCCTGTCCGAGGAAGATCTCGCCGCGGCGTGGACCGAGGGCGAGCAGGCAGCCACGCTGCGCGCAGCGCGGGACCGCATCGCGGAGCACCTGGGCGACCCCGTGCCCCACGACGATCACGAGGCGAAGCTCGACCTCGGAGGCGCGCACGCCGTGCGGCTCGAGCGCGAAGGCGACGTCTGGGTCGTCGTGGATTTCTGAGTCGCCGCGGCCCGCGGCGGCGCCGAACGCAAATTCGTGGCGTGCGCCGCGGCGCGAGCAACGACGGCGTACGCCAGGGCCTCGCCGGGGTGCCCCACGGTGCGCTCTGCACGGCCGTGTCGTACCCAGGGCTCAAACGCGTCGATCACTTGCCTCGGCCCCCAGTCGCGTTACGCTGAGAACAGAGGTGACAGACAACGGCACCACCGTTGGGAACTGCCTGACACGACTGTCGCGGTCGTTGGTCTCGGCGTCCCGGGGTGCCGATGGCCAAGTGCGCGAGGCCGGTGACATGGGTCTCGCCTCGGGTCGTGTGCCTGCCCGTGGTGCACGTCTTGCAGTTTCTCACGAGCAGATGCACGCGACCGAACCGACGAGCTCGGCGCTGCGTAGTTCCCACCAGGTGCGCGTCCAACCGGAGGCGAGGCCACAGATGGCAGACAACTTCATCCACGATCGCCCGGGTCGAGCTCAGCAGAGCCGCAACAAGCGGCGCCGGCACATCGAAGAGCAGCCGATGCTCGAGCTGCCGTTGCCGGACGCGCGCGCGCACACGCAGGAGGCCGAGGCGCAGCCCGCCGAGCCCGACGAGCGTGGCGTCGCCGAGATCGACTTCTACGTCTGAGCCTCCCACGAGCCGGGGGAGTGGCCTGGAAAAGGGCGACGCGATGCGTCGCCCTTTTTGTTTGGTTCGCGCCGCGCCTCAGTGCGTGTAGCGGAGGTAGAGCTGGATGAGCAGCACGCCGGATCCTGCGAGCGCCGGCGTGCCGATGAACGTGCCCGCGAGCCCCCCGGAGAAGTGCCGGTTGAGGCTGTGCACGTCGAACGAGAGCCCAGCGTCCCACGCCATCCCGAAGCGGCGGTTGTCGTCGGTGATGCCGGCGACCTGCATGAGGTTGTTGCTCGACTGCGCCAGCCCGGCGCCACCGTGGACCGCGATGAGGAAGCGACGGAACGGCACGCCGAGCCGCGCTTCACCGGTGTAGAAGCCCTGGCCGAACAGCTCGCGTCGGAAGATGCCGTCGTCGAAGCGGCTGATCATGCCGGTCGCGTGGAGCTGGAACGCGATCCAGCGCCGGATCTCGTAGCCGGCGCGCGCCGAGAACGAGAACCCTGGCGACAGCACGCGTGCCGTGCGGCCGATGGGGACGCCGGGGCCGAGCCCGGCCTCCACGAAGAACCCGCGGCTGAACTTGCGGGGATCCGGGAAGACGGTCGGATCCTCCGGCTTGCCCTCCACGACGCCGACGTCGGCCGTGTCGGCCGGACGTGCGCCCTCCGCTGCGGCCGGAGCCGGCCCGAGCGCGAGCACCGTCGCGAGCGCAGCGAGGCTCACCCGCCGCTGCCTCCCTCGCACATCGCCATGTCGTCGCCGCCGGACGTCCCGCCCATCGCCGCTGCGGCGCTGGGCAGCTCGTACGGCTCCGGCTCGGCCTCGAACCGCCGCGAGTCGCGGGCGCTGTCGAAGATCTTCGCCTCGCTCTGCCGCAGCCGCACGTCGTAGTCGAGCGTCGCGGGGCCGCTCGCGCCGAGCGTGAGCCGCAGCATCACCGCGCCGGCGATCGTCGCGTCGGCGGGCACGCCGTCGGTGCCGATCGGGTCGGCCTCGTGGCGATGGTTGAGCACCGCGAGCGGTCCACCGCAGAACCGGGTGATGACGTCGAGGTCGTACATCGCCTCGCGCAGGTCGTCTTCACGGAACTCGCCCTCGAGCACCTGGTTCGGCTGCAGCGTGCGCGGCGTGAAGCCCAAGAGCGAGGGGAACTGGATCTCGTCCTCTTCGGCGCCACCGGCCGCGCCGAACGTCGAGATCGGATCGTAGTCGTACCACTCGGTCGCGCCATCGAGCAGCACCCACGCGACGATCGCGGAGTCGGTCTCGTTGGTCAGCCGCCACGGCACGGACATCGTGAGATCGTCGCGCTGGATCCACGGCGTCTGCTCGGCCGGCATCGCGCCCGCCGGTTGCAGCTCCTCGAGCTGCGCGTCGGTCGGCCGGCGGAAGTCGAGCCAGTACTCGCCCTGGGTGTAGGCGCCGATCGTCGGGTTGCCGGTCATCGAATCCTCGGCGGACGCAGCGGCGATGTCGTCGCTCGTCACCGCGATGCGCTGCGCGCCCTTGTAGTACGCCGGATTGTTGCAGCCGCCGAGGATGCAGCCGGGCAGGGCGAGCGCGAGCAGCAGCGAGCTCCGGATCGACTTCGGCATCGTGACCTCACTTCGCGTCGAACACGAATGGATACTCGACCTCGACCACGCCGCCCTCGGGCTTGGGGAAGCGCCAGTTCTGCAGCGCGCGCACCATGCAGCTCTCGGCCGTGCTGTTGCCGAGCGAGCTGCTCTTCACCTTCGCGCTCTTCACCGAGCCATCGAGCGAGATGATCCACGACAGCGTGACCTTGCCCGAGAGGTTGGGATTGCGCGTGAGCTCCTTGTTGTAGCAGAAGCCGATCTGCGGCCGATGGCGCCGCACTTCCTTGTCGATGAGCTCCTTGCTGAGCTGGCCGCGCACCTTCGGCGTTCCGGTCGTGACCGACACCGCCTTCTCCTTGGGGCCGCTCGTGCCCTTCACCGTGCGCTTGCGGTTCTCGCTGCCGCCGCCGCCCATGTCGACGTTCGCCGTGCCGTGGATGACGCCTTCGCCGTCGCCACCACCGCCGCCACCGCTGCCGCGCGTCGACATGCCGTAGGTGCCGGCACCGACGACGAGCGGGCCGTTGTCGGTCCCGCTGATCTCGCCGCCGACCGCGAGCAGGTTCGCCATCGTGTCGGTCTGCGCGAGCGTGTTCAGCTCCTTCACGAGTCCGACGTTCGTCGCGTTCGTCGACGTCGGCGAGTCGGTCTTGGGGATGTTGCTGCGGCCCGTGCGATCGGGACGTCCGTAGGTGCCCTCGGGCCCTGCCGCGCGCTTCCTGGCCTTGTCGGCCGCCTTCTCCTCGTCGGAGATCTCGGGCTTCTCCTCCTCGGGCGGCGGTGGGTCGCGCGGCGGATCGTTGAAGATCGCCCGCGTGAAGCGCTCGTCGATCGCCTCGAGCTCGAGCTTCGGCCGGTCGGGGTCGTAGTCGAGGAAGGCGAAGGTCAGCCACGAGCCCATCGCGAGCGCGGCGAGCAGCGTGCAAGCCAGCAGGGGTCGCAGCGCGCCGTCGCTCGGCATCGGCTGCAGCGGCTCGCGCAGCACCTGCAGCACCACGAGCCGCACGTCGGGGCGCTCGCGCAGCCACAGCACACCCCAGTCCTCCGGTGCGAGCGCGACGCTCTTGCGACCGCTCGCCCGCAACGCCTCGACCTCGACCTGCTGGCCGCCGAGCGTGAGCCGGCCATCGAGCCCGTCGACGAGGTGCAGCTCGCCCTTGGCGACCAGCGTGGCCTTGCCGATCGCGGGCGCGAGCGCGAGCACGAACGTGCAGCTCGCCGCGTGCCCGATCGTCAGCGTCTCGTTCGGGCCGACCGTCGCCTCGTGCACGACCGTCTGGCCGAGCGCGAGCGCGACGCGGGTCGCGTAGCGCGGCTGGCTCGCTGGCTGGGCCACTACAGTGCGTCCTCGGCGACGGTATGCGAGAGCTCGGGCATGAAGCTGCGGTGGGGGATCCCGACGGTCTCGAACTCACCACCGATGCGTGCGAGGAACTGCAGCAGGGCTGGAGTGCGCAGCTCCCCTTCGATGTCGAGCCCCGTGAAAGTGTAGCGCGTCACGTCGCCGCTCGCCGCGTCGCCGCTGGGGGAGTCGCCCCCCGTGCTCGGGGGTGCGGAGCCCGAACCCGCGGCCGGATCCGATGTGCCCGTCGTCGTCGACTTCGTCGCCGTGGTCGCCGATGTCGGTGGCGCACCCGTCGTCGCGCCGCTGGGTGCAACGCCGCCGATCGTCGGCTTCGCTGCGGGTGCGACCGTCGTGCTCGACGTCGCTGCGGGCTTGCTCGCGGCCTTGCGCGCAGCCGGAGCGGCCGCGTGCGCAACCGTTGCGCCGAGCGACAGGGCGAGGGTCAGGAGCATCGGCGCGTGACGCTGCATGGGGCTCATCCTTTCTTGCGCGGTCGCGTCGCCTCGAGCAACGCCATCCGTTCCTTCGCCGCCGCGACGTGGACGTCGTCGCCGCCTGCAACCTGCAGATAGCGTTCCAGGTGCTTGCGGGCCGCATCGGGACGCTCGGCGAAGTCCATCTCGAGCACCGCGAGGTTGTAGTGGGCCGCCGCGTGATCGGCATCGATCGCGAGCACGCGCTCCCAGCTGCGTCGGGCCGCTGCGTGATCGCCCGCGAGTCGCAGCGCGATGCCCTGGGCCAGCAGCGCATCGGTGTTGCCGGGCTCGATCGCGAGGACGGCGTCGAGCTCGGTGCGTGCACGCTTGTGGTCACCGGCCCCCAAGAACAACGCGGCCTTGTTGAGCCGACCCACCACGAAGCTCGGGTCCTTCGCGCTGGCCTTGTCGAAGCTCGCGAACGCGGCCTGGTCGTCGCCGCGACGCAGCGCGACGAGCCCCAGGTTCACGAGCAGGAGCGGGTGGTCCGGATGGCGCGCGAGCCCTTTTTGCAGCAACAGCTCGGCGAGATCGAGCTGGCCGCGATCGATCTTGATCGCACCGAGCATCGCGTACGCGGTGGGATCGAACGCGTGCGAGCCCAGGATCGCGCGACACTCGGCCTCGGCAAGGTCGAGCTTGCCGTCGCGGCGCAGCGCCGCGGCGAGGGCATTGCGCGACCGGACATCGGCGGGGTTCTTGGCGAGCGCGCGCTCGTAGAGCTCGATCGCCTGCTCGGCCTTGCCCTGGCGGAGGTAGACCTCGCCGAGCGCGTCGAGGGCCTCGGGGCTCGCGTAGATCTCCAGGCTCTGCTCGAGCGCCTTGCTGGCCTCGGTGAGCCGCGCACGACGGAGCTCGATCACGCCGATGTCGAGCCACGCCTCCCAGAGCTTGCCGTCCTGGGCGATCGCGGCGCGGAACGCCTTCACCGCGTCGTCGTAGCGCTCGGCGCCGGCTTCCATGTGGAGCACGCCCTGGTCGAACTGCTGGCGTGCACCGGCTGCGACCGCAGCGGTGGGCGCGACGCTCTGCTCGCGCACCTTCTTCGTGCAACCACCTTCGAGCGCGAGCACCACGGCGAGCGCGGGCACCACGGTGAGCGCGAGCCTCATCGCGTCAGCCTCCGCACCGCCTGCGCACCCGAGGCCGCACCCTCGGCGACGCGCAGCTCGGTGCCGAT
Organism: uncultured Nannocystaceae bacterium; assembly: GCA_964519175.1. Taxonomy (GTDB): domain Bacteria; phylum Myxococcota_A; class Polyangia; order Nannocystales; family Nannocystaceae; genus Xiheibacterium. The sequence goes on from CAZFKC010000078.1 coordinate 14,292, forward strand.
CTCGGCGATCGGCGGGAACTCCTGCGCCGACAGCCGGCCCAGCGACTCGCGGATGCGCTTCGTGTACGTGTTGTAGATGCCCAGCTCCATCGCGCGGGCGTAGCCGCTCTTGTACGCGCCGATCGCCTCTTCTTCGAACGCGAGCGCGAACGTGCCGAGCTGCTCCGAGTACGCGTCTTGTTGATCCTGGCTCAGGCCCTTGGGGATCGGATAGTCGCGCAGGCCCTTCGCGAACTGTTCGTACGACTCGCCGATGCGGTAGAGCGACGCGGTCGTCCACTCGGCGGTCGAGTACGAGAGCACGTCGAGGTAGATGTCCTTCGCAGTCGCGAGCAGCTTCGCCTTCTTGTCGAGGCTCGCGCCGAGCTTCGCGGGCTTGGGGTCGAGCTTGCTGGCCTCGAACTCGCGGTGCACGAGCTCGGCCTGCAGGTAGCGCGCCTCGGCGCCGGCGATGCGCGCACGACCCTCGGCGGTGCGTCCGGCCTTCGCGGCGCGCGCGAGCGCCTTGTCGGCGTCCTTCGTGCGGCCGAGCGCGATGAGCGACTTGCCGAGCGCGGCGCCGGCCTCGACCGACTCGGGCGCGCTGGGGTGGCGCTCGACGAAGCGCGACAGCGACGCGACCGCGCCCTTGTGATCACCCGCGCGCGCCTGCACCAGCCCGACGCGCAGCTCGACCTGCAGCGCGTCCTTCTGGTCGCCGTACTGCTTCGCGTAGCTGCCGTAGCGCGCCGCGGCGAGCTTCGGCTTGCCCAGGCCCTCGTACAGCACGCCCGCGTTGTAGAGCGCATCGGCCCGCTCGCTGCGCTTGGGATGCCGCTCGACGAACTCGTCGTAGCGCTGCGCCGCGCGGTCGTAGTCGCCCATGTTCTCGTAGACCCGCGCGACCACGAGCGTGGCGTCGGCCGCGGGCGCGCTGCTCGGATACTCCTTCGCGAGCCGCTCGTAGACCTCGGTCGCGGCCTGGGGCTTCTTCGCGCGCTCGAGCGCGGCGCCGGCGTTGCCGAGCGCGAGCGGGGCCTTGTCGTGCTTCGGGTACTCCCTGGCCACGCGCAGGTAGTAGCTGGCCGCGCGCGCCGAGTAGCCGCGCTCGACCAGCGTGTCGCCCTGCTTGAGCATGCTGTCGACGATGATGCGATCGAGACGCTGCTGCTCGCCGGCGTCCGCGAACGCCTGCGTGCCCTTCAGCTTGCCGGCCCACAGCTCGATGTTGTCGTAGTCCTCGGCCTTCTGCAGGCTCTCGAGGATCCGATCGCCCGAGGCGCCCGCGTTCGCGCTCTTCGGGTGGTCGACCACGACCTTGCCGAAGCGCTGCACCGCGCCGTCGTAGTCGCCGCGCTTGTAGAAGAACTCGCCGAGCGAGTAGAGCACCGCGCCGTTCTGCTCGTCCTTCGGGAACAGCGTCGAGAACAGGTCGACCGCGCGGATGAACTTGCGCTCGAGCGTCGAGTACGAGGCCTCGGCACCGGGCGCAGCCGCGTCCTCGGCGGTCTCCGCCGTCGCAGCGCCGGCCGCCGCGACCCCGGCCTGCGGCTTGCCGGCCTGCGGCTTCGCGGGCGCGACCTCGTCGGGCACCTCGACGGGCGCCTGCGCCATCGCCTGCTCGTAGGCCCCGATCGCCGCCAGCAGTGCATCGCGGTGCAGCGCGCCGACCGGCGCCGACTCGCCCACGCGCAGGTACGAGTCGCCGGCGCGCTCGAGCTGCCCGAGCTTGAAGAAGTAGATGTCGCCGACCAGATACGAGACCTCGACCGAGCTCTGCGCGCTGGGATAGCGGCCGATGAAGTCGTCGTACGCGCGCGCGGCCAGGGCGTAGCGCTCCTTGTCGGGCACCTTCGTGTCCTTCTCGGCCGCCTGCGCGCCCTCGTGGATCGAGCGCCCGAGCTCGAAGAGCAGCGCCGACGCCTCGGCGTTCGCCGTCTTCGCCTCCTTCGGGTGCGCCTTCGCCCACGCAGTGCCGGGCCCGTAGCCCTTGTGGATCGCGGTCAGCTCGTCGAGCGCAGCCGGCAGCTTGCCGGCGCCGCGCAGCCCGGTGAACACGTGCAGCTCGCAGTCGGCCGCCGTCGCGTGCTTCGGATCGAGCTCCACCAGGAAGCGCCACGTCGGCACCGACTTGTCGTAGCGCGTCTGCGCCTCGTAGGCCTCGCCGAGCCGCACCAACACCTTGCGCGAGTACTGGGCGCCGTCGATCGACGCGAGGAAGTCGTAGATGTCCTTCGGGGTGTTCTTCTCGTCCTCGGAGATCACCTGCACGAGGTACTCGAGCGCCTCTTCGCGGAGGTCCGCGAGGCGCTTGCGTCCGGCCTCGTCGGTCGCCGGCTCGGAGCCCTGATCGAGCACCTCCTTGAACCGGCGGATCGCGTCCTGGCTGTGCCCGAGCTTCCAGTGGCACCAGGCGGACTTGAAGAGCGCCATCGCGTACGACTCGCTCTCGGGGTGCTCGAGCACGTGCTCGTAGGCGTCGAGCGCCGAGGTCCAGTCGTTGCTGGCGTAGAAGCGATGATCGCCGATGGCCAGCCACGCGTCGGGCACGAACGTCGAGCTCGGGTGCTTCTCGATGATCGCGCGGAACTGGGCCTGGGCCTCGTCGGTCTTGCCCTGGTCGCGCAGCGCGAACGCGTGCAGGTAGCGGACGGTGTCGAGCTTGCGGAACGTCGGGTACTCGCCGATGAGCCGCACGTAGATCGCCTGCGCGCCGGAGAGGTCGAGCTGCGGCTCGTCGGGTGGACCGCTCGGGCACGACTCCGGATCGTCCTTGCACGCGTCGACCGTCTTCGCCCAGCTCTCCATCTCGGCCAGGAACTTCTCCTGGCTGCGCTCCCAGTACAGCGCGGCGAGGCGATAGAGCGCCTCCGGCATCGCGCGGTTGTCGGCGTGCTTGGAGATGAACTCTTCGAGCAGTGCGATGCCGCGCTTGCGATCGACCGCGATCTTCGACTCGCGGCTGCGCAGCTCGAGCTCGAGCTGGTAGGAGGTCAGGGGTGGCGCGTCGTCCTGCTCGGCGCCCTTCTTGCCCTTGCCCCGCTTGTCCTTCTTCGCGCGGCCCTTGCTCGGCGCGGCACCGTCCTTGCTGCTCGCGAGGCCCAGCGAGGCGGCCGAGCGCTCCGTCGGTCGCGGACCCGCCGCGGACGCCGGCAGTGCCAGCGCTGCGATCGCGAGCCCGAGCGCCGCGGCGCGCATCACCGGTACCCCTCGTATTCGTCGGCCCAGTACTCGCCCTCGTACGGCCAGAACTCCTCGTCGTCGCCGACGACGCCCTCGATCTGCAGCTTGCCGAACAGCTCGGGTGGGAAGCGACCCGCCGCCATGTCGCGCACCTCGATCTCGAGCTTCTTCTTCGCGCCGAGCACGGCGTCGATGCGGCCCATGCGAGCCTCGCCGAGCAGGTCGTCGATGCGCCGCGCGAGGAGCTGCAGGCGCACGCTCGCGACCTGGGCGGCCTGCTCGTCGATGCGCTCGGCAGTGGCGAGCGTCCGGGTGCGCAGCGCCAGCACGTACCGCCGATCGGCGACGAGCGCCGAGCGGAGATCCTTGCTCTGCGCGCTGCCGATCGGCGGACCGGCGAGCAGGAGCGCAGTCGCGCTGGCCCGCAGGGTCTTCACGCGCGCGCGCAGCTCCTCGGTCTGCGCGCGCAAGGGGGCGAGCTCGGTCTCGTCGGCGCCGGCCTGCTCGACCTGCCGCGTGTGCTCCTCGAGCCCGGCCACGCCGCGGCGCAGCTCCTCGGCCTCCTGCAACGCGTCGAGCGCATCGCCCTCGGGATCGCGGCGCGCAGCGGTGTCGGTGTCGCCGAGCTTGGCGGCGAGGCGGGCCAGCTCGCCGTCGAGCGCACCGGCGAACGACGCCTCGCGGCGCAGCACCTCCGACTGGTGCGAGAGCCGGGCGTAGCTGGGATCCTCGTCCATCATCGACAAGAGCAGGCGGTGCTCGTCGAGCTCGCCGCCGAGATCGTCGCCACCGCGCAGCCGCGCGAGCTCGCGGTGCAGCGCCATCAGGCGCTCGGGGTCCTTGCGGATCGCCTCGATGTGATCGCCGACCGGTGCGAGCTCGTCGATGAAGCGGGTGAACTCGGCCTCGGCGCTGCGGAAGTCGCAGTCGTAGAGCCGCAGCAGCGCGTCGAGCAGGCGGGCCTCGGTGGTCTGCGGCGCGTCGGGGAAGCGCTCGCGCAGCTCCGCCAGCAGATCGCGCGCGACCGAGTACTCGCCGGCCTCGGCCATCGTCCACGCCGACTCGAAGAGTGCGTGCGGCACCTCGTCGGAGTCCTGCGGGACGCTGAAGTAGTGGTAGAACGCGTGGTCGTTGCGGCGCTCTTCGTGGGCGATGCGACCGAGCCCGAGCTGCGCGAGATCGCGGACCGGGAAGTAGCGGCGATCGACGTAGTACGCGGTGCTCTGCTGGTCCTTGCCGCCGAGCACCTCGCAGAACGCGGTCTCGGCCTTGCGGAAGTCGCGGCGCTCGGCATGCACGACGCCCTGCAGGTAGCGGGCCGCGGTGCGGAAGCGGCTGCGCTCGCCGACGGTGCCGTAGAGCTCGAGCGCGCGCTCGTACTCGCCGCGCTGCTGGGCTGCGCGCGCCGAGAGGTAGTCGCGCTCGTCGAGGTCCTCGTTCTCCAGCGCGATCGCTGCGCCGCCCTTGCCCGCGAGGCTGCGATCGAGCTCGCCGAGCGCGTACACGTAGTCCTTGCCGGCGAGCCCGAGATCGACGTGGCGGCGCAGCGCGGGGGTGAAGTACGGATCGGCGCTGCCGCGCGCGATGACGTGGGCGAACGCGGCCTGGGCGGTCTGCTCGGCGCCGTAGGCCGAGAGCGCGACCCCGAGGTGGTAGTGCGCCGAGCTCATCTCGTTGGTCTCGGCGAGCGCTTCGTAGCGCGGATCGCCGACGAGCTCGAAGAGCGCGATGGCGCTGCCGAGCGCGTCGCCGCGGACGTAGCGATCCTGGGCCGCCGCGAGCTCGGCGGTGAGCTCCTCGAGCGTCGCCTCCCGGTCGTCGGCGAGCCCGGCCTTGGCGAGGTGCACGTGGAGCTCCCGCATGCGCGGGTCGAGCAGGGTGGGGGTCGACGCGGGCGCGGGCGTCGGCGTGGACGTGGACGTGGACGTGGACGTGTCGCCGTCCGCCGGCTCGGCGATCGCCAGCGCGAGCACGATCGCGATCACTTCGCCCCTCCGCTCACCTTGCCCGCCACCTTCGCCCGCTTGCCCTTGTCGGTGCGCTTGGCCTGCGCCCGCAGCCGGATGCGCACGTCGCTCGCGCCACGCCGGCGCTCGGCGAATCTCCACATGTTGCCACGCTCCTGCAGCTGCAGTCGCGTCGAAACCCGCGTGTGCTCGTCGACCGCGAAGGTCAGCGCGTGATCGATGCGAAGCTTGTAGGTCGCATCCCTACGCGAAACCAGATCGGCGGATATCGACAGCTCGTGCGAGCCCGGCGATGCGAACACGTCGAACAGATCGCCCGCCGTGCTCGGCAACCCCTTTTCCTGCACGTACACGGGGGCGCCGTCGATGCGCAGGGTCAGGTCGCTGACCGTGTAGAAGCGCTCGAGGTTGCTGCGCAGCTGCAGCGCGATGCGGGTCGTGAACAGCCGCGACGCCACGATCGACACGCGCGCACGCGCCTTGAACAGGTCGTCGCGCAGCGTCCGCGCGTCCTGCTGCAGGGCCGCCGCCGCACCCGCATCGATCGTGGTGGGCGAGGGCTCCGGCGCCGGCTCGGTGGGCACGGGCTCCGGCTCCACGGGCTCGGTCGGCTCCGGCTCCACCGGCTCGGTCTCGATCGGGCCCGGCTCGCCGATCGGCTTCGTCGGTGTGCCGCTCTGCGGCGTGACGGCACCCGGCTTCGGCGGCGCCTTCGGATCGACCTTGGCCGCCGGGGCCGCGCGCCCGGGCAGCGCACCGACGAGCGGCGCAGCGAGGCCGAAGACGAGCGGCAGGCCGATGGCAGCGAGGCGATGTCGAAGCGTGGTCGGCATGATCAGTTCCTCACCGGCAGCAGCACCGAGATCCCCGCCTGGAACGCGAGGTCGTTGACGTAGTAGTCCTCCGACAGCAAGCCCTGACGGTAGAGGTAGTCGCGCACCTCGAAGCGCAGCGCGACCGCCTGGTGCACGAACACGCGGAAGCCGATGCCGAAGTTGCCGGCCGCGCCGAAGCTCAGCGGATCGACGACGACGCCGGGGCCCGCGAGCAGGTACAGGTCGTAGCGCCAGATCGACGCGGCGAACAGCCGCAGCTTGCCGTAGAGCGGCGACCACGTGAGGCTGCCGAACACGCGCACGACGTCGTTGCGACCGAGCGGCAGCGCGAAGTTGTTCGCGCTCTCGATCGTGTCGAGCACGCTCGAGCGGATGCGCGACCAGTTGACCGAGAGCTCCGCGCCGAAGTTCTCGGACATGAAGAACGTGTACGTGCCGCCGAGCGTGAACGTGCCCTCGAAGATGTCGGCCACGTAGTAGCCGCCCATCAGGCTGAGCTCGTGGCGCAGCGACTTCACGAACAGGCGATCCTTGGTGAGCCGGTGGCGGCGCTTCGCGAGCAGCTGCTCCTGCAGCGTCGCGTCGACGCACTCGCCCGGCTGGCCGGGTACGCCGACCGGCGGCGCGGGCGGGGCGATCGGGGCCGCGGTGCGCTTGCGTCGGCTGCGAGCGCTGCCGGTGGCCTCGACCGTGCTCGCCGCCTCGCTGGGCGCCGCGGCATCGCACGCGACGGCCTCGCCCCGGGGCGGAGCGACGAGCGCGAGCGCGAGGGTGAACGCGAGCATGGCTCAGCGCCTCCGCCGGGGCGGAATCCAGAACCCGACCCCCGTCGAGAGCTGCAGGTTGTTGCTGATGCGCCGGCTGCCGAGCGCTTCCTGGGCGATGATGAGATCGCTGACGTCGATGCGGATCGACAGCCACTTCGTCGGGTAGAGATAGAGACTCATGCCGACGTCGAACGCGGCCGCCTGCGCGCTCGAGTGGATCACGGCGCCGGCGCCCCCGACGAACACGAAGTCGCCGTGGATGATCCGATCACCGCGCGCGCGCAGCTTCGTGTGGATCGGCGAGAACAGCACGTGGCCGAGCGCGGTGTACGAGAGGTTCGCGCGCACGCCGTCCGGATAGCGGTTCTCCTGCGTGAACGAGGTCGCGGCGCGCTCGATGCGGAGCGTCATCGGTGACACGCGGAAGTCGGCATCGAACCCGAGCTCCTCGAACGGCCAGAACGCGAGGCTGCCACCCGCCTGCCACTGGGTGTCGAACAGATCGCCCGCACGCACGCCGCCCACGAGCGAGAGCGACAGTCGCAGCTGCTTGCGGAAGTCGCGGGGCTGCACGCCCTTGCGCACGCTGACGCGACCGAACTCGTCGACGAGGCTCTCGTCGAGGCACTTCACCCGTCGCGGCGCACGGCCCAGCGCCTCGGCCGTGCTCTGCGGTGCCGCGTCGGCCGGCGCCGTCGTCGCCATCGGTGGAGGATCGCTGTTCGCCCCCGCCGGCGCGTCGATCTCCGCGGGCTGCTCGTCGGGTGTCGCCGGCTCGGTCGGCGTGCCCGCAGGCGTCGTCGCACCCGGCTCGCAGTCCGCAGCGCGTGCATGCGATCCCGTCGCGACGAAGAGCGCGAGCACCAACCAGCTCGCACACGCACCCCCAGCGGTGGTCGCACGTGAACGCTTTCGCAACCGCAGGATCACGCGTGCCCGGAGCGACGTGGATCGTAGCGGCCGGCGCATCCACGCGTCAACGAGCGCCGTGCTCCGAGGCGCGCATCGTGGGCCCGCGCGCGGCACCGCGATCGCGTCGCACTCGCGACTACCTCGACCGCGCGACCGCGCGAGGCTGTGGTCTCCGCCGCGTTCGCTGGGGGCAAGCGGCCCCCTCGCAGGTAGCCCTATCGAGGAGCGTGCGTCGACTGATAGCTTTGCAGACAGTGTCGGAACGTAGAGAAGAACGCGTCGAAGCGACGGTGCTGAGCGAAGACCTGCACCCGGTACGCCACTTCGGCTACCGGCTCGTCGTGCTCACCGGCGAGCTGCGCGGGCGCGAGGTCGAGATCATCAGCGATGCGATCACGATCGGGAAGTCGCGCTCGTGCGACGTCGTGCTCCCGGACGACTCGGTGAGCCGCGTCCACGCCGAGATCCGCCGCGAGGGCGATGCCTACCGCGTCATCGACAAGAGCTCGACGAACGGCAGCTTCATCGATCAGGCGCGGATCACCGACGCGTTCCTCAAGCCCGGCGACGTGCTCGGCATCGGCAAGGTGCAGATCCGCTTCCTGCCCCGGGACGCGCGCGCCGAGCTGCTGCCGAGCGAGAGCGATCGCTTCGGCGAGGTCATCGGCACCAGCCTCGCGATGAAGAAGATCTTCGGGGTGCTCGAGCGGGTGGCCCCGACCGACGTCACGATCTTGCTCGAGGGCGAGACCGGCACCGGCAAGGATCTCATCGCGCGCGGCGTCCACGAGCACTCGCCGCGCAAGGACGGCCCGTTCGTGGTCGTCGACTGCGGCGCCGTGGCGCCGAACCTCATCGAGTCGGAGCTGTTCGGCCACGAGAAGGGCGCGTTCACGGGCGCGCACCAGCGGCGCCAGGGCGCGTTCGAGCTGGCCGACCACGGCACCGTGTTCCTCGACGAGATCGGCGAGCTGCCCAAGGACCTGCAGCCGAAGCTCTTGCGCGTGCTCGAGACCCGGCGGCTGCGTCGAGTGGGCGGCACCGACGAGGTCGAGTGCGACATCCGGGTGATCGCGGCCACGCACCGCCAGCTCCGCGCGCAGGTCGAGCTGGGCGAGTTCCGCGAGGATCTCTACTTCCGGCTCGCGGTCGTGGCCGCGACGATTCCGCCCGTCCGCGACCGTCGCGAGGACATCCCGCTGCTCATCGAGCACTTCTCGCGCAGGCTACCGCCCGGGATGTGGAAGCCGCCGGATCCCGAGGCGATGGCGCGGCTCGTCGGCTACGACTGGCCGGGCAACGTCCGCGAGCTCAGGAACGTCGTCGAGCGCAGCGCGTATCTGTCCCCGACCGGCGTCATCGACCTCATCACGACCGGGAAGAAGCCGCAGGGCTCGGCCGAGCGCATCGACTTCGATCCCACGCTGACGTTCCGCGAGCAGAAGGAGCGGGCGGTCGAGCTGTTCGAGGAGGCCTACCTCGCGTGGCTGATGCAGCGCGCCGAGGGCAACATCTCCCGTGCGGCGCGCGAGGCGGACATGGACCGCAAGTACCTGCACAAGCTGCTGCGCCGCTACGGCATCGACGCCAAGCAGTGGGGCCGCGGCCGCTCCGACGACGACTAGCGATCCGCCGAAGACCTGCGGCAACCGGCGCCCGGGCGCACGCGGAGCGGATTCCTTGCTGCGTCCCGGGCATGGCTTACCATGCCCGGGTGACTGCGCAGATCGCCGCGAGCGATGTGTGGCGGCATGCCGGCGGCATGCTCCCCTTCGATCGGCCGCGCATCATGGGCGTGGTCAACCTGACGCCGGACAGCTTCCACGACGGCGGCAAGCTCATCGCCGACGACAGCGACGCGCCGAACGTCTCGGTCGCGGTGCGGCGCTGCGAGCAGCTGGTGGCCTGGGGCGCCGACGTGCTCGATCTCGGCGGCGAGTCCACGCGGCCGGGGGCCGTGCCGGTGCCGCCCGAGCGTGAGCTCTTGCGCGTGCGACCGGTCATCGCGCGGCTCGTCCTCCTCGGTGTGCCGGCCCGCGCTCCGATCTCGATCGACACGCGGCATGCCGAGGTCGCCGCGGCGGCGGTGGCCGCCGGCGCCGCGATCGTCAACGACGTGAGCGGCCTGGCCGACCCCGGCATGGCCGACGCCGTCGCGGCCACGAACGCGGGGCTCGTGATCGGTCACCTGCGTGGCGAGCCGGCCACGATGCAGCAGCGCGTGCACTTCGACGCGCTCGTCTCCGAGGTCGCCGACGAGCTCGCGGCCGCGGTCGAGCGCGCGGTGCGGGCCGGCATCGAGCGCGCGCGCATCGTCGTCGATCCCGGCATCGGCTTCGGCAAGACCGCCGAGCAGAGCGCGGCGCTCGTGGTCGCGGCCGGGGTGCTGCGCGCCGCGACCGGCTGCCCCGTGCTGGTCGGCGCGAGCCGCAAGCGCTTCCTCGGCGCGCTCATCGGTGACGAGCACGCCGACCGCCTCGCGGCCAGCGTCGCCGCCGCGACGCTCGCGGTCGCACGCGGGGCGGCGATCGTGCGCGTGCACGACGTGCAGGCCACCGCCCATGCGCTCGCGGTGAGCCACGGCATCGAGCGCGCGTGGGCCCGCGAGCGAGGTGGGCTCGCGTCATGAAGGTGGGCGAGTGGCTCGAGGCGCTCACGTGGCGCGACGCAGCCGACTTCCTGCTGCTGTTCGTGCTCGTCTACGGGCTCCTGCGCGTCGTGAAGCGCACGCGGGCCGCACCGGTGCTCGCGGCCGTCACCGCGTTCGGCATCGTCGCGTGGGCGGTGCGCGTGCTCGACCTCATCGCCGTCGCCACGCTGCTGCGCTACGTCTTCGACTCGATCATCATCCTCATCATCGTCGTGTTCCACCAGGAGCTGCGGCGCTTGTTGCTGCTATTGGGCCAGAAGCTGCTGCCTGCGGGCCGGCGGCGCGCCGCGGCCTCGGCGGTGGGCGAGCTCGTCACCGGGCTCGAGCGGCTGCAGCGTGCACGGCTCGGCGCGCTCGTGGTGCTGCAGGGCGAGATCGACGTGCTCGAGGCCGCGCAGAACCGCGGCACCGAGATCGATGCGCCGCTGCGGGCCGACACGCTGGTGGCGCTGTCGATCCCGCACGCCGCCAACGCGGTCCACGACGGGGCGCTCGTGATCCAGGAGTTTCGCATCGCGCGTGCGGGCGTCATCTGTCCGCTGTCCGAGCAGGCGGTGGACTCCGCGTTCGGCACCCGCCACCGCGCGGCGCTGGGGATCAGCGAGGAGAGCGACGCGCTGGTGCTCGTGCTGTCCGAGGAGCGCGGCGAGCTGCGCATCGTGCATCGCGGCGCGATCTCGGAGGCGCTGCGCACCGGGGAGCTCGAGGCGCGCATCGTGCAGTGGCTCGCGACGCCGCGCGCCGAGGCCACGCGCAGCCCGAGCGAGCCCGTGATCGCGACGGGCGAGAGCAAGGTCTTCGACCCGCAGATCGAGGTGTCCGACCCCGGGCTCTCGTCGATCGGGCTGTCGCGCGCTGCGGTCGACGAGCCTGCGCCTCCGCGCGCGCAGGGTGAGGTGGGCCGCCGATGACGACGTCACGGCGTGCACGGGCGCTGCGCGTGCTCGGCGATCTCGTGCAGCTCGACTGGGGCACGAAGACGCTCGCGTTCGTGATCACGGTGCTCCTGTTCGTGCTCACGCGCGACGAGGTGACCCGCGGGTTCAACGTGCCGCTGCGGGTCGTGCCCGACCCCGAGCGCGTGCTGCTCACGCAGGTGCCCGAGACGATCTCGGTCACCGTGCGCGGGCCGTGGTCGCGGGTGAACCGGCTCGGCGACCACGACTTCGGCAGCGCCCAGCTCGATCTGCGCTCGGCCGTGCCGGGCCCGCTGCAGATCGATCGTGCGAGCATCGTGATGCCGCGCGGCGTCGTGCTCGCGGAGGTCGCCTACGACGAGGTCGATCTGCGCTTCGAGCCGGTCGTCGAGCGCGAGGTGCCGGTCACCGCGATCGTCATCGGCCAGCCCGCGCCCGACTACGAGATCGTGCGCGTGCGTGCGCAGCCGGCCACGATGCGCGTGCGTGGCGGTCGCTCGTCCGTGCTCGCGGTCGTGCAGCTGTCGACCGAGGGCTACGACATCCGGGGCGCCGATCACGACGTCTCCGAGACGCTGGCGCTCGTGCATCCGCCCGCCGGCGTCGAGATCGTGGGCGAGGGCGCCGAGCCGATGCGCGTCAAGGTCGTGGCGGAGATCAAGCCCGTGCCGCACCAGCGGCTGTCGCGGGTGCCGGTCGAGCGCGACCCGCTGCTCGCCCTGCGCGCAGGCGTGCCCGCGCTCGTGGACGTCACCTTGCGTGGACCGATGCCCGCGTTCCGCGAGCTCACCCACCTCGGGCTGCTCTTGCCCGTCGTCGCGCGGGCCGTGCCCGGCGACGACAGCACGTATGCGGTCGTCCGGCTGCGCTGGGCCGACGCGGTCCCCGAATCGGTGCGGCGCGAGCTGACCTTCGAGCCGACCGAGGTGCGCGTCGATCTGCCGGTACCGCCGCCGCCGTTGCCACCGACTGGCCCGATCCCGACACCTGCGCCCTGACAGCGCGGGGCCGGCTCACCCGTGCTACAACAGCGGGCAGTAGCGCATGGCCACGCGTCGACTGTTCGGCACCGACGGCATCCGCGGTGAGGCCAACACTGCGCCGATGACCCCCGAGACGGCGCTCCGCGTCGGCATGGCGGTCGCGGCCCACTTCGGCAACGCGGGCCGCGTGCTCGTCGGCAAGGACACGCGGCTGTCGGGCTACCTGCTGGAGAGCGCGCTCGCCTCGGGGCTGTGCGCGATGGGGGCCGACGTGCTGTTCGTGGGGCCGATCCCGACGCCGGGCATCGCCTATCTCGCGCGATCGATGCGCGCGAACGCGGGCGTCGTCATCTCCGCGAGCCACAACCCGTTCGCCGACAACGGCATCAAGCTGTTCGCGGCCGACGGCTACAAGCTGCCCGACGGCGTCGAGGCCGAGCTCGAGGCGCTGATGGAAGACGGCGCGCTCGAGCACCGGCGCGCGCGCGGGGCCGACATCGGTCGGGCGTGGCGCATCGAGGACGCGGCAGGTCGCTACATCACGCACCTCAAGCAGGCGTTCCCGGCCGCCGCCGATCTGCTGGGCATGAAGATCGTGATCGACTGCGCGAACGGGGCCGCCTACAAGATCGCGCCCACCGTGCTCGAGGAGCTCGGCGCCGAGGTGATCGCGATCGGGGTCGAGCCCGACGGGCTCAACATCAACGACGGGGTCGGTGCGATGCACCCCGAGGTGCTCTGCGCGAAGGTGCTCGAGGTGGGGGCCGACCTCGGCATCGCGCTCGACGGCGATGCCGATCGTGCGGTGTTCAGCGACGAGCGCGGGCAGATCATCGACGGCGACGCGATCCTGGCGATGTGCGCCCGCGATCTCCACCAGCGCGCCGAGCTGCGCGGCGGCGGCGTGGTGGCGACGGTGATGAGCAACCTCGGGCTCGAGCGCAGCCTCGCGGAGGTCGGGCTCGCGCTGCAGCGCACGCCGGTGGGCGATCGCTACGTCGTCGAGGCGATGCGCGGCGGCGGCTTCAACATCGGCGGCGAACAGTCCGGCCACCTCGTGTTCATCGATCACTCGACCACCGGCGACGGCATGGTCGCAGCGCTGCAGGTGCTCACCATCGTGCGGCGCACCGGCAGCCCGATCTCGCGGCTGGCCTCGGTGATGACGCCGGTGCCGCAGCTGCTGAAGAGCATCAAGGTCGCGCGCCGCGAGCCGCTCGAGAAGCTGGTCGGGCTCACCCGCACGATCCGGCAGATCGAGCTCGAGCTGCGCGACCGCGGCCGCGTGCTCGTGCGCTACTCGGGCACCGAGCCGAAGATCCGCGTGATGGTCGAGTGCGAGGACGAGGCCAGCGCGAAGGAATACCTGCACCGCATCGGCGAGGCGGCGATCGCCGAGCTCGGGGCCGCGGGCTAGGAGCACCTGCGCGTGGGCGTGCTCGGCATCGGCCTCGACGTGTGCCCGGTCGTCCGCATGACGGACGCGCTGCGTCGCCACGGCGATCGCTTCGCCGCGCGGGTGTTCACCGCGAACGAGCGTGCGTATGCCAGCGAGCGGGGAAACCGCGACGAGACCTACGCAGGGCGCTTCGCGGCGAAGGAGGCCGCGAGCAAGGCGCTGGGGGCTCCGCGCGGGATCGGCTGGCACGACGTCGAGGTGGTGCCGGCGATCTCGGGCGAGCGCGGGCCGCAAGTGATCTTGAGTGGTCGAGCGCGCGAGGTCGCGGACGAGCGCGGCATCGTGTCGGTGATGATCAGCATCACGCATGCCGGGGGCGTCGCCGCGGCGGTGGCGATCGCGGTGGGCGCGTGAACGATCCGCGGCGCTGCGAGCTGTGGGATGCCGCGACCTCGGCGGCGGTCGATCGGCACAGCATCGAGGTGCTGGGGATTCCTTCGGCGATTCTGATGGAGCGGGCGGCGCTCGCGTGCAGCCACGAGCTCGTGCTGCTGCGCGCCGGCTCCGAGCTGCCGGTCGTGATCGCGTGTGGGCCGGGCAACAACGGTGGCGACGGCGTCGCGATCGCGCGGCAGCTGCACGGCTGGGGCGTGCCCGTGCGGCTCGTGCTCGCGACCGGAACGCGCAACGCGGCGGTCGAGCAGCAGCTCGCGATCGCGAGGGCGTGCGGCGTCGAGGAGGCGGGGCTCGAGGCCCTGCCGCCGCGCGCGGTGATCGTCGATGCGTTGCTCGGCACGGGCAGCCGTGGGGCGCCGCGCGGGGAGATCGCGGCCGCGCTCGCGAAGCTCGAGACCACGACCGGCCCGCGCTTCGCGGTGGACGTGCCCTCGGGCGTCGATCCGGATCTCGGCAGCGCGTTCGCGCAGGCGTTCATCGCGGACGTCACGGTCACGTTCGGGCGCAGCAAGCCCGGGCTGCACGTGACGCCCGGTCGTCTGCACGCGGGGCGCGTGGTGGTGGCGGACATCGGGCTCGTGGCGCCGGCGGGCACGCGCGTGGCCGCGACGCTCGTCGATCCGCAGGCGGTCGCCGAGCAGCTCGCACGGCGGCCCGCGGCGCGGCACAAGGGCGAGCGCGGGCACGTGGCGCTGGTCGCCGGGGCCGCGCGTACGCCCGGGGCGGTGCTGCTCGCCGCGACGGCGGCGTTCCGCGCGGGGGCAGGGCTGGGGACAGTGATCGGCGACGACGCGGAGCTGCGCGCGGCGCTGTTGGCCGCGCGGCCGGAGCTGATGTTCGCGGGCACGCACGAGCTCGCCGCGCTCGCTGCCGATGCGCTCGTGGTGGGGCCGGGGCTCACCGATGCGGCGGCGCACGCCGGGCTCGCGGAGCTGTGGCGTCGGGATCCGCGGCCGGCGGTGTGGGATGCGAGCGCGCTCGATCACGTGCCGGCTGGCGGCGCGGCGGCGGCCCGCGTGATCACGCCGCATCCGGGCGAGGCGGCGCGCATGCTCGCGCGGCTCGATCCGGAGGGCGGGTGGACGAGCCAGCAGGTGCAGGGCTCGCGGCTCGCGGCCGCGCGCGCGCTCGCGGGGCACACCGGCGCGACCGTGGTGTTGAAGGGCGCGGGCACGATCGTCGCGACGGTGGAGCGGGCCGCGATCGACACGCTCGGCACCGACGCGCTCGCGACCGCCGGCTCGGGTGACGTGCTCGCGGGCATCGTCGCTGCCGTGCTCGCGGGCGGTGTGTCGGCGGAGGCGGCGGCTGCGATCGCGGTCACGCTGCACGGCGCCGCGGGGCGCCGGGTCGGGGCGGAGCACGTCGGTACGCTCGCCGGCGATCTCGTCGACGCGCTCGACGACGCGCGCGCGATGCTGGGCGAGCTCGGCGACACGCTGCCGGTGTGGCGCGACGCCTGAGCGAGCGCGAGCGAGCGAGCGAGGCTCGGGGGCGGCGCGGGCTGGGCCGGCCGCGCAGCGCCGCGGCGCGGGCTGGGCCGGCCGCGCAGGCGTGCGCGGGCTGGCCGGCCGCGCAGGCGTGCGCGGGCTGGGCCGGTCGCGGCGAATCGACGGAATTCGCACGGTGGCGGGCAGTGAAGGCTTCACTCGCCGCGAGCTTGCTCGTGGGGGACGAAAACGACGCGTGAGCGGGGCCGCGGGCAAGTTGGCGGAGAGTGAAGCGGCTCGCGAGCAAGTTGGCGGAGAGTGAAGCGGCTCGCGGGCAAGTTGGCGGAGAGTGAAGCGGCTCGCGGGCAAGTTGGTGGCGAGTGAAGCGACGCGCGAGCAAGTTGGCGGCGAGTGAAGCGACGCGCGAGCAAGCTGGTGGCGAGTGAAGCGGCTCGCGGGCAAGTCGGCGGCGAGTGAAGCGGCGCGCGAGCGAGTCCGCGGCGAGTGAAGCCCCTGCCTGGCCGCGATCACGGGCACTGCGGATCGCTGCCGTCGTTCGGGCAGCAGTAGAGCGCGAACATCACGTTGTCGAAGCCCTCGTCGCACTGGCAACTCGGGCGGCCGTCGACCACGACGCAGCAGCCCCGGTCGGCGCCGCCGCATGCGAAGCCGACGCACGGGTTGTCGGCGTCGTAGCAGTAGTTGTTCTCGCGCTGGCACGTGATGCCTTCGTCGCAGCGGCCGTCGGGCGCGAGGCACAGCCCACCCGCGACGCCCGGGGCCGGCGGTTCGATGTCCTGGTGCGTGCACTCCGGCGCGTCGCCGCTCGTCGCCGGGCCTTCGGCCGGACCGCTCTCGAGCGCGTGGCCGCCGTCGTCCTCGACGACCCGCGGGCCGCACGCGAGCGCGAGCACGATCGGCGTCGCACGCACCCAGCTCGTCGCTTTCCCGCGCCTGCCCACGGCGATATGCTGCGCCAGGTGGGGCGCGTGCGCATCCTCGGCATCGTGCTCGTCACGCTCGCTGCGGCCGCGTGCCGGCAGGGCGCGACGGGCTCGCGCGCGCATCGACCCGGCACCGACGGTGCGGCCACGGGCACGCCGGCGCCGGGCACCGCCACGGCCGGCACGACCGAGCCACCGCCACCCTGCGGTGGCGTCGGCACCCCGTGGAACGGCCGCGCCGAAGGCTGCGCGTACGAGCACGAGAGCTGCTGCTACGCCGACGCCGAGACCGCCTGCAAGGTGGCCGCCTGCGCCCCCGAGCACTGCACCGTGCTCGAGACGTATCCCGCCCAGATCCGCTGCGACGCACCCGAGGCGCCGCCGAGCTGAGCCGCTGCGACGCACCCGAGG
>CAZFKC010000078.1:31225-42614 GCA_964519175.1 uncultured Nannocystaceae bacterium
GCCGCCGAGCTGAGCCGCTGCGACGCACCCGAGGCGCCGCCGAGCTGAGCCGCTGCGACGCACTCGAGGCCGCCGTCGAGCTGAGCCGCTACTTCTCGCCGTCCTGCGGGGGCTTCGAGTCGGACGGATCCGGGACCTCGGAGTCCGTCATGCCGTCGCCGGGGTTCTCCGTCGACGGCATCGGCGCGACGGCCATGAACTCGTTCGTCGCATTGCCGCCGCACTGGTACGCCCACCCGCCGGGGGCACCGGTGGCCAGGCACGGGCGCTCGCTCGGGAACAGGGTCGCGAGCGTCTTGCCGATGTCGTCGCCGTGCAGGTCGTCGACCTGCACGAGCCCATCGCGGCCGTCGACGTCGCCGAAGTCGAGGCCGCGTCCGCTCGGACTGCGCCGTGGCACCAGCCGGCGCAGCGAGACCTGACGCGACGAGTCGCCGCGGCGCACGTCGGCCATCCACAGCCCGTCGTCGTCGCGCGGCACGAACACGGGCGCCTGCGCGCCGATGCCGAGCGCGGGCGCGTCGCCCTGCAGCGCGGAGTAGGTGCCGTTGCGGACGCCGATCGCCCACGGCTTGCGCCGATCGGCGAGCCGCGACGGGACGCCGGCGAGGTGATGGCCGCGCGCGTCGGTGGGATCGAGCGCGGTCAAGCGTCGCTCGCGGGTGTCGAACGCGAACAGGTGGCTGTTGGAGACGTCGGCATCGGCCTGCAGGTAGAGCATGCCGTCGGCCGCGAAGCCGGCGAGGTTGTGGTCGCCGGCGCTCGAGCTGCGCACGAGGCAGGAGCTGGCCGACTCGAGATCGCGGAGCGCGAGCGCACCGCTCGGCGTGCGATAGGCGACGTGGCTGCCGTCGGGCGAGCTGGCGCGCATGCCCGACATCGACTCGAGCTTGTGGGCGCCGGTGACGACGGCACCGAGGAAGCGATCGAGCAGCGCGCCGGTGGCCACGTCGAACACGAACGTCTCGGCATCCTCGCCCTCGCCGGAGGTCGCGATCACGTGGCCATCGTCGGCCGTGAGCTCGACCTGCGAGAACGCGGGCGCGACTACGAGCGGCGTCGCTTCGCGCAGGTCGCCTTCGTCGCGATCGACGGGCACGAGCACGAGTCGCTCGTGGGTGTCGTCCAGCACCTCGCGGCCGACGACGTGGCGGTTGCCGACGGCGACGAGCAGCAGGTTCATGCCGGGCGCGAGCTCGTCCTCGCTCGCGTACGTCCCCGACATCGGGTTGACCGCACGGAGTCGACGCGCCGGGGTGGCGTCGCGGACGATCACGGTGTCGCTGTCGCGCAGGCTCGCGAGCAGCTGGTTCGGCCCCTCGCGCTCGAGCGTCAGCTTGGCACCCGGATCGAGCTCGCCGTCGTCGCGCACGCGCCACGAGCGGAACGCCGCCGGCGTTCCGAAGTCGATCGCGACCACGTAGCGGCCGGAGCCGGTGAGCAGCACCCGACTGCCCGGCTCGATCGGATCGATGAGATCGCGACAGGTCTCGCCGTCGCAGATCCGCTTGCGGTTCTCGACGCGGTCGAGGTACTCGCGGCGGTGGGTCCACGCCGCGAGATCGTCGTCCCAGCTGCGCAGGATGACGAACGGCCGCGGCGAGTCCGACAGCACGAGCACCGGCGCTTCGGCCGACGACGCCACCATGCCGGAGCGCGCTTCGCCGAGATCCAGCGCCTCGCACGGAACCGCAGGGTCGCCCGCTTGTCCGCAGGCCATAGGGGCCGCGAGCACGATCAGGACACCGATGGACCGCAGACTCAGCACGAGACTCCGAACAAACCCGACATTGGCAGCGTATGCACAACCCCGTGTCTGTGGCAACCTGCCCGTGACCGATGAACCGCCGATGAGCGCTGCGACGCCGACCGAGACCTTCGTCCAACGCTGCCGCGGGGCTGGGCCATTCGGACGCGCACGGTGCACTGGGGCGATCGCGAGCATGCTGCTCGCCTTTGTGGCCGCATGTGGCGGCGGCGATGCATCGACGGGGCCGTCCATGACGCCGCCCGTCGCCGCGACGACGCCCGATGCAAAGGCGGCCGCCGATGCGAAGGCGCCGGTCGACGACGACGCGCTCGCGGGGCGCTACCTGGAGCTCAAGGCCCAGTTCGAGGCCGATCCCAAGGGCTTCGGCAAGGGCGACTTCGCGGCGCTGACCCGCGAGCTGCGCTCGATGAGCAGCGACGCGAAGAGCGTGCCACTGCAGGCGAATGCGGCGGCCCTGTTGGCCGCCATCCACTTCGAGCGCGGGAGCTGGGCCGAGGCCGCGGGTGCCTACCGCCGCGCGAGCCAGCTCGTGCCCGACGACGCCGAGCTCCGCATGGCGCTCGTGCGGGCGCTGGCGAAGCAGGGCGAGTACGCCGCCGGGGCCGAGGCCCAGCTGAAGGCGGTGGAGCTCGCACCCGACGACCTCGAGCAGTACCTGATCCTCGGCGAGCTCCGCATCAAGGCCGGCAATGCCGACGGCGGTGCGAAGGCATACGCGGATTACGAGGTCCGCCGCCGCGCGCTCATCGACGGGCTCACGCTCAAACGCGGGGACGCCTACAGAGTCTCGATCGAGGAGCGCGTCGCGTGTGCGGAATTCCTGGCGGTCGCCGCCGACGTCGGCACGGCATTCGCCTTGCTCTACGCGCTCGAGCAGGAGCCGGAGGCGAAGGTCCGCGCCGCGATCGTGGGGGCGATGGGCACCCACCGCTTCGTCGGCTACAGGCCGCGGCTCACCACGGTGCTCGGCAAGGAGAAGGACCCCGAGGTGCGCGAGGCGATCACCTGGGCGCTCGCGGAGATCGAGCGGGACCCCGTCGACACCAAGCTCGACGCCCCGCCCGCCGAGGGCGCCGCCCCACCGCCGCCGCCGCCCTCGGGGCTCGACGTCGGGTCGGGCAAGGCGCCGGCCGATGCGGTATCCGATCCGCCGGCCGCGCCCGGCTCCGACGCGACGCCCGCGGCGGGGGCCACCAAGGCGCTCGCCGACTGACCCCGGCTGCCCGCGACCCGATGTCCGCGCCCGCTTCGCTCCGCATCGAGCGGCTCTCCCATCGCTACCCCGGCGCCGAAGGGCGTGCGCTCGACGACGTGTCGTTCCTCGTCGCGCCCGGCGAGCGGCTCGGGCTGCTCGGTCCGAACGGCGCCGGCAAGAGCACGCTCATGCGCATCGTGTGCGGCTTCCTGCCGATCGGCGCCGAGGCGAGCGGTGCGAAGGTCGAGGTCGCGGGCAAGGACGTCGTCACCGACTCGCTCGAGGTGCGCCGACGCGTCGGCTACATGCCCGAGCTCGTGCCGCTCTATCCCGAGCTGCGCGCGCGCGAGCAGCTCGAGTTCCGCGCGCGGCTGAAGGGCGTGCGTCGCCGCGACCTGGCCAAGGAAGTGCGGCGCGTCGCCGAGCTCACCGGGCTCGCCGCCGTGCTCGAGGTCGCGATCGGCAAGCTCTCGCGCGGCTATCGACAGCGGGTCGGGCTCGCCGACGCGCTGCTCGGGGCACCGCCGTTGCTCGTGCTCGACGAGCCCACCGTCGGGCTCGACCCCAACCAGATCCGCGAGATCCGGGCGATGCTTCGCGAGCTCGGCGGCGGGCAGACGCTCGTGTTCAGCTCGCACATCCTCGCGGAGGTCGAGGCGCTCTGCGATCGCGTGGTGATCCTGTCGGCCGGCAAGGCGGTGCTCGATGCTCCGCTCGCCGATGCGCTCGCGGCCGCGCACGTCGAGCTCGAGATCGACGGCGACGGCGAGCGGCTGCGCACGATCGTCGACGAGGCCTGCGTGGCGCTCGGGCTCGCGGCGCCGTCGGCCGCCGCGATCGGCACCCAGGACGGTCGCGCGCGCGCCCGCATCGAGCTGCCCGGCGGTGCGACGAGCGACGCGGAGCTGCGCGGCGCGCTGGGGGCCGCGTGTGCCCGCGCCGGCGCCGTCGTGCATGCGCTGGTGCCCGGGCGCACGCGGCTCGAGCAGCGCTTCGCCGAGGTCACCGGCGCGCAGATCGATCGCGACGCCGCAGGAGCGCGCGGATGACCGAGTGGCTCCGCGGCACGTGGGCGATCGCAGCACGCGAGCTGCTCTCGCTGTTCGTCACGCCGCTCGGCTACGTCGTCGCGACGCTGTTCCTGCTGCAGCAGGGCTACGACTTCGCGCTGCTCCTGCGCGTGCTGAACGATCCGCTCGCGGCGCCCGGGCCGGTCATGCAGTACTACTTCGGCGGCAGCTTCTTCATCTTCTGGCTGCCGGTCGTCGCGATCTGCTCGGCGGTGTCGATGCGGCTCGTCGCCGAGGAGCGCCGCGCCGGCACGCTCGAGGCGGTGCTCACCGCACCGGTCTCGCCGGCCCAGCTCGTGCTCGGCAAGTACCTCGGTGCGCTCGGCTTCTACGTGCTGTTGTGGCTGCCCACCGGCGCGTTCTACCTGCTCTTGCGCGGGGCCCAGGTCGCGCCCGATCCCGGGCCGATCCTCGCCGGCTACCTCGGCACCGGCCTCGCGGGGGCGAGCTTCCTCGCGATCGGGCTGCTCGCGAGCGCGGCGTCGCGATCGCAGCTCGGCGCCGCGATCGCGACGTTCGTCGCGTGCACGATGCTGCTGCTGCTCGGGCTGCTGGCGCCCGAGGTCGAGTCGCCGCGGCTCGCCGAGCTGCTCGAGCAGACCAGCCTGCTCGCGATGATGCAGGACCTCGCGCAGGGCATCGTCGACGGCCGCTGGCCGTGGATCCACGGCGCGCTCGTGGTCGTGTGTCTGTGGGGCGCGGCGCTGGTCGTCGATCCCCGCCGTGATCTGCAGCGCACGATCCGGTGGGCGCTGGCCGCGATCGTCTGCGTGCACGTCGCGTGGTGGGGCAGCCGGCACGCGACGCGCGACGACTGGACCGCGGGCCGCGTGTACGCGCTCTCCGATCGCGCGCGCGAGGTGCTGGCCACGCTCGATCGCCCCATCGAGGTGCGCGTGATGATCCCGGCGACGATCGGCGCCGGCCGGGCGAACCCGGTCGCCGCCGAGGTGCGCGAGGTGCTGCGGCGCATGGCCGAGGCCTCGCCACAGCTGCGCGTCTCCGAGGTCGACCCCGATCGCGATCGCCAGCAGGCCGAGCAGCTCGCCCAGCAGTTCGGGCTCGCGGGGCGCGAGCTCGCCGACGGCGTGGTGCTCGTGCGCGCGGGCGCGGGCACGCAGGAGCGCCGCGCCCACGTGCGGCCCGACGAGCTCGTGGTGTACGCGACGGGTGCCGAGGTCGCGCAGACCGGGCCGCGCGTGCAGGAGTTCCGCGGCGAGGAAGCGCTGCTGCGCGCGTTCGTCGAGGTCGCCGATCCGGTCGACGTGCGCGTGTGCATCACGCAGGGCCACGGCGAGCCGGCGATCGACAGCCTCGAGCCCTACGCCGGGTACGCGCACTTCGCCGATCTGCTGCGCGCGCGCGACCTCGAGGTCGTGCTCGCCGATCTCGACGCGAAGGACGGGCTCTCCGACTGCACGCTCGTCGTCGTCGCGGGGCCCTCCGGTGCGCTGCCCTCGGCGCACGTCGCCGCGATCACGGCGTACGCGGAGGCGGGCGGCGATCTGCTGGTGCTGGCCGGCGCGGTGCTCTTGCCCGGCAAGGCCGAGCTCGCCGAGCACGGGCTCGAGCCGCTGCTCGCCCGCTACGGCATCGGCATGGGCCGGCGCATCGTCGTCGATCCGCACGAGCTGCCCGGCGGCACGCCGTGGCTCACGTTCACGCTGCAGGAGGGCTGGGGCGAGCACCCGGCGGTGAAGAGCCTCGTCGGTCAGCCGGTCTCCATGGTGCTCGTGCGCGAGCTCGAGCTGGGCGCGGGCGAGGGCAGCGAGCCCGTGCCGCTGCTCTCGGTCGGCGAGGACGGCTGGGCGGAGTCGGACCTCGCGGGGCTCGGGCGGGGGCTCGTGCCGGAGCGCGGCGACGGTGCCGATCGCGAGGGCCCGATCCCGATCGTCGCCGCCGGCGAGCGCGGTAGCTCGCGCGTCGTCGTGGTGGGCTCCGATCAGTTCGCGCTCAATGCGTTCCTGCGCGACGACGTCGTCTACGATCGCGGCCGCGATCTCGTCACGAACGCGATCGGCTGGCTCGTCGATCGCCGCATCCTGCTCGGCATCGAGGCGCGCTCGCGCGAGCACGTGAAGCTCGTGCTCGTGCCCGAGCAGCTGCAGCGCATGACCCTGGTCTGCCTCGTGGGGCTGCCGGGCTTCGCGATCGCGCTCGGCGTCTGGGTGCTGTGGAGGCGGCGACGATGAGGGTGCGACCCGGCACGTGGGCGCTCGCGATCGCTGCGCTCGCCGCGATCGCGCTCGTGCACGGCGATCCGTGGCAGGGCGAGGGCAGCGGGCCCGCGTACGTGTCCAGCAAGAGCGCCGCCACGCGGCTGTTGCCCTCGCTGCCCGAGGGCGTGCCGACGGATCTGCGGCTCGCGATCACGAAGGGTGGGGCGGCGAGCGTGCGCATCGAGGCGCTGCCCGACGGCTCGGCCCCGGGCGCGTGGGTCTGGCAGGACGGCGAGCTGGTCGGGCCCGCGGATCCCGACGCGCTCGACGGGCTGTGGGGCTCGCTGCGGGCGGCGACGAGCCTGCGTGCGGCGGCGAGCGAGACCGAGGCGGGGCTCGGCGAGGGTGGGCGCATCGCGATCGCGTTCGGCGATACGCGGGTCGAGCTGCTGGTCGGACGCGCGACGCCGGACGGGGTCGGGCTCTACGGGGCGCTGGCCGGTGAGGAGGACGCGCCGTGGGTGATCGAGCGCGAGCTCGGCGACATCGCGGCGCAGCACGCCGAGGCCTGGGTCGCGCGGCGGCCGTGGGTCGCCGATCCGCGCGAGGTGGTGGCGATCGAGCTGGGCGACGCGAAGCTCGAGCGGGGGCTCGACGCGATCTGGCGCGCGCGCGGGCCGGCCGGCACCGCGATGCTGTCGGGGCCCGCGGTCGAGGCGAGGCTGGGGCGGCTGCTGGCGGCGCGGCTCGATCCGTGGAGCGAGCGCGCGGCCGATCGCAGCGCGGCGCCGTGGGTGCGGCTGGGCATGGCCGAAGGGGGCGAGGTCGCGCTGTGGCTCGCGGGGCCGTGCGACGGCGCGCCCGGCAAGGTCGTCGTCGATCGCGGGCTCGGGCGCGCGGGCTGCATCGACGCGCGCATCGCCGAGCCGTGGCCGCTGCCGCTCGGCGAGGGCGCACCGACCGACTGGCTCGAGCCGCGGCTGGCCCCGCACGCCTACGGCCGCGTGCTGGCGATCGAGCAGCTCGCACCGGTGCGCGCGCGGCTGCGTCGCGAGGGCGGCGGCTGGGTGATCGAGCGCGACGTCGACGGCCGCGCCGAGGTGACGAGCGTGCCGGAGCCCGAGGTGTTCCGCTGGTACGAGGCGCTGCACGAGGCCCGCATCGATCGCGAGCAGACGACCGGTCCGCTCGCGCCCACCGTGCAGCTGCGCATCGAGACCGACAGCACCGTCGCGCTCGTGCTGCGGTGCGCACAGCTCGATCGCACCGCGCAGTGTGCCCGCGACGACGAGCCCGCGTTCGCGGTCGCGCTGCCGGTCGAGCTGGCCTTCTCGGCCGACAGCTTCACCGAGCGTCAGCTCGCTGCGCTGCCGCCCGGCAGCGCGCGGGCGCTGGAGATCTCGGGGCCCGCCGCAGTGCGGCAGAGCGTGCACCTCGATCTCGGGGTGTGGCGCCTCGACGCGCCCGCGCACCCCGAGGGCGATGCGGTGCTCGACGAGCAACGCGTGGAGGATCTGCTCGCGCAGATCGGCAGCGCGCGCGCGCAGGCGTGGGTCGAGACGCCGCCGGGGGAGCCCGAGCGCACCGTGCGGGTGGAGCTCGTGCCCGGCGAGGCGCGCGAGCAGGCGATCTCCGTCGCGCTCTGGGACGGCTGCATCGCGCGGGTCGGGCAGGGGCGGGCGGCTCGGCTCGACGACGGGACCTGTCGCGCGCTCGGCTCGGATCTGCTGGTCGATGCGCCGCTGCAGCGGGCGGTCGAAGACGCGATCGCGTTCGGCGTGCGCGAGGGCGGCGAGGGTGCGCCCGTGGTGCGGCTGCGGCGGGAGGACGGGCGGCTCGTGCGGGAGGACGGCGAGCCGCTCGGGGAGCTCGCGCGGCGGCTCGACGCGCTCGGCGAGCTGCGGACCGTGCGGCTGGTGGTCGGGGCGCCCGCGGGGGCGCCGACGATGGTGCTCTCCATCGAGCCTCGGGCCGGGGAGCCGTACGTGCTCGAGGTCGGGGGCGGCTGGGCGCGCGTGCGCGGGGAGCCTTGGTTTTATGCGCTCGGGCCGGGCGCGGGCACGGGCACGGGCACGGGCACGGGCACGGGCACGGAAGGGTAAGTAGAGCGCTTCGCGCTCTACTTGCCCTTGGCAGGATCCGTCGGCGCCTGCTTCACGGCAGAGCCCGCGGCCTTCTCGGCCAGCTCGGCGTTCTGCTTCTCCTGCTCGGCGATCGCGATCGGGTGCCACGGCGCGCCGGGCGGGTAGACCCACGCGGCCGACTCGGCGCCGGTGGCCGGGTCGAGCGGCTTGTACGCCACGAACTCGAGCAGGCCGCGGTCGTACGAGAAGCCCGTGTCCGAGAACTGCTTGAACTTGCCGAGGAACGTGTACCGCTTGTCCTTCTCGAGGACGATCGGCGTCGCGTCCTTCCACATCTTGGCCTGGAACTCCGGGATCTGGAACCGGTAGTTCACCACCATCATCGCGCGCTTCTTGCCCTGCTCACCTTGGTTGTCGGTGATCCAGATGTGCGGCTGCTTGGGCGGCGCGCAGACCTCGCCTTCGGGGCACGGCGGCGCGACGTAGATCTCCTGCACCCAGCCCTTGACCTGGACTTCCTTGCCGCCTTCGCCGGCCTTCACGTTCTCGTCGAGCTTGCCGCGGAGGCCGTAGATCGAGAACGACCCGTCCTCCCACTGCTCGGGGGCCTTGCCTTCGTCGAAGTTCGGGGACGGGGGCAGGTCGACCTTGATGTTGGTCGCCGGCGCCTCGTCCTTCGTCTCCTCCGACTTGAGCTCCTCGGCCTTGGGCTTCTCGCATCCGGAGATCGAGAGCACGAGCACGGTGGCGAGCGCGAAGCGGGTGTGGGTCATGGCGGGTGGACGGCTTTCAGGCCCGAAGGGCCGTGGGGACACCCCGGTCTCCGCTCGGCGGGTCCGCGACGCGGAGGGTCGCGAGAGGGTGGGCGCTCGCCGGCAGAGTCGTTTGCAAGCTCGCCGCGTTGGTACCATGGCCAAGGCGCGGTTTTCAAGAGCCGGGCGGCTGCGGTACGCCGAAGGCGTGCGCGGTGGACGAGCTGCCCCGGGGCGGGCACGAGGCGAGCCGATGCGGCGTGCGAGCGAGACGGCGGGCGCGGGCAGAATCGTCGAGGGCGAGGCGGCGACGCGCGGCGGCGGCGGCTGGCGGCGCGCTCGGCAACGGGCTCGGCGCGGGGTCGCGGCGCTCGTCGTGCTCGGCGTGTCGACCATCGCGCCCGGCTGCGGTGAACGCGGGGGCGACGAGACCGGTCTGCGCGGGCGCTCGATCGCCGGCGAGCCCGAGCGGCCGCCCGCGGCGATCGAGCCGCTGGTGGTCGCGCTGCGGCGGATCCCCGACACGCTCGATCCATTCGCCGATCTCGATCCCTGGGCGCAGCGCATCGTCGACGATCTCGTCTTCGAGGGGCTCACGCGACGGGCCGGGGACACCGCGCCGTTCGTCGAGCCCGCGATCGCCGACGACTGCCGCACGAGCGCCGAGCCGGCGCCGAAGCACGCGTGGTGTCACCTGCGGCCGGGGCTGCGCTTCCACGACGGCTCGACCGTCGATCCCGAGGACGTGCAGGACTCGCTCGGGGCCTGGCTCGACCCGCGGCGCGATGCCCTGCGCATGCGTCACGGGCTGCACGAGCTGCGCAAGGTCGAGCTGGTCGACGGGCCGCCGGCCTCGATGGCCGCGCCGGCGGACCCGGGCCGGTGGGTGCACGTCGAGCTCGAGCGCGGCGACCCGCTGGTGCTCGAGCGCATCAGCGCGATGAAGGTGATCCCGAAGGGCAAGCGGCGCGGCAACGGTGCCGCGTTCGGCAAGGCGCCGATCGGCACCGGGCCGATGCGCGTGCGCGAGCTCGACGGCGAGCACATCCTGCTCGAGCGCGCGCCCGACTCGATGCGCGCGCCCGGGGTCGAGCAGCTGCGGCTCGAGGCCGTGCCCGATGCCGCCGCTGCGCTCGTGCGGCTGCGTCGCGGCGACGTGCACGTGCTCGCCGACCTGCCGGCCTCGTTCGTGCCGCGCGAGCTCGGCAAGCCCGGCATGGCCGCGCGCTTCACCGCATGGACGCTGACGCCGGCGCGCTACGATCTGCTCATGTACAACCTGCGGCGCGGGCCGCAGGCGTCCGCGAAGCTGCGGGCGGCGCTCGATCAGGCGCTGCCGCGGATCGCGATGGCGCAGCAGCGCGACACGATGCCGCCGGTCCTCGCACGCGCGCCGGTCGACGTGCTCGCGCCGGTCGAGATCGATCTCGAAGCGCTGCACGAGGCGAAGGCCGCGGCGGACTGGGGCAGCTTCGGGCTGCTCGCGCGCCCCGATGCGACCGCGGACGCGACGGCGGCCGCCGCTTCCGCGACCCAGCTCGATGCGCTCGGCTGGCGCATCGATCGCGGGCTCCGTCGGCACGGACGTACGGCGCTGCGCATCGTCTTGATGTGGGACGGCAGCGGCGGCGCGTCGGGGGCGACCGCCGACGCGTTGAAGCGCAGCTGGCAGAAGCTCGGCGTCCAGGTGCCGCAGGTGACGGCCAGCTTCGCGTACCTGTTCGGGCTGATGCGCCGCGGCGATTTCGACGTCGCGCTCGCGCGGCTGTCGTTGCCCGCGGAGGCGGATCTGCATCCCTACTTCCACAGCAAGGGCGCGCTCAACGTGCCGGGGGTCGCGGATGCCGAGCTCGATGCCGCGCTCGACGCGTATCGTGCGGCGGCGGATCGCAGCGCGCGTACGGCTGCGCTCGCGCGGATCTCGGAGCGGCTCGCCGCGCTGCAGGCGGTGAGCGTGCTCTTCGCTCCGAGCGAGATCATGCTCGCGAGTCGGCGCATCGAGCACCTCGAGCTCGTCGATGATCTGCCGCGCTTGGATCGACTGTCGCTCGCGGCCGCCGAGAGCTGGCCGCCGTGATCGATCGCAGGGGCTCTCGCCCCTACGCTCCGGCGCGAGTCGAGCCCTCTGGGCTCGACTCGCTCGTAGCTACCCCCGGCCGCAAGAGCGGCCGCCGCCGCTGTGCGGCGGGCGCTCGAAGAAGTCGGTCGCCGTCGGCGTCCTCCTCCTTCGGCGCTCACCGACTGCTTCCGTGCATCCGCATCCGTCGCGCCGTGATCGATCGATGCGGGTGGAGGAGATCTCCTTTTTTTTGTGTGCGTGGTCGGGGATTGCCATAGTGCGCCGGCAACCCACACCAC
>CAZFKC010000078.1:42714-47935 GCA_964519175.1 uncultured Nannocystaceae bacterium
TTTTTTTTGTGTGCGTGGTCGGGGATTGCCATAGTGCGCCGGCAACCCACACCACGAGGCCGCGAATGCACGTTTGGATCGTCTTGCTCACGCTCATCCTGCCGACCCCGCCCGCTGGCACCGTGCCCGGGATGTCGGAGGACGACGACCCGCTGCGGTACCGCGGCATCGAGCGACTGCTCGCGAAGTTCGACGCCGAAGCGACGCCCGCGAAGGCGCCCGGCAAGGCCGGCTAGAAGCGGTAGGCGATGCCCGCCGTGCCGATCAGCATCGTCGCGAAGCCAGCGACCGGAGCGCGATGCGCTTCCTCGGACGCGGCCTCGAGCAGCGCACCGCGATTGCGTACGCGATCCCGCGGTGTCACGACGCCGTAGGTGCGGAACGACAACACGATCGCGATGCGCTTGAGCAGGAACTCTGCCTCGGCGCCGACGCGGAAGAGCGCCGAGCCCCACGCCTGGCGACCCGTGGACGCGAACGCCTCGTAGCGGGCGAGCTGGTACATCCCACCGACGCCGGACGACAGCGCGAACTGGGCGATCTCGCCGCGCCCGAGGTAGAGCAGCGCGCCGAGCTCCGCGACCACCTGATCCTGCGAGACCGAGACGTCGGCATCGCTGCGGCGATACCGGACGGAACCGGAGCGCACGTCGAGATCGAGGCCGACGATCGGGCGCGGCCGGAAGCGCGCGAACAACCCGAGCCCCCCGAGCGCGACGCTGCGACCGACGTCGCGCGGATCGAGGTAGACCGCACGCACCCGCAAGGGCGCGGTCTGCATGAGCACGCCGCCGAGGCCGATCATGAACCGACGCGCCTGCGACTTGCCCTCGCGCCCGAACTTCGCGAGCCGATCGCGGCGCCGCGCCGCGTTGGCGTTGCCGACCGAGGGCGCCGCCGCGGATCCGGCCGGTGCCGGCGTGCCGCTGGCCGCCGCGTCACCGCCGGGTGCCGGCGTCGTGGCGGGCGCAGGCGCAGTCGCGGGCGCGGGTGCGCTCGCGGGCTCGCCCTCGGCCGTCGCCGGTGCGGCGAGCGAGAGCGCGAGCGCGATCGACGTGACGGGCACGGCGCGCGGAGCATAGGCCAATCCCGGCGGGTTGCGGTAGCCTCGGCGACCCGATGCCTGTGCGCAGCATGACGGGATTCGGCGCGGCCGCCCGCGCGATGCCCGGCCACGAGGCGCCCACGCAGCTCGACGTCGAGGTGCGCTCGGTGAACGGCCGCCACCTCGACGTGCGCATCCGTCAGCCGTTCGGTGCGAAGCTCGAGCATGCGCTGCGCGGCCGGCTCGAGGCCCGCTTCGGTCGCGGCCGCATCGAGCTGACGCTCGCGCTGCGCCAGCACGCCGCGCCGACCGAGCAGGGCGAGGGCGTGCTCGGTGCGATGGGGATCGATCGGACGCGCGCGCTCGCGGTGCTGCGCGCGACCGCGGAGCTCACCGCGATCGCGGCTCGAGAACAGCTCGAGCTATCGCCCCCGAGCGCGGTGGAACTGCTGCGCTTTCTCGCGACGCCCTCGCGCGCCGCGACCACCGAGGCGCAGCTGCCCGAGCCGCCGCCGTTCCTCGACGAGCTCGTCGAGCAGGCCCTCGATCAGCTCGCCGACTTCCGCATGCGCGAGGGCGAGGCGCTGGCGCGCGTGCTCGCGGCGCTCGCCGCCGAGCTGCGCGCACAGGTCGAGCGCATCGCGGCGCTCGCCGCCGCCGAGCCCACCCGCACCTCCGAGCGGCTGACCCAGCGCGTCCGCGAGCTGCTGGCCGACGCCGGCGGCGCGACGCTCGACGAGACCCGGCTCGCCCACGAGGTCGCGCTGCTCGCGGCCAAGAGCGACGTCGCCGAGGAGCTCGCCCGGCTCGACATGCACTTGGTCCGGATCGACGAGACCCTCGCGGCCCCGGCCAGCTCGGGCCAGGGCCGCACCCTCGAGTTCGTCGCGCAGGAGCTCTTGCGCGAGATCACCACGATCGGGAGTAAGATCGGCAGCCACGTGGCCGCCGGGATCGTGATCGACGCCAAGGGCACCATCGAGCGCATTCGTGAACAGGTGAGCAATGTCGAGTGACGCGTCGCCCCGTGGGGTCCTGCTCGTGGTCTCGTCGCCGTCGGGCGCCGGCAAGACCACGCTCTGCAACCGGCTGCGCGAGGAGTTCCGCCGGCTCGAGTTCAGCGTCTCCTACACGACCCGCGCGCCGCGGCCGGGCGAGACCAACGGCGTCGAGTACCACTTCGTCGACTCGCCGGACTTCCAGGAGATGATCGCGAAGGACGAGTTCGCCGAGTACGCCATGGTGCACGGCAACATGTACGGCACCGCGGCGAAGCTCGTCCGCGAGGCGCTCGAGGACGGGCGCGACCTGCTCTTCGACATCGACTACCAAGGCGGCCGCAAGCTGCGCCAGAGCTTCCCCGCCGACGTCGTGAGCGTGTTCATCCTGCCGCCCTCCATCGGTGCGCTCGCCGAGCGCCTGCGCCGCCGCGCGACCGACGTGCCCGAGGTCATCGACCGCCGGCTGCGGGTCGCCCAGGAGGAGCTGCGGCACTACCATGAGTACGACTACCTCGTGATGAACGACGACCTCGAGCGGGCCTACGACGCGCTGCGCGCGATCTACGTGGCCACCCAGCACACCACGGCGCGCCTGCGTGCGCTCGCCGACGGCGTGCTGTCGGGGCAGGAAGAGCTGCTGCGATGAGCGAGGCCCCGGCGGTCGCGGAGGCGCGCAGCAGCAACGCCGCCGACTCGGTCGTGCGGCCGGATGCGTCGCGCCTGCGCGCCTCGGGGCCGGCCGAGCCCGGCGTGCCCACCCCGGTCGACGAGCTCGGCGAGCCGTCGGCGATGCTGCGCACCGCGATGATCTCCGAGCGCGAGCTCGAGGACGGCAGTGCCCGCGCGGCGATCTCGGCCGAGGTGCTGCGCCGCCACCCGGGCAGCGACACCGAGGCCATCGAGCGCGCCTTCGACCTCGGCATGAAGGCCCACACGGGCCAGCGCCGCAAGAGCGGCGAGGCCTACTACGTGCACCCGGTGCGGGTGTCGTGGATGCTCGCGCAGCTCGGGCTCGACGCCGCCACGGTGACCGCGGGCCTGCTGCACGACGTCGTCGAGGACACCGAGCACACCGTCTACGAGCTGACCGAGCTGTTCGGCCGCGAGGTCGCGAACATCGTCGACGGCGTCACCAAGCTCGGCAAGGTGCCGTACCTGTCGCGCCAGGAGCAGCAGGCGGAGAGCTTCCGCAAGATGCTGGTGGCGATGAGCCAGGACATCCGCGTGCTGCTGGTCAAGCTGATCGACCGGCTCGACAACATGCGGACGCTCGAGCACATGCCGCGCGACAAGCAGGAGCGGATCAGCCGCGAGACGATGCAGATCTACGCGCCGCTGGCGGGGCGGCTCGGCATCGAGGTCGTGCAGCGCGAGCTGCAGGACCTGTCGTTCTCGTACCTCGAGCCGGCCGCGTTCGCGGCCACGAAGGCCGACATCGCGGCCGTGCTCGAGGACCGCGCGATGATCGACGAGGGGCTGGCCAGCCTCCGCGCCGCGTTCGACAACAGCGCCTGCGAGCTCGAGGACGGCGACGTCACCGCGTGGCCGCCGGAGCTGGGCGCCGTCGAGGTCCGCGCCTCGCTGCGTGCGGCCTACCGGGTGCAGCAGTCGCTCGCCGCCCAGGGCCGCGGGCTCGACCAGCTCTCCGACGTGGTCACCTATCAGATCGTCACCGCCGATCGCGGCGGCTGCTATGCGGCGCTCGGGCAGCTCCACGCCCACTTCCAGCCGGTCCCCGGCCGCTTCCGCGACTACATCGCGCTGCCCCGGCCGAACCACTACCGGGCGCTGCACACGAGCGTCATCGATCGGCTCGGCAACCGCCTCGAGGTGCAGATCCGCTCGAAGCGCATGGACGCGGTCGCCGAGCGCGGCATCGTGGCCGAGTTCGAGCTCGACCACGCGCTCGGCAACGAGGCGCGCCGGCTCGCGTGGCTGCGCCAGCTGATGGACTGGCAGCAGGACGTCTCGGATCCCGGCGAGTTCATCGAGGCCGTGAAGGCGGACCTGTTCGCCGACGAGGTCTACGTGTTCACGCCGGGCGGCGACATCCAGACCTTCCCCAAGGGCTCGACGCCGATCGACTTCGCGTTCGCGATCCACACCGACGTCGGCATGCACTGTACGGGTGCGCGGGTGAACGGACAGCTCGTGCCGCTGCGCTACCGGCTGCGGCAGGGCGACACCGTCGAGATCCTCACCAACGACGCGGTCGAGCCCCGCGACGAGTGGCTGAAGATGTGCGTGAGCTCGAGGGCGCGCGCGAAGATCAAGCAGTTCCTGCGGCAGCGCGAGCGCAAGCGGCTGCGGGCCCTCGGGCGCAGCCTGCTCGAGCAGGAGCTGGAGAGCCGCGGCGTGCCGCTCAAGCCGCTCGAAGACGCGGGCGCGCTCGCCGAGCAGGCCGAGGCGATGGGGCTGCCGCGCGAGACCGTCGACGACGGCATGTACGAGGCGATCGGCGCCGGGCAGATCGCTCCGGCCGCGCTCGCCGACAAGCTCGCGCCGAGCCCGAGCGCGCCGAGCCCGGGCGGGGAGGAGAGCGGGCTGTTCGTCCGCATGCTCCGGCGCATGACGGCGCGGCCGAAGACCGCCGGCGGCGAGACGCTCGGCGCGAAGCCGACCGCGCCGATCGTGGTCACGCGCGAGCGCGTCGAGGGCCGCGGCGGCAGTCGCGGGATGATCCAGCTCGCGCCGTGCTGCTCGCCGGTGCCCGGCGATCCGCTCATCGGCTTCTTCGAGGCGGGCAAGGGCATCGTCGCGCACGTGCAGGGGTGCCCCGAGGCGCTCGAGCAGATCGGCGAGCGCCGCGTGCACCTCGCGTGGGAGCCGAACCTCGCGCTCGACTGTCCAGTGACACTCGAGGTCCGCACCGCCAACACCCTGGGATTGCTGGCGGAGATGAGCCGCGCGTTTTCCCACCACGGCGTCAACATCAAGCAGGCGAACTGCCGCGCGATCGGCGATGGCGAGCGCGCGATCAACACGTTCTACGCGACCGTGCACAGCCTCGATCAGCTCGAGTCGCTGGTGGCGACCCTGAAGCGGACCGAGGGGGTGGGGGCGGTGGAGCGGGTCTTCTCGCAGGGCTCGGGGATGTACCCCCGGAGCTGAGCTCTGGTCGCGCCGTCCGGCGCTCTTCCTGGCGCGGGCGGTCGTGGCTCGCTGTCCGCCGTGG
>CAZFKC010000079.1:0-32306 GCA_964519175.1 uncultured Nannocystaceae bacterium
ACGGAGCAGGGTGTCCGGAAGAACGCTTCGCGTTCTTCCGCACCCTGCTAGCGCGCGCGGGCGGTGGTCGAGCGCTTGTGCTTCTTGCGGCGCGTGGCGTCGACGATGAGCAGCACCGCGCCGGTGATCACGAGCCCGGCACCGACGCCGAGCAGCGCATAGCCGGGCTTCTTCGTGCTGGTCTCGTTGGTCGGATCGCCGGACTTCGGCTTCGGCTCGAGCGCTGCCATCACGGCCCCCGCGATGAGCCCCGCGCCGCCGACCCCGAGCATCGTCGCGCCGGCGATCTTCATGCCCTTGCCCGGCGGCTTGTCGACCTTGGGGTCGAGCTTCGGACCGATGGGCGGCGTCGGGTCGACGCGCGGCGGCGGCACCTCGGCTCCACCGGCGGTCGGCAGATCGGCGACCGCATGCTCGAGCCGCCCTTCGACCGCGTCGACGAGCTCGCCCTCGGTGCACAGCCTGCACTCGACCGGCGTCGCCTTCTGGGCGGCGACGCCGTTCACGAGGATCTCGACGCGGAAGACGTAGCCGGGCTCGTCGCCCGTGAGCTCGTCCACGGTCACCGAGATCACCGGATCGTCGGCATCGCGCGGGGGCAGCACGCCGCCGCGGCGCAGCACGACGTCGGCGCGCTCGCGGACGCGCCGACGAACGACGGGGCCCGCCGAGCCGAGGCTCTGCGTCTCGACCGCGACGTCGGCGTAGCGGGGCTTGCTCGAGCCCGCGGGCGCGCCGGCCCACGCCGATCCCGGCGCCAGGCCGGTGACGAGGAAGATCCAGGTGAAGCAGAGAACGAGCAGGCGACGTGTCATCCGGACATCCGTTTTTCGCAGATCTTCGCGTCGCGTTGGATCTCGGCGTCTTCGATCGAGCCGGCGGCGTGCTTGCACTCGGCGAAACGATGCAGCTCGAGGAAGGCCTTCACACGCATGCGAACGCGATCACGGCTGGTCTTCCAACACGCGCCGCGCTGCGTGGAGCTCAGCACCGTGTCCCAGTCGTGGGCCTGGCGTGCATCGTCGGCGCGGGCCCGCATCCGCACGCACTCCTCGGAGGTGATCACGTCGGCGGCCGAGGGCTTCGCCTCGGGTGGAGGCCCGGGCTTGTCGGGTGTGACGGTGGGCAGGGCAGCGCCCGTCTTGCCCCTCTTCGTCGGGCTGCGCGGGCGTGCATCGTCGGGCGCCACCACCGCCGGTCGGGCCTCGCTCGGCACCGCGGTGGGTTCGACGGGTAACGTCTTGGCGATCTCTGCCGGCGTCGCCACCGACGGCGCGATCGGAGGCGCGGCGGGCGGCGCCGTGGCGGCCATCGTGACCCGGTCGAGCCGCGCGAGCGCAGGCACCGAGGTCTTGAGCGCGGCGGGCCGCATGGCCAGCACCGCGACGAGTGCGGCCGCAGCGGCGACTCCGAGCGTGATCACGAGCCCGCCCTTGCGGCGGAGCGGCGGCATGGCGATCGCCGGCGCCGTCTCGTCGACGAAGCTCTCGAGCACCCGTGCGATCTCGTCGGCGCTCTTCGGGCGTTGTTCGGCGTCGAGCGCGAGACACTCGTCGATGAGCTTCGCGAGCGAGGGCGGCAGATCGGGACGCTGCTCCGCCACCGGAGGCGCCGGCGTGGTCGCCTTGCGCTGCAAGATGACGCTGGCCTGATCGCCGGTGAACGGGAGCGTGCCGGTGAGCGCCTCGTAGAGCAGCACGCCGATCGCGTAGACGTCGAAGCGCGGGGTCGGATCGGCGCCGTAGACCTGCTCGGGCGCCATGTACTCGGGCGTGCCGATGCCGATGCCCGGCATCGTCGCGCGTCCGCCCTCGCGAGCCACCGCCGCCGCGATCCCGAAGTCGAGCACCTTGAGCAGCTCCACGCCGTCGCGGACGACGATCATCACGTTCTCGGCCTTGAGGTCGCGGTGGATGATGCCGACCTTGTGCGCGGCCGAGATCGCCCGGGTGACGTCGAGCATGAGTCGACACGCGCGACCGATCGGCAGCGGGCCTTCACTCTCGAACAGGTCGAGCAGGCGACGACCCTCGAGGTACTCCATCGCGACGTACGGTCGACCGTCGGCGAGCTCGCCGGCGTCGAACACCTCGACGATGTTCGGATGGCGAGCCGCACTACAGGCCTGCGCTTCGGCACGCACGCGCTCGCAGATCCGCTGGTCGCTGGCGAAGTCGGCGCTCACCACCTTGAGCGCCACGATGCGACCTGCGTGGACGTGGCGCGCCAGATAGACGTCGCCCATCGCACCGCGACCGAGCAGATTGATCGCCTGGTAACGCTCGGCGAGCAGCCCGGTGGGCACCCCCGACTCGGCGGGCAGGTCTCTGGTCGGCGAGGTCGTCACCGCAGGACAAAGGTGTAGCACGACGTGCGCGCCCGTGTCCGTGGCCGAGCGCAAGCGTTTGCACGACGCGCGGGCTTCGGGTCGCATGGGCGGTGGACCCGACCGAACGCCGACCGAGAAGGAGCTCGGTCGTCCCGCGTGTATCGAAACGTTCCCGATCGTGCACGCGGCCCATCGCAACGAGCGTGATATGTTTTGGACGATGGCAGCTGTGCTCCTCGTCGAGGACGACGCCGGCTTACGCGCGACGCTGCGGCGTCTGCTCGCGTCGCTGGGTCATGAAGCGGATGAACGGCGGGATGTCGCGAGCGGCATCGCGGCCCTTGCCGAGCGGGAGTACGACCTCCTGCTCCTCGATCTGGGCTTGCCCGACGGGGACGGGCTGGAGCTGCTGGCCCACGCGCGTGGGCCGCGGGCGCCGGTCGCGGTCGTGATGAGTGGGCGCGACGACATGCAAGCCACCGTCGATGCCGTTGCACACGGCGCCTACGAGTTCCTCGTGAAGCCGCTCGATCTCGATGGTGTCGGTCGCGTGGTCGCGCGCGCCGTGGCCGAACGCGAGATCCGACGGCGCCTCGACGTCCCGGTGCCGCGCGAGATCACCGACGACGGCTTGCTGGTCGGGCGCAGCCCCGCGATGCGCACGCTCTTCCACGAGATCGGTCGCGTCGCACCGACGCGTGCGACCGTCCTCGTGCTCGGCGAGAGCGGCACCGGCAAGGAGCTCGTCGCGCGCGCGCTGCATGCCTCGGGTCCCACCCGCGACGCACCGTTCGTCGCGCTCAACTGCGCCGCGGTCTCCTCGGGACTGCTCGAGAGCGAGCTGTTCGGCCACGCCCGCGGCGCGTTCACCAGCGCGGTCGCCGATCGTCCCGGTCGGCTCGAGGTCGCCGGCGAGGGCACGCTCTTGCTCGACGAGGTCGCCGAGCTCGCCCCGGAGATCCAGGCCAAGCTCCTGCGCATGCTCGAGCAGCGCACGTTCGAGCGCGTGGGCGAGAGCCAGTCGCGTCCGGTGCGTGCCCGCATCATCGCGTCGACGCACCGCGATCTGCGACGCGAGGTCGAGGCCGGCCGCTTCCGCGAGGACCTCTACCACCGGCTGCGCGTGGTGGTGCTCGAGGTGCCGCCCCTGCGCGATCGCCTCGAAGATCTCGACGCGCTCGTCGATCGGCTGCTGCATCGCGCCGCGCGCGAGCTCGACAAGGCCGCACCGACCGTGACCCCGGCCGCGATGGCGCGGCTGCGCACGCACAGCTGGCCCGGCAACGTGCGCGAGCTCTTCAACATGCTGCAGCGCGCGGTGGTGCTCGCACCCGGCTCGCTGATCGGGCCCGAGCTGCTCCAGCTCGAGCCGCAGCTCGCACAGGCATCGCCGGTCGAGGCCGCGCGCACGCTCGCGCAGGTCGAGCGCGATCACATCGCGCGCATGCTCGAGCAGAACGGCTGGCACAAGAAGCGCTCGGCCGAGCTGCTCGGCATCTCGCGGCCCACGCTCGACCGCAAGATCCGCGCGTACGGGCTGGCCCGCGAGGACGATCCATGATCGAGGCGCTGCTCGGCGCGCTCGCGGTCGCGTTCGTCGCCGTCGCGGCGTCGATGCGCAGCGAGACCGGCGAGCACGACCGCGACCCACGATTTTGTCGCGTGGTCGCGTGGGTGATCGGTGGTTACCTCGCACTGGGGGCGCTCGCCGGCGCGCTGCCGGCCGCCACGACGTTGCGCGCGGGCCGTGGGGCCGCGGCCGTCGTGCTGGTGATCGCGCTCGTGGCCTGGTCGATCGGCACGCGTCACGTCGCCGTGCGCACGCGGCTGCGGCTCGTGCTCGTCGCCTGCGCCGCGATCGTGCTCGTGCACGAGCTGCCCTGGCCGTGGCCGGCGGAGGTGCGCGCGCGCATCGAGCTCGCGCACCCGTGGCCGTTCGTCGGCGCAGCGCTGGTGAGCGCAGCGGTGATCGGCGCGAGCGTGTCGGCGCGGTGGATGCTCGATCACCGCATGCTCGCGGTCGGCACGGCGGCGTGGCTGCTCGGCTGGGCGGGGGCCTGCGCGACGCTGGCGGTCGCCGACGTACCCGCGCCGGCGGCGAGCGCTGCCGTGGTGGCCTGCGCGCTCGCGGGCGCGACGATGATGACCGAGGTGCTCCCGCGCACGCCGAAGCTGCCGCCCGCGTTGCGCGAGACGTTGCCGGCGGTCGCGTTGCTCACCGATCCCGAGGCGATCCGGCGCCGCATCGCCGAGGGCCTGCGCTCGCTGTTCCCGGGCAGCGCGATCGAGGTGCTGCGGCTGCGTGGCGCGCCGCAGACGGTGCTGCCGCACTCGCGCGAGGTCTCGCGCGCGCTCTCCGATGCGATCGTGCGCCGTGGTGCGCTCCTCGTCGACGACGCCGCGGCGCTGCCCGGCGCGCTGGCGCACGAGCTGAGCTCGTTCGGTCGGGGCGTGGTGATCCCAATCGTGTTCGACACGCTCGCGTTCGGCGTGCTGCACATCGATCACCCGCGGCCGACCACCGAGATGATCGTGGTCGCACGACGCTTCGCGGATCTGCTCGGCCATCGCATCGAGACGCTGCGGCTCGGCCACGAGCTCGACGCGCAGCGCAGGATCGCCGCGCTCGGGGCGGTCGCGGCGGCGGTGGTGCACGACCTGCGCTCGCCCCTGTCGTCGGTGCGGCTCAACCTGCAGATCGCCACGTCGACCGATCCTCGGCTCGCGCGGGATCCCGGGGTCCTGCTCGCGCACGCGGAGCTCTCGCGCGTGGAGTCGATGCTCGGTGGGCTGCTGGATCTCGGGCGCCCGCGCGGAGCGGCGCGCGACCACATCGACATCCGCGAGGCCGCACAGGCGGCGGTCGAGCGCAGCAAGGCACGGGCCGGCGTGCTCGACATGCGGCTCGTGCTCGATCCCAGCTCGGTGCCCGCGTACATGCGCGGTGACAAGGAGCGGTTGATCCGGGCGATCTGCAACCTCATCGACAACGCGCTCGACGCGAGCGAGTCGGGCGAAGCGGTGCGGGTCACGACGCGGCTCGTCGGCGAGGGCGCGTGCATCGAGGTCACCGACCGCGGCAACGGCGATGCGGCGGTGCTGCGCGAGCGGGCGTCGTTCACGTTCAGCAGCGAGAAGCCGACCGGGTGTGGGCTGGGCCTGCTCATCGTGCGCGATACCGCCGAGGCCTATGGAGGCCGGCTGGAATTCGTGCGTGTCGAGCCGCGCGGCGTGACCGCACGGATCTCCGTTCAGGCGCGGGCGGGAGGTCCGATGTGAGCACGGCGGATCCATGCGGTTCGAGGTGCGCCGTGCCCTGGGCGTTGCATAAAGGAGGCATGATCATGCGCATGTCGTTTCGAGCACTCGCCACGTTGGTCGCGCTGCCGCTCGGCATCGCGCTCGGCTGCACGCAGAAGAACGAGAGCCACTGCGGCAACCTCGAGGGCGATCTGACCTGCCAGATGCGGGGGCTGCAGTACTGCGATCGCTGCGCGGCGGCGAACGACGGCTGTACCGACACGCTGCCCACGGATCCGACCTGCCACGACGGCGTGGCGGAGACGGGCTCGACGGGCAGCGCGAGCACGACGACGACGACCACAGCCGAGACGACTGCGGCCACGACCGAGTCGATGACGACGACGATGGGCACGACCACGACACCGGACACCGGTGACGAGGACGCGACGACCGGCGAAGTGTTGTGCCCGAACGGAACGATCGACGCGGACGAGGAGTGCGACGGCGAGAATCTCGCGGAGCAGACCTGTGAGACTCAGGGATTTCCCGGGGGCACTCTCGGGTGTACCCCGGAGTGTCGCCTGGATCGCGCGGGCTGCGATCCGATCGACGAAGAGCTGTGCGGCAACGGCGAGATCGACGAGGGCGAAGACTGCGACACCGACAACTTGAACGCGATGACGTGCGCGATGGTCGCGAACCAGTTCGGTGGCGACGGGCTCGATTGCAACGCGAACTGCACGTTCAACACGTCGGGTTGTTGCATCGCCAGCGGGTTCGGTTGCGGCGAGTCGCTGCCCTGCTGTGGTATGTGTGTCGGCCTGACGAACCTCTGCCTTGGTACGGACGAAGGATGAACGGCAACGAACCACTGGGAGCGCATCGGGCCGTCGTAGGGATCGGCGCAGCGCTCCTCGGTGTCCTGCTCGCCACCGATTGCACGCAGCCGGCCGCGGGGCACTGCGACAACAACGGTGGCGATTCGGCGTGTGCGAAGTGGTACCCGGACGCGCCCTACTGCTGGGTGTGCACCGGCATGAACCAAGGCTGCGGCGAGGTGCCGCCCACGGATCCCTCGTGCATCCCCGGCGGTGAGTCGACCAGCGTCGCGTCCACCGCGACCGACGCGAGCACGGGCGGCAGCACCACGGCCGCGATGAGCACGAGCGCAGGCACGACCGAAGCATCCGCGGACACCAGCACCGCCGCGAGCTCCGACGGGTCGACCTCGAGCTCCGCGGTCTGCGGCGACGGCAACATCGAAGCCCCCGAGGTCTGCGACGGCGACGACGTGGGCGGGCTCGACTGCGAAGCGGTGCAGCTCGGCGAGGGCATGCTCGGCTGCGCCGACGATTGCCTCGAGTACGACGTGTCCGGCTGCGCCGTGCAGGCGATCTGCGGCGACGGCATCATCCAGGGCAACGAGGACTGCGACGGCACCGACGTCGGCGATGCCGTGTGCACCGACCTCGGCTCGTTCATCGGCGGCGAGCTCGGCTGCAACGCCTGCGCCTACGACACGACGAACTGCGAGGGCTGCCACACCGTCAACGAGCCCTGCGAGACGGTCGACGACTGCTGCAGCGGCTTGCAGTGCGGCCTGCTCGGCCTGACCGACGTCTGCTCGATCCTCTAGCGCGGCGCGCCGATCGCCACGTACGCCGGACCCGGGCTCGACCACGGCACCGACGTGATCGCGCCGTCGTCGAGATCGATCACCAAGAGCGCGTCGGCTCCCACCGCGCCCGAGAGCGCGAGCCCGCTCGCGACGTCGACCGCGACGCCCATCGGGAACGTGCGGATGCCCGTCGCCATGCCCGTCCACGTGACCGAGGGTGGCGAGCTGGCGCCGTCGATGCGCACGTAGGTCGTGTTGTCGTTGGCGACCGACAGCAGTACCTCGCTGGTGCCGGGAATCGCCGTCACCCCGTACGGAAAGCCCCCCGGCGGATCCGAGGTGAAGAACACCGTCGGCGCGGAGGGATCCGAGACGTCGAGCACCGACCAATTCGACGGACCGATCGAGTTCGCCACGACCGCGAAGTCCGTGCCCGGCACCCACGCGACGCCGGAGGGATCGTCCGCGACGATCACGTGATCGCTCATCGTCCCCGCCGGATCCGCGACCTCGAACACCCGCACCGAGCCCACGCCGTCGACGTTGAAGATGCCGAGCGTGCCGTCCTCGGTGATCGCCATCTGCTCGGGTGGGCCGCCGACGTCGATGTCCTCCAGCACCTCGAACGTCGCCATGTCGATCACCGAGATCGTCGAGCCCGACGCGCCGGTGTAGCCGAAGTTGCAGCTGAACGCGCGCGTGCCGTCCGGCGTGAACGCGAAGCCGAGCGGCACCTGTGCGGTGGCGAGCTCGGTGACGATCTCGCGCGTGTCGAGATCGACGACGAGGCCCGCGCCATCGAGCGCGAGATCGGTGAAGCCCAGCGTCTGACCCACGATGCTGTCGAAGAAGCCCGGGGTGATGCTCACGAGCGCGGTGTGCCCGTCCGGTGCGATCTCGACCTCCATCGCGCCGGGTGCATACGCGGAGACGTCGATCGTGCCGACCACGAGCGCTTCCGGATCGCGCTCACCGGCCGCGAGCGCGTCGTAGTCGACGAGCGTGAGCGTGCCGGCGGTGAAGTCGGCGGTGACGATCCAGCGCGAGGGCGGTGCGCTCTCGGTCGTCGAGCCGTCGACGCCCGAGGAGGACGAGGCGCCCGTGCTGCCCGAGCTGGTCGTCGTCGGCGCCCCGGTGCTCGAGCTCTCGCTCTCGTCCGCGCCGTCCGAGCCGCCGCCGCCGTTGCAGCCGCCCGCGCCGCCGAGCATCGCGATCGCGGCCAGCACCACGGAAGCGCGCACACGCCATGCTCGACGTTTCACGGCACCAACATGCCCGCCGCCCGGGCCATTGGCAATTTGCATCCGGCGCCCCGCCGATCGCCGCTGCAGCCGAGGCTCGGACCCGGTAGGCTGCCGGACCAGCATGCGGAAGGTCCACACGATCACGCTGGGTGCGCTCGTCCTCGTCGCGTGCACGGCCGATACGGCGGCGCCGACGAACGAAGGCTCGAGCGAGGGCAGCGGCTCGAGCAGCACGGGCGAGCCCGACGATCCGAACCGCGCGACGATCGTGCACAGCTTCGGCGTGCTCGACCTCGCGCCGCACGAGGAGACGCAGCCGTGCATCCAGTGGACGCTGCACAACGAGCAGCCGATCTACGTGCAGACCGTGCGGCTCACCAACGACGGCGGCTCGCACCACTCGAACTGGTTCGCGGTGCCCGAGGACACGTTCCCCGGCGAGGACGGCTACTTCGACTGCAATGCGCGCGGCTTCGCCGAGATCGACGCGGCGGTCGCGGGCACGGTGCTCTTCGCCCAGTCCACGCAGTCGCGCATCGACGAGCAGAAGCTGCCCGAAGGTGTCGTCGTGAAGATCCCGCCGTTCCACAAGGTCGTCGCGGGCGGGCACTTCCTCAACCTCGCCGACGCGCCCTACCGCACCGAGATGCGGATGGCGCTCGAGCTCATCCATCCCATGGACGTGCAGGTCGTCGCGGCGCCGTTCCGGCTCACCTACTACGATCTCGAGATCCCCGCGATGCGCGAGGCCCGGTTCAGCGGCGACTGCGACATGACCGAGACCTACGAGACCGCGGTCGGTCGCCCGCTCGATCTGAAGCTCTACTACGTCACGCCGCACTACCACTACCTCGGCAACTGGTTCGATCTGTTCATCCAGGGTGGCCCGCGCGACGGCGAGAACGTGTTCCACTACGACGGGTTCAACGCGAGCAGCAACGGCAAGTCGTTCGACCCGCCGATCGATCTCAGCGGTGCGACCGGCTTCCGCTTCACCTGCGGCTACGACAACTGGCGCGACCAGACGATCGGCTGGGGCATCGGCGATCAGGAGATGTGCGTGATGCTGGGGCTCGCCGACTCGGCCGTGCTCATGGATGCGTCCGTGGCCGCGGGCTCCGTCGTCGGCGAGCAGGACGGCGTCGTCATGAACGAGGGCGGGTGTGCGACGGTCGGGCTGCCGAAGAACGAGGCGCAGGGCATGCCGACCGCCGACGAGATCGCCGCGCCGATGTACGTGCCGCCCAGCGAGCCCGGCGACGCCGAGCTCCCGCCGGTGCCGAAGTGCGTCGACTTCGATCCCGCGACGCCGCCGCACGAGCCGGCGACGCTCGACAGCATCGCTGCGACGCTGCTGGAGTCGACGTGCACGTTCTCGTCGTGCCACGGCCCGATGGGCGCCGGTGGCATCGACTTCCGTGCCGCCGATCTGCACGCCGAGCTGCTCGGGCACCAGGTGCGCGCGAAGACGTCGATGCCGCTCGTCACGCCCGGCGATCCCGACAAGAGCTGGCTCTACAAGCTCATCTCGCAGTGCGAGCCCACCGACGACGACGGCAACCCGGTCACGCACATGCCGTACAACTCGCCGACGCTCGCAGACCCCGCGCTCGTCGCGAAGGTCCGCGCGTGGA
Organism: uncultured Nannocystaceae bacterium; assembly: GCA_964519175.1. Classification (GTDB taxonomy): domain Bacteria; phylum Myxococcota_A; class Polyangia; order Nannocystales; family Nannocystaceae; genus Xiheibacterium. Next base: position 10,069 of record CAZFKC010000079.1, read on the forward strand.
TCGCCGCGGGCGCGCCGTAACCCACGTCCCACGATCCGGCCGTCGCTTCGCCACGGCGAAGCGAGCATGACTGCCCGCACCAGGAAGAGCGCCGGCCGGCGCGACCAGAACTAAACGCAGACCATCGCGGCGTCGAGCGCTGCGCACTCCATGCCGCCGGGGCAGGTCTTGCCGCCGCTGCAATCGAGCGCGCAGACCTGCTGATCCGTGCCGTTGAGCGAGGCCGCCACGCATGCAGCGACGGCGGTGCCGCCGGGCGACGCATCGCAGCTCGCCGCGTCCGTGCATCCGCCGTTCGTGCAGAACCCGACGTTGGGCATCACGGCGACGCAGCCTTGCACGCCGAAGCAGTCGATCGCGCTGTCGCACTGCGAGTACATGCCGTCCGCGGGTTGCTCGTCGACCCCGCCACCCGAGCTCTCCGAGCCGCTGCCGCCGCTCGCCTCGCTCTCGGGACTGCTCTCGCCGGAGCCGCTCTCGCTCTCCGCTTCGCCCGCGGAGCTCTCGCTGTCGTCGGTGGTCGACGAGACGGTCGTACCCGACGTCGTGACCGTCGTGGTCATCGCGACGGTGGTGCCGTAGGTCGGATCGCCGAGCGACGTCGCGCCGTCGTCGCTGTCGACGGTGCAGGCGAGCAGGGTGAAGGGCAAGAGCGCGCGAAAATGGAAGGGCACGCGATCACCGATTATGCGGCAATGCGCGTGCCCTCGCCAGCTTCTCGCCGGCCGGTCAGCCGCCGCTCGAGCTGCTGCCCGTGTCGGTGCCCGTGCTGCCCGAATCCGACGAGCTGCCGCTGTCGCTGCTGCCCGTGCCCGTGCTGGTGTCGGCGGCCGTGGTCTCGGACGTGCCGCTCGACGACGAGCCCGAGCTCTGGGTGCAGGTCACGAGCGCGACCTCGTCGAGGAAGAAGTTCGAGAGCCCGCTGCCCGGGTGGGAGCTCTCGAACGTCACCAGGTGGTCGCCACCGTCGACGAGGTCGCTGATGTCGAGCGAGACCGGCGTGTACGCGCTGTAGCTGTCGATGTCGGCGTCGCTCACCATGAACACCACGGTGTCGTCGACGCGCACGGTGAAGACGTCGTCGCCGGTGCCGGCGCTCGCGTTGATCTCGAAGCGGAAGCTCAGGTAGGCGGTCTCGCCGTCGAGCGTGACGGTCTGGGCGACCGAGGCGTGCTCGGGGTCGGCCACGCCGCCGAACCATGCGAACCACTCGCCGGCGTACGGCACCGCACCCTCGTCCTCGGTACAGCCGATGTCGCAGATCGGCGTGCTGAACTGCTCGGAGGCCTCCTGCCACGAAGCGCTCGGCGTGCCGGCCTCGAAGCCACCGTCGACGATTCGCGTCTCGCTGCACTCGCCCATCGGCATCGCGGTCGTCTCGCTGGTGCCGTCGGGATCGACGGTCTCGCTCCCGGTGCTGTCCGGACCGGTCGGGGAGATCGTGGTGCTCGCGGTGGTCGTCTCGTTGCCGGTGCCGTCGACCGTCGTCGCGTCGTCGTCGCTGTTCGTCGAGATCAGGCAGCCGGTGGCCAGCAGCGAAGCGAGGGACAGGTACAAGCCCGAACGAACGATCTGGGTGGTGCGCATGACGAGCCCTTCGACTGCAGAATCCATGGGGGAATCTTCGCGTGGTTTGTCGCAAACCCGCGACCAAAAAAGCGCCGCGACCGCCATGATGGCGATCCACGTCACCAACCATCGTACACGCGGAAGGCGCGGGCACCACAGCAGGAGCCGCATCCGCGGCGTCGTGTCGCCGACCGCGACACCCATGCCCTGGTGGCGCGGCGCCCGATCGCCGACGCCGAGAACTTGCCAACGCGCGCGCGATGGGCAAAGGCGAGGTACGGCCCTTCGCGCTCGGTTTTTCGCCGGTCGTCGGCCGCGTGGTATCGGCGAGGATGGTGCTGGCGATCGGGCGGGCCGTGGCGGTCGCGATCGTGCCGATGCTCGTGCTCGGCGCAGACGCGCGCGCGAACGCGGCTCCAGCGAGCCCCGAGCGGGCACCTGCAGGCTGTCCGCGGCTGAAGGCGGCGTGCTGTCGTCCCGACGAAGCGCCGTGCGTGCGGCCTGGACCCGCCCGCGTGTTGCTCCTGTCGCTCGGCGCGCTCGCGGGTGCGACCGCGGCGACGGTCCTTTTCGGGCTCGGCGATCGGCTCGCCAAGACCGACGCCGGCACGTGGCTCGTCGGGACCGGGGCGATCGCCGGCGGCGGCGCCATCCTCGGCATGCTCGCCGGCCGAGCGCTGCGTGATGGTCCGACGCTCGGTGATCGCGTGCGGCGCGAGACGATCGGGCTCGAGCTCCGCGGTCAGACCAATCCAGTGCTCGACGAACGCCGGCCTCCGCTCATGGCGCTGCGCTTCGGCCCGTCGATCTGGCTCGATGGTGGACGCGCGCGCATCCGATTGCTCGGCGACGTCGGTGGATGGCTCGGCGCGCTGAAGCAGGTCGATCCGCGACCACAACAGGATCTCGGCTCCGCGGGCGCCTCGGGCACGCGCGCGGTGACGATGCAGCAGCGTCGCTTCGCGCTCGGGCTGGCGATCGAGATGTCGGTCGCGATGCCGTATCCGGTCCTGCGTCGCTCCGCCTACCTCGGTCGTGCGGAGCTGCGCTTCAAGCCGGAGATCCAGTACCGCCGCGAGTGGGTCACGCTCGGCGACAACGGCACGCGCATCGTCGAGCGCTCGATGCTGCTGCCGTTCACCGTCGGTGCGCGGTGGCACGTCTCGCCACGGCAGCGCTTCACGTTCTACGTCGGGCCGCGCTTCGACCTCGTCTCGTACTCCGATCCGCGCGGCAAGCAGCTCTCGCGCGGCCGACCCGTGGTCGGGCCGCTCTATGCCGAGGCCTGGTACGACATCGACGTCGGGTTCGGCGAGCGGCCACGTCGCGATCACAAGCCGCGCCGGGCGCACGTGACCGGGCTGGTGAGCGTCGGCTACGTCCACGCGCGCTTCGATGGCCGCGGCATCAACGTCGGTCCGGTGATCGGGTTCCTCGGTCCGGTCCACGTCCAGTGGACGACGCGCGTGCGGCCGCGCGGGGCCAACACCGCGTTCCAGGGCGGCGCCGGGGTCATCATCGGCAACGGGCTCGGGATCACCGCCAACGTCGGAGCCGTGCTGCCCGACATCCGTGCGAGGTCGAAGCGATGACGTGCAGGCTCGGTGCAGTGCTCTCTACGTTCGTGCTCGTGCTCGGTGCGCACGGCTGCGTGCAGCCCGAGTGCACCACCGCCGCCTACCGCGAGGCGGAGTGCCGCGTCATCGCCGAGAACGAGCTCGCGCGACTGCTCACCGCCGATGGCATCGAGGTGCGCTTCCAGCCCGAGGTGGGCGACGCCGAGAGCTGGATCGCCGCGGGTCTGCTGCGCGAGGACGACACCGGCGTGGTGCGAGCGCGCGTCGCCGGTGCAGGTGGATTCGCGCTGTCGTTCGCACCCACCGACGCCGTGCCACCGCAGCTCGAGCTCGAGCTCGCCAACGTCGACCCGAGCACGATCGTCACCGTCGGACCGACCGGTACGGAGCTCGAGGTGCCGGCGGTCGGCGCATCGACGCTTCGCCGCACGACGATCACGTTCGACGGCAGCGAGACCGTGTGGGTCCGCGGCTCGCGACCGTGCCCGCCGCGGTTCCGCGTCGTCGTCACGGCCGACATCCAGACGAATCCCTGGCAGTTCTCGCGCATCGTCGATCGCCTCGTGGTCGAGGCCGCCGACGCGGCGGCTGCGGGCGAGCCCATCGTCGCGATCCTGATCGCGGGTGATCTCTCCGAGGCCTCGCGCGACGACGAGCTCGAGACCGTCGCGGAGATGCTCGACCGCCTGCCGTTCCCCGCGGCCGTCACCGCGGGCAACCACGACATCTATCGCCCGATGCATCCGCAGTACAACCGCAATTTCGGGCCCGGCAACCACGCCTTCGACGTCTGCGACGTGCACGTCGCGATGCTCGACACCGGCAGCGGAGCCATCGCGCCGTCGGTGCTCGCGCGGCTGCCCGAGCTGCTCGAGCGCGGCGACGCGCGTCACTCGCTGGCGGTGATGCACCACCCGCCGTACGCGGGCCTGACCGGCGCGGGCTGGTCGCGCGAGGACTTCGCACAGCTCGCGCTCGTGGAATTCGCGGCCGCGGGCGTCGACCTGGTGCTCGCCGGTCACGCGCACGCGCTGCACGACTTCCCGGAGATCCGCGTCGGCGAGACCGAGCTGCGCCAGATCATCGTCGGCACCGGCGGCGCCTACCAGGGGCTCGGCGTGCCCCGCTACGGCTACCTGCGCGTCGTGTTCGACGGCGAGCGCATGCAGCCGTGCTTCGTCGAGGTGCCTTCGTCCGGCTACGGCGAGCCGCCGAACGAGCCGCTGCGCACGCTCGACTACTGCGACTGATCGGCGGCGAGCAGGCCGTCGATCACCTTCGCGAGCGCCACCGGATCCATCGCGCCGGTGAGCCGGTAGCCGTTGATGAACACGGTGGGCGTGGCGGAGATCTGCAGGTCGACGCCGCGCTCGATGTCGAGCTTCACGCGATCGAGCGCGCTCGCGTCGACCATGCACTTGTCGAACGCCGCGACGTCGAGCCCCGCGGCCGTGGCGTGGTCGCGCAGCTGCTCGCGCGCGAGCGCGTCTTGATGGGTGAACATCACCTCGGCCAGCTCGAAGAACTTCCCCTGTCGCTCGGCGCACACCGCAGCGACGGCGGCCCCGCACGCGTGCGGATGCAGCTTGCCGACGTGGCGATTGCAGGTGGGGTCGATGGGGAAGTGGGCGAACTGCACCCGCACGGTGTGGCTGGAGCTGGCCGCGTACTGCTCGATGCCGAGCCACACCTTGCGGCAGAACGGGCACTCGAAGTCGCCGATCTCCACGATCGTGATCTCGGCGTCGGCGGGGCCACGCGTCGGCAGGTCGGGCAGCGCGATCTGCTCGCGACCCTTGCTGCGCAGCTCCTCGACGATCATCGGGATCATCACCGCGTCGCGCTCCTTCTCGAGCTCGTCGTGCCGGTGGCGGTACCACGGGGTGCCGATGCCGATGCTGGCCGCGAACACGACGGCCGCGACGAGCGCGGGCAGCCCCAGCATGTCGTCGATCGCATCGCGCAGCCCGAGGTGTCGATCACGGGCGCGCCACGCCGCCCACGCCTGCCCGAAGTTGAGCGCGTACCAGAGCACGCAGAACGGACACCAGGCGCCCTCCATCGTCGAGAGCACCGCCATCGTCATCGAGGCGATCACGCTCGTCACCGCGAGGACCAGCGCGCCGCTGCGGAAGGGGTCCTCCCAGCGATCGCGGCGCTTCCATGCGATCGCGGCGAGCACCGCGGTCGCGAGCGCGCCGGCCATGCCGATGAGCGCGACCGGGATGCCCGCGACGTCGCCGAAGCGGCCCGCCGTGACGATGCAGCCGGTGTCGGACAGCGCGTGGCAGATCCCCGACAGCCCGGCACGCCCCACCTCGTAGTCGAGGTGCACGATGGTCAGATAGAGGCCATCGGCGGCGCCGAAGAGCGCCAGCACGAACAGCACCAACAGCGATCGACGATCGGCTCGTTCCACGGGTCGGCGGCTGCAGGGTACCAGCCACTCGTCCGACTTGCACACGCTGGCACGCGCAGGTGTTCCGTCCGTGCCCTGGAACCTCGGCGTCGCCCGTGCGTAGCACCGGACGATGTGGTCGCGGCGGCGGACCCTGCTCGGACTCTCGTGCGCCTGTGCGAGCGCGTGCGAGGGGATCGATCCACGCCCGCGCGCGAGCGTCGTGGGCGAGCCGCGGCCGGCCCGACCTGCGCCGCGGATGGAGCTCGCTCGCGCAGCGCAGGACCCGATCGCCGCGCTCGGCCCCCTCGACGAGCTCGGCCCGGAGCTGCGTCGCGTGTTCGCCGATACCCGTGGATTCGTCGCGCTGCCGCCCGCTGCGCCCGGTAGCTGGCGGACGATCCGACCGGAGCCCGCCCAGGACGTCGAGACGTTCCTGGCGTCGGCACCGAATCCACTGTCGGCGCCGCGCGAGCACCTCGTGCTCCTGCCGCTCGGGAACTTCCCGTTCGACGTCATCGAGGGCGCGCACTTCGTCGGGCTGGTGCGCACGCCGGAGCTCGCCGATCTCGCGGAGCTGGTGGGTGCGCTGTTCGGACTGCCGACCGAGGTGATGCCCGCCGCCGAGCTCCCGATCGACGATCTGCCGGTGCGCGAGGTGGCGAGCGGGCGACAGCTCGACGTGCACGGTGTGCTCGACCACGCCGCGACGAGCCTGCCCGCGGGTGCGTACGGGATGCTCGCGCTGGTCAACTACGATCTGTTCGCGTGGCCCGAGCAGCAGTTCGCGTTCGGCTACTCGACGCACACCGACCGGCTCGGCGTCGTCGGCTTCTCGCGCTTCGATCCCAGCTTCTACGGCGGCCCGCGCCCCGACGATCTCGCGGCGACCGTGCTCCGGCGCAGCGCCAGGGTGCTGCTGCACGAGGCGGCACACCTGTTCGGCATGCGGCACTGCCAGTACTTCCGCTGCCTGCTGAACGGCATCGCGGATCTCGACGAGCTCGACGCGGTGCCCTTGCACATGTGCCCGGTGTGCCTGCGCAAGCTGCAGCTCGTCACGGGCATCGACCCCCGCGACCGCTACCACGCGCTCGTGCCCGTGCTCGATCGCCTCGGGCTCGCCGAAGAATCGGCGTGGACGCGGATGCGGTTGCGCTACGTGGGCTAGCCGTCGATCTCGACCAGCGTCGCGCCGGCGAGGACGCGTGCACGATCGCTGCCGCGCACGACCACGAAGACCTCGCGATCGGCGAGGCTCGGATCCTCGGCCATCTTCACCGCCAGCGGCGCGATGACGCGCTCTTCGATCACCCGCTTCAGCGGACGGGCGCCGCGGGTCGGATGCCAGCCGAGCCGCGCGAGCACGTCCCGCGCCTGGGCATCCACGCGCAGCCGCAGGCGCCGGCGCTGCAGGCCCGCGCGCTCGGACAGGTGGGCGAGCTCGAGCTCCACGATGCGTGCGATGTCCTCGTGCGACAGCGCGCGGAACGGGATCACGTAGTCGATGCGGTTGAAGAACTCGGGGCGGAAGTGGGCCCGCACCGCGGCGAGCAGATCGTCGCGCACGCTGGGCTCGCCCCCGAACCCGCTCTTCGCATGGGCCGCGACCCCGATGTTGCTGGTCATCACGACCAGCGTCATGCGGAAGTCGACCAATCGCCCGTCCGCGTCGGTGAGCCGGCCCTCACCGAGCACGCCGAGCAGTAGGTCGAACACCTCGGCGTGGGCCTTCTCGATCTCGTCGAACAGCACGAGCGACAGCGGTCGCTCGCGCACGCGCTCGACCAGGCTGCGTACGCCACGGCCGCTCGCGAGCAGCCGCTGGGACGATCCGGGCAGCATGTACTCGCTCATGTCGACGCGCACCATCGCGTCGGCCTTGCCGAACATGTAGCGCGCGAGCTGCTTCGCGAGCTCGGTCTTGCCGACGCCGGTGGGCCCCACGAAGAACAGGCTGCCGATCGGTCGCTCGGGATCGTTCACACCCGCCTTCAGCCGCGTGAGCACGCGCGCCGCCGAGGAGCAGGCCTCGTCCTGACCGACGACGCCTGCGCGCAGCCGGCCCGCGATGTGCTCGCGCCCGGCGTGGCGACTGTCGGAGATCAGCTCGAGCGGCAGCCCGGTGGACTCGGCGAACGCCCGCGAGACGCCCTCGGCATCGAGCTCGAGCGCCGGCCCGGCTTCGTCGCTGCGCATCAGCTTGTTGAGCGCGTCGAGGAAGCGGAAGGCCTTGCCGGGAAACGCGAGGTCGCGCTGGAAGAACTCGAGGTGCTGGACCAGCCTTCGCCACCCCGCGCCGTCGATCGCGAGCCGCGGATGCTCGCGCTGCTGCCAGGTCGACAGCAGGCTCGGCATGGCCGATGGCGGCGGGGGCTCGATCGGCACGACGTGGAACGCCGCGAGCAACGTCGGAGCGCGCTGCACGAGGCGCTCGTGCTCGGCGGGCGTGCACTCGGAGAGCAGCGAGATCTCACCGGACAGCACGGCGGGCAGCAGCAGGTCGGCGATCGACGAGCGTCCCGTCTGCGCGGCGAGGATCGGGCCGAGCCGCTCGAAGTAGAGCAGGTCGCCCTCGCCGGACAGCTCCTCGACGAGATCGAGGCAGCGCTGCTCCCACATGCCGAGCCAGCTCATGCCCGCGACGATGCGATCGGCGGAGCTCGCCCAGATCCGTGGCACCGGCGACTCGTCGTCCTTGCGCTTGCCGAGCAGCCGCGCGAGCGCGCGCACCCACGCGGTCTTGCCCGCGCCCGCGGGCCCGACCAGCAACATCGAGCGCGGCCGCTCGCGCAGCACGAGCGGCAGCTCGGCGGCGAAGTCGAATTGCCCGACGAGACGACGGCCGCTGCGCTTGCGCTCGCGCTCGACCCAGTCCTCGGCCACCGCGTCGAGCGTGGGCGTGGCTCCACGCGCGCCGGGCTCGCGGCGCTCGCCGGCCTTGCGCGCGAGCGTGGGCCACCACGAGATCACGCGCTCCTCCACCACGTCGTGCAGGTCGTACACGACCGACGCCTGCTCGCCGAGCAGCGCGGTCGCGATGGCCTGACGCAGCACCTCGGCGGCGAGCTCGAGCTCCTCGATCACGAACTGCCAGCCGAGCGGAGGCACGACCACCTTGAAGCCGCCGCGCGGCAGCTCGGCCCAGGCGAAGCCGATGCGCAGCGGGATGCGCTGCTTGCCGATGACCATGCGCTTGTCGACGACCGCGCTGGGATGCACCTCGACCTGCAGCCGTCGCAGCGCCAGCTCCTCGCGCCAGAGAAACGGAGCGACGTCCGCGACGTCTTCTTCGATCGCGAGCGCGAGCTGGGAGAGCACGGCCTCGTCGCTGTCGCCGTAGCCGGTGGGCGGATCGCCGGCGATCGGCGTCGCCGGGATCAGTCGACCCGTGATGCGGCGATCGTGGTGCGTCGCGAGATGCACGCGGAACGTCGCGCGGGTCACGGTGCGTGCTCCTTCGCGAGCTCGACGTCGAGCCGCAGCATCCACAGCGTGGGCAGCACCTCGGCGAGGCGGACGACGTGCATGCGCAGCACGTGCGCGATGGGGAAGTCCTCGACCTCGATCGGCGTGGGGGCCCCCGTCGCGGACGGATCGAAGTGGTACGCGCGCAGGATCGGCGGAACGGCGTCGGGGTTGATCGGGAGCTCGACGTCGCCGCGTTCGAGCGCAGCCACGAATTCGGCGCGCTGGGTCTCGAGCCCGGCGGCATGCGCAGCGAGCTCGCGGCCCCGACCCGGAAGCACGCGTACCCGCACGACCTCGGTCGCACCCGAGAGCGCGTGGCGCACGTGACAGCCGTGCTCACCCGCGTAGAAGCTCGCGACGCCGGGGCCACCGATCCGCAGCAGCACGAGCGGCACCGCCTGCGGCAGCGCGTCCTCGAGCTCGCCGCCGAGTCGCCGCACCGAGCCGTCGTCGTCGACCGCGAGCGCTTGCTCGAGCTGACCGCGACCGCGCGCGTAGCCCATCGCCAACCACTCCAGCAGGCCCGGACGCGTGCGCCCGAAGCGACCCTCGCTGCGGCTGCGGCTCACCCGCGCGAGCTCGATGATCACGGTGTGGGCGTCGGGATCCTCGGCGTGCTCGAGCGCGCGCTCGAGCACGCGCAGCTCGCCGAGCTGCTCGAGCACCTGTGGGCGCGAGCGCAGCGGGAGATCGGGGGAGAGCTCGCGGCGATCGAACGCGCGCAGCATCTCGACGCGACCCCAGCCATTCGGCTCGGCGTGGGTCTTCTCGACGCGGGGGAATCGCTCGGCCTCGAGCAGGTCGCCGGCGAGCTCGGTGCGTGCACCGTCGTCCAGCATCGGGTCGTACTCGGCCTGGATGCGCAGCCGATCGCGGAGCTCGAGCAGATCGCCGCGCAGGCTCTCGAGGTTGTGCGCGACCTCGGCGGCCCCGCGGTCACCGTGCAGCGACGGCGCGATCGCATGCTCGAGGGTGACGCCGAGCCGTGCGAGCGCGGGGCCGTCGAGGATCGCCTCGACACGCGCGAGCGCATCGGGCACGGCGAGCCGCAGCCGGCGAGCGTCCCACGCCATGAGCTCGCGCATCGGCCCCGCCTCGCCGCGCATCTCGGCCTCCTGCAGGTGCTCGCCGTGCAGCCGCAGCTCACCGGCGTGGACGTGCAGCCAGAACACGCGCAGCTGCGCCGCTGCGCGTCCGGTGATCTCGTCGGCCAGCCATGCGCCCACGTGGTCCTCGAGCCAGCGCTTGAGCGAGCGTGCGCCGTCCTTCTGCGCGAACCCCTGCGCGACCACCAGCTCGACGACCGCGGGCGTGAAGCGCACGAACACGTTGCGCTCGACGAGCCCGACGCGCTCGAGCAGGCGCTGCAGCTCGCGGGTGGCGATGCGCCGCGCGGTGCTCTGCGACAGCGGCTCGAACGGGACCACGCGATCGATGCGGTTGAACAGCTCGGGCGGGAAGAACTCGCGCACCGCTCGGTCGACCTCGGCACGGCTGGCGATGGCGGTGTCACCGAAGCCGAGCGACGGTCCGCGTCGCGCACCGAGGTTGCTGGTGAGCAGCACGACCGCGTGCGTGAAGTCGATGACCCGGCCGCTCGCGTCGGTGAGCCGGCCGTCGTCGAACACCTGCAGCATCAGTCCGAGCACCGCGGGGTCGGCCTTGTCGATCTCGTCGAGCAGCACGACGCAGAACGGCTGCGTGCGCACGCTCGTGGTGAGCGCGCCGTCGGGTCGCCAGCGATCGCCGATGAGCCGCGCCGGCGCATCGGGCCCGGCGTACTCGCCCATGTCGAGCCGCACGAGCCGCCGCGCGTCGCCGTAGAGATACTCCGCGAGACACTTCGCGAGCTCGGTCTTGCCGGTGCCGGTGGGGCCGGACAGGAGCAGCACGCCGTAGGGCCGCGTGGCGTCGGCGAGCTGGCTGCGCATGCGCATCACGACGTCGGTGACCGCAGTGATGGCCGCGCCCTGGCCGACGACCTGGCCCGCGAATGCGTCCTGGACGACGGCCGCGTCGAGTCGCGCATCGGGGACGAGCAGCAGCTCGGGCACGCCGGTGCGGCGCGCGAGCAGGCGCACGACCGCGGACGAACCGATTGCGCGTGGACGCGGCAGCGTGTCGAAGTCGGTGTCGAGCGTGCCGCGGATCTGCACGGTCGGCTGCGTGCCGGGCTCGACCTGCGCGGGCCATCGACCGCTGCGCTGGAACTCCTCGACCGCGTCCTTGGCGACGCGCAGGCCGCTGCCGGTGAGCTCGCGGTAGATGCGGATCGCCTGGATCTTGTGGCCCGCCGCCAGCTCGGCCTCGGCCTTGTGCAGGTCGTGGGAGAAGCCGAACTCGCCCTTCGCCAGCGCCTGCAGGAGCTCGATCGACTTGCCCGGCTCGCGGATGTCGGCCGAGAGCGCACCGCCCAGCTCGGCGATCGTCCGGAACGCGCGCGGATCGAAGGCGACACCGTGGCGCAGCTCGAGCTCGCGCGACTCGTGCAAGACGAGCCGCAGGGTCTGCGCCGCGTCGGTGGGCTCGACCCACAGCACCGTGAACGCGCCTGCGAAGCCGGGCGCGTCGTCCTGCAGCAGCTGGTACTGCTCCGGCGTGCACTCGCCGACCACCACGAGCTCGCCGCGCGCGACGGGCCCGCGGAAGAACGTGGCGAGGTTGCGATCGGCCTCGCTGCTCTCACCGATGCGGCCCCAGGCGTGCAGGTCGTCGACCCACAGCACGGCTCGGTTGCCGCTGCAGGCCTCGAGCAGATCGACGCAGCGTTGCTCCCACTGCCCGAGATACGACATGCCCGCGATGATCCGCGTGCCGCGGATCTGCCAGACCGCGTGCACGCGATCCAGGTTGCGGTGGGTGGGGAACTCGTCGGCGTCGAGCAGGTCGTAGACGAGCCGCCGCACCATCGTGCTCTTGCCGCACCCCGGCGGGCCGACCAGCAGCACCGAGCTCTTGCGAGCGCCGCACACCAGCTGCTGCAGCTGCTCGCGCCACGGGCTGCGCGGCGTGCCGCCCTCGAGCATCGACTCGCTCGCACGTCGGGTCTGATCGACGCCGAGCTCGGCGAGCAACAGGTGGCCGCGCTTGCGCTGGCCGCCGCCGATGCCCGCGAAGGGCACCGCCGACTCGGCGCGCGCGAGCTTGTCGACGAGGCTTCGGCTCGTGGCATGGAACGCGACGAGTCGCAGGCTCTCGCGGCCGCTCGCGCGCAGGCGCTCGAGCTCCCAGCTCTCCAGCGCGGCCCAGCGCTCGCGGAAGTACGCGGCGGCCTCGTCGGCGAGGTCGCGATCGTCCGCGTGCGGGAACCACTCGTCGGGCCGCAGTGGGTGATACGCGATGACGAGCGGGCGCTCCGTGTCGGGCACCGGCCCGCGCTCGCGCTCCTCGAGCACGAGCGGCACGTCGGCGCGGAAGCGACGCTTGGGCTCGCCGAGCGTCAGCTCGAGCTTGATGCGCTCGAGCCGGCGTCCCGGCACCAGCTCGAGCGGCTCGAGCTGCTCGGGCCACAGCTTGCCGATCGCGGTGCGCAGGCCGTCGATGAGGCGCTGCTGCAGCTTGAGCGGGCTCGGCCCGCTGTCGACGCGATCCAGCTCCCCGAGCCCGAGCGTGTGCCAGGCGATCGAGCCCGAGAGCTTGCGCTCGAACACCGTGACGCGCATCTCCATCAGCCGCTCGCCTCCGGAATCGCGTCGTGACCGGCGACGAGCCGCTTCACGATCGCAGCGAACAGCACGCGCTCGAGCATGCGCGGATCGGCGAGATCGTGGACGGGCTCGGTGTTGATGCCGGACTCGGGCAACGCGATCACCCCGTCGGCGAAGTACTCGCGGACGGCGGGGAGCTTGCCGATCTGATCGCCGGCGATGCGCGCCCCGGGCTGCATCGCCTCGGCGGCGAGCTCGGGCATGCCGACCTCGGCGCGCACGGACAACATCCGTACCTCGAGGTGATCGGCGCTCGCGGAATCGGGCGGCCAGAAGCCCTGCAGGCCGTGCTCGAACGCCAGCACACCGCCCGCGGCCGTGCCCGCGACGCGCACCAGCAGCGCGGGCCAGCGTGCGGGCTCGGGCTCCCGCGCGAGCGCGGTGCGAATCGCCTCGAGCGTGCGCGGCGGTCCCCACGGCAGTGCGGTGGGCCACTCGTCGCCGCGGTCGCGGTCCTCGAAGCGATGGATCGTCGTCGTCCAGCCGCGGTCTTCGCCCCACGCGTCGAGCCAACGCAGCCAGCGCGAGAGCGGCTGGGTGTCACCGTACCCGCGGACGAGCAGCGTGATGCCGTTCTTCGGGTCGGCCTCGAGCAGCGCGCGCACGAAGGTCGACTCGAAGCCCGCGTGCGCCGTCGCGGCCTCGTTCGCGATCTCGCCCAGCGGCTCGCCTTCGGCGGTGGCTGCCACGGCGAGCTCTTCGATCGCCTCGAGGTTGCGCACTGCCGCGTCGATGCGCTCGAGCGCGCTCGCGATGCGCTGGTGCTCGCGCAGGGCCGACGGGCTCGTCGCGCGCGTGCGTGCGCCTCGCGTCGTGTTCGCGAGCTCCGCGGTGAGATACGCCGCGCGCTGCCGCAGCTCCTCGATCGCGGTCAGCTTCGCCGCGGCGGCCGCGTTGCGACGCAGCCGCGACACGTAGTCGAGCGAGGCACCCGTGCCCGGCGCGCGCTTGCCGACGCGTCGCACGATCGCCAGCTCGAGCTCGCCCTCGCGTGCGCGCAACAGCGGCTCGAGCTCGCGCGTGGCCAGCATCGGCGCGAGCTCGGCTTCGTCGGCGGCGACGAGCACCGTGGCATCGATCGCGTCCGCGCCCGCCAGCGAGAGCATGCGGCCGAGCGGTGCGACCAGGCGATCCTCGAGGTGGCGCCGCAGCGCCCGTGCGCCGTAGGCCGGCGCGTAGCCGCCTTCGGCCAGCGACGCGAGCGCACGCGCGCCGACCTCGAGCTCCAGCCCGCGCTGGACGAACGCCGCGCGCTCGCGGATGCGCTCGAGCGACACGCGCGCGACGCGGGCGATCTCCTCGCGATCGAGCGACGAAAACGGGATGACCCCGTCGATGCGGTTGACGAACTCGGGACGGAAGTGGCGATCGACCTGCTCGAGGTAGTAGCGTCGCTCCAGCTCGGGCGTCTCGCCGCTCGGGCGCGCGAACCCGGCTCCGCCGTCCTGACGCGGTCGATGGCTCGCGCCGAGGTTGCTGGTCATGATCACGATCGCGTTGTGGAAGTGCGTGGTCTGCCCGCGCGCGTCGGTGAGGCGGCCTTCGCCGAGCACCTGCAGCAGCAGATCGAACACCGCGGGGTGGGCCTTCTCGATCTCGTCGAGCAGCACGACGCAGAACGGTTGCTGCCGCACCTTGCGGGTGAGCTCGCCGTCGTCGCGCTGGCTGCCGCGGATCAGCCGCTCGGCCGCGTACGGATCGGTGTACTCGCTCATGTCGTAGCGCAGCAGCCGATCGGGCGCACCGAACAGGATGCGCGCGAGCGTCTTCGCGACCTCGGTCTTGCCGATGCCGGTGGGGCCGACGAACAGGAAGTTCGCGAGCGGCTTGCCGGGTGGCTGCAGCCGCGCCTTGATGGTGCAGAGCGTCTCGATGACGCGGCGGATCGCTTCGTGCTGGCCGATGACGCGCCGGCGGAACTCCTGCTCGAGCGTGTCGCGACGCATGCGCTCGTCGTCGCGCAGGAGGAACACGGGGATGCCAGTGCGCACCGAGAACGCCCGGTGGACGTCGGCGACGCCGATGACGTGCGGCTGGCCCTGGTCGTCGACGTCGTACTCGTGCACCGCACGCAGCTCGTCGAACAGGCGCACCGCCTTGCCGGGAAAGGCCTGATCGACGAGGTACCGCTCGGCGAGCTCGACGAGCGGGGCGATGGCGTTCGCGTGCAGCGAAGGCCGGCTCGGCTCGCGGCGACGGAGGTGGGAGTTGCGGCGCGTCAGCAGGTCACGCGTCGTGGCCGCGTCGAGCGGCTCGATCGCGACACGGTGCATGCAGGAGAGCAGCGTCGCGTGCTGCTTCTCGTGCTGCTCGTAGGCCTCCGGCGTGCTCTCGCCGACGATGCGTACGCGACCTTCGACGATCCACGGCCGCAGGGCGCTCGCGAGATCCTCCATGCCACCGCTGCGCCCCGCGAAGAGATCGGCGAGGTTGTCGAAGTACAGCACCGCGTCGAGCAGCTCGGCGGCGCGCATCACCTCGCCGATGCGCTCCTGCAGCTGACCGAACCCGGACTGCCCGGCGACGATGCGCGCGCCCGAGGTCGCGAACACCGGACGCGCGCGGAACGGCACGATGGTCTGCGCGAGCAGCCCCTCGAACACCGCCGACTTGCCCGCGAGCGGCGGTCCGACCAGCACCACGCCGGTGCGTTCTTCGCCGGAGAGCAGCGCGGCGACGCGACGGACCTCGGTATCGCGGCCGACCAGCTCCGGCGGCTTGCGCTTCACCGTGGCCTCGAGCAGCTCGGTACCGATGGTGTCGAGCAGCTTGCGCGCCTCGGTGCGCGAGCGCTCGCCGAGCTTCGCGCGGCGCGTGCTCGAGCGCGTGCCGAGATCGTCGTGATCGTTGCGCTGCACTCGCACGGCGATGCGCACCAGCTCGGTGTGCGCCGCCGGCAGCAAGCCCAGCCACTGCCGCGGCGAGGGCTCGCGCGCCGAGACGTGGCGCGTCACCTCGTCGGCGACGCGGGCCTGCATCGACTCGCCGGGCGCGACCCACACGGTGATCCCGAGCGGCAGCACGTGCACCCACGCCGCTGCGTCGTCCGGCACGGCGACGCAGGTGATCGCGATCTTGCCGTCGATGCCGTAGCGCCGCGCGAGATCCTCGCGACCGATCGCCACCGGGATCTCGTGCAGGCGCGTCTCGGTGGGACAGGCGAAGCCGGCGAGCTGGTCGGCGGGGAGCTTCGCGAGGTAGTCGGTGAGGAACAGCGACTGCAGCGCGAGCGCTTCGGCCTGGCTGTCGGCACGGCACACGAGCCGCGGATCGCCGAGCGGGCAGGCGTAGACCGCCCCGGTCGCGTGGGTGCGCACCACGATGGGCGGCTGCAGCTCGAGCGTGATCGCCACGCGTCGCGCAATGATAGCCGCCGGGCTCGCACGACCTATAGAGGATCGCGGGTGGCCAGGGTGGCCCGGCCACCCGGCCCGAATTCGGGCCACCCTGGCCACCTCGACGCGTCGACGCGTGCGGACGAGAGCGAAGATCCACGCACGCGCGCCGCTCGAGCGAGTGGCACGCGGCTCGCAGAGCGCACGCGGATGGCCCGTCGATCCACCGCGCGCGCGCACGCGTCGATCGAGCAGCTCGAGCTCCTGGGCATCGGCGACGACGTGCTCGCGCGCGCCGAGCCCAGCGACGATGGCGACCTGCCGCGCGCGCTGGTGCGACGCTGGGCCGGCGAGCGATTGCCGTGCGCGGGCCGGGCGGAGCTGCGCTGCAGCTCGTGCGGCTCGGGCGGGGTGCTGCGTTTCCGCTGTGCGGGGCGCTGCGGCGAGGCGTGTGCGCACGACGAACGCGCTGCGGCGGCGCTCGTGCGCGCGATCCCTCGTGTGCCGGTGCGACACTGGGTGCTCACGCTGCCGGCGGGCCTGCGCGCCACGTCGGCGTTCGACCAGCCCGCCATCGCCGAGCTGTGCCGGGCATTCGTGGCCGAGCTGCTCGCGTGGGTGAAATCGCGGTGCGGCGAGCTCGGCCCCGGCAAAGTCCAAGGTGGCGCGGTGAGCCTCGTGCACCGCGTCGGCCAGCTGCTCGACCTCAAGCTGCACGTGCACGCGCTGGCGCTCGATGGCGTCTATCGCTGCAATGCGCGCGGCGAGCCGGCCACGTTCGCGCCGATGCTCGACGAGCCCGAGCCCGATCAGCTCGTCGTCCTGGCGCGGAAGGTCCGCGAGCGCTTGCTCGCGAAGTGGACGCGGGGTCGGCCGCACGCCGCCGCGATGCTCGACACGCTGTCGATCGCGCAATCGCTCGCGCAGGGGCCCGAGGTCGCGACCGCCGTCCGGCGCGTGCAGGTCGATCGCGTCGAGCAGCTCGACCCCAGCCCGGCCGCGCGCGTCGGTGTCGGCGGCCGGCGCGATGGGTTCGGCGTGCACGCGATGGAGCGCATCACCCCGGACGCACGCGTGGCGCTCGGTCGGCTCGCGCGGTATCTGCTGCGCGCTCCGGTGGCGCTCGCGCGGCTACAGCCCGGCGGCACCGGGCGAGTGGTGCAGCGGCTCGCCCACCCGTTCGCCGACGGCACGACCCACGTCGAGTTCTCCACCGACGAGCTCGCGCGGCGGCTGGTCGCACTCACGCCCGCGCAGCGGATCCATCGCGTCTCGTACCACGGCGCCCTCGCGCCCCATGCGGCCGCGAAGTGGCGCGCGCGCCCGCTGCAGCTCGTGCTGCTCCACGACGAGCTACCCGCTGCGCCGCGGCGACGGGCACGAACACGCTGGCCCGCACCCGAGTGCGCCACGTGCGGTGGCACGCTGCGCGTGGTCGCGATCGAGGAGCACGCCGATCCGGCGGTCTTCGAGCCGGCGCCGAAGCGCGCAGGCTAGTCGCGCAGCGCGATGCGATCGCCCGGCGTCGCGCCCACGTCGCGTGCGTGCGCAACGGTCACGATCGCCGCGCCCACGAGCGCGCCGCAGAGTGCCGCGGTGCCGAGTCGTCGTCCGTGCGAGCGCGCGAGCTCGGCCCACCCGCCCAGCTCGAGCGCGAGGCTGCAGACGACGAGCATCGCCGCGATCGCGAACGTGGTCGTCGTCCCGGCCATCGCCAGCCCGGCGACCCCGAAGAGGGCAGCGACCGCCGGCCACCAGCGCAGCACGGCCGCGCCGCGCCGGGGGGCTGCGGTGCTGGGGAGTGCGGCGTCGGACTCGGGCTCGGCGTTCGGGGCCATGTCCCCGTCTTTGCCCGCTCGCGCGCCCAACCCCAAGAAAACGGCAGGTGGCGGGGCGCGGCGGCTGTGCAAAGCTGGGCGTGCAATGCCGGGCCGCGCCGACGACGGAGTGAGGCGGATCCTCGAGACGGCGCGCACGGTCGCGGTGCTCGGCGCCCACTGGGAAGCGGAGCGGCCGGCGCACTACGTGCCGGCCTACCTCGAGGAGCAGGGCTACGTCGTGCTCCCGGTGAACCCGCAGGCGCTCGGCCGCGAGCTGTTCGGACATCCGGTCGTCGCGAGACTCGACGAGCTGCGCGAGCCCATCGACGTCGTCGACGTGTTCCGCCGCTCCGACAAGCTGGTCGAGCACGAGCAGGAGATCCTCGCGATGCAGCCGCTGCCCAAGGTGGTGTGGTTCCAGCTCGGGGTCCGCGACGATGCGCTCGCCGAGCGGCTGCGTGCGCGCGGCATCGAGGTCGTGCAGGACCGCTGCATGCTCGCCGATCACCGTCGACTCGCGCTCGGTCCCCGCAGCCGCGATCCGGCGTAGTCTGACGGCGTCATGTCGATGCCGCCTCCTCCGCTCGCGGGCGTGCGCGTGCTGGACTTCACGCAGAATCTACCGGGGCCCTACGCGACCCTGGTGCTCGCCTCGCTCGGTGCCGAGGTGATCAAGGTCGAGCCGCCGAGCGGCGACAGTGCGCGCGTCGCCGCGAGCCTGTTCGAGATCGTCAATGCCGGCAAGCAGAGCATCGTGCTCGACCTCAAGCAGACGAGCGAGCACGACACGCTCGCCCGACTCGTGCGCAGCGCCGACGTGCTGGTGGAGGGCTTTCGCCCGGGCGTGATGGCGCGCTTCGGCTGCGATGCCGAGACGGCGCGGCGGAGCAACCCGCGGCTCGTGTACTGCTCGATCAGCGGCTACGGCCAGGACGGCCCCTACGCGAGCTGGCCCGGCCACGATCTCAACTACCAGGCGCTCACCGGCGTGTGCCACATGTCGCGCGACGGCGAGGAGCACCCGTTCGGATCGGCGCTGCCGATCGCCGACCTCTCGTCGGCGATGACCGCGGTCGCGAGCGTGCTCGCGGCGCTCTTCGCCCGCGAGCGCGACGGGCAGGGCAGGGCGATCGACGTCGCGATGGTCGACACCCTGCTCTCGTGGAGTCATGCGTGGGCCGAGGGACTGACGCCGAGCGACGCGCGGCTGTCGAGCACGGTCGCGCGCGCCGAGCCGTTGCTGCGTCGCGGCCTCGAGGCGCTACCCGGGCCGTTGCGGAGCTTCGGCGAGCGTGCCGCGGGCTGGCTCGCGAGCGAGGCCGGACGCGAACGCACCGACGCGCTCGGCGAGCGGCTCGGGCGCAGCGGCGTGTACAAGCAGCTCGTGCGGTTGCGACTGCATGCCCTGCCGCACTACGGCCTCTTTCGCACGCGCGACGATCGCTGGCTCAGCATCGCGATCGTGGAGGAGCACAAGTTCTGGCGCGCGCTGTGTCGCGGGCTCGGGCTCGAGCGGCTCGCCCGGATTCCGCTGCCGGCCCGCTTCGTGGCGGCGGCGCCGCTGCGCCGCGCGGTCGCTGCTGCGGTTCGCCGCCACGACCTCGCGCACTGGCTGACGACGTTCGATCGCGAGCAGGTCCCGATCGCACCGGTCCTGCCGCTCGCCGAAGCCCTCGCGGATCCGCAGCTCGTGTGGCGCACCGGTGGCGCGCGTGTAGGCGCACCGGTGCCGCTGGTCGCCACGACACTGGGCCCGGCACCGCGGCTCGGCGAGCACACGGCAACGGTGTTGGCAGCCTTGCCCCGCTGATCGAGCTGTACGCGCGCATCGACTCGCGTCATGATCGATCGATGCGTTGGTGCTCGATTGCCTTGCTCGTGCTGATGGCGTGCACCGCCGACAATCCCGAGTTCGGGCTCGAGTCGAGCGGATCGACGGGCAGCGCGCCCACGTCGGGCACGACCACGTCGTCGACGTCGTCGTCCACGGGATCCGAGGCCGAGACGAGCGTCGACTCGTCGAGCGGCGAGAGCGGCACGATCGCGTCGTGTGCAGAGCCCGACGATCGCGTCACCCGCATCCGCGTCGTCGGCGAGAACGTGGGCGCCGGAGCAACGCACGGCGCGATCCGGCGCACCAGCAACGGGCTCGAGGTCGACTGCGATCATCCCTGCGCCGTCGACATCACGGGCGGATGTCTGCGTGTCGGGTTCGAGATCGAGCCCCCGCTCTGGGAGGAGTGGTCGCCGCCGGATGGCTGCTTCCGCTTCCAGTGGCTCGGCGCGGATCCGGAGGCGGTCGACGAGCTGCGCGTCGGGCTCGAGAGCATGGGCGACGAGCTCATGGTGCTCGGCGCCGAGCCGCTCTTCGCCAAGACCTACGACGTCGAGCTGAAGCTGCGCGAGCACTGCTCGTGTGACGAACGAGAGTGCTGCCCGATCGACGCCGGCGACTACGGGTTCGTGGTCCACACCCCCGAGGACGTGGTGCTCGGCGAGGCGATGTCCGTGTACGAGGACGTCGAGTGGATGGGCGGGCACTACCGCCTCGAGAACGGTGGATCGTCGATCGTGCCGGACTGTGTGCATCCGAAACGCATCCAGTTCCGCGCCTACCAGATCCACTGAAGCGCGGGGCTACGGCGCGGCGTAGACGCTGGTGAGCGGCACGTCGTCGAGCACGACGACGTCGACGGGCGCGGTGGTGCCGAGCTGCTCCCAGAGCTGGTACTCCCACGTCGCCATGTGCAGCTCGTGGAAGAGCAGCCCGGCGTTCGCCCGCGACAGCGCCGCGGACTCGATGCCCTCGGGCCACCGGCCTTCGCGGACGTACTGCTGGTGCGAGAGCTCGATCAGATCGTGCAGGTAGAGCCGCCGCCGGGCGCCGAGCAGCGCGGGCAGACGCGGCAGCTCGGGCACGATCGCGTGCCCCCAGAAGCCGCGGTTGAGCCCGAGCTCCGCGGCCCCGCGCGCGCCGCCGACGAGCGGTGCGTACTGCGACATGCCGAACGGATGCCCGTCGATGGTCGCGATCGCGGTCGGACCGAGCACGAGCACCAGTGCGAGCGGCTGCAGCTTCGCGAGGCGCAGCGGCACCTGCTGCCACAGGAACGGCCACGCGCGGGCGGCCAGGAGCGCGATGAACGGATACGCGGTGATCCAGTGCTTCGTGCCGCCGAAGATCGGCGTGCTCGGCAGCGCGATGAGCACGAGCGGGAACGCGGCCATCATCGCGAACAGCAACGTGTCGTGGCGCTGCCACCCGCTCGGCAGCGCCACCGAGAATCCACCCGGGGTCGCGCCTTCGGTCGCGTCGGTACGAGCGAGCTCTCGTCGCAGACCGAGCGCCAGCCCGATCGCGGCCAGCACCAGCAGCACGCTCGGCACCGTCGCCCACGTGAGCACGAACGGGTACGAGACCGGCATCGGCGGCTGGTTGTAGTTCGTGCCGAGGAACTCCATGTTGTAGTAGGCGTGCTCGCGGTGGAACGCGATGTACTCGCGGACGCGGGCCCACGGCTCGGACCACAGCCACGGCCACAGCGCGAAGGCGGTCGGCAACGAGAGGGCGCCCATCGACACCAGCGGCAGTGGGATCCACTGCGCGCGCGCGATGGTGCGGCCCTCGCGGCGCGCGAGCACGAGGCAGCCCCAGTAGTGCAGCGCGAGCAGCGGGCCGAGGAAGAGCGCGTTGTGCTTCACCGCGATCGCGAACCCGACGATCGGGCCGAGCGCGAGCGCCCAGCGCTTGCTGTGCAGCGCGCGGCGGTAGGCGAGCACGGCGGCGAGCATCGCCACGGCGACGGGCACGTCGAACGCGTGCAGGCCCGCGTAGAACCACACCTGCGGCAGCAGGATGAACGCGCCCGCCGCGATGCCCCCCGCGACCCACCCGTCTCTGCGCGCGGCCGCGAGGAACAACAGCGCCACCGCGAGCGCGGCGAGCAGCTGCGCGGGCAGTCGCATCGCGGCGCCCTCGTCCATGATCGGCACGAGGCCACCGTCGTCGCGGAGGCCGTCCTGCTCGGTGCCGGGCACGGGCGGACGCGCGAACGTGCGGGCGGACAGCCCCGCGAGCGACTTCAGCAGCGCGGGATGCTCGTGGTTCTCGGCGAAGCGACGGTCGCGGCCCGATCGCGACAGCGCGCGGCCGGGCTCGCGCACGAGATCGCCGAACCACGCGGCATAGCTGCGGCTCGCCGAGAAGTAGATGCCCTCGTCGCGCGCGTAGCCGACCTGGCGGTGCCCGAGCGCGAGCAGGAGCAGCACGATCGCGCCGAGCAGCGCGGCTACGACTCCGGCGCGCTTCATCCGGGCGCTCCGATCGTGCGCGCCTCGAGGCAGAGCGTGCGCGTCGGCGT
>CAZFKC010000079.1:32406-47361 GCA_964519175.1 uncultured Nannocystaceae bacterium
GCGCCCGGCCAGCGCAGCACGACCGTCGTGCCGTCGTGCAGCTCGAGGCCCAGGCACGCGCGCGGGCGATAGTCGATCTCGACGATCGCCGGCGCGAGCTCGCCCTCGCTGCACTTCCAGGAGCCGCGGCCGCGACAGCTCCCGCCGTTGCTGCGCACCGCGAGCGGGGCGTCGGCGAGCGTGTCGAGCACCGCTCCGGCGTCAGGCTGCGCCCAGCTCGCCCAGGTGAACGGGCCCAGCGTGCGGCGCTCGAGCAGCTCGGGTGCGGGCAAGCCCTCGAGCTCGTGCTCGAGCGCCTCGGACCAGCTCGCGTCGAGCCCGACGGTGTGGAAGTGCGGCAGGCCGTGCAGATCGGGGCGCGAGAGCGCCGCACGCTCGGCGATCGCCGGCACGTGCATGCGCGCGCTCGGCCCGAGCCAGTCGGTGGCCAGCAGCACTGGCGCGTCGTCACCCTTCGCCGCGATCGCGTCGGCGAGCTGCGTCCAGTCCGCGTCGTCGATGCGATCGCGATAGGCGAGACCCGCGGCGATCCACTCGACGCCTGCGAGCGCGACGACGCCGAGCGCGAGCCACCGCGGCCAGCGGGCCGCCGCCGTGCTCACGTGGCCGGCGCTCCGAGCTCGAGATCGAAGCCCAGCTCCGGCGGCGCTTGCCCCTCGCTGGTGATCGTCACGCGCAGATCGACGACGCTGCCCGCGAGCGCGCCGGTATCCAGCGCGAGCCAGCGTCGACCCGGACGGTGCGCGACGGTGTCGTCGAGCAAGGTCACGGCGGATTGGGCTGGATCATGCGGTTGCGCCACGATGCTCACGTGATGCTTGCCGTCGCGCTTGGACTTCGCTGCATCGTCGTCCAGCGCCAACCACCCCGTCAAGCTGGCGGACAGGCGCACGTTCGCGAGCTCGAGCACGGCCGGATCGCGGTGGCGCCGATCGACCAGGATCGCGGGGTAGACCAGCATGTCGGTCTTGAGCGGGCCCGCGTGCAGGTGCTCGGCACGGGCCACGTCGCTGCGCTGATCGAGCCAGCCGACCGCACGCTCGCGCTCGGCCACGAGCCCGCCGCGCACACGCGCGAGGTAGAGCGCGGCGGCGGCGGCCAGCAGCACCGCGAGCATCCACGGCCGGATGCGGACGGCCACGCGCGCACGCACGCGATCGAGCGCGCGCGCGCAGCCCTTCGTGTCGCGCCAGAAGAGGAGGCACACGATCGCGGCGACGAGCGAGCACGCGGCGGCAAGCACGTCGCGCGCCCGCCACACGCGATAGCGCAGCACCCAGGTGCCGTCGGCGGCATCCGCCGCGACCAGCGTCGGCTCGGTGCCGTCGTCGCCGTTGGCCTTGCCGCCGCGCAGCGTGCCGTTGCGCCGCTCGAGCTGCGTCGCGACGTCGCCGTCGCCGATCGCGGGCACCTCGAACCACTCGAACTCCCGGCCGTCGTGCGCGAGCGACCAACGCGGATAGCCGGCGAGGTCGAACACGAGCCGGGACTCGGCGGTGGTGCCGGCGAGCCTCACCTCCACGATGCCGGCCTCGGGATCGTCGCGCACGATCTCCAGCGTGCCCTCGCCCTCGAGGCGAGCGGACGCGCTCGGCTGCCAGCTCCGCCGCTCCCACAGCCGCAGCTCGCCGAAGCTCTCGATCGGCTGTGCACCGACGACGCGCCCGCGTCCACGCACCACGACGTAGCGGATCCCGAGTCGATCGAGCAGCGCCGGCGTGTCGGCCTCGGGCTTGTGCACGAAGTTGTCGCCCGGCGTGAAGCCCTGCTTGTAGAGCCCGACGCCGGTGAAGATCGGCATGTCCATGAACCAGTGCAGGTTGCGGGGCGCGGCGACGGCCACGCGCCAGCGGCGATCCGGGTCGGCCTCCGCGAGCCCGCGCAGGTGCTCCGACAGCGCCGCGAAGTCGACGGCGAGCTGTGCATCGTCGGGGTCGCGGTCGACCTGCGGTGTGCCGACGTTCGCGCGACGCATCGCAACCGCGAGATCCCGGGCGCACCATGCGGCCGAGAGCGAAGCGACGACGGCGATCGCGATCGCGAGCACGCGCTGCGGCAGCGCGCCTCGCCACAGCGCGCGCGCACGCGACACGAGCACCGCGAGCCCACCGCCGGCCGCGAGCAACAGCCCCGGCTTCGCGGCGATGAGGAAGCGCTGCCACTGCATCTGGCTGAAGCCCGCGTCGAACAGGTCGAGCCGCAGACGCCACAGCGAGTCCTCGGCGGTCCACACCCACAGCAGCACGCCGCAGGCCGCGAACAGGCGCGCGGGCGCGGTGCCGGCGAACGCGACCACGACGATGCCGAGCACGACGAACGCCGACGTGCCCGCGGCCATGCCCTGATCGAGGTGGCCCTTCAACCCCTGGCCGACCATCCAGTCGAGCGGCTGCCACAGCCAGCCGTAGCTGACCATCCACCCGCGCATCGAGGTCATCGGCAGCACCCACCAGGCCGCGAGCGCGAGCGCGAGCACCAGCACGAGTACGAACGTCCACGCCAGCTCGCCGAAGCGAGCGCTCGGGCGCAGGCCGAGCACGAGCAGCACGAGCGGGCTGCAGAGCGCGAGCATCGGCAGCGTAATCGGATGCGCGAGCAGTGCGCCGCCGAGCGCGAGCGCGGCGAGCACGAGCGCGCGCGTGCGGCTGCGTGCGTCGTTCGTCGAGACGTGCGCGCGCACGAGCTCGCCGAGCCCGAGCCACGTCAGCGTGTTCGCGAGCGTCTGCGGCCAGACCCCGTAGTCGACCGTGTAGATCCAGCCGCCCTCGCGATAGGCGCCGACGTCGCAGAGCAGCAGCACCGCGGCGACGAAGCCGGGCAGCTCGCCGAGCCCGCACGCACGTCCGACGCGCAGCATCGCCCAGCCCTGCGACACGAACACGACGGTGAAACCCAGCGCGTAGGCCTGGTGCCAGTCGAGCAGGCCGAGCGAGAGCACACGCAGCGCGACGACGAGCGCATCGCCGAGCACCGGGTACACCTCGCCGATCGGCGTGCCGAAGAACCAGACCTCGCTCCATCCCCGCGGCGCACCATCGGCGAGCACCTGCGCCCACGCCCAGATCCGCGTGAGGTGGACGGTGTGGTCCTTCGACAGCGGCGGATGGCCGAGCGGCACGGGCCACAAGAGCCAGAGCCCGAGCACCGTGACCGCCGCGAAGGCGATCCACCGCATGCGTCGCGACGCTTCAGCGGAGGGGCTCACCGAGCAGGACCGTCCACGGCAGCGGCGTGCGGCGCTCGAGCACGCGGAGGCGGGTGCGTGCCAAGCGTTCGAGGCTCCGCCGGGTGAAGTGCTGGATGTGTCCCGGCGTGTTGCCGAGCGCGGCGAGGTAGCGGCCGCGCGCCATGTTGAGCGCGCGCCACACCGGATCCCACGGCGTGCTGATGAGCACGCGCCGCGATGCCACGCGGGCGAGCTCGGCGAGGCCGGCGGCCGGATCGTCGAGGTGCTCGAGCACTTCGCAGCACACGACGAGCTCGAAGCTGTCGGTGGCGAAGGGCAGCTCGTAGATCGAGGCCTGCACGACCTCGACGCTGCGATCGAGCTGCGGTGACACGCGATCGATCTCGATGTCGCTCGCGACGAAGCGCTGCGGTCGCGGTGCACTGCGCAGGAGGTGCTCGGCCAGGTGACCCTCGCCGCAGCCGACCTCGAGCACCGTGCGCGCACCGACGCCGGCATAGAGCTCGCCGACGCTGCCGAGGAAGCCCCGCATCAGGGCGCGCGCGATCGGGTTCTTGGTGCCGTACTTGTCGTAGTAGTTGCCGACGACGTTGCCGTCGGCGGCACCCGCAGGCGCCGAGTCGTGGGCCCCGCTCACGTGGCCTGCCCCGTGCGCAGCGGCTCGCCCGATTTCTCCGCGACCACGGCGAGCTCGGCGGCCGTGGTCCACGGCGTCGCGCTGGTGCTCTCGATGCCGTCGAGCCCGCCTTCGCTGCGCGCGGAGAGCTGCGCATCGAGCCGACGCACGCGCAGGAGCACCTCTTCGGTGAGCCGGCGATTGGTCGCGAGCAGATCGCCGAGCAGGGCCATGAGCGCGACGACGAGCGAGAGCACCACCGCCCCGACGCCGATGAGCAGCGACTGGATGTGGCCGCTGTAGTCGGGGTCCTGCACGTAGAACCACAGGAAGCGGACCCCGAGCGCGGCCCCGAGCAGGAACAGCACGATCGCGAGGAACCCGAACGTCTGCACCGGCCAGTACAGGTTGTACGCGCGCAGGATCACCGCGCCGTTGCGCCGCACGTACTCGGGGATCGAGCGGAACAGCCGCGACTCGCGGGACTTCGCGTTGGTCTCGATGGGGACGTTGACCAGCGTGAGCCCGAGGTGGCCGGCCTGGATGATGGTCTCGAGCGTGTAGCTGAAGCGGTTGTGCACGAAGATGCCGTACGCCGCGCGCCGGCTCATCGCCCGGAAGCCACTCGTCGAGTCCGCGACCGTGGTGCCCGACGCGCGTCGCACCACGCGCGAGCCCCAGCGCTGCAGCACGCGCTTCACCAGCCCGAAGTGCGCGATGGTGTCGGTCTTGCGGTCGCCGATCACCATGTCGGCGCGACCCTCGAGGATGGGCGCGACCAGCTTCGCGATGTCGCTACCGCGGTACTGGTTGTCGGCGTCGGTGTTGACGATGATGTCGGCGCCCAGCCGCAGGCACGCGTCGAGCCCGGCCATGTGCGCGGCCGCGAGCCCGCGATTGCGCGGGAATCGGACGACGTGATGCACGCCCAGCTCGCGTGCGAGCTCGTCGGTGCCGTCGGTGCTGCCGTCGTCGATGACCAGCACCTCGATCGCCGAGATGCCGGGGATCGAGCGCGGCAGGTCGGCAAACGTCTGCGCGAGCCACTGTCGCTCGTTCAGGCACGGGATCTGGATGAACAGCCGCACGCCCACGACCGTTGTACCACGCGGCGCGCTACCATGCGGACATCGAACCGCGCGCGCAAGAGCCGTCGCCGCCGACGCCGGTCGTGGCGACGCCGAAATGGCGCGATCCGGCGGCGCTGCTGACGTTCGCGCTGCTGCTGCTCGGCCTTGCGCACGCGTTCCGCTGGACCTTCCTCTGCGACGACGCGTACATCTCGTTTCGCTACGCGAAGAACCTCGCCGAGCACGGTGAGCTGGCCTTCAACGTCGTGCCGCTCGAGCGCGTCGAGGGCTACACCAACTTCGCATGGGTGGTCATGCTGGCCGCCGGTGCAGTGGTGGGGCTGCCACCCGAGCGCGGCGCGCTCGTGCTCGGCTTCGTGGCCTGGGCGGTGCTCGTGCTGGCCGCGTGCGGGCTCTGTCGCGTGCTGGTCGGCGCCGGCCCGCACGTCCGCTTCGCGCCGGTCGTGACCGCAGCGCTGCTCGCTGCGAGCCCCGAGTCGGTGGTGTGGGCCACGAGTGGGCTGGAGACTGCGGCCGCCGCCGCGCTCGTGCTCGTCACGATGCTCGCGTGGGAACGCGAGCGCCCGCGCGCGGCCGCGGTGCTCGCGGCCGCGGCGATCCTCACGCGGCCCGACACCGCAGTCCCGCTCGCGGCGTGGCTCGCGGCGTGGCTGGCCGTCCATGCGAAGGGGTCCGCGATCGACCGGTCGCGGCTCGTGCAGTGGGCGAAGGCCTCGCTGTGGGTGATCGTCCCGGTGATGGGCCACCTCGTGTGGCGCCGCGCCTACTACGGGACGTGGCTGCCCAACACGTGGGCCGTGAAGGCCCACGGCGCCGCCTTGCGCGACACCTGGGGAATCGCCTACGTGAAAGCGTGGAGCGCCGCGATGTTCCTGCCGTGGATCGCACCCGTGTTGCTGTTCGTGCGCGCGCGCGTGGTGCCGCTCGTCGTCGCGATCGCGGCGACCGTCGCGTACGCGTGGTCGGTGGGCGGTGACTTCATGGCCTACTCGCGACTCGTGCTGCCCGCCACTGCCGCGCTCGCGGTGGTGCTCGGCGCATGCCTGGGCGGCGCGGCCGAGCTCGTCGCGAAGCACAGGCCTGCGCTCGCGCGCATCCCCATCGCGCTCGGCCTCGCGGCCGCGTGCGCGCTCGGCTGGCAGGCCGATCGTCGCTTCACCGCCGATCGCAACAAGCCCGAGGGCTGGCTCGACGGCAAGTGGGAGGGCGTGACCGCGATGGCGCGCTTCGCCGAGGTCGGACGCGCGGCCGGCACGTGGATGAAGGAGCAGCTCCCGCCCGACACGCTCGTCACCGTCGGCGCCGCGGGTGCGGTGCCGTATGCGTCCGGGCTGCCGACGATCGATGCGTTCGGGCTGGTCGATCCGGTCATCGCACGCCAGCCGTCGCCGCCGCTCCGCGATGCTCGCAACGTGCGTCCGGGGCACCAGCTGTTCGCGAGCCCGGAGTACATCCGCTCGCGCGATCCGGATCTGCTGTGCCATGTGGGCCATCGCGGGCCCACGCCGCCGCGCGAGGCCGACGCCCGCGCACCCTTCAAGCAGGGCTACGTGTGGGCGTGCGTGCATCCGGGCCCGGGCACCGCGCGCGCGCCCGGAGGCGGCACGTTCGATCCCGGCGTGTACTGCTGCCGTCGTCCGCGGGATCGCGTCGTCGGCCCGTTCGGGAGCGAGGTCGGAGGTGGCTGACCCACGTGCACTGCGGTGGCTCGGCCACCTCGCCACCGCGCTCTCGCTCGGCTGGGTGCTCGTGCTCGCGATCGTGTTCGCGTTGCGCGTCGGCTTCCCACTCGAGCTCGAGTGGATGGAAGGCGGCGTGTTGCAGCAGGCATGGCGCCTCCAGCACGGGCTGCCGATCTATCCGCCGCCGTCGCAGGACTTCGTGCCGTTCCTCTATACCCCCGCGTACGCGATCACGCTCGCGGTGCTCGGCTGGGTGTTCCCCCTCGACTTCGCGCTCGGCCGCGTGGTGAGCATCGCCGCATGGGCAGCGATCGGCGCGGGGCTCTGGCGCGCGGTCGGCCGCGAGAGCAAGCCGCGGGCCCACCGTGCGCTCGCGGTGGGCCTGTGGTGCTCGGGTTACGTGTTCGCGTTCCGCTGGGTCGACCTCGCGCGGCCCGACACGATGTTCCTCGCGCTCTGCCTCTGGGCGCTCGTGCTGCTGCGCGAGTCGTGGGGCGACGGCAAGAAGGCCGCGCTCGCGGGGCTGCTGATGGCGCTCGCGTTCTGGACGAAGCAGACCGCGGCGGTGTTCGTGCTCGCGAGCGGCGTCGGAGCGCTGCTCGTCGCGCCGCGGCAGGCGTGGATCTACGCGGCGGTGATCGCCGTCGTCGACGGCGGCGGCATGCTGCTCGGCAACGCCCAGACCGATGGTTGGCTGTGGCGCTACGTGTACGAGCTCCACCAGGCGCACGCGTTCAACGACGAGCGCTTCTGGCGGAAGACGTGGGGCATGTTCGTGCACGCGGCCCCGTTTCTCACGGTTCTCGCGCTGTGGCTGCTCGGCCGCTTCGCGTGGCCGTGGATCTCGCGCAGCCGTCGACTCGATCGCGACGGCGATCGTCGGCTGCGCGCGCGGCTGTCCGCGCATCGCGGCGTGTTCTACTGGGGGCTCGTCGCGCTCGCTGCGGCGCTGGTCAGCGCGCTCGGCTACAGCACGCAGTGGGCCGAGCCCAACGCGTTCATGCCGGGGGTCTGCTTCGGTGCGCTGTGGATCGCGGTCGCGCTGCCGCAGGGCGGCCGTGCCGAGGCGGTCGCGCTCGTGCTGGTCTGCGCGCAGCTCGTGTTCGCGTTCGCGATCGAGCCGACGTACCAGCCGATCCAGAGCCGTGGGCTCGCGGGGCTGTCCGAGAGCTACCGCTGGCAGGACCCCGCGCGCACGTTGCCGAGCGCCGAGCAGCGCGCCGGGGCGCAGGCGCTGCGCGAGCACCTCGAGGACTCGCGACACGACGTGCTCGCGCTGCATCGACCGTGGTGGTCGATCCTCGCCGGTGGCACCGGACACGTCGGCAGTATGGGCATCACCGACGTGAGCGCCGACGATCGCCGCGCGATCGAGCAGGCGATCACGGCGCGCATCAAGGCGATGGAGCTCGGCGAGATCTGGATCGAGGGCGAGCCCCCGACGTGGATGCGCCCCGCGCTGCGCGGGCGCTACAAGGTGGCCGAGCGGCTGCAGGGCGACGCGCGCGTGCGGCCGCTCTCGGGCTGGATGTCCGAGGCCGGCATGGTCACGCCGTACGTCGCAGATCAGCTGCGGCTCGTGCCGGTCGGCGCCGCGGACGTCCCCGCCGGCGTGCGCGTGGTGGTCGACTTCGAGGACGGCACCTTGCAGGGCGTCGAAGCCCACGGCGGCTTCGGTCGTCGACCGGTCAGCGGCTTCACCGGCGATCTGCCGCAGCCCGCGGGCTATGGCGGCGAGTTCTGGTTGTCGTCCGCCGGACCGCAGGGCCGCGTGGAGGAGAAGGGCACCGCGATCGTCGGGCCGATCGAGCTGTCCGCCGGTGCGACGCTGCAGTGCTCGCTCGGTGCGCTCGGCAAGCTCGCGCGCTCGACGGTCACGATCGTCGACGACACGGAAGCGGTGCTCGCGACGCTCGAGCTGCCGGCCGATCGCGCCGTGCTGCACACGCTGGCCTGGCGCAGCGACGCCCCGGCGAGGGTGCGGCTGCGGCTCGTCGACGACGACGCCGCAGGGGCGCTCGTGCTCGACGACGTCTGGGTGCGCTGAAAAGTGCACCAACGCGCTGGGCGGCGCCGTGATCGCGCGCTAACGTCTGCGATCGTGAAGCTACCTGCGTGGATGGTGCCCTCGTCGTTCGTCGTTGCGTCGCTCGTCGCCAGCGGAACCGCCCGCGCCGACGAGAGCGTGCCGATGTCGGATCCCGTGCCGATCCTCGGCGGCGAGCTGGTCGCGCCCTGCGGATTCCCGACGACGGTCAGCGTCGGTGGCTTCTGCACGGGCACGCTCGTGCATCCGCGCGTCGTCGTGTTCGCGGCGCACTGCGGCGATCAGGTGCCGTGGGTGCGCTTCGGTGATCGCATCGAGGACGCACCCGGCTTCGAGGTCGTGCCGGAGATGTGCGCGACGAATCCCGTCGGCGAGTACGGCTTCGGCACCGACGCCGCGTTCTGCCGCTTCGCCGAGCCGGTCGAGGACGTGCCGATCATCCCGCCGCTGATGGGCTGCGAGGCCGAGGCGGCGCTGCAGGTCGGTCAGGCGGTCACCGTCGTCGGGTTCGGCAACAGCGACGACGTGGAGAATCCCTACGGCATCAAGCGTCGGCTCGACACCACGATCAACGCGCTGTCGTGGGACGAGGTGTTCATCGGCGACATGGACGAAGGCGTCTGCTACGGCGACTCGGGCGGCCCGACGTACGTGCAGCTCGACGGCGGTGAGTGGCGATCGTTCGGGATCACGTCGTGGGGCCAGCCGGGCTGCGGTTACGGCGGCTACCTCAGCACGATCTGGCACAACATCGAGTGGATCGAGACGACCTCCGGCGTCGACATCTCGCCGTGCCACGACGGGCTCGGCGAGTGGGACCTGGGGCCGGACTGCGATGGCTTCGATCTCGATCCGGAGCCGGCGGGCGGCGACTGGGAGGTGGGCTGCGACTTCGGGCCGGTCGGTGGGCCCGAGGCGACGTGCGGCGACGCGTTCGATCCGGCCGTCGAGGATCTGGTCGCGCCGACGATCACGATCACGCTGCCGGAGCTCTACGCGCGCTTCGAGCTCGGCGAAGGTGCGACGCAGGTCTCCGTGCCGGTCGCGGTCACGACCGACGACGGCGCGGGGTGGGGCGTCGGTGCGATCGAGCTCGTGATCGTCGATGCGAACGACGACGAGGTCGCGCGGATCCCCGATCCGACCGCACCGTTTCAGTTCGACAACCTGCAGTTCCCCGAGGGCGTGTGGTACCTGCGCGCAGAGGCGAGCGATCGCGCCGGCAACGCGGCGGTGTCCGATCCAGTCGTGTTCGGGGTCGGCGTCGATCCGCCGATGCTGCCGCCCGATCCGGAGCCGACGAGCAGCGACTCCGGTGCACCGACCGACACCACCGCGGACGACACCGGGCCGCTGCCGAGCGACAGCAGCGGCGACGCGAGTGCGGAGAGCACGGGCGACGCACCGGCGACGAGCGACTCGTCGGGATGTGGCTGCTCGAGCTCGGATGGCCGCGGCATGTCGACGACGTTCCTCGCGCTCGTCGTGCTCGCGGCGCTGCGGCGGCGACGGGCGGCGTTGGCCCTGGCGCTCGTGGGCTGCGGCGACTCGGGCGCGACGCCGACGGGGGACGAGTCCAGCAGCTCGAGCAGCGCCGAGACGACGACGAGCACGTCGCCGACCGACACCTCGGAAACCGGCGTCGACTCCAGCTCCGAGGCGCCGATGCCCACGCCCGACATGGGTGTGATCGAGCCGGGCTGCGGCAACGGCATCGTCGAGGTCGACGAGGTCTGCGACGACGGCAACGCGGTCGACGGCGACGGTTGCAGCGCGGCGTGCATCGCCTCGGGCACGATCCTCGCGGATGCGTTCTGGCCCGATCGGCCGCCGTCCGCGTATGCCGTCGATCTCGCGGCGCGAGGGGATGGCAGCTACGTCGCGCTCGTCTCGCGCACGGGCGACGGCACCGGCGACACCGCGGTCGTGCTCGGGCTCGAGGCCGACGCGAGCGTGGCGTGGTCGACGGTGATCGAGCCGGACACCGAGGACGAGGATCTCCAGCCGCAGGCGTTGGCCGTCGACGACGACGGCGTGGTGTTCGCGGCGGGCTACGTCGATCGCGATCTACCCGTGGGCGACGAGCTCGAGCCGTGGCTGGCGCGGGTGGAAGCCGACGGCACGCTCGAGTTCAGCAGCTACGTGTCACCGTTCCCGGAGCAGGCCTACCTCGACGTGGTCGTGGGTCCGAGCGGCGATCCGATCGCGTTCGGATCGCAGGAGCTCGAGGACGGCACGTTGCGCGTGGTCGGGCGCCGTCATGCGAAGAGCGACGGTGCCACCGTCTGGGCGAACGTCGGCGTGGAGGCGGATCCGGAGGCTGTCGCGCTCGGTGCCACGATCACCGCGGACGGCGAGTTGCTGGTAGTCGGCTGGCAACGCTCACCGAGCGGGCGCGACGGCTGGCTCGGTCGCTTCGACGAGGACGGCGCATCGACGGGCGACACGCTGTTCGGCGATCCGCTGACGAGCTACTACCCGCGCGCGGTCCAGATGAACGCGGACGGCGACGCGATCGTCTGCGGCAGCGTCGTGCGTGCGTCCGCCGAGAACGCGATCATCGGTCGCTTCACGCCCGGCGCCGCCGATCCGCTCGTGTGGCTCGAGCGCATCGAGGCCCCGGGCCCGGGCATCTCGGGCTGTCAGGGCCTCGCGATCGATGCCGATGGCCGCGTGGCGATCGGCGGCGTCGCGTTCGACTCCGACGACGGCTACCAGCACCTGTTCGCCCGTCTGTCCGCCGATGGCGACATCCTGTGGTCGACGCTGCTGGGCGCGACGCCGGGCTACACCTACGATCGCATCGACGCGATCGCCCTCGATCCCGACGGCAACATCCTCGCGATCGGCAGCTCCCAAGACGCCCGCAGCCAAGACCGCGTCTGGATCGCCCGCATCACGGGCTGACCGACCACCAACGCACCACCAACGCGTCGTCTCCCACGCCCCGCCCCCCGCAAGCACGCGGAGAACCACCACGAACGCCTCGTCTCCCACGACCCCGCCCCCCGCTTGCGGGGGGCAATCCGCGCGTCAGCGCGTACCGTGTCGCCCGAGTCGGTCGCGGGGGGAGAAGGCTAATACTCCATGCGGACGATGTCGCGGGTGAGCGCGATCGTCTTGTGGCCGCCGCACGGGTACGCGAGCTCGAGCTCGACGGTGGTTCCCGGCGCGCCGCGGATCGCCGACGCCCATGCTTCGAGCGAGCCGGGTGCATCGCCGTCGACGCTCACGAGCCGCGCGCCCGGACGCAGCAGACCCTCGGCCGGTGCGCCCGGCAGCACGCGCTTCACGACGACGCCCTCGT
Source organism: uncultured Nannocystaceae bacterium (assembly GCA_964519175.1). Classification (GTDB taxonomy): domain Bacteria; phylum Myxococcota_A; class Polyangia; order Nannocystales; family Nannocystaceae; genus Xiheibacterium. The sequence goes on from CAZFKC010000079.1 coordinate 44,337, forward strand.
CCTCGCGCTCGATCACCACGCCGACGCCGCTGTACGTGTACGCACGATCGACGCCGCGATGATGCGAGCAATCGGACAGCGCGACCTGGCGGATCACCGCGGTCGAAGTGGCGACGGCTCCGGCGAGGACGATCGCACCGAGCACGGCACGTCGAGCAGTGCGCCAGCGAGCGAGGGTAGTGGACGTCGGTTCACGCATGGGCTCGGCCAGTTTCCCATAGGCGCGAGGACTTTCCAGCTGCGCGGTTGACGACGAGATTGGCGCCAGCGTCGGCGCGCGCACACACATGCGAGGCCCGTCGGCGGCGCTTCACGCTGGGGGATCGGGTTTACCGCGCGGGTTTTCTCGGTTATTTCGCTGGCTCGCGCGGAACGGCTAGCGTCCTTCCCGTCCGAGATCCCACTCGAGGTCCGCATGCGTCGAAACCATCACTGGCTCTGGCACCGGCATCGGCACTGGCTCTGGCACCGGCCCTCGTCCCCCTCCCAGTCCTGGTCCCGTGCGACGAGGCTCGGGCTCGGGCTCGGGCTCGCGCTCGCCGGCTGCCGGGCCGATGCCGTCCCGACGCCGGACACCGGCACGGCGGTCGCACCGACCGCGGCTGCGCCGGCCGACGCGCCGAGCCCCGCTGCGGCCGCGCCGACGCCGGCGCCCGCGGCCGACGCGACGCTCGCGAAGGCGGCCGCCACGACGAAGCCCGAGGCCGAGGCCGAGAAGCCCGAGCCCGCGGTCGCGGTCGACGAGCCCGTGCCCGACGAGCCGGCGGCCCCCGCGACGCCGAAGAAGGTGCTCATCCTCGGCGACAGCCTCGCGGCGACCGGCTTCGGCGCGCTGCTCGAGCGCCGGCTCGACGCGCACCCCGACATCGATTGCTTCCGCAAGGGCAAGAGCGCATCCGGGCTCGCCCGTCCCGACTTCTTCGACTGGCCCGCCGAAGCGAAGCGCCAGATCGACGCGCGCAAGCCCGAGCTCGTCATCGTGATCATGGGCGGCAACGACGGCCAGGACATGACGCCCGCGAAGAAGAAGGGCAAGCGCACGTCGTGGTCCGACGTCGATGCGTGGAAGAGCGACTACCGCACGCGCATGGATGCGTTCCTCGGCGAAGTGATCGCCGACGATCGCAAGCTCCTGTGGCTGGGCCTGCCGACGATGGGACTGCGCTCGCTCGAGGTGAAGCTCGAGACGATCCGCGCGATCCAGAAGGAAGCCGTCGAGGCGCAGGGCGATCGCGCGAGCTACCTCGACACCGCACCGTTCGTCACCGACGCCGAAGGCGAGCTGCTGAAGGAGGCGAAGGTGAAGTCGTCGAAGAAGCCGCAGCCGATCCGCGCGGAGGATCGGATCCACTTCACGATGTCGGGCTCCGAGTACTTCGCGGACCAGGTGTACCCCGAGGTGCTGAAGGCGCTCGGCGTCGACGACGCTCCCGCACCTTCCAAGGGCAAGTGATCGCGGCGCGATCGCGCGATCGAAGTCGTTGGAGGCGCAATCATTGTAGGGGCCGGCACGATCCGGCACCGATTCGACGAGTGGAGCTGCATTTTCTCGGCCCGGATGGGTTGCGGCGCCTCGGCACCGTGGGCTAGCTTGCCGAGCGCCCCGCACCACGGGGCACGAGATGCCGCGACGCACCGACACCGCTGCCACGAACCGTCCGCGACGCGCGGCGCGTTGGGCAGCGTGGGCGTGTGCACTGCTGCTCACCCCGCCGAACGTCGGGCATGCCTGGCCGACCGCGGTGGAGCCGGGGGCACCGGCGCCCACGAGCCCGGCGAGCAAGCTCCCGAGCGTCACGTCGCCGCCGCTGGCCGTCGCCGACCAGTCCAGCGACGCCTCCGCGAGCGATCGCGGCACGGGTGCCGGCGCCCCGAAGTCCGCGGCGCCGAAGCTGCTCGTGCACCGGGTCGTGCCCTACGAGACGCTCGACATGATCGGGGCGCGCTACGGCGTGTCGCGGGCCGAGCTCATCGCGTGGAACAAGCTGCTCAAGCGCAATCCCAACGGCTTGAAGGCCGGCTGGGAGCTGAAGATCCGCGCGCGCATCGACGCGCCGCCGCGCGAGAAGATCACCTACACGGTCAAGTACGGCGACACGTGGGGCGAGATCGCGGCGAAGTTCAACGTCCCGCTCGAGCACCTGCGCAAGTGGAACCTGAAGGTCCCCAAGCAGTTCAAGGGCGGGCAGAAGATCACCGTCTACACGAACCCGAAGGCGCGCAAGGTCACCGCGATCAAGCTCGCCGAGGGCATCGATCCCGCCAAGGCCTCGGCCCACGCCGGTGGGCTCGCGCTGCCGGAGTTCGAGGTGCCGGACGGAGCGGTCTCGATCGGCACGCCGAACCGCGGGCGACTGCTCGGCGGCATCCGCCTACCCGAGAGCCCGCTCTACACGATCCGTCGCCCCGACGAGGCGTTCGGCAGCAGCCACACGATCCTCAACGTGCAGCAGGCGATCGCCGCGTTCCGGCGCGACTCCGGCTACGACGGCAAGGTGGTGGTCGGCGCGCTCAGCCTGCAGAAGGGCGGACGCTTCCGCCCGCATCGCTCGCACCAGTCGGGCCGCGACATCGACATCCGCCTGCCCAAGAAGAAGGGCGCGGCGCTCGACAGCGACTCGCCGAACGACATCGACTGGGATGCGTCGTGGCTGCTCGTGAAGTCGTTCATGACCGAGGGCGACGCCGAGTACATCTTCCTCGACTACAGCCGGCAGAAGCGGCTGTTCGAGGCGGCGAAGCGCGCGGGCGCGAAGGCCAGCGAGCTCGAGAAGGCGATCCAGTGGCCGCGCTCGCGCAAGACCAACAACGGGGTCGTGCGCCACGCCGAGGGGCACATGATCCACATCCACATCCGCGTGGCCTGTCCGCCCGACGAAGCGCGCTGCGAGAGCTGACGCGCGACCAAGACTCAGAGACTGTCAGCCAATCGAGCCCGACGTGGCTCCGCCACGGCGGACAGCGAGCATCGCTGCGCGCACCAGGAAGAGCGCCGGAGGGCGCGACCAAAACTTGTATGACCGTG
>CAZFKC010000080.1:0-47038 GCA_964519175.1 uncultured Nannocystaceae bacterium
CACGGAGCAGGGTGTCCGGAAGAACGCTTCGCGTTCTTCCGCACCCTGCTAGAACTCGCACTGGTTCGTGGCCTCGTTGCAGACCGAGCCCGCGGCCACGAACGGACACACGTCGCCGAAGAAGTTGGTGCAGGGGATCCCGCACGCGTCGGCGGTATGCGTGTAACACATCTGCCCGTCGCCGCACTCCGAGTCGTTGTTGCACCGGCAGTTGAAGTCATCGGGGATCCCGTTGTCGTTCTCGTCGGTGCCGTCGCAGCACTCGGTCACGTAGAAGTCGCTCGCGCTGCAGTCGTCGTCGGCGCAATCCGAGGTGCCGTCGCAGTCGTCGTCGAGCCCGTTCGTGCAGGCGAGGGTGCCGAACTCGGCGCTCGGATCGGCACCGCCGACACAGCCGGCGCAGCCGGGCGCTGCGACGCAGTCCGGGTCGCCGCAGTCGGCGTAGACGTCACCGTCGTTGTCGATGATGTCGTCGCAGACCTCGGGCGGGTTCTCGACGATCTCCACGTTGAGCTGCCAGTTGCCCTCGTTGGGCCCACCTTGCGGATCGATCGTGTAGCCGTCGAGGAACACGAAGTAGTTGCCCGGCTGCATGAGCGTGAAGTCGAGCCGCGCCGACCACATGAAGCCGCCGCTGTCGTCGTCGCAGCCGAGCTCGAAGCCCACGCCGCAGTTGCCCGAGCGCACGTAGAGCACCGAGTCGAACGAGGTGCCGATCGAGTCGAGCACCACGTGCGCGGGCTCGAGCAGGATGAGCTGGAACACCGCCTCGCCGGCACCACCGCCGCAGCTGCCCTCGGTGTTGTTGGGGTTGCCGGTGGTGCTGCCGAAGAACGAGCCGCTCTCGAAGATCGGCTGTGCGGTGCCGCAGTTCGACTGGCTCTCGACGCACACGGGCACGGCGAAGCACTCGTCGTCGTCGCAGTCGATCGCCCCGTCGCCGTCGTCGTCGAGATCGTTGTTGCAGATCTCGGCCTGCGGTGCGCAGCCCGGGTCGAACACGCACGCGTCGTCGGCACAGTCGATCGTGTCGTCGCAGTCGTCGTCCTCGCCGTTGTCGCAGTCCTCGGGCACACACTCGTCGCACGCGTCGGCGACGGCGCAGTTCGGATCGGCACAGTCGACCAGATCGTCGCAGTCGTTGTCCTGGCCGTCGGTGCAGTTCTCCGGCACCGGGGGGCCGAGGCAGGTGCACGGGAACAGCCCGTCGCAATCCGGATCGGCGCAGTCGATGAGCAGGTCGCAGTCGTCGTCCACGCCGCCCATGCACGACTCGAAGCCGGCCATGCACATGCAGGCCTCGTCGCCCGCACAGTCGGCGTCGTCGCAGTCGATCTGGTCGTCGCAGTCGTCGTCGAAGCCGTTGACGCACAGGCCGCTCTCGGCGTCGCCACAGCCGCACGTGGGCGTGCCCAGGCAATCGGCATCGTTGCAGTCGACCGTGGTGTCGCAGTCCTCGTCGGCGCTGCCGATGCACAGCTCCATCGAGGGCACGCACCCGCAGTCGGGCACGCCTTCGCAGACCGGATCGTTGCAGTCGGAGACGCCGTTGCAATCGTTGTCGTCGCCGTCGAAGCAGTCCTCGTCGGCGCCGGGGAACGTGTTCGGGTTGAGGTCGTTGCAGTCGCCGCCGCCGCACGAAGGCGGTGCGACCCCGTCGCCGTCCTCGTCCTTCGGCGTCATGAGACACGTGCCGCCGTCACACGATCCGGTGAAGCACGGATCGGGCGACTCGCACTCGAGATCGATCACGCAGAAGCCGGGATCGCCGGTAGTGCCGCTGGGATCGGTCGGATCGTCCGTGTCGCTCGGATCGGTCGGGTCGCTCGGATCGCTCGGGTCCGTGGTGAACGTGCTCGGGTCCGTGGGATTGCCGGTGTCGAACGTGTCGCTCGGATCGGTCGGATCCGTGGTGAACGTGACGGTCTCCGTGCCTTCGGTGTCCCCGCCCGTTCCGCTCGAGTCGTCGCCGCCCGATACGGCCACTGTGAAGTCGCTGCGACCGCACGCGGCCGAGAAGCCGAGGCCGAGCGCCACCACCACGACGCGTTGCATACCCATGGGACCGACAGGCTAACCCGGTCGCCCGCGGGATCGCACGACGTCCGTGATCGCTCGCGGCGCGCGACCCTGGCCCGGCGTCGGCGCGAGGGATCACGCGCCTGGCGCCGTCGCTCCGCCGTCGCCCAGCATCCACCGCAGCAGCGTGCGCCGGCGTGTTAAAGGATCGTCGGTGACGATCACACGGCGAACCACCATCCCTGGGGCGTTGGCCGCCGTGCTCGCAGCTTCGGCGTGCACCAAGGAGCCGGCGACCGATACCGGCGCGACCGCGGGCGGTGGCAACACGACCGCGAGCGGCGGTGGAGGTGCCGAGCCGCAGCCGCCCGGCTTCGATCGCGTCGTCCGCGAGGAGCTCGCCCCCATCGGACGCCAGCCCGGCTACATCGCCGACGGGCTGATGTACGCCGCGATCCGTCCGCAGCGTGCGGTCGCGTGGCTGCGCAAGATCCCGCTGCCCGCCGAGGCGGGTCGCGAGCTCGCCGAGCTCGCGCGCGAGAGCGGCGTCGACTGGCGCGCGGAGGATCTCGAGCGTCGCTTCGCGCTCGCGAAGGACGGCGTGATCAGCATGACGTTCTTCCGTCCGATCACGACCGGCGCACGCGAGGTCCGCGGCGAGCTCGCGCGCGGCGGAACGGTGCTGCAGGCGATGCCGCGGGTGTACGGGGAGGTCACCGGTCAGAGCGTGGCGATCCTCGAGTCTCCGAAGCCGATCGATCCGTTGCCGCTCGAGAAGCCGCCGATCGAGGCCCCGCCGCCGCCCGAGCCACCGGCCCCACCGAAGGCCCCGCCGCCGCCCAGCGCACCGACGAGCCCGCCGATCAGCCCGCCGATCAGCCCGCCACCCCTCACTCCGGAGATCGCCGAGGTGGTCCCGCCCGAGCCGCCGCCGATCCCGGTGCCGCCACCGATCGCCGAGGAGACGCTCGCCGAGGCCAAGGATGCGCTGCGTCGCGCGAGCGGACTCGGCCTGCACTCCCGCGTCGTCGTGCAGGTCACCGATCCCGAGCCGCTCGTGCAGTGGATGCGCGGCCACGCACCCGCGAGCGCGCAGGCCCGCATGGACAAGCTGTGCCCGAGCCTGCCGCAGTCGCGCCTCTGCATCGCCGACGACGAGTTCGCCGCGGTCGTGCGCAGCGACGCGGGCACGGTGACGATCGACTTCCTGATGTTCGCGCTCGACACGAACGATCTGACCGAGGCGCAGTCGACCGCGATCCGCTCTGCGATCGACCTGAAGGCGATCGAGACCGGCGGGCCCACGGAGCTGCGCGGCGACGCAGCCGGCGAGCTCGCGGCCGCGCCCATCGTCGCGCTCGCGGAGATCGACGGCATCCGCCGCGCGCTCTCGGGCATCCGTTGGGGCGACAGCGAGCTCGACGAGACCGTGCGCAACAAGCTCGAGGGCATCGAGGCGATCGAGCGCCTCGCGAGCGCACCGATGCTGTTCACCGCCGCGCGCCTGGAGGCGGGCATCGGCGCCGACGATCGCCTGCAGGCCGAGCTGCGCTGGGTGGCCGCGCCCGATCGCCGCGCCGACAACGACGCGCTGCTCGGCGCGATCGTGCCCAAGGCTCCGGTGCCGAGCATCGCCGGGCTCTGCGACGGCGCGGTCGCCTGCGTGCGCACCCGCGGCGTGCCGAAGCCGTCGAGCCTCTCCGATCGGCTCGCGACCGGTGCATGGGCAGCGCGACCGAACGAGTTCGAGGACACCTTCGAGAAGAACGAAGAGCTCGCGGTGCTGCAGCTCGTCGCCGCGAGCTGGCCGAACCTGCTCGGCGCGGTCGCACGCTGGCCCGCGCTCGAGGTCGGCGACGGCCCCGAGGGCGCGATGGTGCGCAACCTCGTCGACGTCATCGGTCGCATCGAGGGCTTCGGCGGCAGCCTGCGCAACTTCTCGATCGGTCACCGCAACGTGCAGGCCGACTACGTGCTCTACGCGCGCACGTCCGCGGCCGATGCTGGCATCGTGCGCGGCTTCCTCTCGCTCGCGCAGCAGTCGATGACCGAGATCACGCTCGCCGGCGTGCAGGGCTCGATGTTCAGCTACACGGTGCCCGAGGACGACTTCCCCGCGACGCTGGTCTCGCGCGCCGATCCGGCGGCGAGCGGCGCTGCGCAGCCCGAGCTGGGCTGGATCGCGGTCGTCGACGGGGCCGACCGCATGGGGTGGTTGCTCGGCTTGCCACAGGAGCCGCCGCAGGGACCGCCGGCCTACTTCGAGATCCCCGACCTCGCGCGTGCGCTGCCGACGGTGCCGGAGATCGAGCGCGAGCTCGGCTTCTTGCGCGGCTTCTTCGGCGGCCTGCAGCTGCGTGCGATGCTCGAGGTCGACGCTGGCGAGCCGCGGATCACTGCGGTGCTGTCACGCAGTCGACCCTGAGCGAGCATGGCGGAGGACGAGCGCACGCGATCGTCACGGTTCGGATCGATCGACTCCGGTGCGATCGATGCGACCAACGCCGACGGCCACGAGGAGGACGTCGAGCCGGTCGCGCAACTCCTGCCGGGCGCCGCGCTCGGACGCTATGCCGTGCTGGGCCAGCTCGGCGCGGGCGCGATGGGGGTGGTCTACGCCGCCTACGACGGACAGCTCGAGCGCAAGGTCGCGATCAAGGTCGTCAAGCTCGAGCGCCGCGACCAGGGCTCGAGCGGCAGCGGTGTGCCGCGCCTGCTGCGTGAAGCGCAGGCGCTCGCACGGCTGTCGCATCCGAACGTGGTGCCGATCTTCGACGTCGGCAGCGAAGGCGATCGCATGTTCCTCGCGATGGAGCTGGTCGAGGGCCAGACACTGCGCGAGTGGCTCGACCGTCGTCCCCGGCGCTGGCGCGAGATCGTGACCGTGATGATCGGCGCGGCGCGAGGGCTGGCCGCCGCCCATGCGGCACAGATCGTCCACCGCGATTTCAAGCCCGACAACGTGCTCGTCGATCGCGAGCAGCACGCGCGCGTCACCGACTTCGGGCTCGCGCGCGGACTGCAGGACGAGCTCGAGCCGATCTCGAATCCCATCGACAGCCACGACAGCCTCTCGCGCACGCTGACGCGGACCGGCTCGGTGATGGGCACGCCGGGCTACATGGCGCCCGAGCAGCACTTCGGTCGGCCCGCCGAGCCGCGCAGCGATCAATACGCGTTCTGCGTCTCGATGTACGAGGCGCTCTACGGCATGCGGCCGTTCACCGCGGCCGGGCTCGAGGCCGTCGCGCGGCAGAAGTGGACCAACACGATCGCGGATCCCGGCTCGGCGCGACCGCGCGGCATGCCCGAGGCCCTGCACGCGATCATCCTCCGCGGCCTCGACCGTGATCCCGACCAGCGCTTCGCGACGATGGAAGCGCTCATCGCGGCGCTCGAGTCGCTGCTGCGCCAGCGCAGCCGTGCGCCTTGGATCGCCGCGGGCGTGGTCGTGACGGTCGTGGGCGTGGCGTGGGCCTGGTCGCTGCGGCCGGCCCGTTGCCCCGACGCGCGCGCGCAGCTCGACGGCGTGTGGGATCCGCAGCGATCCGCGGAGGTCGAGGCCGCGTTCGCATCCGCGAACACCCGCGCGAGCGAGACGATGTGGCCGCGCGTCGAGTCCCGGCTCGACGACTACGCGACGCAGTGGGCGAGCGTGCACGGCGAGCTGTGCAAGACCGCCGGCATGCCGCTCGATGCCGGCATGGCCTGCCTGCGCGCCCGCAAGGGCGAGCTCGCGGGCGTCGTCGACGTGCTCGCGACCGGCGATCGCAGCACGGTGCATGCAGCGCTCGAGCTGCTCGACTCGCTCCGCGATCCCGGCCCCTGCGCCGAGCCCGAGGCCACACAGTCCGCCGCGCTCGACCCCCAGCTCGCCGCGCAGCGGGCCGAGGTCGCCGACCTCGTCGCGGCGACCCGCGCCCATGTCGACGGCGTGCAGTATGCCCAGGCGATCACGCTCGGCGAGCAGGCGCTCGCCCGCGCGGCCGAGCTCGGCGACACGGCGCTCGAGTGCGAAGTGGACATCCAGCTCGGCATCGCGAAGGCGCGCAGTGGTCGGTATCCGGAGGCCGAGCGGCACTACACCGCGAGCTTCTGGCGCGCACGCGAGCACGGCCACGACGAGCTCGCGCTCGAGGCCGCCACGCGCATGGTCTTCATGCTCGCTGCCGAGGTCGAGGACGGGCCCCGTGCCAGCGAGTGGCTGCGCCACGCGGAGGCCCAGCTCGCGCGCACCGGTGCGTTCGACACGCGCGCCCACGCGTCGCTGCTGCAGAACGCGGCGCAGGTACACGAGCTCCTCGGCGACCCGAGCGCGACCGAGGCGGCACTGCGGCAGGCGCTCGAGATCCGCGCGCACACCGACGCCGAGGACGCGCGCGCCGTGTCGACGCTGCGCAACAACCTCGGCACGATGCTGAGCGGCCGCGGCCGAATCGAGGAGGCGCTCGCGATGCACACGCTCGCGCGTGCGAACCGGATCTCCCGCCTCGGCCCGATCCACCCCGACGTCGCGATGTCCGACATCAACATCGGCCAGGTGCTGACAAAGCTCGGCCGCTACCACGAGGCGCTCGAGCACCTCGAGGCCGCGCGCACGATCGTCGCGGACACCACCGGCGAGCTCAGCCCCACGATGGCGACGCTGCGCTCGATCCGCGGCGTCGCGTGGCTGCAGCTCGGGCGCAACGAGCTCGCCAACCTCGACTTCCAGGCGGTGCTCGCATTCCGGGTCCTGCGGCTCGGCCCCGCCCATCCCTCGGTGGGCACGGCGTGGAATCTGATCGGCGCGGGCTTCGACCGCATCGAGGACGGCGAGACCGCGCTGCCGTTCTTCCTGCGCGCCCTCGCGATCCTCGAGTCGGGCGGTGAGAGCGATGCGGCCGAAGCCGCGCTGACGCGGATGAACGTCGGCGTGGTGTACCTACGCGTCGGCAAGACCCGCGAGGCCGAGCCCTGGATCCGCCGCGGGTACGCCCAGCTGCAACGCCTGCGGGGACCGGACCATCCCGATCTCGCGCAGGGCGCCGTATCGCTGGCGCGGCTCGAGCTCGATCTGCATCGCCCCGAGCGAGCGCTCGAGCTGCTCGACCTCGCCCGCGCGATCGATCGCAAGCTCGGCATGACCGTCACCGAGCGTCCCGTCGTGAAGTTCCAGCGCGCCCGCGCGCTGTGGGAGCTCGACCGCGATCGACCCGCCGCGCACGCGCTCGCACGCGAGGCCCGGGCATTGGTCGCGGCGGACTCCGAGGGGGTGACCGCGGAGCTGCGTCCCATCGACGCCTGGCTGGCCGCGCATCCGCGACCTGGCGCAGGATCCGAGTGATGCGCGCGCTGCTCGGCCTGCTCCTCTTCGCGACCGGTTGTCCACGCGACGCCGCGCCGCCACCCACGATCGATCGTCCCGGCATCCTGCTCGGCGAGCTCACCTGGCTCGAGGCCGAGCGGGTGCTCGGCCCCGACACCATCGTGGTGATCCCGCTCGGCGCTGCGTCGAAGGAGCACGGCCCGCACCTGCGCCTCGACAACGACTGGCAGCTCGCCGAGTACTTCAAGCGCCACGTCCTCGACACGAGCGCGGTCGTGGTCGCGCCGACCATCGGCTATCACCATTATCCGGCCTTCGTGGAGTACCCGGGCTCGATCAGCCTGCGCGCCGAGGTCGCGCGCGATCTGGTGGTCGATGCCTGCGCGAGCTTGGCCGCCTACGGCCCGCGGCGCTTCTACGTGCTCAACACCGGCGTCTCCACGGTGCCGCCGCTGCGCGACGCCGCCGCCGAGCTCGCGACGCGCGGGATCCTGCTGGAGTTCACCGATCTGCTGCGCACGCTCGAGCCCGTCGAGCGCACCATCGCGCAGCAGCGCGGGGGCACGCACGCCGACGAGCTCGAGACCTCGATGATGCTGTACATCGCGCCGGATCGCGTCGACATGACGAAGGCGGTCGACGACTGGCGGCCGAAGCAGGGCAAGGGCTTCAACCGCGAGCCCGGCGGTGCGGGCACGTGGTCGGCGTCGGGCGTGTGGGGCGATGCGACGCTCGCGACCGTCGAGAAGGGGCGCGTGCTCGTCCTCGCGCTCGCGGCCGGCATCGACGCCGACCTCGCGCGCCTGCGCACCGCGCCGCTGCCGGTCACTCCGTGAAGTGCAGCGCCTTGCGCAGCTTCTGTGCGCGCGTCACCGCGGCCTTCCACTTCGCCGCCGTGGTGAAGCCGTAGCGCTTGCCGTCGTGCACGATCGTCCAGTGATGGCCCGAGAGCGCGCAGTAGATCAGCTCGAGCACGTGCTTGATGTGATCGTCGTGCACATAGAAGCCACCCTCGACCGAGCGATCGGGCTCGACGGTGACGATGCCGCGCTCGTACATCGTGGTGTTGACCATCCAGCGGCGCTGGATGAGCGCCTTGCTCGCGATGTCGGGCAGCTCGGACCACAGGAAGTCCGGCCACTGCTCGCCGCGCTTGCCCGGCAGCGGGCAGGCCTCGATCGGCTCGCCCTCCTCGTCGCGACGTAGCAGGTACTCGAGCGCCGCTTCGCCGAAGCGCGCGGTGATCTCGACGCGCCACCGCTCGACGCGGGCCTCGGCGTTCTCGCCGAGCTTCTTCACGTCGAGCTTCGTGACCATGCCGTTCCACACCGCCGCCTCGGCGTCGGTGTCGGCGCAGATCGGCCTGCCCTTGCGCAGCGCGTCGTCGAGCAGCGCGCGGTACATCGCCGGGTCGTCGCGCCGCTGCTCGCGGGCGAGCTTGCACTTGCGCGTCTTCGACAGCGCGACCTTGCGCTCGGCCCCCGCCTTCACCTGCCAGCCGCCGCGCCCCTGGACGAGCTCCTCGTCGCGATAGACGAGCGCAGGCCCACTCGGGTCGTAGAAGACGCGTGAGAGCGATCGCTCCTCGGCGTCCTCGACGACCGTGCCGAGCAGCACCTGCGCGCCGCGCTTCGCCGCGAGATCGAGCTTCACCTTGCCGCGCTTGCGGACCAGCCCGCCGCTGCGCCGATCGAAGTCGTAGTAGGAGATGCTGGCGCCGAGCTTCGCTCCGCTGACGTCGATCTCGCTCATGTCGTCGTCGATGGTGCGCAGGAACAGGGGGTTGGGCGCGAAGTCGAGTGCGCGCGCGTCGGCCTCCCAGCGCAGGAACACGCGGTCGAGATCCGCACGCTTGCCGTCCAGCTCCAGCGAGTCGACGACGAACGTCTCGGCGTCGCCGTCGACGGGCCACGTCGCGGCGCGCCGGCCCTCGCCCGCGAACGAGAGCACGTCGGGCTGGCTGTCGTTGCGCGCGCCACCGAACGCGCTCTCGCCCTGCTCGCCCTCGTCCGTGCCGTCGAGCGAGCGGTAGTCGGAGCCGAGCTCGAGCATGCTCGCGACCATCTCGAGCAGCAGCTTGCGGTCGTACTGCTGGCTCTTGCCGGTGTCGGTGCGGTGCTCCTCGATCTTCGGCGCATCGGCGAGGACCAGCCCGACCGACTCCATCACGGCCTTCACGTCGCAGTGTCCGGCCCACGACACCCAGCCGATCTCGTCGCCCTGCACGATGCCGTCGTCGTCCCAGTCGAACGAGAGGCCCGAGCGCAGCCGCGGATCACCCGGCGCGCGCAGGAAGGTGAGCTGGTCGGCGGTCTTCTTGGCGCCGCGGACGATCCCGTCGTCGGCGCGCACCGAGCTGCCGTCCTCGAGATGCAGACCGCCGCCCGAGTCGCGCCACACCCACGCGCCCGCGTGCTCGTGGTCCGCGGCCGGATCGATGCGCAGGAGCTCGTACTCGGGCGCCCAGGGATCGGAGTCCTGCGTGGGCGAGACCGGCATCCGTGTCTCGCGATCGATCAGCATGCCGCCCACCGAGCGCTCGATGTCGGTCTCCTCGATGGTGCCCGCGTTCGCGTACTTCGAGCGCATGAGCGCGTCGAGGTGCGCGTAGAGCTGCTTGCGCTGGCGACGTACCGAGAGCTGCGCCTCGGCGCCGAGCGACGCCATCGCCTCGCTGCCCTCGTCCGGCAGGCTCGCGAGCAGCTGCTCGAGGTAGTGCACGAAGGGCTCGTCGTGCCCGAAGCTGTGGTAGGTGCCGGTGTCGTGGTCGTCGTACTGGGTGACGCCCGCGTACGCCTCGTCCTCGAGCTCGCGGATCGCTCGCAGTGCCGCGACGCGCTGACGCTTGGGGAAGTCGCCGCCGCTGATCCACTTCGCCAGCGTCTTGCGCACCGCCTCGAAGAAGCGCGTGCGTCGCTGTCCGGCCACGCTGTTGCGCACGAATCGCTGGCCGTCGGTGCTCCCGCGCGTCGGCAGATCGGCGGCATCGAGCGCGCGCGCCTGCTTCTTCATCGCGTCGGCGACCGCCTCGCGCAGCGCGTCGGCATCCGCCGGCACCTTCGTCGGCGCGAACTTCAGCGCCGGTGGGTCGGGATCCTCCGCGGGCGGCATCGTCGCGACGAGCCGCGGGTGCGCACGCTCGCCCTCGTCGACGAACAGCTTCAGCTGCGTGCGCCCGCCGACCGTGAGCGGCTGCGAGCGCACGTCTTTGATGCGCACGGCGGCCGCGTCGTCCTCGAGCGCCGCGAGAAACGCCTTGTAGGCGGCATCGTTCTTCACCTTCATCGTTCGCGTCCTTCCTTGGCTCGCTCCACGCACGAAAAGCGAGGATGTCGCGCGGCATCGTACCGCAGGCCGCGCGCGCTCTACAACGCGCCCTGCTCGGCGAGCCAAGCCTCGATCTCCGCCTCGCTCTCGCCGTGCGACGGGTCGCCGCGCATCGCAGCCCGGGCATCCTCGGCGAGTCGCAGCGCTCGCGCACGGTCGCGGTCGACGAGCAGCTGCGCGAGCTGGAAGCGGACCTTACCGGTGATCGCAGGTGCACCGCCGGCCGCGATCAAGGCCGCCAGCGCCCGCTCGACGTCGTCGATTGCGAGGGCGGTCTCACCCATCTCGCGCAGTCCTTCGGCCCGAGCGGTGAGCGCGACCACGGTCTGCGGGTGGTGCTCGCCGAGCTTGCGCTCGCGCAGGGCGATCGCGCTGTCGTAGGCTGCGCGCGCGCAGTCGAAGCGCTGCTCGTCCATGCACAGCTCGGCGAGGTGCAGCTGCGTGTACGAGCGGTCGATGTGATCGGCGGGCAAGAGCTCGGCCTGGATCGCCATCGCACGATCGAGCAGCTCGCGCGACGCCTTCAGATCGCCGGTGTGCCGCACCGCGATCGAGAGGTTGTCGAGGCTCTGGGCCACCGGCAGGCTGCGCGGACCGAGCTCGCGCTCGCGGATCGCCAGCGCACGGCGATGCGTGACCACGGCCGCGGCGTTCTGGCCCGACAGGCGCTGGGCGTTGGCCAGGTTGTTGAGCGTGTTCGCCAGCTCGGGATGGTCGGACCCCTGCAGCAGCTCCTGTTCGGCCGCCACGCGCTCGAGGTGTGCGATCGCGGCGACGTAGCGGCCCTCGTACATGTCGAGCGCGCCGAGGTTGGCCTCGATGGTCAACACGCCGGGGTGGTGCTCGCCGAACGCCCGATGGTGCTGCGCGATGGCCTCGTCGAGGTAGCGCCGCGCGGACGCGTACTGGCCCCGCGTGGCGAGCAGGGCTCCGACGTTGCCGTTCGCGTGCGCGAGCGCGACGCCGTCGTGGTCCATGGCGCGCAGCCGTGCGAGCGACTCGTCGATGAGGCGTTGCGCCTTCTGGTAGTCGCCTTCGATCACGTAGGTCACCGCTTCGGCGTTCTGCATCGCGGCGGTCAGGCGCTCGTCGCCGCCGAGGCCTTCGACGAGCCCCTCGCCGAGCCGCGCCCAGCCGTGGGCGTCGCGGGGCGACTGCAGCTGGTAGCCGTCGGCGAAGCAGAGCGAGACCGCGATCTCTGCGGCGGTGCGCGTCGCTCTGCCGGCGAGCGCGGCCGCGAGCGCCTCGACCAGCAACACGCGCTCGCGCGCACCGTGGCCGTCGTCGCCCACCGAGTCGCCGAGCTCGCCGAGCACCGCGGCCTCCAGCGGACGGTAGCCGAGCGCACGTGCTTGCTCCGCGGCCGGCTCGAGCAGCGCGATCGCTTCGTCGGGCTTGCCGGCCTTGCGCAGTGCCTTTCCGCGCGCGAGCTCCGACTCGAGTCGCTCGATCGTGGCACGACTGGCCGCATCGGTCGGCGCCGGCGCCTGGGCGAGCAGCTCTTCGCTCGCGCTGCACTGCGCGACGGGACGAAGGCTCGCGCTCGAGTCGATCGCGCTCTCGACCACCTCTGCATCGGCGTGGGCGAGCACGTCGAGCCAGGCCGCGAGCTCGCCGTGCATGCGATCCAGACACGCGATGCGCAGATCGAGCAGCTCCTCCGACTGCTCGCCGTACACCTTCGTGGCCGCGCATGCGCCGTCGTGCGCGGCCACCCACGCGCTCGTGTACGCGTCGGTGCTGGCCGCGACGCGCGTCCAGGTGTCCTTCGCATACGGCAGGCCCGTGGCTTCGACGACGCGCTGGATCTCGGCGCGGCGGTCGTCGTCCCACACGCCGACGAGCTTGCGGTCGGCGTCCTCACACGGACGCTGGCCGGAGAGCAGCACGGCGACGCCGGCGATCGCACCCGCGCCGAGCAGCCCCGCACCCACGCCCAGCAGCACCCGACGGCGACGCACCGTGGGATCGCGCTCGAGCTCGTCGAGCAGCTCGCGCATACTCGGGTAGCGATCGTTCGGATCGCCGGCGAGACCGCGCACGATCACCTTGCGCATCCACGCCGGCACCTCGCCCCTGCCCTCGCGCTCCGTGAGCTCGCCCTCGTGCTTGCGACGCGCGAGCTCGGGCAGGCTGTCGCCGATGAACGCACGCACCTGGTACAGCGCCTCGTAGAGCGCGACGCAGAAGCTGAACTGATCGGCGCGCCCGTCGATGGGCCGGGCGAAGTGCTGCTCGGGCGCCATGTAGCGCGGGGTGCCGACGACGCTGCCCGCCGCGGTCAGCTGCGTGTCGTAGTCCTCGATCGCGATCCCCTCGGAAGGTTCGGCCGGGATCTCGCTGTCGGCCGCGGCGACGCGCGCGAGCCCGAAGTCCATCACGCGCGCGCGACCGTCGGGACCGATGAGCACGTTCTGCGGCTTGAAGTCGCGGTGCACGAGCCCGACCTCGTGCGCCGCCGCGAGCCCCCGCCCGGCCTGCACGAACATCGCGAGCACCTCGCGCCACGTGCGAGGCGCGGCGTCCAGCCAGTCGCCCATGGTCTCTGCGACGAGGAACTCCATCGCCACCCACGCGCGCGACTCGAACACGCCGACGTCGTAGACCGGCAGCACGTTCGGGTGCGAGACGCGGGCCATCGCCTGCGCCTCGCGACGCAGGCGGGCCTCGGCCGCGCTCTGCCGCGCGGTTCGACGCCCGCGCAACAGCTTGAGCGCGACCTCGCGCTGCAGCTCGGGATCGTAGGCGCGATAGACGACGCCCATGCCGCCGTGCCCCGCGACGCCGAGCACGATGTAGCGACCGATCGCAGTGCCGCGCGGATAGATGTCCGACGGGCCACGCTCACCGTCTACCGGCGCGAGCGTTTCGCCGTGGAGATCTTCGGCCGCGGTCTCGGAGTCGCTCACGCGCACCAGCTGCCCGAGGTCGGGCGCCCCGAGGAAAGCGCCGGGCCGCGCGCGTCGTGCACCGCAGCGAGCATAGGCGAACGAGCATGCGCGCGGTATCGGGCTCCGCGTCGTCCCTGCATTTGGCTGCAGAACGATGCACGAGGCGCTGGGTAGATCGCCCGGGAGCGCTCGGGTAGTGTCCGCCGACCATGGTCTGGCTCGGTCGTTTCGTGCGTGTCGCTGCCTGCTCGATGTGCTTCGTGCCCATCGGCGCGCGCGCCCAGGTCCCGGTGCAACGCACGCGCTTCGAGCTGCCGAGCAGCAACGGCCACGGTGCGATCGTGGTCGCGCTCGATCACGCCGATCCGGCCCGCGCGCGCCGGGTCGTGCAGCTGCGCGAGCACCCCTACTCCGCCGAGGAGCCGGTGCTCGATGCCGCGATGGCCGAGGTGTGGAACGGCAGCGGCTTCGCGGCGGTGCACACCCGCGACGTGCTCTACGACGCGTACTTCGGGCTGCGCGGTCCGGGCGGCTCGGTATGGCTGCCCGACGCCGCGATCGATCTCGATGCGAGCGGCTACCTCGGCATCGACGACGCGAGCCCCGGCGGCACCGGCATCGTCGTGCTCGAGCAGAGCTGGAACGACCTGCACGCGACGACCCACGTCTTCGCACCGATGGATCTCCCGCATGCCGCGATGGCGATGGTGCTGCGCGTGCGCAACGACGGCGACACCACGGCGAACGACGTGCAGGCGTTCTCGCTGCACAACGTGCACCTGGGCTTCGGTCGTCCGGAGAGCTCGTTCGCGGTCGGCACCGACATCGCGAGCAACGGCGAGACGCTCGAGCACGTCGACGACGGCACGAGCGCGAGCTATCGCGAGCGCGGGTTCGCGGGCGTGGTGGTGGCGCGCACACTCGGGCCCATCGCGCACTACGGCACTGCGCCCGGACAGAACCCCTACGCGATCGTGCAGGCCGGCGGCGAGCTCGGCGACAACGCTCCGTCGGCAGGTGCCGTCGACGATGCGGTCGGCGCGTGGCAGCTCGAGCTCGGCGATCTCTCGCCCGGCGAGGAAGCGTGGGTCGGGCTCGTGCTCGCGCACCACGGCGATCCGTTCGCGGCCGACGACGTCGACGCCTGGCTCGACACGTGGATCGCGGGGCGCGACGCCGAGCAGATCGTCGCCGACGAGCGCGCGGCATGGGGCGAGCACATCGACGGGCTCGTGCTGCCCGACGGCGACGCGTACGAGGCCGCACTCGTGCGGCAGTCGGCCGCGATGCTGCGCATGGGTCAGGTGCGCGAGACCAGCACGTACCTGCGCGAGTGGCTCGACGAGGACGGCAACGTGCGACGCACGCGGCTGCCCTCGCTCGAGGATCCGGCGAGCCTGCCCGCGGAGGTCGAGCACCGCGGTCAAGGTGCCGTGCTCGCCAGCCTGCCGCCGGGCAACTGGACCTACGCGTGGATCCGCGACGGCGCGTATGCGATCTCCGCGATGGCGGCGCTGGGCATGCACGCCGAGGCGAGCGCGGGGCTGGAGTTCTACCTCGATGCGGAGAGTGGTCGCTTCGTCGACTGGCAGGAGCTCGCCGACTACGACATGCCGCCCTACCTCGTGACGCTCGTGCGCTACCTCGGCTTCGGTGTCGAGGAGACCGACTTCAACGACTTCGGGCCCAACCTCGAATTCGACGGCTTCGGGCTGTTCCTGTGGGCGCTGCGCAACTACGTCGAGGCCAGCGGCGACGAGACCGTGCTGGTCGCGTCGTGGGACCGCATCGCGGGCGAGGTCGCCGATCCGATCATCGCGCTCGTGGAGTCGGACACGGGGCTGCTGCGTCCCGACTCGTCGATCTGGGAGACGCACTGGAACGGCCGCGAGCGCCACTGGGCGTACACCAACATCACCGCTGCCCGCGGGCTGTGCGATGCGGGCGAGCTCGCCCTTCGCGTCGGTGACGATGCGCGCGCCACTGCGTATCGCGACGCCGGCATCGCACTGCGTGCCGCGATCGCAGCGCGATTGCTCGACCGCGGCGGCGCGCTCGCGTCGAACACCGAAGAGCTCGCGAGCGGCGGCGGCTACCACGATGCCGCGGTGCTCGACGCGATCGCGATGGGCCTGTTCGATCCCGAAGGCGAGATCGCCCAGGCGACCCTGGCGGCGCTCGACGAGCACCTGCTCACCGAGGCCAGCGAGGTCGGCTGGTCACGCAACGACGATCGCTACGACCACGGTGGCGGCGAGGATCTCAGCCCCTGGGGCAGCGACTACGACAGCGCCGAGTGGGTGGTCACCGATCTGCGCGGCGCGATCGCAGCGAGGGCCGGGGGCGACGCGACGCGCAGCGACGCGATCCTGCAGTGGATCACGGCGCAGGCGACCGTGAACTACGGGATGATGGCCGAGACCTTCCACGAGCAGACGGGTGTGTACGAGTTCAACACGCCGATGCTCGGCTTCGGTGCGGGCGCGTACGTGCTCGCGCTCGCGCACCGCGAAGGTGCGGCGATCGACCCGGCCTGCGGCGCGTACTTCGAGGACGAGGGCGGCACCGACACCGGCGACACGAGCGAGGGTGGCACCGCCGACGAGAGCGGCACCGCCGATGCGACGGGGACCGCGAGCGAGAGCAGTGGCACGAGCGCGAGCGGCGACGCGAGTCCCAGCGGCAGCGTGGGCACGGACGGCGGCCAGCTCGACACGAGCGGCAGCGGAGACGAGGGCAGCATGAACGGCGACGGCGGCGGATGTGGATGCGACGTGCGTGACTCCGACGCGGGCTGGCTCGCGCTCGGGCTGCTGGCGCTCGTGCGACGGCGGCGACGCGGCGTGCTCGCGGCGGCGCTCGTGGTCGCGGCCTGCGGCGACGACGGCGTGCGTGCAGTCGACGAGAGCAGCTCGAGCGGCGACGTCGTCACCACGATCACGCCGACCGCGACCGATCCGAGCGCGACCACCGGACCGAGCACGACCGCCACGGATGCGACGCTCGACACGAGCGCGGGGCCGGGCAGCGCGAGCGAGTCGTCCACGGGCGACCCGACCGGCGGCATGGAGGTCGACGTGTGTCCGACGCGGTTCGCGTTCGCCGACGACAGCGCGGCGATCCAGAGCGTGCGCGTCGCGGGTGAGTGGCAGGGCTTCGATCTGCCCACCGCACCGGCGCTCGAAGACGGCGACGGCTGGGAGGGCACCGTCGATCTGCCGCCCGGGCTGTGGGCCTACAAGCTGGTCGTCGAGGACGGCGACGGCGTCGACTGGATCCTCGACCCCGAGCAGACACGCCGCAAGTACGTCGACGAGCTGGAGAACTCCGCGGTGCTCGTGCCCGACTGCAACCTGCCGTCGTTCGCGGTCGACGACCATGCGGCGAGCGGCGACGGCAGCTTCACGGCGGCCGTGCGCTATGTCGACGGCGCGCCGGGCGACGGCCCGGACACGGGTGCGTTCGTCGCGACGCTGCGCCACGACTTCGACGAGCGCGAGCTGACCGAGGGCGAGCTCGTCGTCGACGACGCCGGCGACCTCACGATCGCGCTCGAGGATCTGCCGGCCGGCAAGCACACGCTCGTGCTGCGTCCCGCCGATCGCGGGGGACGAATCGGGCTGCCTTTGCGCATGCCGTTCTGGATCGAGCCCGAGCCGTTCGACTGGAACGGTGCGCTCATCTACATGGTGATGACCGACCGCTTCGTGAACGGCGTGGCCGGCAACGACCCGGGCCCGACGCCCGGTGCGGACGGCCGCGGCGATTACTGGGGCGGCGATCTGCAGGGGCTCGCGCAGGCGATCGAGGACGGCACGCTCGATGCGCTCGGCGTGCGCGCGATCTGGGTGTCGCCGTTCAACACGAACCCCGACGGGGCCTATCTCGCCAGCGACGGCGTGCACCTCGTCACCGGCTACCACGGCTACTGGCCGGTCAGCGGCCGCGGCGTCGAGCCCCGCATCGGCGGCGGCGATGCGCTCCGCCAGCTCGTCGCCAGCGCGCACGCGCACGGCATCCGCGTGCTGCAGGACTTCGTGATCAACCACGTGCACGAGGAGCACGAGTACGTCGCCCTTCACCCCGAGTGGTTCCGCACCGGCTGCGTGTGCGGCACGAACGGCTGCGACTGGACCGTCAACGCGCTCGAGTGCACGTTCACGCCGTATCTACCGGACATCGATCATCGCGTGCCCGAGGCGAACGCGCAGTTCGTCGACGACGCGGTGTTCTGGCTCGACGAGTACGACCTCGACGGGCTCCGCGTCGACGCGGTGAAGCACGTCGAGGAGGCAGCGACGCGCAACCTGGCCGCGGCGGTGCGCGAGGGCTTCGAGAACGCCGGCACGCGCTACTTCTTGATGGGCGAGACGGCGATGGGCTGGAACGACTGCGCCGATCCGTGCAACGACGAGAACTACGGCACGATCTCGCGCTACGTCGGGCCGCACGGGCTCGACGGCCAGTTCGACTTCGTGCTCTACCACGGGGTCTCCTATCGCGTGTTCGCGTACGGCGACAACGGCATGCTGCACGCGGACTACTGGCTGCAGCACGGGCTCGACAAGTGGCCCGAGGGCGCGATCATGACCCCGTACATCGGCAGCCACGACACGCCGCGCTTCGTCACGCTCGCCGACTATCGTGGGCAAGACGGCGCGCACGCGCGTGGCGTCGCGTTCAACCAGTGGAACGACACCGCGTGGCTGCCCGGTGACGAGGAGCCGTTCCGCCGCGCACGCATCGGCTTCGCGTGGTTGCTCGGGCTGCCCGGTGCGCCGCTCATGTACTACGGCGACGAGTACGGACAGTGGGGCGGCGCCGATCCGAACAATCGGGCGATGTGGCGCGAGGGCGCGGCGCTCGGTGACGTCGAGCAGGAGACCCTCGACTTCGTGCGCGCGCTCGGCCAGGCGCGGCGCGACACGCCCGCGCTGCGCACGGGCGGCTATCTCTCGCTCGGGGCCACCGACGACACGCTGGTCTTCGCGCGCACGCTCGAGGTCGGCGATCCGGCGATCGTCGGGCTCACGCGCAACGCCGGCGCGACCGAGCAATCGGTGTCGGTGGTGCAGCTCGGGCTGGATCCCGGCACGGTGCTGCACGATCTGCTCGGCGGCCCCGATGCGGTCGTCGGCGGCGGCGGAACGCTCGACGTGCAGATCCCCGGCTCGGGCGCGGTCGTCCTCGTGCCCTAGGCGCTGCGGAATGCCCACGCGGTCCTGCTAGTCTCGACCGCGATGTCCAAGCGCATCCTCGCGATGCTCGCGGTCGTCGCCTGCACGCCGGCGACGAGACCTGCACAGACGAACCCGCCGACGAGCTCGTCGCCCGCCGTCGCGCCGCCCACGATCCCGGTGGGGCACGGCGCGGTGGTGCGGCCCGGCGCGACGGTCTGGCTCGACGCCGGCGACACTCGGCCGCTGCAGCTGCCCGGTGATCTCATCGCCGCCGGTCTCTCGGTGCGCGTGCTGGCGCAGCACGGCGATCGGCTCGAGGTCGAGACCGACGCCGACACCCCGTGCGCAACGCCGATCGTCGGTGACTTCCGCCTGCGCATGTTCGTGTCGCCACGAGACCTACGCGAGGTCAGCACGGCGCCGCTCGAGCACGCGTTGCCCGATGGTCGTCGCATCCGCGTCTCGCCCGGTGCGATCGTCGACGGCTCCGCTGACCAGCGCGTGGTGCCCGTGCGCTGGGGGCTCGAGACGATCGCGGTGCCCGTGCCCAGCGGCAGCCACGGCCGCTCCTTCGACGCGTCATCGCTGGCGCGCGATCGGCCGTGCGTGCTCCACCGCGAGGCGGACGGGCGCGAGAGCGGCGACGAGCTCGACGAAGTCGAAGTTGCGCTGGCCGCACGCGCGAAGGTGACGGCCGCCCCGCGGAGCCTCATCACCGGCGGCGCGCAGGCGTTCTGGCGCGACGGCACCGTCGCCGGCAATGTCGCACGCGACCACGTGTTCTCCGGTGCAGCGATCGCTGCGGGTGCGCGCTCGTGCTTCGCGCTGCCGCTCGCGACCGAGGCCGAGGTGACGCTCTGCTTCGCGACGGCCGAGGTGAAGCCGGCGCCCGACGAACCGATCGGGCTGGGCGGCATCGGCACGATCGGCGGCAACTTCCGGGGCGAGGGCGGCGACGTGTCTCGCTCCGGCCGCCGCGTGCCCAGCGTGCGACAGGCCAAGGCCGACGTGAAGGGTGCGCTCGACAAGGACATCATCCGCCGCATCGTGCGTGCGCACATCAACGAGATCCGCGGCTGCTACAACCGCGGGCTCGAGCGCGACCCCGGGCTGAAGGGTCGCGTCGCGATCAAGTTCGTCATCGGCTCCGACGGCTCCGTGCAGGACGTGGGCATCGCCGAGACGAAGATGACCGACACCGAGATGCTCGAGTGCATCGTCGGACGCATCGCGACCTGGAAGTTCCCGAAGCCCGAAGGCGGCGGGAACGTCACCGTGGTCTATCCGTTCCTGCTCGAGAGCGGCTGAGCTCGTACGTCGCCGAGCTGGCCGTGGCCGTTCAGGCCTGAGCTGTGACCCGAACCCACCCGCCCATCGCGGCGACAGAGCGACCCGCTCCCGTCAGTTCGGCGGCTGGAAGTTCTGGCAGGTGGAGTCGACCGCGTCGAGCACCTGGTCGAACGCCATCTCGAGCCCGCCGGCGCACAGGTCCCAGAACAACCCGTGGCCTTCGTCGACGAACAGCTGCGTGAGCGCCTTCATGTTCGTGGCGTCCTGCGCCGAGCCGTAGGGCCCCACGCAGTTCGAGCCGCCCGCCACCCCGAGGAAGACGACCGCATCGACCGTGCCCTTGGCGTCGATGATCTTGTCGTAGATCTGCTGCGGGGTCTGGAACGGCACCGGCTGCTCGTCCTCGTCGGTCATCGCGACGATGAAGAGCACCGCGTCGTCGCGCAGGAAGCCGTCGTTCTCGTCGTCGGCGAACGGCGGATTGATCGCATCGGCGGCGGTGTTGCCCGGCTGCTCGTCGTCGTTGTTCATCGAGCAGAAGTCCGGCATGTTCATGTAGCCGTTGAACGCGAGATCGGCGACGCACTGGTACTCGTCGTAGAGGTTCGGCGACGTCGAGACCATGTAGTTCGCGCCGGTCGAGAAGTCGCACGCGCCCCCGGTCATGCCGGTGTCGTGCAGGATCGCCGGGTTGTTGCAGGCATCCATCACGCCGAGGTGGAAGTCGTCGAGCCCGTTGTTCACCGCGAGCAGCGCATCGGGGAACGAGTCGAACACCGGGCCCTGCATCGCCGCGATCTCCTCGTACATGCTGTCGGAGTGATCGATGGAGATGATGACGTCGACCTTGCGACAGCCTTCCTCGGCCTCGGTGTCCTTCGACGGCGTGTCGGAGATCCCGACGTCGAGCTTGATCCCGGAGCCGTCGGTCGAGCTGCTCGATGAATCCGTACCATCGAGGGTCATCGCCACCGTCGTCTGCGGACCGCCCGTGCTCGTGTCGGTGCTCGTGCCCGCCGACGTGCTGCTCGTGCCACCGCTCGACTCGGCCGACGTGGTGCCGGGTGTCTGATCGGCGGGCTTGCCACAGGCGAGAGTGACCGACGCCAGGACCAGGGCGATAGCGCTACGGTTCATACGGGACATCATGCCCGAGTTCGCGGCAATGTGCCGCTGTGCTACACCACCCGGGCATGTCCGCGCCCATCGTCGTACAGAAATACGGCGGCTCGTCCGTCGCCGATGTCGACCGCATCCGCCGCGTCGCGCAGCGGGTGGTCGACACCAAAGCCAAGGGCTACCAGGTCGTCGTCGTGGTCTCCGCGATGGGCAAGACCACCGACCAGCTCATGGCCCGCGCACGTGAGATTTCGGGGTCTCCGTCGCGCCGGGAGCTCGACATGCTGCTCTCCTGCGGCGAACGGGCGAGCATGGCGCTGCTTTCGATGGCAATCCACGAGCTCGGCCATGAAGCGATTTCACTGACCGGATCCCAGTCCGGGATCATGACCAACGATCGCCACTCCGGCGCTCGAATACTCGAGGTGCGTCCGTTCCGCGTCGAGGACGAGCTCGCGCGTGGACGCATCGTGATCGTGGCCGGGTTCCAGGGTGTCTCGTACAAGCGCGAGGTCACCACCCTCGGGCGCGGCGGCTCCGACACCACGGCCGTGGCGCTGGCCGGGGCGCTCAAGGCCGAGTACTGCGAGATCTGTTCCGACGTCGACGGGGTCTACACCGGCGACCCGCGCGTCGTCGACGCCACCGCGCTCATCGAGGCCATCTCCCACGAGGAGATGCTCGAGCTCACCTCGCACGGCGCCAAGGTGCTGCACGCCGAGTCCGTCGAGTTCGCGCGGCGCACCGGCGTCGCGCTCTATGCCCGCGCGAGCTTCAGCGACGGGCCGGGCACCCGCATCGATCGCGACGAGAACATCACTACCGACCGCGCGCTCTCGGGCGTCGCCGGCACGCGCAACCTGGTGCGGCTGCGTGCGTTCGGCGGGCACTCGATGGATCGCATGCTGGCCGCGGCCGCCGACGCGGCGTTGCCGGTGCTG
Source organism: uncultured Nannocystaceae bacterium (assembly GCA_964519175.1). GTDB lineage: Bacteria > Myxococcota_A > Polyangia > Nannocystales > Nannocystaceae > Xiheibacterium. Next base: position 22,076 of record CAZFKC010000080.1, read on the forward strand.
CACCTCGATGCCGACCACGAGATCGCGGATCTGTGGTTCGGGCTCTCGGATGTCCCCGACTGGCCGGCCGTGCGCACGAAGCTGCTCGGCCAGGTCGAGATCGAGGAGAGCTGCGGTGCGGTGTCGGTGGTCGGCGACTTCTTCGGGCGCAACGCGGCCGCGCTCGCGAAGACGCGCTCGATCGCGGCCGGCATCGGCGTACCGATCAAGGCGATGGCCACCTCGCCGCTGCGCGCGACGCTGTTCTGCGCCGACGAAGACGTCGATCGCCTCACGGTGGCGATGCACCGCGCCTTCTTGCAGTAGCGGCTCACCGCAGCTCGATCGAGTCCAGCGCCGCGCGCAGCGTGGGCTCGACCTCGGGGTGCTCGGTCCAGAGGTAGCCCTCGAAGCGCACGTGGCCCTCGGGGCGGATCTGGAACCACTGCACGAGCGTGATGCCGGCGGCTGCGGTGTAGCGCTCCTCGATCGTCGGATAGCGGGCGTCGGTCAGCTCGCGACGCCGGCCGGTGGGCGTGAGCTCGGGATCGTGGGGCAGCTCGGCCTCGCGCAGCTGCTCGACGCCGATCCGCAGCTCCGCATCCGTCATCGGGGGCCCGTCGTGGCGCGCGACGTCGACCTGGATCGCGAGCGGGTCGTGCAGCAGGTCCCCGAAGACCCACGGTCCCGGACCGTCGAGCTGGTCGCCGAGCTGCTCGACGAGCTGGGCCGGCACCGCGATCGTGGCGTCCGCGTCGCGGAGCTCGACCGTGCGCGGCTCCTCCATGCGCAAGAGCGCCCACGGCCGCCCCGTCGCGAGCGCGAGTGCGAAGGCGCCGGCATGCACGAGGATGACGCCGAGCACCCACGGCTGCAGACGACGATCGCTCGTGTCGGCGCCGTCGGCCGCGAGCCCGCGCGTCGAGAGCCCGGCGAGCCCGAGCGCGAGCCCGACCACGCCGCCGCCGAGGTGCGCCATCAGATCGACCTGCGGCAGGAACGACACCGCGAGGTTCACCACGAGGTTGACCATCGCGTTGCGACGGATGACCGGCAGCACCGCAGGCGGAATCACCTGGCCCGGCCGCCACGCCAGCGCGACCGCGGTGCCGAGCAGGCCCCAGATCGCGCCCGACGCTCCGACGGACAGCGGCGCCTGCGAGAACAAGGCGCTCGCGATGCCGCCACCCAGCGCCGAAGCGACGTAGATCATCACCATGCGCCGCCAGCCGAGCAATCGCTCGAGGAAGCCGCCGAGCACGATCATCACGTAGCCGTTGACGATGAGGTGCAGCCAGCCGAGGTGCAGCCACGAGGCGGACAAGAGCCGCCACGGCTCGCCGGAGAGCGCCGCTTCGGTGACGCCGCCCATGCGCGCGAACGTGGGCACGAACTCGCCGCCGCCCCACAGCTGTGCGAGCGCGAACGCGACCGCGTAGCTGGTGACGATCGCCATCGTCGCGTGGGGGCGCCCCTGTGCGAGCTTCGTGACGAAGCCGCGGCGTTCCTCCTGCGACTCGATCGCTTCGGGCGTCGGGGTCTCGATCGTCGCGCGCAATGCCTCGCGGTCGACCTCGCGCGGGATCTCGCGCGCGGCCACCTCGGCGAGCACGCGCCCGGTGAGCGAGTCGAGCCGCGAGCCGTTGCCCGCCCACGGCTGGCGATCGTCGCCGAGCGCGAACGTCTGCACGACGCGGCGCATCATGAGCCGAGGCTGCACGCGGCCCAGCAGCTCGCGATGACGCGCGTCGCCGCCGACGATGACCAGCTTGAGGTCGGCGCCGGGGTTGCCCTTCACCAGCGCGCGCAGGTGCTCCTCGAGCTCTTCGAGCGGGCCGCGCTCGGCCGAGATCACCGCGGCCGCCGTGTTGTCCGGCATCGCGATGAACGCGGCGGACGTGCCGAGCGCGATGAGCTTGCCGCCCGTCGCCTCATCGCAGAGTCCCTGGACGACCTCGAGGAATCGCTGCTCGCCGGGGCCCAAGGTCGCGAGAGCATAGCCCGGCCGTGGGGCGCGCGCCGGGTGACGAATCGGGTCGCCCGGGGTGCCGAACCGATCCCGCGCGCGCGCGGCGGGCCCGTGGCGGCGCGGCCTCCACCGTCGGCGCGCGTCTTGCTATGCACGCGGCCATGCACTCGGGCATGCGCGCCATCCCATCGACCCGATCGGGCGTCATCGCCCTCGCGCTCGCGCTCGGCTGCACGGTCGGCGACGGCGGTGGAGCCACGCTCTCGGGTGGTGGCAGCGCGTCGGCCAGCGCCGGCGACACGGCGGGCTCGGAGAGCCACGCGACGGCGACGAGCAGCGGCGGCGACGCGACGGATGCGGGCGGGCAGAGCAGCGACGGCGGGCCGAGCACCGCGAGCGACGACGGCAGCGGCGACTCGGACTCGGGCGCGAGCGAGTCGAGCGCGGCCGCGGACGAGGCCAGCGGCAGCAGCGACGGCAGCGATGACGGCGAGGCGAGCAGCTCCGGCGGCGGCGGCGATCTCGACGACGGCATCCTCGACGTGACGATCATCGCGCACGACGACTGCACGATCACGACGATGCCGGCTTCGATCACGGTCCCCGAGGGGACCGAGTTCACGGTGAACTGGATCAGCTCGGCGGCGAGCGAAGTCGAGGTCGACGTCGCGAAGATCGATCCGTTCAACGCCGTGCCGATCATCCTCGGCATGGAGCCCGGCAGCTCGTATCACGACGAGGTGCGTGCATGGTGCGGCGCGCTGTTCACCGGCACCTTCGACTTCGAGATCACGAGCTGCTACGAGCCGCAGTACATCCCGGTCGACTGCGGCGGGTGAGCCCGCTCAGCGCTGCGACGCGAGCCAGTCCGCGATCTCGTCGGCGCGGGGCTTCCAGCCCGGACCGGTCGCGAGGAAGCCGTCGCGGGCCTGCTCGGCCAGCTCGCGCGCCCGGATCCGATCGGCCGCCGTGCCGCGGGCGACGAGCGCACGCGCGAGCAGGAACGCCGACTCGGCCCCCGCACCGCCGCGCTCGTGCTCCGGCAGGCTCGTGATCGCGAAGCCCTTGGTCGCCGCCTGGACCGCCGCGTCGGCATTGCCGACGACGAGCTCGAGCTCGGCGATGCCCGCCCAGGCGCGGCCGATCTCGCCGTCGGTGGGGCCGAGCGTGCGCTCGCGCAGCGCGATCGCCCGCGCGAAGTGGGCGCGCGCAGCCTGCTCGTCGCCGGCGCGCGTCGCCGTGATGCCGCACTCGATCTCGAACTCCGACAGCGTGGGGTGATCCGCGCCGAAGGTCTCGCGCGCGATCGCCAGCGCCGTCGCGGACTGCGTGCGCGCCTCCTCGACGCGCCCGAGCTCGACGGTGATCGCCGAGATCATCGAGAGGCTGCGCGCCGTGCTCTCGCTGCGCTCGCCGGACTCGCGCCGCGCGATGACCAGCGCACGCTCGGCGAACGGCAGCGCCTCGGCGAACTTCCGGCGCGCGAGGGCGTTCCACGCGAGCATGCGCAGCGCAGGGGCGAGGCTCGCGTGCTCGGGCCCGAAGTTCTCCTCGAGGATCTCGAGCGCCGCCAGGTGCTGGACGCGGGCGCCCTCGAGGTCGCCCGTCTCGGCGAGCGCACTGCCGAGGTTGATGCCGGCACCGGCGGTGTTGGGATGACGCGGCCCGTACGAGCCGATCAGCAGCTCGTGCGAGCTGCGGAAGCCGACGAGCGCGTCGCGGTAGTGCCCGCGTGCCGCAGCGATCGCCGCCATGTTCGCGTGTGCACCGGCGAGCAGGATGTCCGCGTCGTCGGCACGAGGGATCGCGAAGGCCCGCGCGTACGCGGCCTCGGCCTCGTCGTAGCGGCCGTACTTCAGGTAGACGTTGCCGACCGCGACGGCCAGCTCGATCTCGAGATCCGCATTGCCGCCCAGCGCCGAGATCGTGGCGGTGCAGTGGCGCTCCCACTGCTCGGCGCGCGTGATGCCGCCGGGCGTACTGGGATTCCACAGCTCGAGCATGCCGATCATCGCGAGCGCGGCGACGTGATGGTTCTCGATCGCGAGCGCGGCGCTCAACGTGTCGTGGAAGGCCTGCTCGGCGGCCGGCTCCTGCACCCACTGCAGCGCACAGGCCAGCGCGAGCGCGGCCTCGGCCTCGGCCCAGCGATCGCCGAGCTCCTTCGCGCGGGCGAGCGCGAGGGTGGCGGCCGCCTTCGACTCGGCGTAGCGCGCCGTGCGACTCAGCGCCTCGGCCCGGGTAACCAGCTCGTCGAGCTCGGCCTGCGTGCGCTTGTCGATGTTCGCGCGCCCTTCGGCGCGGCGCGAGAGCTGACGATCGTCCGCGCAGAGCTCCGGCGAGTCGAGGTGCGTGACGGCGTCGGCGGAGCGCAGCACCGCCTCACGATCGACCGTGTGCAACGCGTCGGCGATCGCGGCCGTGCGCACGAGCTGGCGATCGAGGCACGTCATGCGCAACGCGAGCGTCTCGCCGACCACCGAGCCGTCGAGCTCGGCCTGGCAGGCTTCGGCCTGGGCGGTCACCCACGCGCTCGCGAACGCGTCGATGCGCGTCGACACGGCCGTCCACGCGTCGGCGGCCGACGGCTCGCCGGTCGCGAGGAAGGCCGCCTCGATCTCGCGGCGGTTCGGCTCGTCCCAGATCCCCACGAGTCGCTCTTCGACGTGCTCGCAGTAGCTCGAGCGCGCGGGCTCCGGGGTATCGAGCGCGATCGCGACGCCCGCAGCCGCGAGCGCGCCTGCACCGACGACGAGGGCGAGCGGCGGTCGCCAGCGCCGGGGATCGAGCGCACGCAGGAGCGCGCGCATGTCGGGGTGTCGATCGTTCGGATCCTCGGCGAGCCCGCGCTGCAACGCGCGTCGCAGCCACCGCGGCACGCTGCGATCGGCCCGCACGACGCCATCCGTGGGTCGCTCGCCCCACAGCGCCTCGTGCAGCGTCACGCAGAACGAGTACTGGTCGGCGCGCGCGTCACAGTGTCCGCCGTGCTTCTGCTCGGGCGCTGCGTAGGCCAGCGTGCCCTGGAAGATGCCCTCGTGCGTCGCGAGCAGCTCGGGGGGCGGCTCGCGCTCGCCGACGCTCGCGACGATGTCCGAGGTGGTCGAGTCCTCGGCCCGGCGCGCGAGCCCGAAGTCGCTCACGACGACGCGGCCCGCTCCACCACCGCTCGCGCTCGCGAGCAGCACGTTGTCGGGCTTGAAGTCACGGTGGACGATGCCGGCGTCGTGGGCCGCGACGAGGCCTTCGCCGGCCTCGCGCAGGACCGCGAGTGCTTCCTTCCAGCGCCGCCCCGGGGCCAGCCACTGGCGCAGCGTGGGGCCGTCGATCAGCTCCATCGCGATGAAGAGCCGCTCGCCGACGATGCCGACGTCGTGGATCGTGACGACGTTGCGGTGGATCAGCCGCGCGGTCGCCTGCGCCTCGCGCAGGAACCCGGCCCGCGCGCGCTCGCTGGCCGCCTCGGCGCGCAGGAGCTTGATCGCGACCGCGCGATCGAGCTGCGGATCGAACGCCGAGTACACGGTGCCCGCTGCGCCGCTGCCGAGCCGGCGCTGCACGACATAGCGACCGAGGTGGTCGCCGGGCTGCAGCTCGTCCACGCCATCCACGCCCGACGACGCTAACACGGCTCCCGCGGGCCGGGGCCGAGGGTCGCCGGACGCTCGCGTCGACTCGCGCTAACCTAGGTGCGTGTCGAGAGCGACGATTGCCGACGGCGTAGTGGCCGCGCAGTGGTGGGAGCGAGAGGCGGACGGGCGCATCCGTTGCGATCTGTGCCCGCGCGAGTGCACGTTGAGGGACGGGCAGGCCGGGTTCTGCTTCGTCCGCGAGCGCCGTGGCGACGAGCTGGTGCTGACCAGCTACGGGCGCGCATCGGGCTTCTGCGTCGATCCGATCGAGAAGAAGCCGCTCAACCACTTCTATCCCGGCACGAGCGTGCTCTCGTTCGGCACCGCGGGCTGCAACCTCGGCTGCAAGTTCTGCCAGAACTGGGACATCTCGAAGGCGCGCGAGAACGATCGGCTCACCGATCGCGCGCAGCCGGCCGACATCGCCGCGGCCGCGCTGGAGGCCGGCTGCCGCAGCGTGGCGTTCACCTACAACGACCCGGTGATCTTCGCCGAGTACGCGATCGACACCGCGATCGCGTGCCACGAGCGCGGGCTCGCCAGCGTGGCCGTCACCGCCGGCTACATCAAGCCCGAGGCGCGCCGCGACTTCTATCGCCACATCGACGCCGCCAACGTCGATCTCAAGGCGTTCAGCGAGCGCTTCTACCAGAAGCTCTGCTTCGCTGCGCTCGGCCCCGTGCTCGACACGCTGCACTGGCTGAAGCACGAGACCGACGTGTGGCTCGAGGTGACGACGCTGCTCATCCCCGGCGAGAACGACTCCGAGACGGAGATCGATCGCATGTGCGCGTGGTTGGTCGAGCACCTCGGGCCGGCGACGCCCCTGCACCTCACCGCCTTCCACCCCGACTTCAAGATGCTGGCCAACGGGCGCACGCCCCCGGCCACGCTCTTGCGCGCGCGCGAGCAGGCGCGCAAGCACGGGCTCCTGCACGTCTACACCGGAAACGTGCACGACGCCGTCGGTCAGTCGACCTACTGCGGTGGTTGTGGCGCGCGGGTGATCGAGCGCGACTGGTACGAGCTCGGCGCATGGGCGCTCGACCACGGCCATTGCCGCGCCTGCGGCGAGCAGCTCGCGGGCCGCTTCGACGAGCGACCCGGCCAGTGGGGTCGGCAGCGCATGCGTCTGCACATCGCGTGACGCCATGGTGGTGCTCGGCTCGATCCGCCTCGTCTGTCCCCACTGCAAGCGGGTGCAGTTCCAGCCGATCGCACGTCAGCAGCGCTGCCGCGCGTGCGGCAAGGCGTTCGCGCAGGCCGACGGCCACGGCCGTCCGGTCAGCGCGGGGGCGACTGGTACGTCCGCAACACGAAGTCGGCGAGCGGGAACGTCACGTTGAAGTTCACCTTCGCCATGTGCTCCACGTGGTGATGGTGGTGGTGGTGACGTCGCAGCGCTGCGACGGCGCCGCTCGTACCCAGGGGGATCTTCGCGAGCGCCGCGGGCGTGAGGTGGTGCAGCGTGTGGATGAGCTCGTAGAGCAGGAAGTACGTCACCGCGGCGACCAGGAACACGCCGGCCATCGCGGGCCCGGCGAGCGCGGCCGCGACGATCGCGACCGGCGACGCGAGCACGAACACGAAGATCAGCGTGTACCAGGGCATCATCACGAGCGAGAGATCGCGGACATGCCGGATCTCCTGCACGGTGCCCACGAACGCGCTGTGGTGGACGAGCGCGTGGTTCGTGTAGAGGATCCGCGGCTGCAATGGCCGGTGCATGAGGAAGCGGTGGATGCCCCACTCGAACACGTTCGCGATCAGCAGGAAGACCGGGAACGCGAGCCACACCCACGCGGGCGCACCGAGCGTGAGCCAGATGCCGCACGCGAGCAGCAACGCGGCGATGCCGAGCACCTGTGCGAGATGCCGCGGCAGCGAGAAGTCCTGGCGCAGGGTCGCGTCGCGGTAGGCGAGCGGATCGCGGCGAGGACGCGGGGCCACGGCGGGCTCCGCGTCGAGCTGGACCTGTGCGGCCTCGGCCACGATCCCAGCATGTAGCGCCGCGGGCCCGCCCGCCAGCGATCCGAAGGGCGCGCTGCAACCTCGGGCGGATCCGACCGTCTGGCGGAGGCATGGCGGTGTGTCGGTACTCGTGTGTCCTCGCGCTCGCGCTCGGCTGCAGCGTCGACTCGGGCTCGGGCTTCACGGGGGTGAGCGGCGGCTCGGCGGCCACGACCCTGCCGAGCACGACCACGGCCGCGGGCAGCGAGACGAGCGGCAGCGAAGGCGCGAGCGAGGGCAGCTCGAGCGGCGGCGATCCGTCGGCACCGGGCAGCACGAGCGCGGACGAGAGCAGCAGCGCAGCGACCGCGGCGACGGCCGAGAGTGGGAGCGAGGACGCATCGTCCGAGGCATCGTCGGGCGGCGACGGCACGCCGCTCGATCCGGAGCTCGACGTGCCGGACATGGGCGAGCACTGCACGAACCCCGGCGATCTGCAGGAGTGTGCCGGCATCGCGGTGTGCCGCTTCGCGACCGTGGAGTACGGGATCTGCGAGAGCTGCGACGCGTGCGGCAACCTGAACGATCCGTGCGTGCAGGGCACCGACTGCGACATCCTGTTCATGTGCTACGCGGGCTCGTGCACGAACTTCTGCACGCTCGGCACCTTCGAGTGCGGACCGGTCGAAGCATGCCTCGACATCGGACACCCGACCCGCGGCGTCTGCGATCCGTTCGCGTGATGCTCTACTGCAGGTGCCGCTCGTGGTCCGCGAGCGGCCAGCCTTCGCCGTGCGGCGCGACCGTGCGGGGCACGCGGGGCTCGTCGGTCTCCACCACGCCTCGGCGTTCGCGCTCGTCGGCATCGCTCGGCTCGCGCACGATGCGGTAGTAGCCGTGATCGAAGGGCTGCCCGGGCGCGGGCGCGACCAGCTCGACGCGCTCGCGCAGCCCCACGCGATCGAGCTCCAGCGCGCGGTGGTGGCAGTAGGGATTGTTGCCGGGCCGGCCGAGCAACGGCTCGGCGGTGGCCGTGCACCCTGCCCTGCACACGTCGGCGTAGTAGCAGCTCGCGCAGAAGCCCCACAGATCCTCGCGCGTGCGCTCACGGATGTACGCGAGCGCGGCGCTCTTCTCCCACAGCTCCCGCAGCGGTCGCTCGCGAACGTTGCCGCCGTGGTTCTGCGGACCGCCGAGGCTCGGACAGCCCTTCACCGTGCCGTCCGACTCGAGCCCGATCTGGTACTTGCCCGCGGAGCAACCCTTGTAGTGCCCGACGCGCTTGTGCGCCGCTCGCAGCTCGCCTTCGAGCGGACCGAAGTAACCGACGTTGTTCGCGGGCGACAGCCACACCCCGCGCTCGCGCGAGCGCAACACCAGCTGCGCGAATCCAGCGTAGACCTCGAGCAGCTCGTAGGGCTGCAACAGCAGCTCGGGATGATCGGCCGCATTGCCGAACGCCGCGGTGAGCTGCACCTGCCACGCACGTGCACCGGCGTCGGCGATGAGCTCGAGCACGTCGGCGAGCTCGCCCTTCGTGAGCGTGTTGATCTGCGTGTTGACCGACGTCGGCACGCCCGCCGCGCGCAGGTTCGCGATCGCTGCGAACGCCGCGCGCCAGCTGCCGGCCACACCGCGGAGACGATCGTGGCTGGCCTCGAGCCCGTCGACCGACACCGAGACGTTGCCGATCCCCGCATCGACGAGCGCAGCCACGCGCGCGGGCGTCAGGTTGCGACCGCCGGTGGTCATCGACGCCCGCATGCCGTGCTCGCGGATCGCTCGCACGATGTGCACGAGATCGTCGCGCAGATAGGCTTCGCCGCCGACCAGCGTGACCTCGCCGACCCCGAGCTCGCGGAGCTGTCGGACGGTGTCGAGGCACTCGTCGGTGTCGAGCTCGTGCGGCCGTGCATGTCCGGCCCGCGAGCCGCAGTGGACACACTTCAGATCGCACGCCAGCGTCAGCTCCCACACCGCGTACCGCGGCGTGGGCACCGTCCCGGGTCGCGCAGTGGTCCGCACGCGACGATCGTCCATCGGCGGGAGCGCGACGATCGGCAGCCGCACGAAGCCCATCACGCCTCCGGCAGCACGCACACCCCGAGGTGGTCGAGCCCGGCCGGCGCATCGCCGTCCTCGTAGAAGGCGACGCACGTCTCGCCATCCGCTGCGCCCGAGCAGGCGGCATCGGGGAAGTCGAGCGTGACGTCGCAGACCTCGGTGCAGCAGCCGGCATCGATGCACCCCGCGACGCTCGTCGGTTGGGCGCACACGAGCCCGGGGTCGCAGTCGTCGATGTAGTCGCACGCGTCGCCGTGGGCACCGGACTCGGCGCTCGCATCGGGCATGCAGTAGAACACGCCGCTGTACGGGTCGGGATAGCAGCCGTCGCCCGGCTCGCAGCCGAGCAGCAACGGATCACACGGCGGCAGGCACAGGATCAACACGCCGTCGTTGCGGATGACGCAGCCGAGCGCCGCGTCCTCGCACGCCGGGTTCGCCTCGGAGCCGATGCAGAAGTCGACGCACTCCCCTTGGTTCGTCTCGCCGTCGACGCGCCAGCACATCGAGCCGATGTCGCAATCGTCGATGCCCGACACGCCGCTGCCCTCGACCGTGCACGGCTCCCCCGGCTGACCCGGATCGGGATCGAGCGGCGAGCAACGCGTCGCGTTCCACACCGAGGTGCCGTCGTTCGCCCACGGCATGCACTTCTCGCCCTCGGGACAGTCCTGGGACCAGACGTCGCACTCGATCTGCATGTTGCCGCCGCCGTCGGGCGGACAGCCATAGAAGCCGATGCAGGTGTCCCAGCCGTCGTCGTACGTGCTCTCGTCGTCGAGATCGTCGCCGCTGTCGAGCGTCGCCGACGAGTCCGCGGTGGCGCTGACGCTCGTCGTGGTGCCCGTGGGCGAGCTCGTCACGAGCGTCGACGACACGTCGGTCGTGGAGACCGACGTCGTCGTCGTGCCGTCGCTCGTCGTGTCGTCCTGCGGCGGCACTTCGCGGCCCGTGCATCCGGTCAGCGCACTGCCGATCGTCAGTGCGGTCACCGTCGTGCGAGCGACGGTCTCGCTGCTGCAGAACGGACAGCGCGATTCCTCGAGCCGGATGTGGCGACGACAACGTCCACAGCGATGCATCCTCATCGAGGCACTCCTTGCCCACGCGGCGGCGGGTACCTTCCCACCCTACGCACCAAGCGCAAGCTATGCAAGCTATTCGCGTTGGCTTTGTGAGGAACGGAGTCCTGAATGCAGCGCCGGAGCCCGGACGCAAAGCGGCCCCGGTGATCCGCGGACCAGTGGATCACCGGGGCCCAGGGTGCCGGCGTTCGCCATGCCGGCTTCTTCGACGTGCGTCGCGAGGATGAGCGACGCGGAGGGGAATCAACGCTTCGACATGACGATCCGCAGGACGTACCAGAAGAGCAGCGCGACGGCGGAGAAGAGCGCGAGCGCGGCCGCGACGTGCTGCGTCGTGCGGTAGGTGCGGATGATGTTGGACGTGTAGAAGAGGATGTAGCCCGAGGCGAGCACGATCATGCCGACGCTGAACACGTTGCCGAGCTGGAAGCCGAAGATCAGGCTCGAGGCCACGAGCCCGACCGCGGCCGTGGCGGCGATCGACAGCGCGCCGCGCATGAAGGAGAAGTCCTTCTTGGTGATGAACACGTAGGCGGTCATCGCCGCGAACATCGCCATCGTGGTCGCGCCCGCGGTGACGATCGCGTCGCCGCCGACGAACGTGCGCGCGATGTAGATCATCGGCACGAAGATGACGGCCTCGGCCAGCGTGTAGAGCAAGAGGCCCATGTACTGCGTGCCGAGCGACGTCGCGTTGCTCGCCCAGCGATCGGCCACCCAGCTCACCGCCACGAATGCCAGCAGCACGACACCCCACGACGCCCGCGTCGCGATCATCGTCTGCGTCAGGGCGCCGACGAACGGCAGCAGCTGCAGGATCGTCGACAGCGCGACGAACACGATGATCGCGCCCGCGAGGTGCAGGTAGGTGCGCTCGATGAAGCGCGCGCGTGCGGCCGGCGAGGCCTCCGACGCGAGCGCGTCCTCGTCGTGCGCGAGCGCGCTGACGGGCGGAGCGAACGGCGGATACGCGTGCGGCTGCGCGGGCGGGTGCGGATAGGGGTACGGCTGCTGCTGCGGGTACGGCTGCTGCTGCTGCTGCGGGTATGGCTGCTGCTGCTGCTGCGGGTACGGCTGCTGCTGCGGGTACGGCTGCTGCTGCGGGTACGGCTGCTGCTGCGGATACGGCTGCTGTGGATACGGCTGCTGTGGATACGGCTGCTGTGGATACGGCTGCTGCGGGTACGCCTGCGGTTGCGGCGGGTACCCCGGTTGCGGCGGGTAGGGCTGGTTCATCGAGCAGTCTCCGGCGAGGCGCACCACTGCAAGCCGCAGGACACGACGGATCCTCAGCGGATTTCCGACCGCGCCGTCGCCCGCCTGCCCGAGTTGGGCAGCCCTGCGCTCGCGTTGGGCAACCCGCCGCCGCTCAGACGCAGACGTCGAGCGCACCCGGGAGCACGTCGATCGCCAGCGGGACGACGCGCTCGGCTTCGCCGTCGATCATCACGTCGATCTCGTCGGTCATCTCGAAGTCGATCGTGCGGTGCTTGCTCTCGCGCACCGCGGGGTGCTTCAGGTGCGCACCGCTGAAGATCTTCGGGAACGTCGCGAGCAGCCCCAGTCGCCCGAGCGGCGCGACGCGGATGAAGTCGATGAGCCCGTCGGCGGTGTCGGCGTGCGGCGCCATCATCATCTTGCCGCCGGTGAACTTGCTGTTGTTGAACGACGCGAACACCATCGGCGCGTCGTCGAGCTCCTCGCCGTCGCAGCGCAGTGGGAACGGCCGGCTCTCGAGGCCCGCGACCGCGGTCACCACCGCGGCGACGTAGCCGAGCTCGCCCCACGCCTTGAACCGACGTGCGCGCAGCCCGTTCACGTCGGCGACGAAGCCGATCGACAGGATGTTGATCCAGTGCATCACCGCGGGCCCGGCCGCGGTCTTGTGGTGCAGTCGCGCGACGTCGCAGCGCCGCGTGCGATCCTCGAGGATCGCGGTGATCGAGTGCTCGGCGCCCTGCTCGGTGAAGTCGCGCAGGAACGAGTTGCCCGTGCCCATCGGCAGGAACCCGAGCCGCGGCCGCTCTGCGCTGCCGCTCGCGGCCGGGAACAGCCCGTTGACGACCTCGAAGCCGGTGCCGTCGCCGCCCACCGCGATGAAGCGACGTCGGCCCGCGGCCCACGCCTCGCGCGCGAGCGTGGTGGCCTCGCCGGCGGCGCTCGTCTGCGCGACGTCGACCGCGATACCGGCCGAGGTGAGCCGCTCGAGCGCGGCGGGGAACTGCTTGCCGCAGCGGCCACCGCCGGCCGCCGGATTCACGATCGCCAGGTATGCGTCGCCCATCGCGTCGACTGGACCCTAGCAGAGACTAGCGGCGGCCGCCGAACGAGAACAGCGCGGCCGGCTCGTGCAGCTCGACGCTGCCGATCGCACGCAGACCCTCGAGGTCCATGCGCGAGGTGTCGCCCACGATCGTGATGATCGCCGCACGCGAGCGCAGTCGCCCGAGCAGGGCCGTGGCTGCATCGACGTCCACCGCGTCGAGCCGCGCCCAGCCCACCGCGGCGGGATCGCGATCGTAGCCGCGGTCGCGCCAACGCCCGACGTACAGCGGCACGACCCGCTGATCGACACGGGACGCGCGCGCCGTCTCGCGCACCGCGGCGCGCGCGAGCCCGAGCCCGTGCTCGTCGGGCTTCGCGTTGGTGAGCAGCTCGAGCGCCGCCGGGACCAGCTCCGCGAGCTTGTCGGGCTGGGCCTGCGCGTAGGCCCACAGCACCGCCTCGTCGTCGCGGCGCCCGAGATCGGTGCCGGCCCCGACGCTGTAGGCGAGCGCTCGCGCGCCGCGGATGCCGTCGAAGGCCTGGCGACGCAGATCGATGGCGACCACCGAAGCGACGGTGTCGGCGTCGTTCGGCAGCGGATCCGCCGGCAGCACGACGTGCATGGTCACCTTCGCAGACGGGCGGTGCACGACGTGGATCTCCGGGCGCAGCGAGCGGGCGTACTTCCGTGCCCAGCGCGGAGCCGGCGCGCGCTTGCCCGCGCCGAATCGCACGGCGGTCGCGATCGACTCCGCGCTGCGGGGCCCGAAGTAGTGCACGCGGTGGCGGTACTCGAACAACCCCGCGATCAGTGCGCGGAGCTGCTTCGGCGTCGCACGCTCGACGTCGCGATCGCTGGGCAGCAGGAGCTGTGCGCTCTGCCGGCCGAAGTACGCGCGATTGCGCAGCGCGCCGACGATCGCATCGTCGTCGTCGAGCGTGGCCCGACGCTGCGCGATGGTGGTGGCGGCCGCTTCTCTCAGCCGCGCCCCGTCGAACACCGGCTCGGCGATCCAGGCACGCAGGAGCTCGACGGACGCATCGAAGTTGCGATCGACACCGTCCATGGAGACCAGCACGCGATCGGCATCGCACTCGGCCCGGACCACTGCACCGAGCTCGAACAGCCGCTGCTGGAGCGTCGCGACCGGCAGCTCGGCGGTACCGGTCTCGGTCCACTGCTCGACCGCGTGACAGAGCAGCGGCGCGCGGCGGTAGCCGTGGTCGAGCTCGAGCACCAGCGAGAACAGCTCGTTGCGGGTGTTCTTGCCCGCGATCAGCTCGCCGGTGGGCAGCGCATGCGTCTCGAACGACTCGCCCGCCACCACGAAACGCGGTGGCGTCTCCTCGACCGGCATCGCGGCCACGCGCGCAGCGAACGGGCTCGTCTCGGCGTCCGCGAACACGAGCGGTGTGATCTTCGGCTTGGCGAGCTTCGGGGGATCCGCCTGGCCGCGCACGCGACGGACGACGACACTGGCCTCACCGAGATGGCGCTTCGCCACGCGGGCCACGTCGGCGACCGTCAGTGCATCGAAGCGGGCCTGCGCAGCGACGACCTCCGGCCAGGGTTCGCCGCGCGTGAAGGCGTCGAGGATCCGCCGGGCCCGGGGCTCGCTGCGCTCGGCGAGGAAGGCCCGCATCATCTGTGCGCGCAGCTTCAGCGATTGCAGCGTCTCGGGCGTGATCGCGCCGAGCCGCGCCACCGCGGCCCGCAGCTCGGCCTCGATCGTCGCGTGATCCGTGTCGTCGCGCACGGCGGCCTCGACGACCAGGAACCCGCCTTCGCGCAGGTGCTCGCGCCAGGCGCCCGTCCACGCGACCTTGCCCGAGCGCACCAGCCCCGTCGCGAGCAGCCCCATCCGCGGATCGTCCAGCAACGCGTCGACGAGCTCGAGCGCGACCTCGTCCGGGTGCCCGACCGGAACCGTCGGCCAGGCGATCAGCACCGAGGGCTCGCCGGGCGCGGCGACGTCGTGCTCGACGCGGGACGCGAGCGGCACGATCGTGCCCGGCGGTGGTGCGGGCAGCGGCTTCGGCTGCAGTCGCCCGAAGTGACGCTCGAGCACCGGCAGCACGCTCGCGTCGACGTCACCCGAGAGGATGATCGCCATGTTGTTCGGCACGTACCAGCGCTCGAAGAACGCGACCATCTCGTCGAACGCGGGCGTGCGCAGGTGGGCGGGCTCGCCGAGCACGAACTGCGTGCCGTACGGATGCTCCGGGAACAACCCGTGCATCATCGCCTCGTAGATGCGGCGACCGGGATCGTCGAGCCCGCGGTTCTTCTCCTCGTAGACCGCCTCGAGCTCGGGATAGAACAGCCGGAACACCGGATCCGCGAGCTGCTCGGACATCACGACCGCCCACTGCTCGACGCGATTCGAGGGCAGCTGGGTGTGATAGCAGGTCTTCTCGGCGTCGGTGTTCGCGTCGGTGCTCGAGAAGCCGATGCGGTCGTAGAGCTTGAAGAGCTCGTTCGGGATCGACGTGCGTGCGACGGCCTGCGTCTCGGCATCGATCTCGGCGAGCACACGCCCGCGCGCCGTCTCGTCCTTCGCCTTCGCGAGCTCGCGGTAGAGCGCGCGCGTGCGCTCGAGGTGCGGCTGCTCGGCGGCATGATCGATCGTGCCGAGCTCGTCGCTGCCCTTGAACAGCACCATGTGCTCGAGGTAGTGCGCGAGCCCGGTCGCGTGCGCGGGATCGTGACGACCGCCGGCCCGCACCGCGAGCCAGCCCTGCACGCGCGGCTCGTCCGAAGACGGCGAGAGATAGACGGTGATGCCGTTGCCGAGGCGGTGGATCGTCACGCCGAGCAGATCGTCGAGCAGTGGCCGCGCGAGCGGCTCGGGCAGGTGCGAGTCGGCGAGGATCGCCGCGACATCGACTTCGCGTGGCGCCGCACGCGGCGGACGGGCGGCTCCGGAGGGCCTGCACGCAGCGACGAAGAGGGCGGCCAGGAGCGCGATGCGCCGCAAGATCATCGCGGCCACGCTACCACCGCCGGCATCCCTTCCGTCGCGCGTTGCCGCGAACGCCCCGGCGTGCGAGCGTGACGAGTCCGGGGTTCGTTCGGGTCGTCGCCGACCCTCGCCTTCGTCGGCCGCGAATGCCCGGATACCAGGTCAAGCAACAGACGGTCAGCGTCGGCACGCGCGACTACCTCATCGAGTCGCTGCTCGACGGCACGCAGTTCTTCGACCCGCATGGGCTCGCGCTCGCGCGCGGGATCCCGGACTACGCGTGGTCGTTCTTCGGACGGCTGTGGCCCGCGGGCATCGTGCTCGCGCGCTCGATGGTCGAGCTCACCGCCGACGGCCGCCGCGTGCTGGAGATCGGCTGTGGGCTCGCGCTCGCCGGCATGGTCGCGCACGGTCGCGACCTCGACGTCACCGTCGGCGACGCGCATCCGCTGACCGAGCGCTTCTTGCTGCGCAACCTCGAGCTCAACGGGCTCCCGCCGCTGTCGTTCCGCGACACGAGCTGGCTCGAGCCCGATCCAGCGCTCGGGCGCTTCGACGTCGTGGTCGCGAGCGACGTGCTGTACGAGGCGGCCCAGCCCGAGCTGATCGCCCGGTTCGTCGCTGCGCACGCGAGCGCGGGTGCGGAGGTGACGATCGTCGATCCCGGTCGTCACCGCTGCGCCGCGCTCACGCGCTGCATGTTCGAGCGGGGCTTCGATTGCCACGAGGCCGCGCAGCCGGGCCGCATGCGCGTGCTGCACTACGCGATGCGGTAGCGCGTCGTCACTGCGCGGTCGCCCGCAGCCGCGCGAGGCCTTGCTCGGCGCCCGCATCGTCGCCGACCAGCAACACCGCGGAGCACCGCGCATCGAACGGGCCAGCGAGCTTGCGGAACACTCCCGCGATGCAAGCGTCCACCTTCTTGCTCGCGGCGTCGTGCGCCACGACGTCGCGCGCGCGTCCCTTCGCGAACGACCAGTCCACGATCACCGCGTCGCCCTTGCTCGCGCAGCGATCCAGCGCGCGGTCCTGCTTCGCGAGGCTGCCGATGATCACGAGCGTGCCCATGAGCGGCGCCTGCTCGACGGTGCAGGCGAGCTCGGCGATCCGCAGCCCGTCGGCCGTCACGTCGGACGTGGTGATGTTCGCGTCGGGCATCGCGAGCAGCGATGCGGCTGCGACGGGTGCGGCCGGCTCGACCGGCGCGACCGGCTCGACCGGCGCGGCCTCGGGGCTCGGCGACGGTGCTGGCTCGATGGGCGGCGCTGGCTCGGGCGCAGGCGGCTCGACCGTCGCCGTGCTCGCTGGCGGTGGCTCGGCCGGCGCGACGACTGTCGCATCGTGACGACACCCGGCGAGCCCCATGTGAAGCGGGATGCACAACGCAGCGGTGTAGCGGAGCAAGCTCATCGGCATGCGCAGGTAGTCCACGCCTCGCGCGCGGCGACGCTGCGTCGAGGCGTGCACGGTGACCGCCGCCACGAAGCGGCGCACCCGGGGAATGCAGAGCTCAGTCGCCCGTGAGCGGCACGATCGCTTCGCTGCGGCTGCGCAGGCGCACGCGCTCGGCCAGCGCGTTGCGCTTCACCTTGAGCGAGGCCGTGGCGGGGAACTCGTCGGTCTCGACGATGTAGCCCGAGAGGCGCTTGAAGTCGGCGAGCCGACGGTTGCGCTTGCGCAGCTCGTCGACCAGCGCGTCGCTGGGCTCGCCGCCCTCCTCGGGCCGCACCACGATCACGAGCTGCTCGCCGGTCATCTTGCCCTGCGGCCAGATGTAGTCGGCCGCGAAGACGCAGTACTCCTCGCAGTCGGGCAGGTCCTCGAAGTTGCTCTCGATGTCCTCGGGGTAGATGTTCTTGCCGCCCTCGGTGACGATCATGTTCTTCGCGCGACCGACCAGCTTGAGGTGGCCCGACGCGTCCACGATGCCGAGGTCGCCGGTGCGCAGCCAGCCGTCGACGATCGCCTCGGCGGTGAGCTCGGGCGCGTCGAGGTAGCCCTTCATCACGGTGCGGCCGCGCACCCACACCTCGCCGACGCCGAAGTCGTTCGCGTCGCGCACCTCCACCTCGAGGCCGGGCACCGGCTTGCCGACGGTGTCGGGGCGGAACGGCTCGAGGTCGTTGACCGTGACCACCGTGCTCGCCTCGGTGAGCCCGTAGCCGATGACGACCGGGAAGCCGAGCTCGTAGAAGAACCGCGCCGTGTTCGGATCGATGAACGCGCCCCCGGCGAAGATCAGCCGCAGCTTGCCGCCCATCTCGTCGTGCAGCGGCTTGAGCAGCCGGCGCGACAGCTCCGGTCGCGGGCGCTTGGCGGTGAGCCACTCGTTCAGCTTGGTGAGTCCGTCGATCGCACGCCGCTGCCACTCGGACAGCTCGTCGAGCTTCTCGCGGATGCGCTCCTCGAGGTTCTTGAGGATCGTGGGCACCAGCGCGATATGGGTGATCTCGTACTTCTTCAGCGTCGCGCGCAGGAACTGCGGCCGCAGCGTGCGCTGGTGCACCACCGCGGCGCCGAACAGGAACGGCCCGATGTAGCCGACCATGAAGTCGATCGCGTGGTTGGTGGGCAGCACCGAGAAGTAGCGATCCTCCTCGGTCATCGGGTAGAGCCGCCCGAGGATCTGCGCCTGCTCGAGGTAGTTGTCGTGGGTGAGCATGCACCCCTTGGGCGTGCCCGACGTGCCCGACGAATACACGATGCAGGCAATGTCTTCGCGCGTGCGCGGCACGTAGGTGAACGCGCCGGCCGGCTCGCGTTCCCAGCGTTGCGCGCGGCCGAGCTCCGCACCCTCGGGCGCCTCGGTGACCAGCACGAGCATGCGATCGAGCACCGCATGATCGGGCTCCTTGCGCAGATCGAGCCAGCGCGAGTACTCGGTGACGAGCACGCGGGGCTTGCCGTGGGCGAGCAGTGCGAGCTGCTCCTTCGCGGTCAGCTTGTAGTCGAGCGGCATGAGCACCGCGCCGACCCAGAACGCGCCAGTGGCCGAGATGAGCCACTTGGACTGGTTCTGCATGAGGATCGCGCAGCGATGATCGGGCGCGAAGTCCGACGACTGCAAGAGCGCGGCGAAGCGCTCGGCGTGCTCGCGCAGGTCCTTGTATGTGTAGCGATGGTTCTCGCGATGGCGATCGGCCTCGATGAGCGCCACGTTGTGCTTGTGCGTGACGATCGAGTCGCGGATCGCCTCGCCCACGGAACCGATGCGGCCGAGCTCGAGCATCATGGTCATCGCCTCTTGTCGATCGCGGCAGCGAGCTGCGCGAAGCTGCGCACGCCCTGCAGCTCGTAGTCGGGGATCTCCACGTCGAATTCGAGCTCGAGCTCGCTCATCAGCTCGACGGCCTGGAAGCTGTCGATGCCGAGCTTCTCGAACACGTCGTCCTCGGCCTTCAGCGTGGTCGCGTCGACGCCGTAGCGCTTCGCAGAGAGTTGCATCAACCGATCGAGGCTCGCGCTCATGTTGCTCCGGTGCTCAAGGCAGGTAGGGACGCAGGTCGTCGCTCTCGACGAACTTGCGCAGGGCCTCGCGCAGCGCGGGGCGCTGGGCGAGACGCAGGAAGTGGGCCTTCTCGGCGTCGAGCTCGGCGCGCGGCAGCGGCTTCATGAACCGCTTGGTCGTCGCCATCGCATCGCGATCGAACTTGGTGGCCTGGCGCGCGGTCGCACGCGCGGCGACGAGGCCTTCGCCGCTGCGCACCATCTGGCTGACCAGCCCGGCGGCGATCGCCTTCTTCGCGTTGATGCTGCGGCCGGTGAGCAGCAGGTCGCGCACGACGCCGTTGCCGACGTCGCGGCGCAGCCGCGGGATGCCCCCGAAGCCGGGCAGGATGCCGAGCCGCAGCTCGGGGAAGCAGAAGCGTGCGCTGCGCTCGGCGATCAGCACGTCGCAGGTGAGCGCGAGCTCGAAGCCGCCGCCGAAGCACACGCCGTGGACCACGCCGATCGTGGTGAGCGGCAGCATGTCGAGCCGATCCATCACCGCGTGGATGCGATCGATGAACTCGCCGATCGCGGGGGCTTGCTCGTGCTCGGGGCGGTCGAGCAGGCCGCGATACAGCTCGCGCAGATCGGCGCCGGCCGAGAAGCCCCCGCGCACGGTGCTGTGCACGATGACCGCCGCCGTACGCTCGACGTCGAGCGCGTCGAGGAAGCGCTCGAGCTCGGCGAGCATCTCGGTGCCGATCTCGTTGCAAGGCTCGCGGCCGAGCGCGAGCTCGACGACGCCGTCGTCGTGGGTCCAGGTGACGCCCAAAGCGGCGAGAGCATAGCGGCCGCGGTCCGCTCCGGCAGCGCGAACGGGGCTGCACGGTGCGCGTGCGACAGAGTGCTGGCTCACACCGCGGCGCCGACGGCTGCGGTGGGCCCGCCAGCGGGCGCTGGCAAGGCCTTGCTCACCCGTCGTCGCGATCGATCGTGATCCCGCCGTAGGTGATCGCGGGCGGCAGGTCGGCACGATCGATCACCGCCTCGAACGCCGGCGCCGCCCAGGTGTCGAGCATCGTGATCGCCCCGTCGCCGTCGATCTCGAGCTCGAGGAACCCGCGCGGCGAGGTCGTCGGTGCGTCGATGAGCGCGCGCGGCCCTGCGCCGATGCACGCGGTGGCGGCGAGCCGCAGCGCGCCGCGGCGACCGGGGTAGTAGGCGTGGTGGTGGCCGCTGACGAAGAGCGCGACGCCATGCTCGAGCAACAGCTGCTCGAGCGCCGGATCGCCGATGATCTCGTCCTCGCGCCCCTGCGCGAACGCCCACAGCGGCAGGTGACCGAAGACGATCTTCGCGGGGTGCTCGGCGCCCTGCGTGAGCTGATCGTCGAGCCAGCCCATCTGCTCGGCGTCGAGCGGACCGACCGTCGTGTCGTCGAGCGCGACGAACAGGGCCGGGCCGGCGACGAAGCTGTAGCGCAGCGGGAACGCGGTGTCGTCGAGATAGTCGAGCGCGGGCTTCCGGGTCGTCCACTCGGCGACGAAGATCTCACGCTCCGTGACGAAGGCGGGGTAGCCCGAAGCGTCGTGGTTGCCGGGCGTGATCGCGAACGGCAGCCCGGCATCGCGCAGTGGATCGGAGACCGCAGCGTGGAAGCCGGCCCACATCGCGTGGTAGTCGAGACCGGACTGCTGACCCGCGACCATGTCGCCGGCCGAGAGCACCAGGTCGGGCGCGTGCGCGATGACGGCTGCGACGCCGTCGTGCACCGAGGCCTCGTACTCGGTGGAGCCGTAGGAACCGTTGAGATCGGCGAGCACCGCGACCCGCAGCGGCGCGAGCTCGCCACCGCCGAGATCGATCGTGCCGCCCGTGCTGTGCGGCGCTGCGGTGGTGGAGCCCTCGTCGCTGCTGCTCGCGGCGACGTTGCTCGTGTCGCCGGGGTCGCCGCTGCTGCTGCTCGTCTCGTCCGGCGTGCCCGTGGACGCAGCCGTGGTCTCGACGGCCCGCTGCGGCGTCGCCGTGTCGCCGCAACCGCCGGACGCCAGCACCGCAATCGCGATCGTCTGCGCGCGCCCCATCGCATCCAGCATAGCGGCGCGCCCGCGGCGAGGCGCTACGCAAACCCGGCAGTCGGATCACCCGGCGACGAGCGCCGCGATCTCGTCCTCGGTGAGCGCTCGGCTGTAGAGCCGCGCGTCGTCCACCGCGCCGCCGAAGAAGTTGTTGAGCACGCCGCTGTTCGTGTCGGCGCCGACGAGCACCTCGTGCCCGTCGAAGCCGATCGCCCCGACCTCGACCTCGCCGACGACGGCGGCGTCGATGTAGAACACCGCGCGCGCACCGTCCCACGTGCACGCGACGTGGTGGAAACCCGATGCCGGATCCCACTCCGCCTGCCCGACCACGAACTCGGTCGTACCGTCGTGGACGACCGCGCGCGCGCCTGCGTAGTTGTTGGGGAAGCCGATGGCCCAGCTGTTCCAGTTGAGCTCGCCGAACGCACGCGCGAACACGTCCTGATAGGCACCGGTGGCCACCGCGTCGATGCGGATCCACAGCGCGAAGGTGAACGCATCGGGGGTCACGAGCGCATCGGGATCGGGGAGGCGCAGATGGTCGTCGATGCCGTCGAAGCGCGCCGCGAGACCTCGCGGACCGTCTTCGCCGATCGGGCAGTGCTCGGGGATCTCGCACTGCGCGTGGAAGCCGTTGTCGGTCCGATCGGCGAAGAGGTCGTTGCGATCGTCGAAGGTCAGCCACACGAGCAGCGTCGGATCCATCGGCTCGCCCGTCGGATCGCCGGTCGTGCTCGGCGGATCGGTCGTGCCCATCGTCTCGGTCTCGCGTTGTGCGGCCGTGGCCTCGCTCGTGCCCGCGAGCTCGTCGCCCGACGAGGTGGTCGTCGTGCCGGTGCTCGTCGTGCTGCTGCTCGCGTCCGCCGCCATCGGCACGCAGCGCTCGGCGAGCCCGTCACCGGTGTGCGCACCGAAGCGACGACCGCTCTCGCACGCCGCGTCGGGGAAGCTGCACCAACCCTCGGGCTCGCACGCCCCCTCGGCGCCGCACTGCGTGCTGCGCTCGCAGACGAAGCCGGGGTCACCGCAGCCGAGCGCGCACGACGAGAGCGCGCACGTGATCGTGACCGCTCGCATCACCGCCATGAGCTTGCGGCAAGAGCGGGTTTCGGTCACGCGCCACGTCGCGGCGATCTCGGTGTCGCAGCCCACGGGTCGCGCACGACATCGCGCAGCGGCGCGCGCTTTCACGAAGGCGAGCCGCCGCGCCACGGCGGGCGGAAGTGCCATCGGAGCGCGAGCAGGCCGCTGTGGCCGCCCTGCGGCGGGCACGCGTCGCAGCCCCGCGTGATGGATCCGTTTGCGCGCTCGGACGACTACCTAGCCGATGCGATGGGCAGGGATGCTCGCGGTGGCGCTCTTGGGGGCCTGCTACGGTGACGCGGACCGCTTCAACGAGCGGCAGGCCGGCCTGCTCTGTCGCCTCCAGGAGAAGTGCACCGACGTCGACTTCGGCGTCGGCGCGGCCAACGGGCAGTCGTGCGAGACCAACCGCGTGGAGGAGCTCTCGCAGTGCACCGCCGCGTGCGACTACGACCCGGACGCGGCCCGTCGCTGCATCCGCGGGATCAAGAAGGCGCTGCCCCCCAACTTCTTCGGCGACGGCTGCGACTTCGAAGACGCCACGCTCGATGCGTGCGCAGAGGTCTACACGAACTGCACGCCCACGTTCGACGACGAGCCCGAGCTCTCCTGCGACGTCCCGCCACCGGAGCTCCTCGGCTGCGCGGTCGCAGGCACCACGGCGACCCCGTGGCCGCTCGTGGTGATCGCACTCGGGGCGCGACGCCGGCGCCTCAGGCGGCCTTGATGCGTGCGAGCGCGGCGCGGATGTCCGCAGGGATCGCGGTGGGCTGCCGCGTCTGCCGATCGACGAAGACGTGCACGAAGTGGCCGTAGGCCGCGGCGCTCGGGCTCTGCTCGTCGAAGATCGCGATGCCCCACGTGAGCGCGCTGTTGCCCAGCCGATCCACGCGCACGCCCGCGCGCAACGGCTCGGGGTACGACAGCGGCCGTCGATAGCTGCACTTCGATTCCACCACGAGCGCGATCGCGGGGCCGTTGACGATGTCGAGCCCGCCCTCGCGCACGAGGAACAGGTTCGCGGCGCTGTCGAAGTAGCTGTAGTAGATCGCGTTGTTGACGTGGCCGTAGACGTCGTTGTCGGTCCAACGCGTTGTGATCGGCGTGACCCACGGATAGCGATCGATGCTCTCGTCGTCGGCCATGCACCTTCACCAGTAGCACAGTGCGCCCTCGAACAGTCGCGCGAGCGCTGCGGCATCGAGGTCACGCGGTGCGTTCGCCAGCAGACGCTGCTGTGGGTGCGCACGCGCGGCGAGGGCGGGTACGTCGCCGCGCTCGTAGCCGACACCGCCGATGCCGTTCGGCATGTCGAGCGCGCGCATCAGCTCGACGAGCCGTGTCGCCAGCACCTCACCCGAATCGTCGGACCCGGCACCGCGTCGCTCGGCACCCAGCCAGCCCGCCGCCTCGAGGTGGCGCTCGGGACAGGCCGACGCCGTGTAGCGGAAGACCGCCGGTGCGTTGACCACCACGGCGACGCCGTGCGGCACGAGCGGATGCGCGTCGGGATAGCCGGGCGCACGATAGTCGCGCACGAGCCCGGCGACGGCGTAGGCCATGGCGTGTGGGCCGTGTACGCCGGCGTTGCCGAACGCGATCCCGGCCAGCGTCGCCGCCCACATGAGCTGCTCGCGGGCGTCGCGATCGCTCGCATCGCACACGGCCGGCACGAGCGAGCGTCCGAGGATCCGCAGCGCGGTTTCGCAGCCGATGTCGCTCCACGGATTGCTGCCCTGCGACATCGGCCGCGCGCCGGGCAGCTGCGGGGCCGGCCGCCGCGTGAACGAGCGCGCCGTGTACGACTCGAGCGCGTGCGAGAGCACGTCGAGCCCGCTCGCCGCCACCACCTGCGCCGGCAACGTGTCGGTGCAGTCGGGATCGACCAGCGCCTCGCTCGGGCGCAGGTGTGCGCTCGCGATGCCGGTCTTCACCTGCAGCGCGAGCACGTCGAACACCGCGATGCCGGTCACCTCGCTGCCGGTGCCGCACGTGGTCGGACACGCGATGTGCGGCCGCACAGCACCCGGCACCGGGACCGCCTCGCCGAGCGGCGCGTTCACCCATCGCATCGGTGTGCCGCCGTGCGTCGCGAGCAGGTTGGCGACCTTGCAGGTGTCGATCACCGATCCGCCACCGAGCGACACGTAGCCGTCCACCCTCGCGTCGGCGGCGAAGCGCGCGGCCGCGATCACGGATGCATCGGTGGGCTCGATGCAGACCTCGTCGAAGGTCGCGACGTCGAGGCCGGCGCGCCGCAGGCTGGCCAGTGCGACGGCGTGGTGCTCGAGCCGCGCGATCGTGCGATCGCCGAAGAGCGCGACCCGCCGCATGCCGAGTGCCGCGGCCCGCTCGCCGAGCTCCGCGAGACAGCCCCGCCCGAACGTGACGCGCGACGCATCGACCGTGAACGCCTGCTCGCAGCCCGCCTCGCGCAGCTCGTGGTGACGACACGCCATGCGC
>CAZFKC010000081.1:0-46893 GCA_964519175.1 uncultured Nannocystaceae bacterium
GCCCCCATCTTGCTCGCCATCTCCTTCACTCGCCCCCAACTTGCTCGGCCCGTCTTTCACTCGCCTCCAACTTGCTCGCCCCCTCCTTCACTCGCCCCGAACTTGCGCGCGCGGGCGTTCACTCGCCCCGAGCTTGCTCGGCGCACGGTTCACCACGTCGTTCTGCTCCGAATTCGCAGGCTCGGGTCGAGTGGACGCCTCACTCGCGCCGACCCTGCGAATTCGGTCGATTCCCGGGCCGAGAGATTTTCGGCGCAACGAATTCCCCTGGCGGTCGACCCTGCCCGCGATGGTCGCGACTTCCTTCGTCGATCTCGATGCGCGCGTGCGTGCGGACCTCCCGTCGCTCGCCCGCGCGGACACGGGCGGCTGGCTGTGGTCGCACTTGCGCGCGGCCTTCCCCGACGCGATCGCCTGCGCGGTGCTGCCCGATCGCGTGCGCCTCGTCGCGCCAGGCGACGAGCTCGCCGTACGGGCGCGACTCGGCCGCCTGCTCGGACAGCTCGGCCGCGCATTCGGCCCGCGCGGCCAGGTGATCCGCGAGCTCACTGCGATGCGGCTCGACGCGCACGCAGATCTGGCGCGCGCCGTCGCCGACGTCGCGCTCGCACCGTGCCATGCGGAGCTCGCGAGCTGCCCGCTCGCATGGCCATGGTCGACACACCGCGACGTGGTCGGCGCGATCGCAGACCCCTGGATCGACGCCACCCGACTCGCGGCGGCCCTCGGCGCGCCGACCCGCGGCTTCGTCGCCCGCCACCACGCCAGCGTCGTCCGCCGCGCCGTCGGCCGCGACCACTCCGTCGGCCGCGACCACCCCGTCGGCCGCGACCACCCCGTCGGCCGCGACCACCCCGTCGCCCGCGACGACGCCAACGCCGTCGCCCGCGACCACGCCAGCGTCGTCGGCCGCGACCACGCCAACGCCGTCGCCCGCGACCACACCACCGTCGTCGCTTGCGAGCCGACGCGCGTGATCACGAGCGCACGCAACGCGCCCGCGGACCGACCCGCCCCGCCCCTCCCGCGATCCGCCGAAGCCCCGCGGCCCACCGCCGCGCGGCACACCCCGCTGCCCACCGCCGCGCGGCACACCGCCGCACGGCCCAGCCCACTGCCGATCCCCGCGAAGCCCTCCGCCCACCCGAGCATCCCGCTGCGCACGATCGCGATCGCAGCCGCGGCCGCGACCCGTCGCCCGCTCGCTGCGGTCCGTCAGCGCGGCCCGATGCGCGCGGCGTTCGTCGCACTCGCGTTCGAGCAGGGCTGGACGACCACGCGCAAGCTCGCCGAGGTCTGCGAGTGCTCGCAGATGGCGATCCGTAGCCTCGCCGCGGCGGCGCCCGGGCCCTGGCTCACCGCCGCGCGGCTCTGCCTCGGCGACGAACGACTGCAGCGCTTGCCGGAGCCGCCACCGCGCAGCGACGACGCCCTCCCTCCCCACGCGACCGCGCCGAGCTGAGCCGCCGCCGCGCAGCGACGACGCCCTCCCTCCCCACGCGACCGCGCCGAGCTGAGCCGCCACCGCGCAACCGACGACGCGACGCCGCCCCGCGATCAGCCCGACTCGGGGAAGCGGGCCGCCAGCTCGCGCGACAGCTCCGCCTCCGCGGCCTCGAGCAGCGGCGCGCGCACGGCCTCGACCGCCCGCTCGCGCACCGCCGGATCGTCGAAGGGCGGCACCGCGGCCGGCACGATCTCGTGCACGCGGCCGACGAGCAGGTTCTCGCCGATCGACACCGGTCGCGGCAGCGGATCGCCGGCCTCGAGCGAGAGCTCGAACAGCACGACATGGAAGCCGGGGAACTCGCGATCGTCCCTCGCCGCGAGCGGCGTGCGGACGACGTTGCCGAGCTCCTCGAGCGCAGTCCCCTGCTCCATCCGCGACTGCGCGAGCTCGGCCTCCGCCCAGCTGCCGAGCACGACCCCTTCCGCGCTGCGCTGCTCGGGCACCACGAGCTCGTCCTGGTGCGCGTCGTACCAGGCGCGCAGCGCCGCGACATCGGCGGCGACCTCGGCCCGCGGCACGCGTCGCTCGAGCTCCGAGCTACGATGCACCGCCGCGATCTCCTCGAGCAACGCCCAGCGCACGCGCGGATCGTCGCCCAGGCCCTTCGCGATCGCGCGCTGCGCGAGCACCTCGGCGTCGACCAGCGCACGCAGGAGCGCCGGCCGCCCCTCGTCGCCCGCGAACCGCAGCTGCGCATAGGCCCCGAGCTGGGCCTGCACCGCCGCGACGTCCTCGGGCCCGAACGCGACCTCGCCGACGACGGCGAGCTTGCCCGGCGGAACGCCCTCGCTGGGCCCGCCGCATGCTGCGAGCACGAGCGAGAGCACGAGGAGCCGCGACGCGTTCGCCATCGCGCTCGCGAGGATAGCGAAACCAGCGCCGCCCGTCGCGGGTCGAATCCGCCGCTGCTAGGCTCGCCCGCGATCGCATGCTCCGCGCGTCCTCGCTGATCCCCCTCGCCCTCCTGCTCTTCGGTGCGTGCGAGCGATCCGGTGCACGCACGCAGCGACCCGACGCCGACCGAGCGACCGCGACCACCGCGGCGCCCGAGCTCGACGCCGCCTGGATGCGCAGCTTCCTCGAGCGCTTCGCGACCGACGAGATGGCCGGGCGCTTCACGCTCGACCCCGCCGGCATCGATCGCGCCGCGAAGATGATCGAGGACGAGTACACCGCGCTCGGCCTGCGACCCGTCGGCGAGCACTACCGCGTGCCGTTCGACTTCCAGTACGGCAGCGTCAAGGAGCGCGCCCACCACGTGTGGATCGAAGCCGGCGGCCCGGCGGTGGCCGTCGCGGCCGAGCAGATCACCACGCTCGGCACCGGCAGCGACGCCGCGGTCGTCGGCGAGCTCGCGCTCGTCGGGCACGGCGCCCCACCCAAGCGCAAGACCGCGACGCCCACCGACGGCACGGCCCGCGTCGCGGTCGCGCTCGACCACGCCGCGGGGGCGACCGCACCGCTCGGCGCCGAGGCGCTCGACGAGCTCGTCGCCCGCATGCAGTCCGCAGGCATGCGCGCGCTCGTGCTCGTCGACGGCGAGACGGTGCCCCCGGAGCTCGCACGGGCACGCGAGACCGTCGCCGATGCGCGCGGGCTACCCGTGCTCTCGCTCGGTCCCGAGACCGGCGCCGCTTTGCTCGACAAGGCCGGCACCTCCGTCGACGAGCTGCGCAAGCTCGCGGCCAAGGGCCCGCTGCTGCGCACGGTGCCCACCGTGCGGATCTCGCTCGCGCCGCGCACGAAGCCGAAGACCGAGCACGCGGCGAACGTGCTCGCCTGGATCCCCGGCGCCGCGCATCCCGAGCAGATCGTGATGATCGGCGCGCACTACGATCACATCGGCACCACCGAGCTCGGGCTCTTCTGCCGCCCGGGCGACGGCGAGGACACGATCTGCAACGGCGCCGACGACAACGGCAGCGGCACCGCGATGGTGCTGGCGATCGCCCGTGCGATCGCGAAGAGCGGCGGTGCGCCGCAGCGCTCGCTCGTCTTCGTGCACTTCGCCGGCGAGGAGCTCGGGCTGCACGGCAGCCGGGCGCTCGCCGCCGCGCTGCCCGAGGCCGCGCCGTTCGAGGCCGGCAAGATCGTCGCGATGGTGAACTTCGACATGGTCGGCCGCCTCGGCGAAGACGGGCTCTCCGTCGGCGGCGTCGGATCGTCCGAGGCCTGGATGCCGCTGCTCGACCGCATCGGCACGAAGGGCGTGCCGACGGTGTACGAGCGCAGCGTCTCGTCGCGCTCCGATCAGGCCAGCTTCTACGAGCTCGACATCCCGGTGCTGTTCTTCTTCACCGGTCTGCACGACGACTACCACCGCGCCGGCGACGAGCTCGCGAAGATCAACCACGAGGGCATGGCCACGATCGGCGAGACCGCGCTCGAGCTCGTGGTCGCGCTGGCCGCGGGCGCCGAGCTGCCCTTCCACGCGCCCGAGGGCGACGAGGGCTTGGTCGGACGCATGCCGGGCAGCGACGAGCGCTCGGTCGAGAAGCGCGTCGGGCTGCCCGCGCCGCAGCGTTCGTCCCCGCCGAAGCCGCACCCTTGATCAGCGCGCGCGCGGCTGCGTGGACACCGAGCTCGCGAGCTCGGCCAGCGCTTCCACGCAGTGCCGCAGCCGCGCCTCGTCGCTGCCGGCCTCCACGCGCACGAGGATGCGATCGGGGCCCGCGAGCTTCATGCGGCCGCGCGTGTGCGTGCCGAGCTTCGCCGCCCACGCGGGATCGAGCGGCGTGTCGGCGCCGAGCCGCACGCTGAAGCGCTCGCCGCGGAGCTCGAGCGCGAGCGCGTGCAGCCGCCGACCGTAGGTCTTCGCCGCCATCACGTGCTCGAGGCAGCTCGCCTCCGCGGGTGGCTCGCCGAAGCGATCGCGGATCTCGTCGAAGATCGCGGCGACGGTGTCGCGATCGTGGGCGACCGAGAGCCGGCGATAGAGATCGAGCCGCGTGCCGGTGTCCTCGATGTACGCATCGGGCAGGTACGTCGGCACGTCGAATGCGAGCTCGGGGTCGCTCTCGCGCAGGATCGGCTGGCCCCGCAGCTCGGCGACCGCTTCGCCGAGGATCCGCGAGTAGGCCTCGAACCCGACCGCCTGGATGTGCCCGCTCTGCCGCGCACCGAGCAGATCGCCCGCGCCGCGGATCTCGAGATCGTGGCTCGCGACCGCGAAGCCCGAGCCGAGCTCCGAGTAGCGCGCGAGCGCCTCGAGCCGCCGCCGCGCGTCGGGCTGCAGCTTCTCCAGCGACTCGACCATCAGGTAGCAGAACGCGCGGTGACGGCTGCGGCCGATGCGACCGCGCAGCTGGTAGAGCTGGCCGAGCCCGAAGTGATCGGCGTCGGCGATGAACATCGTGTTCGCGCGCGGGATGTCGAGCCCGCTCTCGATGATCGTGGTCGAGACCAGCACGTCGATCTCGTGCTCGACGAGCGCGAGCATCGTCGCCTCGAGCATCTCACCGGGCATCTGTCCGTGCGCGACACGGATGCGCGCGCCGGGTACGAGCTTGCGCAGGCGCGTGGCGTGCTCTTCGATGCCGACGATGCGCGGCACCACATAGAAGATCTGCCCGCCGCGCGCGAGCTCCTTCACGATGCCGTCGCGCAGCACCTGGTCGGACGGGCGCGTGACGAACGTGCGCACCGCGAGCCGGTCGCCGGGCGGCGTCATCACCAGGCTGATCTCGCGGATGCCGAGCAGCGACAGGTGCAGCGTGCGCGGGATCGGCGTGGCGCTCATCGTGAGCACGTCGACCTCGGTCTTCAGCTTCTTGAAGCGCTCTTTCTGCGCGACGCCGAAGCGTTGCTCCTCGTCGATCACCACGAGCCCGAGGTCGCGGAAGCGGACGTCGGACGACAGCAGCCGATGCGTGCCCACCACGATGTCGAGCGCCCCCGATTTCGCACCGGCCACCGTCTGATCGCGGTGCTTCGCGTCGGTGAAGCGGCTCAGCACTCCGACGTTCAGGCCGAACGGCTCACAGCGCTCGCGGAACGTGTGGAAGTGCTGCTGCACGAGCACGGTCGTGGGCGCCAGCACCGCGACCTGCTTGCCCCCGATCGCGACGCGGAACGCGGCCCGCAGCGCCACCTCGGTCTTGCCGAACCCGACGTCGCCGCAGATGAGCCGGTCCATGGGTTGTTCGCGCGACAGGTCGCGCTGCACCGCCGCGATCGCTTCCTCTTGATCGGGGGTCTCCTCGAACGGAAACGTGGCCTCGAGCTCGCGGTACGGCTCGCCGCCGTCGGGATGCGCGTGGCCGCCCTGCGCCTCCCGCTGCGCGTAGATCTGCAGCAGCTCCTCGGCGATCTGCCGCACCTCCGCCTTCACCTTGGCGGTCTTGGTGGCGAAGCTCGAGCCACCCATCTTGTCGAGCTTCGGCGGCTTCGCCTCCGCGCTGACGTAGCGCTCGATCTCGCCGAGCCGCGTGACCGGCAGGTACAGGCGATCGTTGCCGGAGTACTCGACGAGCACGTAGTCGGCGAGCGTGCCCCCGAGCTCGAGCTGCGCGAGCCCGGCGTAGCGGCCGACGCCGTGGGTGACGTGCACGACGTAGTCGCCGACCGCGAGCTGTCCGAGCCCGGCCACGCCACCACGGCGGCGCCGCGGCTTGGTGCGCCGCGTCATCTCGCCGAAGATGTCGGCCTCGGCGAACACCATCGTGCGATCGGCCGGCGCCGTGTAGCCGCACGACAGCTCGCCCACCACGACGGCGACGCGCGTGCCGCCGCCCCGCCTGGGCCCTGGGGGCGCCGACAGGAGCTTGGGCACGTCCTCGACCGGGCGCGGCGCGTCGACCTCGAGCCCGTGATCGCGCAGGAGCGCGACCATGCGCTCGCCGTGTCCGACGTTCGGGGCGGCGAACACCACCGACCAGGGCTCTTCGGGCGGCAGCGCGGCGATGCGCGCGAGCACGGGCGCGAGGAGCTCGCCGTGCTTGCGCGCGCGTGCGGCCTGCAGCTCGGCCTGCAGCAGCTCGTCGCGCTTGCTGACGATGCGCAGCCGCTCGCGTCCGCCCGCATCGGGACCTTCGATGTGGTCGATGACCGCCCACGCGCGATCGGCCCACGCCTGCAGCTGCTCGGGCATCACCGCGAGCTGCTGGGGCGCGCACACCAGCCGCTTGTCGGCGAGCGCCCGCGCGTATTCCTCCGCGAGCTCTTCGGCGTAGGCGTCGGCCAGCGCCGCGATGCGCGGCGGGTCGTCGAGCACGACGCGGGTCTCGGCGGGCGCGTACGACCACGGCGGGTCGAAGCCGTCGTGCAGGAGCGGCGCGATCGCGGCGATGCCGAACAGCTCCTGCCGGGCCTCGAGCGCGTCGATGACCTGACGCGTGCGGGTCGACGGCGCCGAGATCGCGTCGGCCAGCGCCAGCACGCGGGGCCGCAGCGGCTCGGCCGTGGTCACGATGGTCTCGCGCACCGGTACGATCGCGCACACCTCGAGCTCGCGCTCGGTGCGTTGCGTCGTGGGGTCGAAGGTGCGCATGCGCTCGATCTCGTCGCCGAACAGCTCGATGCGCACCGGCGACGGCAAGACCGGCGTGAACAGATCGATCACGCCGCCGCGCACCGCGAAGCTGCCGGGGTCCTCGACGACGTCGGCGCGCACGTAGCCGGCGTCGACCAGCGCCGCGATCGCCTCGTCGCGCGACAGCTCGAGCCCACGCCGGAGCTGGAGCGTGCGCGCCACGAACCCCGCACGCGGAACCGTGCGACGCAGCAGCGAGCGCACGCTCGCGATCGTGACGCGCGGAGGATCGTCGGCGAGCCGCGCGAGCGCGGCGAAGCGGGCCGCGACCACACGTGCGTCGGGCACGAGGTCGCCGAGCGGCGAGGTGTCGAGCTCGGGCAGCACGACGATGGGCCCGTCGGTGTCGAGCTGGGCCGGGCCGCGCAGGCCGAGGAAGAACGCGACGTCGCCGGCGAGCCGCAGCGCGGTGCTCTCGTCGACGACGACGCAGAGGATCGGCACCCCGGCCCCGGACGCATGGGCGAGCATGCGGGCGCGCACCGCCGCCTCGGCGCCGACGATGCGCAGCGGTCGACCGCGCCGCGCCGCCGCGACGATGCGCCCGTCGACGTCTTCCGGCGACAGCTCGCGCGGCTCGTGCTCGTGGGTGTCCAGGGGGGCGAGAAGATAGCCGCCGCGCCGCCGCGAAACCAGCGGGCGTCGGGCGCACGACTCGACTCGACGGGGGCGGCGACTCGGGCTCGGGCCTCATCGTCGCCGACGCGTTCGTGCCGAGCAGCACGGAGCGCCACGCGACGTGACACCGTGCATCGCGATCCGCGAGGAGACGGACGTGGCGCGCCGGTGGTACGAGCGCCGCCGCTGGCCGAGCGCAGTACACCGCGCAGCTCGAGCTGGCGCCCCACGCGGATCCGCGCCGGGATGGGCCCAGCCGCCCAGCGTCGCGGCTTCGCGCGATCGCTCGCTCCGGCTGCGCCGCGCATCCTATGATCGCCGCGGTGGTCTCGCGCGTCGGCGGAGCGGTGCTCTTGGTGCTGGTGGGCTGTCGCTCCGATTCCACCGCGGCGGTGGACGGCTCGTCGGACGGCTCGACCGCGAGCACGAACGTGCTGCCCGAGACCAGCAGCAGCGTCGACACCAGCAGCAGCACGCCGCTGCCGACGACCGAAGGCAGCAGCACCGGCGCCGT
Organism: uncultured Nannocystaceae bacterium; assembly: GCA_964519175.1. Classification (GTDB taxonomy): domain Bacteria; phylum Myxococcota_A; class Polyangia; order Nannocystales; family Nannocystaceae; genus Xiheibacterium. The sequence goes on from CAZFKC010000081.1 coordinate 8,173, forward strand.
CGATCTGCCACCGCCCGTGCCGATGCTGCTGACGCCGCAGGACGGCGCGACCGAGGTCGCGCTACAGACCGAGCTGTGCTGGAACCCCGTCGCCGATCCCGAGGGCGAAGCGGTGCGCTACCGCGTGTTCGTCGACGACCTCGAGCTCACCGAGGGCATGCTCGGCGAGGCCGGCTGGGAAGGTCCGTGCCTCGGTCCGCTCACGTTCGCGTACGAGCGCACGTACGCCTGGCAGGTGCAGGCCTTCGAGACCGAGCAGCCCGAGCAGTCGTCCGCGAAGAGCGAGCCCTCGACGTTCACCACCATCGACGACGGCGATGCGCACGTCGTGTTCGAGGACGACTTCGACGACGACCTCGGCTGGTCGGTGGAAGGCGATGCGAGCCAGGGCGCGTGGGTGCGCGGCAATCCGGATCCGGCGACCGACGGCGGGCTCCTGTCGCAGCCGGTGCACTGCGACGGCGGCGAGAGCTGCTACTTCACCGGGCAGAACGTCGCGGGCGTGGCCGACGACGACGACGTCGCCGGCGGCAGCACGGTGCTGCTCTCGCCGACGTTCGATCTCGGCGGCGCGGCAGCGGCGACCGTGCGGCTGCGTCGCTTCTTCTACGACTCCGACGCGAGCGCGACCCCGTCGCTGCGCATCGAGCTGCTCGTGCCCGACGCCGGCGAGAAGGGCGGCTTCGCAGCGCACGAGCTCGAGCTGCTCGACGACGCGACCTCCGTCGCACCGGCGAACCTGTGGACGCCGCGCGAGTACGCGGCGTGCGGCCTGCCGATGGTCGACGGCTCGCGGCTGCGGATCACCGCGACCGACACCGGCAGCGGCATCCTCGAGGCCGCGATCGACGGCGTGTCCGTGCGCGCGCACGACTTCGCGACGATCTGCGGCACCGGCGAGGGCGGCGTCTGCGATCCCGCGCTCGGCGAGTCCGCGTGCCCCGAGGACCTGCTCTGCTGCGCCCAGGGTCCCATCAACGTCGGGGTGAACCGCTGCACGCCGGCGGTCGCCGGGCTCGACTTCGACAATCCCACCACCGACCCCGATGCGCCCGGCAACGGCCCGCTCGGGTGCGACGGTCCGGATCTGATCATCCAAGAGGAGTGGTTCGAGCCGGCGCTCACCGACATCATGGTCCAGGACGACAGCTGCCTGTTGCTCGAGGAGTGCGTGGGCGAGGTCGGATGGCGCACGATCCTGCGCTTCACGCTCGCGACCCCCAACATCGGCTCGGCGGATCTCCGGCTCGGCGTGCCCGCGAACGCGCCGGAGATCTTCCACTACAGCGATTGCCACGACCACTATCACTTCGACGAGTACGCGCGCTACGAGCTGCGCTCCGCCGACGACGACTCGGTGGTCGCGACCGGCCACAAGCAAGCGTTCTGCCTGCTCGACACCACCAGCTGGGCGTGGCCGCTCGCGCTCGGCGAATTCGACTGCAGCAACCAGGGCATCAGCCGCGGCTTCTCCGACTGGTACGAGTCGGATCTGCCGTGTCAGTGGATCGACGTCACCGACGTGCCGCCGGGCGACTACCTGATCCGCGCGAGCCTGAACCAGCCGCGTCCCGAGCACGCGCTGCCGCTGCTCGTCGAGCGCGACTACGGCAACAACACCGCCGAGGTCGCGTTCACGATCGAGTGATCGCGTTCGCGCGGGAACCTGGTATCCTTCGCAGCGACTGGCCCTCGCGGTCGCCGAGGCCCGGTCGCAGCTTCCGCCCCTATCCCGTAGCGTTCGCCGCCGTTTCGACGAGCTCCCGACGGATCCGCAGCCCGCGTCGCTCATCTGCGGCTCGCACTACTGGATCGGCAACGAGCGCTCGGCGCATCTATGGCACCAGGCGGTGCAGCGGCGCGGTGGCGCGTTCCTCGGCGTCGGCACCGATCTCAACTACACGCTGTCCGGCTGGGCGCGCGCCGAGCTGGTCGTCATCGTCGACTTCGACCAGGCGGTGATCGATCTCCATCGTGCGTATCTCGGCGTGCTCGAGCACTGCGAGACGCCGGCGGAGTTCGTCGCCGCGTGGTCCGCTGCCGAGCGCGACGCCACGACGGAGCTGTTGCGTCGGCGCTGGGCCGACGATCCCCGTCGCGCCGACATCGTGCGCGCGTTCCGGACCGCGCAGCCGATGGTCACGAATCGGCTCGGCGTCGTGCGCCGAGGCCTGCGGGCCCACGCGCTCGGCTCGTTCACCGACGACGCGGCGGAGTACGCCCACGTGCGGACGCTCGCCAACAACCACCGCATCGTGGTAGTTCGCGGCGACTACGGTGGCGAGACCACGCTGCTCGCCGTGGGTGCGGCGCTGCGCAGCGCTCGGCTGCAGCTCGGGGTCGTGTACCTCTCGAACGTCGAGCAGTACCTCGACTACACGCCCAGCTTCCGCCGCAACTTCCTCGCGCTCGATCTCGATCGCGCGGCGGTCGTGCTGCGCACGATGTCGCGGCGCGTGCTCGGCCACGCACCGGGCGAGCGCTACCACTACAACGTGCAGCCGGCCGCCGCGTTCGCGGACTGGCTGCGCGACGGCGACGTGCCGCGGCTGCGCGATCTGCTGCGCTTCCGCACCGAGACGCTCGAGTCCGGGCTGTCGTCGCTCGATCGCCCTTCGCCCGCGCTCGCGGACGAGTGAGCGTCAGCCCTGCGGAGGCGGTGGCGGCGGCTCGGCGTCGCCGGGGATCGGGATCTCGCAGTCGCCCATCGCGGTCTTGTCCTGCTGCGTGATCTCGCCGTCGTGGTCGATGATCGTGCTGATGTCGACGGTGCCGCCGCCGTACGGGGTGCCTTGCACGCCGTAGACGATGTCGGGGCTGCCGAAGTCGAGCGCATCGCCGGTCATCCACACATAGCCGTTCTCTTCGAAGTCGTGATCGACCCCGCCCGCGGCGCTGTTCGAGATGATCGGATCGCCGACCACGTAGGTGGTGCCGACGTTGTCCCAGGTGCCGTTCATCTGCTGCAGCTCGTAGGTCGTCGACTGGTGGGCCGACGTCGCGTTGTCGGCGTACATCGTGCGCTCCGAGACCAGCATCCAGCCGGTCGACGCGAAGCTGAGATCGGAGACCGGGTTCGAGTACGTGCTGCCGTTCAGCCCCGGGATCGTGGCCTCGAGCACCTTGCTGCTGCCGTCGGGGATCCCGTCGGCGTCGATCGCCACCGACCAGATCTCGTTGCTGTGCGCCGCGTCGTTGCGACCGCCGTCCTCCCACCACACGCTGTAGTAGACGCGGCCGTAGTGCGCCTGCACGGCCCACATGCGATCGCCGAGCGGACAGAACGCGCCGTCGGGCTCGCCCGGATCGGCCGCAGGCCCGAGCGTCACGTCGCCCGTGCCGTGGTGGTAGGTCGACACGACGTTGGCGTCCATGTCGAGCTGCCAGATCCGGCAGTCCTCGTGGCTCACCACGCGCAGCGACTCGCTGTTGCAGTCGTAGTTGAGGTTGCCGAACGCGGGCCCCGTGTTGGGCAGCGTCGCGAACGTGCTCACCGCGGCGGTGTCCTTGTCGACCTTGAAGATCGCGCCGGGCGTCGAGTTCGCGCCGTACACCGTCGACGCGGCCACGTAGATGTTGCCGTACGAGTCGAGCGTGATCCCGAAGATGCCACCACCGAACGTCGCCGCGGTCCACGTCGGATGGATGTACATCGGCGCGGGATAGTTGAGGTTCGGCGGCGGCGGATCGCCGGAGATGTCGAAGATGCGCAGCTCGGGCTCCGTGGGGTTGTAGGCGAAGCTCGTCATCGCCAGGATCTGGTGGTCGATGAAGCCGGCGTACGCGGGGTCGTTGTACGCGGGGTAGCCCCCGGCCGCGCCGTAGACCTCGGACGAGCGGCACGAGCCCACCGTCGGGTTCGTGTCGACGCCGGTCGCCGAGCCGTTGCCCGTGCCGACGTCGAAGAGCGGGCCTTCGGCGCTCGAGCTGCCGTCCGCATTCGTCGCGTTCGTCGACGAGATCGAGTCGGTGTCCGTGGCCCCGCTGCCGATCGACAGCGAGATCCCCGACTCGCCGGGCCCACCGCCCGATGCGTCGTCTTCCGGCGGTTGCTCGACGCCGCAGGCCGCGACGACGAACGCCAGCACCCCCACACCCGTCTTCGATTCGAAGCCGATGCTGTCCACGACGACACCTCCCGCGAGCACCAAATCAGGCTAGCACGCAGGTGTCATTGTCGTGTGTGGCCAATCTCTGGTCAGCTGCAGACAATTCGTGATCGCCGTGCATGGGTGCTTCCCCGCGTGCGAACACGTGTCGAGGCTTCGTCACCCCAGGCAATCCACGCGTGCGGCCTCGGGGCCCCATCGCGCACGAACGTGCTCAATAGAACAGGAACGGCCAGAACGAGAGCATCGGTGCGCCGGCGTCGTCGATCGCTGCGCTGTGTCGACCCGGCAGGTTCTGCCGCCACCACACGAGGAACGGGCCCATGCAATCGGGCGCGAGCTCGAGGTACGGCGCGATCAGATCCGCGGTGTAGAGCTCGGTCTCGCCGGTGCCGTCGCGCCAGTGCGTGCAGCTCGTGCGCACGGCGCTGGGGCCCGCGAGGTCGTAGTGCTGGGTCGCGTTGGGCGGCCAGTGCACGTTGCCGCAGACGGGATCGTAGTCCTCGATCATGCCGCTCTGCCCGGCGCCCATCGTCCACGCCACCGAGCTCTCGCTCGGATACGACAGGCACGGCACGCCGTACGGGCAGCTGTACCAGCTCTCGAACGCGGTGCCGTAGCGGTCGTCGAGATCCTGGCCGCTCACCTCCGGGAAGTAGCGCGACAGGTAGGGCAGCGTCGTGCCGCCCTTGCGGCCGCTGCCCTCGAGCCCGTGCGAGAGACTCTCGAGGAAGCAGCCCGGGCCGCGCGTGTTGTTGAAGAACGCGATGCGTACGGTGCGGTCGCACGGGATCGTGTCCTCCTCGTCGAAGCAACCGTTGCCGGAGCAGCCGTCGAGCGGACCGTCGATGCGCACGCGGTTCTCGTCGTACCGCGGCTTGCGCTCGAGGATCTCCGCGGCGCTCACGTCGGGCACGTCGGCATCGCCGTAGATCCAGATCTCGTGCACGAGCCCGCGATCGATCGCGTCGCACAGTCCGATCGTCGTGCCCGGCATCGCCGGGTCCTCGAGCCCGAGCCGCTCGGCATACGCGGGGGTGAACAGCGCCTCGTAGTCGAAGCCCCAGTAGCCGTCGACCGGATCCTCGCGCGGCATCGCGGTCGAGTTGTGGTAGGGCCAGTCCGGCGGCGGCATCGCGTCGCGCAGATCGACGGCGTGTGCGAGCTCGTAACGCAGCATCGCGGGCGCGCTCGGATCTTCGTAGCCACGTGGCCGACTGCCCTCGGCGATCACCTCGATCATGTCCTCGAGCTGCGCCGTCATCTCCTCCATCGACCGCGCGTTGACGTAGTTCAGCGCGAGCACCCGCGGGTGCAGCTCGTCGATCTCGGCGTGGTGCTCGGCGAGCCAGGGATCGGAGTTCGCGCGGCTCTCCTCGTTCGGCCACACGATCGGGCAGTCGGGCTCGCACCCGGTCTCGCTTCCGCCGGTCGAGCCGTCGACGCCGCTCGTGCCCCCGGTCGTCGCGCCGCCCGACTCGCTGCCGCCGTGCGTGCCACCGTGCGTGCCGGTTTCACCGCTCGCCTCCGCGTCGGTGTGCGTGCTCTCGCTCGGCAGGGTCGTGCCGCTCGTGGAGCCGCGGTCCTCGCCCGCCCCACCACACGCACATGCGAGCAGCAAGGCGAAGGACGCGAGTCGATCGGGGGATGCCGTGGTCACGGACGAGACTGTGCCGCTCGCCTCCCGCGGGTTTGCGCGGACGTGTCGATCGGGTCCAATCGCTGGTCACGCCACGACCCGTCGCCGGGACGCCTGCCCTGGCCCAGCGGGGGGTCGCCGGCTACGCTATGCCGGTGTCGTTCCGCGAGCACCGCGCCGTCCGCCCGTACCGCGCGGGCCCATGCGTCGCGCTCTGCCTCGCGCTCGGCTGTCGGCCGTTCGCCGGGCCCGAGCCCGAGCCCCCGATCGTCACCGCCGATCCCGGCGCACGGCATGCCGCGCCGAGCAAGCGCGACCCGGAGGCGCTCGATCCCGAGACGGTGCGCGAGGAAGCCCGACGAATCCTCGCCGCCGTCGCGAAGGCGCGGAACCTCGAGCTGCGCGGCGAGGTCCAGGTCGACGTGATCGACAAGGCCGGCATCCGCACGTTCGCGAAGCAGTCGATGTACGAGCACACCACCGCCGCCGAGCTGGCGCTGCTCGGCCGCATCGAGGGCAGCCTCGGCGTGCTGCCGCAGGGGGCCGACCCCGAGCAGGTGATCCTCGATCTGCTCGAGCAGGGCGTGCTCGGCCTCTACGACCCCAAGCGAAAGACCCTTTTCATCGGGGACTTCGTTCCCAAGTCGATGCTCAGCATGGTCGTCGGCCACGAGATCGCGCATGGGCTCCAGGACATGTACTTCGATCTCGCCAAGCTGCAGGAGCCGATCCGACACGCCAGCGACGCCGAGTCGGCGCGGCGGTTCCTCGTCGAGGGCGAGGCCCAGGCCGCCTACCTCGCGTGGGTGAGCGGCGAAGACGGCGTCGCGGCGCTGACCGATCCGGTGCTCGACGCGCTCGGCGATCAGGCGCTCGAGCTCGCCGGGCTCGCTTCGCCCTATCCGATCCTCGCGCGCTCGCTGCAGATGCCCTACGCCGACGGCACCGCGACGGTGGTGCGCATGGTGCAGCAAGGGGGCTGGGGCGCGATCGACGAGCTCTACGATCCGCTGCCCACCACGACCGAGCAGATGCTGCACGTCGACAAGCTGCGCGCGCGAGAGCCGGCGATCACCGTGTCGATCGATCCGGCCGCGCTCGCGCCGGTCGCTGCGAAGGCGGGGATGGCCCTCGTGTGGCACGACGACATCGGTGAGGCCGCGTTCCTCGCGATGCTCGCCGAGCTCGGCGACGCCAAGCCCGCGCGCAAGGCCGCCGCGGGCTGGGGCGGTGATCACTTCCTCGCGTTCGACGCGAAGGAACCGGGCAGCGCGCCGCCGCTCGTCGCGGCCGTGACCGTGTGGGACAGCGAGGCCGACGCGCAGGAGTTCGAGGCGGCGTTTCGTACCTATCTCGCGGAACATGCGGCCGGCGGCCACGTGATCGATCGCAAGGACCGCCGCGTCGTGTTCGCGACCGGGATTCCCTCCGCGATCGGAAAAGACTCGCTCCGCTCCGCGTTGTGGCGCGGGGCCAAGGTCGGCACCTCCCCCGGCAAGAAGCCGAGCTCCCGCCCATGAGCAGCAAGACCCCAGCGCTCGATCGATTGCTCGCCGCCGCGATCCGCAGGCAGCGACTCGCCGATGCGGCCTGGGGGCTCGCCCGCGTCGCGCTGCCGGCGGGGCTCGTGCTCGCGTCGGTCGGCGTGCTCGCGCTGCGCCGGCTCGGGCTCCCCGAGCTGGTGTTGTGGACGTGCGCGCTACCGGTGCCGGCCGTGATCGCGTGGGCGTGGCTGCGTCCGCGCGCGCCCCGTCGCGTGGCGCGTCGGCTCGACGAGCACCACGGCCTGCACGATCGCCTCGGCGCAGCGCTCGAGCTCGACCGCGCGCCGCCCTCCGACGATCCCCGCACCATCGCGATCGTCGAGCTCCTGCGCGCGCAGGCCGAGGCGCTCGCACCGACGATCGATCCACGCCCCGCGATCCCGCTGCACGTGCCCGCGCCGCGGCTCGTGGACGCCGGTGGCGTCGTGCTGCTCGCCGGTGCGCTCGCGGTGCCGCAGCCCTTCGCACACGAGCTCGAGGTCGTGCCGATCGAGCTGCACGCCTCGCTCGAGCTGCTGCAAGCGCGCGAGAAGGTCGACCTCGCGATGGCCGGCCCGCTGCGCCAGAGCCTGCGCGAGCTCGTCGGCAAGGACGACAAGCCCGCGACCGCGGCCGAGCAGATCCTCGAGATCCTCGACGAGCTCGAGAAGGGCGAGATCGATCGCGCGCTCGCGCTCGAGAAGCTCGAGCAGCTCGACAAGGAACTGGCCGAGGCGCAGGCCGAGCAGGACGCCGAGCTCCGCGAGGATCCGGCGACGCTCGCCGAGGCGTTGCAGGAGCTGGCCGGTGCGCTCGAGAAGGAAGAGGTCACGGCCGAGGCCGGTGACGCGCTCGATCGCGGCGAGGGCGACGAGGCCGAGGCGGCGCTCGCCGAGGCCGAAGCGCAGGCCGAGGCGCAGGCCGAGTCCGACGAGCAGATGAAGCGCGCGCTGGGCGACGCCGAGAAGCGCCTGGGCAAGCAGCAGGACGAGCGCGAGTCGAGCGAGCGCGCGAAGCAGCTCGACGAGGCCGAGCGTCGCCTCCGCAAGGAAGAGAAGAAGCAGCCGCAGACGCCCGAGGAGAAGGAAGAGCAGGAGCGGCGGCTCAAGAAGATGAAGCAGGACATCGAAGAGCTGCGCCGCAAGCACGAGCGCGAGCTGGCCGCGCAGAAGAAGGTCGAGGAGCTGCGCCGCAACGCCGACAAGGCCGCGAAGAGCAAGGCCGGCTCACAGGAGCGCAAGCGCGAGCTCGAGAAGCTCGGGCGCGGGATGAAAGAGGCCAGCCGCTCGGCCCGTTCGTCGCAGCGCATGCAGGGCGCCCGCGATGCGCTCGAAGAGGCCAAGACGTTCGTGCGCCGCGCGGGTCAGCAAGGCGCCGGCGAAGATCGCCGCAAGCAGCAGTCGCGTCGCTTCGAGAAGGCCGCGAAGGGCCAGAACGGCAAAGAAGGCAAGGACGGCAAGGGCAAGGACGGCAAGGGCAAGGGCCAGTCCACGCTGCTCGTCGAAGGCGAGGTCGGCGAAGGCAAGCCCGACGCGATGATGGAGATGCCCGGGCAAGACGGCGAAGGCCAACAGGGCCAGGGCGAGGGCCAGCAGGGCGAGGGCCAGCAGGGCGAAGGCGAAGGCGAGAGCGAGGGCGACCAGGGCGAAGGCCAAGACGGCGACGGCGAGGGCCAAGACGGCGACGGCCAGAACGGCGACGGCAACCAGGGCTCGCCGGGCGGCGACGGCATCGGCACGGGCTCGCAGGATCCGATGGGCGATCCGAGCAAGCTGCCGGCGCACCTGCGCAACGTGAAGGTCGATGCGAAGCGCGGCAAGGGCGTCAGCAAGGCCGAGGTGCTGAAGGACGCGAGCCAGCGCGGCTTCGCGACCGAGCCCTACCGCAAGATGTACAAGGAGTATCGCGACTTCGCACAGAGCGCGATCGACTCCGACGCGATGAACGCTGCGCAGCGGCGACTCGTGAAGCGCTACTACCAGATGATCCAAGGACGCTGACTTTGACGATGTCGACTGCGATCACGACCGCGGATACGAGACAAGACCTCGAGGCCATGCACGCCGATCTCGACGTGCTCACGCGCGAGGTCCAGCGCGTGATCGTCGGGCAGGACCGGGTGATCCGCTCGGTCATCACGTGCCTGCTCGCCGGTGGGCACGGCCTGCTCGAGGGCGTGCCCGGCCTCGGCAAGACGCTGCTCATCCGCACGGTCGCCGGCGCGGTGCACCTCGACTTCGCGCGCATCCAGTTCACGCCCGATCTCATGCCCGCCGACATCGTGGGCACCTCGATGCTGCTGCAGCACGAGGGCGACAGCAGCGGGCGCCCCGTGCTGCAGTACCAGCCGGGCCCCATCTTCTCGAACATCGTGCTCGCCGACGAGATCAACCGCGCCACGCCCAAGACGCAGAGCGCGTTGCTCGAGGCGATGGCCGAGGGCACGGTGACCGCCGGCGGCGAGACGCGCAAGCTGCCCGATCCCTTCCTCGTGCTCGCGACGCAGAACCCGCTCGAGATGGAGGGCACGTACCCGCTGCCCGAGGCCCAGCTCGATCGCTTCCTGTTCAAGGTGAACGTCGAGTTCCCCGCCGAGGAGGAGCTCATCCACATCCTCGATCGCACCACGGGCAACGAGAGCACCTCGGTGAAGCCGGTGCTCGATGCCCGCCGCATCGGCCAGATGCGCGAGCTCGTGCGCGCGATCCCGGTGACCGACAGTGTGACGCGCTACGTGGTGCGCGTGCTCCGGGCCACGCACCCCGACGATCCGCGCGCACCCGATCTGGTGAAGCGCTACGTCCGCTTCGGTGGCAGCCCGCGCGGCGCCCAGTCGATGCTGATGGGCGCGCGCATCCGCTGCACGATGGACGGCCGGCTCACGCCCTCGATCGAGGACGTGCGCGCCGTCGCCCGCGAGGCGCTGCGCCACCGCGTCATCTTGAACTTCGAGGGCGAGGCCGAGGGCATCGCGATCGACGACTGCATCGCCAAGACGCTCGAGGCGGTCCCGGCGGACAAGTAGGACGTTCGTGGCAGCGCGCGCCCGAGCCAAGCCGGCCCAGCTCGACGACGACGAGACCCTGTTCGACGAGGCGTTCCTCGCCAAGCTCGAGCTCTTGCACGTCATCGCGCGCCGCCTCTTCCGCGGCCGGCAACGCGCCGAACGCAAGACCCGCAAGATCGGCAGCGGGCTCGAGTTCGCCGATCACCGCGAGTACTCGCCGGGTGACGACATCCGCTACCTCGACTGGACGGCGTGGGTGCGGCTGCGGCACCGGCTCATCCGCCTGTTCGAGGAGGACGAGGATCTGCCGATCCGCATCGTCGTCGACGTCAGCGACTCGATGGCGACCCGGCGCCGCGCGAAGCTGCGCTACGCCAGGCAGGTCGCGGCCGCGCTCGCGTACGTCGGGCTCGCCAACCTCGATCGCGTCGGGCTCACCTGCGCGTCGGGCAGCACGTTCGAGACCCTGCCGGCGGTGCGCGGCAAGGGCCGCATCTTCCAGGTGTTCCAGTTCCTCAAGTCGGTCGCACCGGGCGGCGCCACGGCGCTGCGCCCTGCCCTCTCGCGCGTCGCCGCGCAGAGCCACCAGCCCGGCCTCACGGTGGTCATCAGCGACTTCTACGACATGGAGGCCTTCGAGGGCCTGAACCTGCTGCGCTTCCGCAAGCACGACCCCGTCGCGATCCAGGTGCTCGATCCGATCGAGGCCGACCCGCGCGGCACCGGCCTGCACGGTGACGTGATGGTGGTCGATTGCGAAGGCGGACAGCGCCGCGAGATCACGGTGTCGCCGAAGACACTCGACGCGTTCGCGGCCGCGCACGAGCGCTTCTGCCAGACGCTCGAGACCAGCTGCCGCTCGCGCGGCATCCACTACGTCCGCGCGAACATCGACATCCCGTTCGACGACCTCGTGCTGCGGATGTTCCGCCAAGGCGGGATCCTGCTTTGAGCTTCGCCGGGCTCACGCTCGCGCAGCTGTGGCCGATCATCGGCGGTGGCGCCGTCGCGATCACGGCGATGTACCTGCTGCGCATGCGCAGGCGCCAGGTGATCGTGCCGTTCGCCGCGCTGTGGGAACAGGTCACGCGCGAGAGCGAGAGTCGCAAGCTCTGGCGACGGCTCCGGCGCGTGCTCTCGTGGCTCGTGCAGATCGTCGTGCTCCTGCTGGTCTGCGCGACGCTGGGCGACCCCCGGCCCGAGGTGTGGCTGCGCGATCCGATGACGCTCGCGATCGTGATCGATCGCTCCGCGAGCATGGCCGGCCCGGCCGCCGACGGCGGCACGCGGCTCGACGTCGCACGCACGCGCGTCGAGCAGGAGATCGCCGGGCTCGGTCCGGTCGACCGCGCGCTCGTCGTCGCCGCCGGCGAAGAAGTGGGCGTCGTGTCGCCGCTGTCGGGCGACGCCGAGCCGCTCTTGGCCGGGTTGCCGGCGCTCGCACCGAGCTACGGCGAGGCCGACCTCGCGCGCGCGCTCGCGCTCGCGGGCAACGCGATCGCGGCCGCCGCAGGCCCGCGCATCCTCGTGGTCACCGACGGTGCGCTCGACGACGCCGGCGCGGCCGCGCTGGCCCGCTGCTCCGAGAGCGCGGTCCCCTGTCAGGTCGTGATCGTGCCCGGCGCGACCGAGAACCTCGCGATCACGGCCTTCGCCGCGCGCCGCTACCCGAATGCGCGCGACAAGATCGAGGTGCTCGCCGAGGTGCGCAACCTCGGCGATCAGCCCGCGGTGGTCGAGCTCGATGTCGAGGCCGATGGCGTCAGCGTCGGCCGTCGTCGGCTCGAGCTCGCACCGGGGCAGTCGAAGCGCGAGGCGCTCGCCGATCTCGATGCCGCGCGCGCGCGCTTCGTCGCGCGGCTGAACGAGATCGCCGACCCGCCGCCCGGCTTCTCCACCGCGCTCGGCCCCGCGTTCGACGACGTCGCCTACGCGGTCGTCCCTCCGCTCTCGCCCCTGTCGGTCGTCGTCGTCACGGACGGCACCGATCTCTTCCTCGAGGCCGCGCTGCTCACCCAGGGCGAGCACGTCGAGCTCGTCGGCGTGAGCCCCGATCAGGCCGCCGCGGGTGCGACGGCGCTGCGCGAGGCCGACGTCGTCGTGTTCGACGTCGCCGCGGGCCCGCTGCCGGCCGCGCTGCCCGAGGCGCACGTGCTCATCTTCGATCCGTGGCGCAACGCGAGCTCGCCCTGCCCCATCGCGAAGAAGGCCGACGTGCGGCGGCCGTTCCTCACCGAGCAGCTGCGCAGCCATCCCTTGCTCGAGTCGGTGGTGCTGAAGGACGTCAACATCGCGCGCGGTACCACGTTCGCGCTCGAGCCCGGCGACCAGGCGCTCGTGCGCACGCTCGGCGAGCCCATCGCGGTGCTGCGCGAGCGCGGCGAGCACGGGCTCGTCGCGATCGGCTTCGATCCGCGGCAGAGCGATCTGCCCCTGCGCGTCGCGTTCCCGGTGCTGGTCGACAACGTGCTGCGGTGGTTCGAGGCACGCGAGCCCGGCTTCGTCGCGTCGGTGGGGCTCGGCCACAGCCGCGAGCTCTCGCTCGCCGATCTCGGGCTGCCGCCCTCGGGGCTCGAGCGCGTGCGCGTCGAGCATCCCGACGGCTCGGTGCGCGAGCAGCCGGTCGAGCACGATCGCATCCGGCTGCGCGCGCTCGTGCCCGGGTTCTACTCGATCCACGCGACGGTCGAGGACGACGAGGGCACGAGCGAGCTCGTCGCGGAGCTGGCGGTCAACCAGACCGGCACGGCGGCGAGTGACCTGCACCCGCGCAGCGACGACCTCGCCCAGGTGGCGCTCGCGGCCGCGGCCCCCGAGCCGGCCCCGGTCTCGCAGGGCCCGCTGTGGACCGCGATCCTGCTGCTCGCCGCGCTCGTCGTCGTGATCGAGTGGGCGACCTACCACCGGAGGATCACGGTATGAGCGGTGCGAAGAGCGGTGGGCACCGCCAGCTCACCTGGCTGTGGGGGCTCGTCGCGCTCGCCGTCGGCATCGGCATCGCCGCCGCGCTCGCGGCCTTCGGGCCCAGCACACCCGCATGGGTGGTGCGGATCCCGGCGCGGCTCGCCGCGATGTTGTCCTCGGCCGGGACCGACGAGGTCACGATCGCCCGGCCCGCGGCGCTGTGGCTGGTGCCGATCGCGGCGCTGCCGTTCTTCATCGTGATGCTCACCCGGTCGCTGGTCGACGCGCCGCGCTGGCAGCTCGTGCTGCAGCTCGTGCTGCGCACCGCAGCGCTCGTCGCCGTCGCGCTCGCGCTGGCCATGCCGAGCCTGCAGAGCCCGATCCGCGGCAAGACCGTGGTGTTCGTGGTCGACACGTCCGCGAGCGTCGACGAGGCCCAGCTCCGTGCGGCGCGGAGCCTCGTCGACGAGGCGCTCGTGCAGGTGAAGGGCGAGCTCGCGGCGGATGTCGATCGCGAGGACCGCACGCGACTCGGGCTCGTCACCTATGCCGCACGCGCCGACGTGCGCACGCTCGACGAGAACGCCGACCTCGCCCAGCTCGTCGTCCCCACCGAGGGCGACGACGGGCTCGGCAGCGATCACGCCGGTGCGCTGCGGCTCGCAGCTGCGCTCGTCGATCCGCAGACCGAGGGCCGCGTCGTGCTCGTGAGCGACGCAGCCGGCAGCGCGCTCGAGCGCGAGGACCTCGCCACCGCCGTGCGCGAGCTCGAGGCCGCCGGCATCACGGTGCACACGCGCTCGTTCCCGCCGGCCGCGCGCGACGACGTCGCGGTCGAGGCCGTGCACCTGCCCTCCGAGCTGCGCGTCGGACAGACCTTCGAGGTCGCGATCGACCTGTGGGCGAGCAAGCCCCACGAGCTGCGGCTCGCGCTGCTGCAGAACGGCGAGCCGAACGCGCTGCAGAAGGACGAGACCGTCGCGCTGCGCAGCGGTCGCACGCAGGTGAAGATGCAGGCGCGCGTGAGCAAGGCGGGCGCGGTGGTCTTCACCGCCGAGCTCGACACCGCGGCGCTGCCCGAGGGCGACAACCGCAGCGCCGGCAACGATCGGGCGGCGGTCGCCGGCGACGTGCAGGGCCGCCCGCGGGTGCTGCTCGCGACCTCCGACGGCGGTGGTCCGCTCGCGTCGGCGCTGCGCGCCGATCACCTCGACGTCGAGGTCACGGGGCCGGGCGGCGTGCCGACGACCGTCGACGCGCTGCGCCCCTACGACCTCGTCGTGTTCTCCGACGTCGCGGCGCGGGCGGTGCCGGCCGCGGCCCAGCGCGCCGTCGCCGACTACGTCGAGCAGCAGGGCGGCGGGTTCGTGATGGTCGGCGGCGAGAACTCCTACGGCGTCGGCGGCTGGCAGAACACGGCGATCGAGGGCGTGCTGCCGGTGCGCTTCGAGGGCCAGCGGCAGCGCGAGCAGGCCAAGCTCGCGCTCGTGCTCGTCATCGACAAGAGCGGCTCGATGAGCAGCGAGGACCGCCTCGATCTCGTGAAGGAGGCCGCGCGTGCGACGGCGTCGACGCTCGAGCCCACCGATCAGCTCGGCGTGATCGCCTTCGACTCGCGGCCCCACGTGCTGGTGCGGCTGCAGAAGTCCTCCAACCGCATCCGCATCGCCGGCGACATCCGTCGGCTCGCGGCCGGCGGTGGCACGAACGCACTGCCGGCCTTGCGCGAGGCCTACCTGCAGCTCGCGGGCAGCAACGCGCTCGTGAAGCACGTGATCCTGCTGTCCGACGGCCAGTCGCCAGAGGCCGGCGTCGACTCGCTGCTCGGCGACATGCGCGACGGCGACATCACGGTGTCCGCGGTGGGCGTCGGTGCGGGCGCGGGCAAGGACTTCCTGCGCCGCGTCGCGAGCCGCGGACGCGGGCGCTTCTACTTCAGCCAGGACGGCACCGACGTGCCGCGCATCTTCAGCCGCGACACCCGCGAGGCCACGAAGAACGCGATCGACGAGCAGCTGCACTACCCGCGCGTCGCGAAGGCAGTGCAGGCGCTGCGCGGCATCGACTTCGCACGCGCGCCCGGGCTGCGCGGCATCGTGCCGGTGAAGGCGAAGCCGCTGTCGGAGGTGCTGCTCAAGACCAGCACCGGAGAGCCGCTGCTCGTGCGCGGGCGCAAGGGGCTCGGGCAGACCGCCGCGTTCGCGAGCGATGCGAAGGCGCGCTGGGCCGCGGCATGGCTGGGCTGGAGCGGCTTCGCGAAGCTGTGGGGGCAGATCGCCCGCGACACTATGCGGCAGGGTGCGACGTTGCTGGGCGGAGCGTCGATCAAGATCGTGCCGGGCAACGACCCGTCGAGCTGGCGCGTGGTCGTCGACGTCGACTCGCCGGAGGGCTTCGCAAACGACCTCGACGGCTCGCTCGAGATCCTCGATCCGGCGCTCGCCGAGGACGACCCGGCGCGCACGCAGAACGTCGCGCTGGAGCTGTCGGCCCCGGGCCGCTACGAGGCCGAGCTGCACGACGTGCGCTCGGGCCAGCGGGTCGTCCGCGCGAAGCTGCACGACGGCCAGGAGTCGCCGCCACGGCTCGTCGCCGAAGCGACGGCGCAGGTGAGCGTGCCGTACCCGGGCGAGCTGCGACCGGAGCAGTTCGCATGGGATCCGAGCTGGCTCGCGCAGCTGCCGGTGGGCAGCACGGACGGCGAGCTCGGCGAGATCGTGACCTCCGCCGGTGCGCCGGAGGGCCGGCTGCGCGTGCAGCCGCTGTGGCCGCAGGTGCTCCTGGCCCTGCTCCTGCCGCTCTTCCTGCTCGACCTGTTCTCGCGCCGCGTCAGCTTCGGCACCCGCAAGCTCGGCGTGTGAGCGACGCGGCCGCGTACCGCATGTGGCCCACGACGGGCTACGCGAGCGTGGCATCGAGCGTGTAGCATCGTCTGGACTCCCGCCGCCGTGACGCTGCGCATCGACGACTCCCGCGCGCCCGTGCTCGTGATCGAGCTCGTCGATCGCCTCACGCCTGCGGACGTCGAGCTGTTCCTTCAGACGGGCGAAGGCTTCATCGCGCGCCGCGAGGCCTACGCGTTCGTGTTCGTGCCGCGCAGCATGGCCGTGCCCTCGTTCGCCGAGCTGAAGACGCTGCTCGCGTGGATCCGGGCGCACAAGGCCGACCTCGATCGCTGGTTCCGTGCGATGGCGCTCGTCACCGGGTCCGCCGTGATGCGCGGCGCACTGCGGGCGATCCTCGAGCTGAGCCCGATCGATTCGCCGAAGCTCGTGACCGCCGATCTCGACGAAGCGATCGCCTGGGCGGTCCGGGAGCTGCGTGCCGCGGGTGCCTCTGCGCGCCCGTGACGAGGTCGCATCCGCGGGATCGATTGCGGCTCCGCGCCCAATGTAGTAACGTTGCTACACTGCAGCCATGCGCATCACGAAGCTCTCGAGCCGCGAGTTCAACCAGGATACTGCGCGCGCCAAGAAGGCCGCCAGACGGGGGCCGGTATTCATCACCGACCGCGGCCGGCCTGCTCACGTGCTGCTGACCATCGAGGACTACGAGACGCTCGCGCGCGCCTCCACGAGCATCATCGACCAGCTCGCGGCTCCCGGCGTCGAGGACATCGAGCTCGTGCCGCCTCGCCTCGATCGCCTTGCCGAGCCCGCGGACTTGAGCTGATGTTCGTGCTCGACACCAACGTGGTGTCGGAGCTCCGCAAGTCGAAGGCCGGCAAAGCGGATCCGAACGTCAGTGCCTGGGCTGCAAGCGTCCCCGCCCCGAGCCTGTTCGTTGCTGCGGTCACCATCCTCGAGCTCGAGCTCGGCGTGGTGCTCATCGAACGCCGCGATCCGAAGCAGGGCGCCCTGCTCCGAGCATGGATGGACAATCACGTGATGACGACGTTCGCGGGCCGCGTGCTCCCCCTCGACAGCGCGGTCGCGCGACGTTGCGCACGCCTCCACGTCCCAGATCGTCGTAGCGACCGGGATGCGATGATCGCCGCCACCGCGCTGGTGCACGGGATGACGGTGGTCACTCACGACGTCGCCGACTTCGCGCCGACCGGTGTCGACGTGTTGGACCCCTGGCGTCACGACGCCGGATAGGCGCGGCCTCGCCGCCCCCTGCTCGTGATCGCGGACGCTCGCGCCTGCGATCCTCGAAAATCTGTATGTGCATGTGCAGATTTTCGAGGATCGATCCCCGCTGCGATTGACTCCCCGGCTCGAACCGGTAGCTTCGCGTCCGTGGCATTTCTTCGACGTTTCGATGCTCCGGTCGTGCTCGCGCTCGTGCTCTCGTCCGCCTGTGGTGGCGACGACGAGGGCACCACCGTTGCGAACGACGAGTCCAGCACCGCGACGCCGGAAGAGAGCAGCGGCGAGACCCCGACCACCGCGCCGGCGAGCTCGGACGAGAGCGGCACGGTGGCCGACACGACCGCGGGCACCGAGAGCACCGGTGGTCCCACCGGCGACGTGCCGGAGTTCGGATCGACGCTCACCGTGATCGCGACCGCCGACGACGGGCTGAACGTCCCACGCGACCTCGAGTTCGCGCCCGAGCACCCCGATCAGCTCTGGACCGTCAACGGAGCGATGCACGGCGCCGTCATCATCTTCGACCCCGGCACACCCGAGCAGACCGCCGAGGTGCGCGTCGATGCCTACGGCCAGCACTTCATGGCGTTCGTGTCATCGTTCGCGTTCGGCGACGGCAACCGCTTCTCCACCTGCCAGGAGTCGCGCGACGAGTGGAACGTGGGTCCGCAGCGCCCCGACGACTTCATGGGCCCGAGCCTGTTCTCCGCCGATCTCGACATCTTCGCGATGGTGAACCAGGAGGTGCCGCCCAACCCGCTCGAGGGCAGCCACCTCGACATGCTGCACCAGAGCCCGCTCTGCATGGGCATCGCGCACGACACCGGTAACGTCTACTGGACCTTCGACGGATCCGGCGGTCACATCGTGATGTACGACTTCATGGACGACCACGGCCCCGGCGGCAGCGATCACAGCGACGGCATCATCCGCCGCTACCTCAACGCCGTCGTCACGCGCGTGCCCGAGGTGCCCGGCCACATGGTGCTCGATCCCGACTCGCGTCGGCTCTACGTCGCCGACACCGGCACCGGTCGCGTGATGTGGCTCGACACCGAGAGCGGCGAGAGCAACGGCGATCTGCCCAACAACTGGGACGGCGCGACCGAGTACACCGGCTGGGACGGCGCGACGTTCGAGCCGTTCGTGGAGGGCCTCGGCCAGCCGAGCGGCCTCGCGCTGCACGAAGGTCGCGTCTTCGTCGGCGATCACGAGAGCGCCGAGATCATCGCCTACGACATGGACGGCGCCGAGCTCGGCCGCATGCCGACCGACGCCGTCGGGCTCATGGGCCTGACCTTCGGACCCGACGGCAAGCTCTACTATGCCGACGGCTTCGGCAACGAGATCGTCCGCGTCGATCCCTGACGGCGGATGCTCGCTCGCCGCGTCAGATCTTGACCGCCGCGTCCCAGTCCGCGCAGAGCTTGTCGACGGCCTTGTCGAGCTCGTCGTCTTCCATCGTCGCGGCCATGATGTCGGTCTGCAGCTTCATGCACATGAAGGTCGCGTCGACGATGCCCTCGGCCATCTTCGACTGCATGTCCTCGCTGAGCTGGAAGCCACGCAGCTCGCTCATCTCCTTCATGCGCTTGACGATGTCGTCCTTGTTCGCGTCGAGATACTTCTGAGCGTCGGCGACCCCGGCCTTCTTGTCGCTGGCACCGGTCACCTTCGTGGTGATCTCCTTGCTGTGCTTCGCGAGCAGGTCGAGCGACTCCTTGACGGAGTCGTCCTTCTTGCAGGCGGTGAGGGCGAGGAACGGGGCGAGCAACAGGGCGAGGTGGGTCTGGCGAGGCATCTTGGGCTCCGGGTCCGTACGGCGGATGACGGCAACGACGGTAGCAGGTTGCAGCGCACCCGCCGCGCGTGGGCCTGCGCGCGGCTTGTCCCACCGTTCGCCGCCATGCGACGCTCGGTCCGCGATGCGCCGGCTGCTCCTCGTCGCGTGGCTCGCCCACGCCTGCAACGACCCCTACGGCACGGGCGCGACCACGGCCCCGAGCCCGAGCCCGGCCGCCCCGACCACGCCACCCGCAGAGCCGCACGCGCCGCCGCCCGGCGCGGCCCCGGCCGCCCTGCCCGACCCGAAGGCCGGCAACCTCCACTACGTCGAGGTCCTGCTCGGCGACGCGAAGGCCGACGACGAGCTGCCGATGATCGTCGCGATCCACGGGCTCGGCGACGACCCGCGCAACTTCTCGCACCTCTTCGACACGTTCACCGAGCGCGCGCGGCTCGTGCTGCCGCGCGGCCTCGAGCAGACCGAAGGCGGCGGCTGGTCATGGTTCCCGTTCCGTGCGCGCGACCCCGACGTCGCACGCACGGCGAAGGCGATCGCCGGCGCAGCCGACGAGCTCGCCGCCACGATCGCGGTGCTCGTCCGGGAGCGCAAGACGATCGGCAAGCCGATCGTCACCGGCTTCTCGCAGGGCGGGATGCTCAGCTTCGCGATCGCCGTGCGCCACCCGGAGCTGGTCGCGCTCGCGCTGCCCGTCGGCGGCTGGTTGCCTCCGCCGCTCGTGCCCACGACGCCCGCGCCGAAGGGTGCACCGCCCGTGCGAGCGTTCCACGGCACCGACGACGCCGCCGTGAAGTACGAGCCGACGAAGATCGGGGTCGACGCGTTGAAACAGCTCGGCTGGGACGCCGAGCTCGTCACCTATCCGGGCGTCGGCCACGTCATCACGCCGGAGATCCAGCGCGACCTCGGCGATGCGCTCGTCGACGGGCTGCGCGCGCAGAAGGCCGCGAAGAAGAAGGCGGGCTGATCAGCCGGCCGTGGGCGCTGCGCCGCCGGCCGGGGCCGGAGCGCCGTAGCGCTTCTTGCACTCGGCCTTGATGTCGCCCTGCGAGCCGTTGGCGAACTCGGCGATCGACGCCTCGCCGAGGCCCTTGGCCAGGCACGCGCCGAGCTCGATGCTGCCGGTCGTCTTGCACTCCTCGGCGACCTTGCGCATGTCGGGCTCCTTGGTCGCGTTCCAGCGCCCGAGCTCGTCGCCGGCGAGCCGCTTCTGCATGAACGCATCGAGCCCGGCGCCCGCGCTCGCACACGCGGCCTCGAGATCGGCGGGCAACGGCGGCGCGATCGTGGTGATCCGCGCGAGCTCGTCGTCGTAGGCCTTCTGTGCGTCGGCCTCGGCCTTCGCCTTCAGCTTCTTCAGCTTCTCGATGTCGTCCTTTTGGTTCACGCCCGACTTCGTGTTGTCGAGCGCCTTGGCCATCGCGTTGTCGCGATCGCCTGCGTTGCCGCCTCCGCCACAACCGGCGAGCAACACGAGCGCTAGCACGACGATGGTGTTGTCTGCGATCGAGAGCATGGGAACCTCGCTGGCGCGGAGCATAGCGCCGAGCCCGGCCTGCGCCCAATCGGGCGGCGGCCACGCTGCCACGCCCGTGAGCTGAACGGCCGTACCGGCCGCGACCTCACGCGCTCGAGCGTGCCCGCTGCCGCTCCGCCCACCGGTCGACGAGGTTGCGGAGGTCCGCCAGCGCGAACGGCTTGGTCAGCGACTCGCCCTCGAACTGCGCCAGGAACCCCTTCGCCTTCGGTGTGAACGCGCCGCCGGTCATGAACACGAAGCGCTGCGCGAGCTCGGGGCGGTGGCGGCGGACGATCTCGTAGACGTCCATGCCCGAGACCTCCGGCATCATCAGATCGCAGAGCACGAGGTCGAACTCACCGCGATCGCAGCAGGCGATCGCCTCCCCGCCGGTGTGGGCGACGTGCACCGCGTGGCCCTCGAGCGTGCGCGCGACGCTCTCGCCGATCAGCGGCTCGTCGTCGATGACGAGGATGCGCAGGGCGCTCCGGTCGGCGCCGCCACCTCGGCGGGGCGCCTCGCGGACGCGCTCCTCGCGGCGCGTCGGCAGCTGATCGGTGCTCGTCAGCGCGCCGCAGCGCGGCAGCACGATGCGGAACGTGCTGCCGATCCCCACCGCGCTGGTGACCTCGATGCGCCCCCCGAACGACTCGACGATGCCGTGACAGATCGAGAGCCCCAGGCCGGTGCCCTCCCCCTGCGGCTTGGTGGTGAAGAACGGCTCGAAGATCCGATCGAGCAGCGCGGGCTCGATGCCGACGCCCGTGTCGGTGATCGAGATCGAGACGCGACCGTCGTCCGGACCGTGATCGATGGGCTCGGTCACGACGCTGATGCTGTGCTCGTCGGCGCGCCCGGTCTCGGGCAGCGCCTGCGCGGCGTTGACGAGCAGATTCACCAGCACCTGCGTGAGCCGGCCTTCGTGCGCACGCACGGTGACCGCCGTGCCGTACGCGCGGATCAGCCGACCGCGGTGGCGGATCTGGTTCTCGGCGAGGCCGATCGCGGTGTCGAGCGTGCGATGCAGATCGACCGGCGCGGTCTGCTCCTCGTGCTGCCGCGCGAACGCCCCGAGGTCGCCGACGATCCGGCGTACTCGATTCGCACCGTCTCGACAGCCGTCGACGAGCTCGGCGAGGCGCGTGCGGTCGAGGGTGGACAGCTCGCCGCGCGAGAGCCCCTCGGCGAGCAGCTCGAGGTTCGCGAGCACGTACGCGAGCGGATTGTTGATCTCGTGCGCGACGCCGGCCGCGAGGCTGCCCACCGAGGCCAGTCGCTCGGCGCGCTGGAGCTCGCTGCGCAGGCGCTCGCGCTCGCTGACGTCGCGCGCCGACACGACGACAAAGGTCTCGCCGTCGAACGACAGCGCGCTCGCGGCGGCCTCGACCGCGATGGTGCGGCCCCGGCGGTCGCGGAAGTGGGCGTCGAAGCGCAGGGTGCCGCTGGCCTGCAGCATCGCGCGCCAGGCCGGCAAGTCGGACACGGTACCGCGATCCACCACGAGCTCCGCGAAGCGACGGCCGACGAGCTCCGCCGGTGCCTCGCCCAGCAGCTCGCCGGCGGCGGTGTTCGCATACGTGATCGTGCCGCCCGACTCGATCCACAGGATGAGATCGCCGACGCGATCGACGGCGAACTGGGTCATGCGCAGCCGTCGCTCGGCCGACGTGCGCGCGGTGACGTCCTCGATCATCACGAAGGTGACCTCGGCGCCCTCGAAGCTCGCGCGGGTGACCGGGATGACGCGGGCGATGATGCGACGCCCGTCGCCGCGCACGAGCTGGGCCTCGATCGGCGGCGGCGCAGCGCCGGTGCGATCGAAGCGCTGCGCGCGGCGCTCCATCACGTCGCGGAACTCCTCGCCGACCAGCTCGAAGAACGGCGAGCCGACGAGCTCGTGCCGCGGGATCGCCAGGATGCGTGCCGCCGCGCCGTTGGCGTACGCGATCCGTCCGCCGCGACGTGCGAGCACACCGAGCGGGCTGCGCTCGATGACGCGGCGGAACTCGGCCTGCGTGCGCGCGAGCGCCTCGCGATCCACGTCGTGCGAGCGGCGACGCGCGAGCCGGCGCTCGGCGATGCGCATGCGCGTGGCCAACACGGCCGCATCGACCGGCTTCGCCATGTAGTCGTCGGCGCCGGCGTCGAGCACCCGCTGCAGATCCTCGGGGCGATCGCGGGCCGTGATCACGAGCGCGAACACGCTCTCGCCGCCCGGCGTCGCGCGGATGCGCTGCGTCAGCCGCAGCCCGTCCATGCCGGGGAGCAGCCAGTCGACGATCAGCAGATCGAACGGGGTCTGGGCGTGGGCGACGAGCGCGGCCTCGGCGTCGCCCACCGCGAGCACGTCGTGGCCGAGCGCGACCAGCTCACGCCGGATCACCTCGCGCTGGAGCGCGTCGTCCTCGACCAGCAGGGCACGCATCATCGGGACCGACCGACGATTCTATCAGTCCGCGAGGACGCGGAGCGGCACGATTCGTCGCCAAGCGGTCGCGACGTGGGCCTGGACGGGCCGATTCGATCGGCCCGCGCGACCAGAACTCGGAAACGGTCAGCCCATCGAGCCCGACGTGGCTCCGCCACGGCGGACAGCGAGCACGACCGCCCGCGCCAGGAAGAGCGCCGGACGGCGCGACCAGAGCTCAATTCAGTGGGGTGGGACGTCGCCGCCCTTTGGACCGACACCTGCGCGTTCTCGCTGCTGCGCCGCCCACTGCTCGAGGTCGGTCATCGTGCTCTCGACCAGCGCATCGGACTCCTGCAGCTCGAGCAACCGCTCGCGCAGGATTTCGCGGCCGCGACGTAGGCGGCTGCGCACCGTGCCCTCGGGGACCCCCAGCACGTCGGACAGCTCGGGCCCGCGGATCCGCTCGAAGTAGAACAGCTCGAGCGCGACTTGCAGATCGATCGGCAGCCGCCGTAGCGCATGCAAGAGCAGCTTGTGCTGCTCGCCCTGGGCCACGATCGCCGACGGCGAGATGCCGAGGTCCGCACACGAGGTGACGCCGTAGTCGATCACCGTCTCGCGGCCGCAGCGCTCGAGGTAATTGTAGAGCTTGCTGCGCGCCGCGGTGAACAGGTAGGTGCGGAAGCTGGAGTCGCCGCGGAAGTGATCGCGGCTCTGCACGAGCGCGAGGAACGTCTGCTGGACGAGGTCCTCGGCGCCGTCGGTCACCTTGTTGCGGAAGAAGCGGAACAGCGCGTCGAAGTAGCGATCGAAGAGCTCGTTGCCGCACTTCGCGTCGCCCTTGCGCCACGCCTCGAGCAGCTCGAAATCCGTCGCGGCCATCGCCGCTGCTACCCTAGCACACTCACGCTTCGCGCTCGCGGGCCGGCGCGGGCTCGGTCGCGCCGGGCTCGGGCATGCCGAGGCTCTGCTTGAGCGCGGCCATCAGGTCGATGACCTGCGCCTTGGGGCTCTGCGCCGGGGCCTGCGTGATGTCCTCGCCCTCGAGCTTGCGCTGGATCAGCGCGTCGACGCGCCCGCGCACTTCGTCGTGGTACTGCTCGGGCCGAAAGCGCTTGTTCGCCGATTGCTCGATGAGCTTGATGGCGAGATCGAGCTCGCCGTCGCGCACGTCGCTCTGCTCGATGTCCACGTCGGCCATCGCCCGCACCTCGGCGGGGTAGTGCAGCTGCTGCATCACGAGCCCGAGCTTCACCGGGCGCAAGAGCACCAGGTACTGCTTGCCGCGCGCGGCATACTTCGCGAGCGCGCACAGCCCGGTCTTGCGCAGCGCCTCGGTGAGCAGCTGATATGCGCGGCCGGCCCCTTCGTCGGGCCCGAGGTAGTAGGCCTTGTCGTAGTAGATGGGGTCGACCTCGGTCTGCGGCACGAACTCGACGATGTCGATGCCGCCCGAGGACTGCTCCTCGACCGCGTCGAGCTCCTCGTCGGTGAACGTGACGTACTGGCCCTTCGCGAACTCGTAGCCCTTGATCATCTCGTCCCGGCCGACCTGCTTGTCGTGCTTGGGACAGTGGTACTGGTACTTGAGCCGCGTCCCGCAGTCCTTGTGCAGGTTGTTGAAGTGGATGCCGTCCGAGGGCGACACCGACGGGAACAGCTTCACCGGAATCGACACGAGCCCGAAGGCGATGGTGCCGGACGAGATCGCGCGCGCCGCCATGGCGAGATGGTACCCTCGGTCGGAAGCGTCGGGTGGGCCCGGTTGGGACGTGCGCGCAAATCGAAGGGACGCTGGGGACACGGCGGCAAGCGCACCACGCAGCCGCCCACGCCACAGCTCGACACCTACCGGGCGAAGCGCCACGCCGATCGCACCGCCGAGCCGTTCGGCGGCGCGGTCACCGACATCGGCGACGCGGCGGCACCGCGACTGTTCGTGATCCAGAAGCACGCGGCGCGCCGGCTGCACTGGGATCTGCGGCTCGAGATCGGTGGCGTGCTGCGCTCGTGGGCGGTGCCCCGCGGAGTGTCGCGCGACCCGGCCGAGAAGCGCATGGCGGTCGAGACCGAGGATCACCCGATCGAGTACGTCGACTACGAGGGCGTGATCCCGGACGGCAACTACGGCGCCGGTCCGATGATCGTCTGGGACCGCGGCGTGTACGTCGCGCACATCCCGATGGACGAGGGCTATCGCGACGGCAAGCTGCTCTTCGAGCTGCGCGGGCACAAGCTCCGCGGCGTGTGGACACTCGTGCGCACGGCGGGCGGTGGCGCCGGCGGGGCCGACGACGGCAAGCAGTGGCTGCTCATCAAGAAGCCCGACGGCGGCTCGACGCTCGCCGAGGGCATGCCCGAGCCCGACGAGACCTCGGTGCTCTCGGGGCTGACGATCGAGCAGGTGCGCGAGGGCTTCGATCGCGCCGCGCAGATCCGTGGCGAGCTCGAGCGCCTCGGTGCGCAGCGGCGGCCGGTCGACGTGCGCACGCTCGAGCCGATGCTCGCGACCGCCGAGAGCGAGCCGTTCGCGCGGGAGGGCTGGCTGTTCGAGCTCAAGTACGACGGCTATCGGGTCGTCGCCGCGGCCGAGGAGCACAAGCCGATGCTGCGCTACCGCAGCGGTATCGATGCCACCTCGGCGTTCCCCGAGATCTCGAGGACGCTGCGCGCCCTGCCCTACGCGAAGCTCGTGCTCGACGGCGAGGTCGTCGTGCTCGACGACGACGCGCGGCCGAACTTCCAGCGGCTGCAGAAGCGGGCGCTGCTCTTGCGCGGCCGCGACGTCGAGCGAGCGATGCGCGAGCACCCCGTCGTGCTCTACGTGTTCGACCTGCTCGGCTTCGAGGACTTCGATCTGCGGCCGCTGCCGCTCGTGGAGCGCAAGCGGCTGCTCCGGCAGCTCCTGCCCAACGCCGGCGCCGTGCGCTACGCCGATCACGTCGAGCGCGAGGGTGCGGCCCTGTTCGCGCAGGTGCGTGCGATCGGGCTCGAGGGCGTCGTGGGCAAGCGCGCGAGGTCGAGCTACGTCGCGGGGCGCAGCACCGAGTGGCTCAAGGTGCGCACCGAGCAGACCGCCGACTTCGCGATCGTGGGCTACACCGAGCCCGAGGGCGCACGCATCGGCTTCGGTGCGCTGCACCTCGCGGCGTGGCAAGGTGCCGGGCTCGTCTACGTCGGTCGCGTCGGCACCGGGTTCGACGACGCCACGCTCGTCGCGCTGCGGCGCATGCTCGACACGCGCACGCGCGACACGCCCGCGTGCAGCGGTGCGGCCCCGAGCTTCAAGAAGCAGACGTGGTGCGAGCCGTGGCTGGTCGCCGAGGTGCGCTTCAAGCACGTCACCGACGACGGGCTCCTGCGTCACCCCGTGTTCGTGCGCTGGCGCGACGACAAGCCGATCGAGCAGTGCGTGCTCGAGGCCGACGTCCCACCCGAGCCCGCCGCGCTGCCGGAGCCCGTCGCTCCGGCGGCGCCCGCGGACGACGACGTGGTCCCGGGCGACGAAGCCCCCGAGGAAGTCGTCACCGACGGCCACTCGCATCGCGTCGTCATCTCGAACCCCGACAAGCCGTTCTGGCCGGACGACGGGCTCGTGAAGCGCGACCTCGTCGAGTTCTACCGCGCAGCGGCGCCGTGGCTCTTGCCCTACCTACGCGATCGCCCGCTCGTGCTCACGCGCTTCCCCGACGGCATCGCGGGCAAGTCGTTCTTCCAGAAGAACGCCCCGCCCTACATCCCCTCGTGGATCCGCACGAAGACGATGTGGAGCGAGCACGCCGGCCGCGAGATCGAGTACTTCGTGTGCGACGAGCCCGAGGCGATCGCCTACGTCGCGAACCTCGCGACGATTCCGCTGCACGTGTGGGGCAGCCGGCTCGCCGATCTGCAGCACCCGGACTGGTGCATCCTCGATCTCGACCCGAAGGGCGCGCCGTTCCCGAACGTCGTCCGCATCGCGCGCGAGATCGAGACGGTGTGCGGCGAGATCGGCATGCCCGCGTTCCTCAAGACCAGCGGCTCGACCGGCCTGCACATCCTCATGCCGCTCGGCCGCCAGTGCACCTTCGAGCAGTGCCGCCAGCTCGGCGAGATCCTCGCGCGCGTCGTCGTGGGCCGGCTGCGCGAGATCGCCACCGTCGAGCGCCACGTGCCCTCGCGACGCGGCCGCGTCTACATCGACTTCGGGCAGAACGGGCACGGTCGGTTACTCGTCGCCCCGCTCTCCGTCCGTCCACTTCCGCGCGCACCGGTGTCGATGCCGCTGCGCTGGGACGAGCTCCGCGAGGACCTCGACCAGCACGATTTCAACGTGAACACCGTGCTCGATCGCCTGCGCGAGGTCGGTGACCCGATGCTGCCGGTGCTCGACATCCGCCCGGATCTGCAGGCGATCCTCGGGCGGTTGCTCGACATCGCGAAGTGATCGCGTGTTCGGCGAAAGGGTGATCCGAGCGACCGATCGATCGCCGTGCACACAGCCGGTCGATCGCGCGTGGAGAGCTGCACGGCGGGCACGAGCAACGAGACGAGCATCGACGTAACGGATCCCGTGGCACGCCGACGCACGCGGTCGTGGCAAGGTTCGGAGATCATGCGCGCGGGCGTCCCGAACCGGGCCTTGCACGAGGTCGCGACGTGGACGGCGGCGGATCGATGGACAGACGTAGGTCGAGGCGACACATCCTCTGCATCGCGATGGTCGTGGACGTCGGCGAGGACGAGCTCGTCTCGGGCCGCCTCCTCGACATCTCGAGCACCGGGGTCTACGTCGTGATCGACGCGATCGTCCCCACGAAGCGCCTCGGGCGCCTGAGCTTCGCGACCGACGAGGACGAGCGGCGCTGCCACGCGTTCGGCCGCGTGGTCCGCTACGTGTTCGGCGACGCGGACACCGGGGTGGGCATCACGTTCACGGAGCACGACGCCGGCTTCCAGCACTGGATCGGCACGCTCGACGACGTCACGGAGACCGGGCGCACGCGCGTGGCGAGGTTGCTGCGCGAGGTCGTGCTGCGGCTCGGCTGACGGGCGTGCGAGACTCGCCCCGTGGACGCACCCGAGCCCCTGCGCATCACGGTCGACGGGACGACGGGCGTGTCGGCGCTGCTGCAGCGACCCGCGCGCGCGCACGCGCTGTTCGTGCTCGCCCACGGTGCGGGCGCCGACATGCACCACGGGTTCATGACGACGATCGCCGCGCGACTCGCCGAGGTCGGCGTCGCGACGCTGCGCTACCAGTTCCCGTACACCGAGGCGGGCTCGCGTCGCATCGATCGCCAGCCGCTGTTGCTCGCGACGGTGCGCGCCGCCGTCGCCGAGGCCGCGCGCATCGCCGACGGACTGCCGATCGTCGCGGGCGGCAAGTCGATGGGCGGACGCATGACCTCGCTCGCCGCCGCCGCGTCGCCGCTGCCCGGCGTGCGTGCCCTCGTCTTCCTCGGCTTCCCGCTGCACCCCGCGGGCGAGCCCGCGACCACGCGCGCCGAGCACCTCCCGCACATCACCGTGCCCAGCCTGTTCGTGCAGGGCACGCGCGACGCGCTCGCGGAGCTGGAGCTGCTGCGCCCGGTGCTGCCGCCCGCGGCCACGCTCCATGTGGTCCAGCACGCCGATCACGGTTTTGCGGTCCTCGTCCGCTCGGGCCGCACCGCCGGGGACGTCATGGCCGAGATCGCCGCCGCCGTGGATGGCTTCGTGCGCGCCCTGGGGACCTAGCCGCGCGGCCCGCTGCTCGTGCTTGACACCGCGACGACGCAGAACGAGGCTGGCGCGCGTCACGGGACCCATGATCGACGTTCGCAAGCCATCCAAGCACGAGGGCAAGTTGTTGGTGCTGACGCCAGGGATGGGCGCCGTCGCGACCACGTTCATCGCCGGCGTCGAGTCCGTGCGTCGCGGGCTCGCGCGACCGTTCGGATCGATCACCCAGCTGCAGACGATTCGCCTCGGCCGCCGCTCCGACGGCCGTCAGCCGCTCATCCGCGAGCTGCTCGACCTCGCACCGCTCGACGACCTGCGCTTCGCGGGCTGGGACCTCTTCCCCGAGAACGCCTACGACGCGGCGCGGCGCGCCGACGTGCTCGATGCGAAGACGCTCGATCCGCTGAAGGGCTTCCTCGAGGACATCTCGCCGATGCCGGCCGCGTTCCAGCAGGAGTACGTGAAGCGGCTCGACGGGCCGAACGTGAAGAAGGCCGCGAACAAGCGCGAGCTGGCCGAGGCGCTGCGCCAGGACATCCGCGACGCGATCGCGAAGCACAAGGCCAACCGCGCGGTGATGGTGTGGTGCGGCTCGACCGAGATCCACCTGACGCCCTCGAAGTGCCACGCCGACGTCGCGTCGTTCGAGGCGGGCATGCTCGCGAACGACCCCGCGATCTCGCCGTCGCAGCTCTACGCGTACGCGGCGATCCAGGAGGGCATCCCCTACGCGAACGGTGCGCCGAACCTGTCGGCCGACTTCCCCGCGCTCGAGCAGCTCGCGGTCGAGAAGGGCGTGCCGGTCTGCGGCAAGGACTTCAAGACCGGCCAGACGCTGATGAAGACGATGCTCGCGCCGGGGCTCAAGGCGCGCATGCTCGGCATCGCGGGGTGGTTCTCGACGAACATCCTCGGCAACCGCGACGGCGAGGTGCTCGACGATCCCGACAGCTTCCGCGCGAAGGAGGTCACCAAGTCGGGCGTGCTCGACGTGATCCTCGAGCCGCACCTCTACCCGGAGCTGTACAAGGACCTCTATCACAAGGTCCGCATCAACTATTACCCGCCCCGCGGCGACGCGAAGGAGGGCTGGGACAACATCGACATCTTCGGTTGGCTCGGCTATCCGATGCAGATCAAGGTCGACTTCCTCTGCCGCGACTCGATCCTCGCGGCGCCGCTCGTGCTCGACCTGGCGCTGTTCCTCGACCTCGCGCGGCGAGCCGGTCGCAGCGGCGTGCAGGAGTGGCTGTCGTTCTTCTTCAAGAGTCCGCACGTCACCGCGGGCCACGTCGCCGAGCACGACCTCTTCATCCAGCACTTCCGGCTGAAGAACACCCTGCGCGTCTTCGCAGGTGAAGAGCCGATCACGCACCTGTCGGAGAACTTCGCGGAATTCTGAGATGGGGGGGCAGCGCACCGGCGTGGTCCTCGCGGCGGGGCTCGGCTCGCGGCTGCGCGAGCAGGACGACACCGTGGTCAAGCCGCTCACCCCGGTCGGCGGGGTGCCCATGGTGTTCCGGGCGCTGCGGCAGCTCGAGGCGGCCGGGTGCGACGAGCTCGTGGTGGTCATCGGTCACCGCGGCGCCGAGCTCCGGGCCGCGATCGAGGCGGCCGCGCCCACCCGCGCGCCGATCGCGTTCGTCGACAACCCCCGCTACCAGCTCTCCAACGGGGTCTCGCTGCTCACCGCGCGCCCGCGGCTGGCCGCGACCTTCGTCGTCGCGATGGCCGATCACCTGATCGGCGCTCCGGTCATGGCCCTCGCCCGCGCACACACCCCGACCCCGGGCGGCGCCACTCTGCTGGTCGACCGCCGCGTCGACGAGGTGTTCGACCTCGACGACGCCACGAAAGTGTCCACCGAGGGCGACCGGCTCGTGACGATCGGCAAGCAGCTCACCGAGTACGACTGCATCGATGTGGGTGTGTTCGTGTGCAGCCACGGCCTGCTGGATGCGCTGCAGGCCGTGCTCGACCGCAAGGGCGATGCCTCGCTCTCCGAGGGGGTCGCCGCGCTCGCGGGCATGGGCCGCATGGCCGTGCTCGACATCGGTGACGGCTTCTGGCAGGACGTCGACACGCCGCAGATGCTCGCGCACGCCGAGCAGTGCCTCGCATCCGGCCGCGTGTAGACCCGTTGTGGGTCGCACGGCCCGTGATCCCGCTGGTATAGTCGCAGACCCGCGATCGGTCCTCGCGGGAGTGCGGAGACGGGGCGATGGCGCAGGGAACGGGGAGGAGCGGCCGATCCGGCGGCGGCACGGGCGAGGTCGAGCGCGCGAACGAGTCGGAGTCGTTCACGGCGGCGCTGCAGGCGGTGCGCGCTGCACCCGAGCAAGCCGACGCGTGGACCCACGCCGAGGAGCTCGCCGACGCGCTGCAGCGCCCCGACGATCTCGCAGCGGCGTACCGCGAGGTGCTCGAGGGCCAGCTCGCCCGACCCGTGCGCCACGAGGTCGCGCGGCGGGCGGTGAAATTCCACGACGAGTGGTTCGGCGACAACGCGGATGCGATGGCGCAGCTGCTCGATCGGATCGTCGAGCTCGACCCCGAGGCCAGCTGGGCGTTCGAGCGCCTCGTCGTCGTGCTCACGGTCGCGGAGCGCTGGGATCGTCTGCTCGACGTCTACGACCGCGCGCTCGCGCTCGCGGATCCGGTGCGGCGACGTCAGCTGCTCGACGACGCCGCCCACGTCGCGAAGGATTTCGCCGGCGACCCCGGGCGCGCCGTCGACTACATGACGCACCAGCTCGAGCTCGATCCGAACGACGCGGCGCTCGTCGCCGGCATCGAGCGGTTGCTCGAGCGGCAGCACCGCTACGAGGACTTGATCGAGCTGTGGCAAGCACGCGTGCCGGAGCTGTCGACGGGCGAGGCCCGCACGATCCGCATCCGCATCGCGACCACCTTCATCGATCACCTCGATGCGCCCGGGCCCGCGCTCGAGGAGCTGCGTGCGCTCGTCGACGAGTCGCCCGGTCATCCCGAGGGCTGCGCGCAGCTCGAGCGCATCCTCGCGATGGACACCGCGCCGCACTCCGTGCGCATGGGCGCGCTCGCGCTCTTGCGCACGAGCTACGAGGCGGTCGACGCCGACGCGGCGGTGATCGTCGCGATCGAGCGCGCGCTCGGCTTCGCGCAGCCGGGCGAGCGCGTCGCACTGCACCGCGACGCGGGTGCGCGGCTCGCCATCGCGGGTCGTGAGCGCGAGGCACTCGCCCACTACGCCACCCTGCTCTTGCTCGAGCCCACCGACGCAGACGCGCGCAAGCAGCTCCGCCAGCTCGCGGGCCCCGCGGGTCTGCACGCCGAGCTCGCGCAGGCGCTCGTCGAGGCCGCCGCGCTCGCCGAGCCGGCCCAGCGCATGGCGCTGCGCTACGAGGCCGCGCAGACCTACGCGCAGGCGCTCGATCGCCCCGAGGACGCCGTCGATCTGCTCGGTGCGGTCGTCGACGACGGCGATGCCGATCGCGCGCTGGCGCTGTCCGCCGCCCACCAGCTCGGCGAGATGCTCGCGCGCGCGGGCCGTGAGCCCGAGCGGCTCGGCGTGCTCGAACGGCTCGCGGATCTCGAGCACTCCTCGTCGCTGCGCCGCGCGGTGCTGGGCGAGGCCGGTCGGCTGGCCGACACGCTCGGCGACACCGATCGCTCGCTGCGGGCATACGCCCGCCGCATCGAGGCCGACCCGCGCGATCGCGAGGCGCTCGACGCCGTCATCGGTGTGCTCGAGCGCGCTGGACGACACCGCGAGCTGGCCGACGCGCTGCTACAGCGCGCCGACGCCACCGAGCTCGCGCAGCAGCGACGCGCGGACCTCGTGCGACGGGCCCGACTCCTGGCCGACCAGCTCGGTGCGCCCGCGGATGCGATCGAGGCCTGGGTGGCGGTCCGTCGCGAGTTCGGCGACGAGGCCGAGACGATCGACGCGCTCGATGCCCTGCTGGCCGCGGCCGCACGCGCCGACGAGCGGGCCAGCGTCGCTGCCGCAGCGGCCCACTCGCTGCGCGATCGCAGCTGCCGATTGCTGGTGCGGCTCGGCGACGTCCGCCGCATGTCGCTCGGCGACGGCAGCGGTGCGGCGGCGGCCTACGCCGAGGCGCTCGCGATCGATTCCAACGACGCCGGCGCACGCGCGGGCCTGCGCGCGTTGCTCGACGATGCGAAGGCGGCACCGGCGGCCGCGGCCGCGCTGGCCACCGCGCTGCGCCGCAACTCCGACAGCGCGGGTCTGCTCGAGCTCGTCGACGTGCGCGTGCGGCTGTGCACCGATCCGCGCGAGGCGATCGCGGTGCTGCGCGAAGCCGCGGTGCTGCAGGAGCAGCAGGCCGGCGAGCCGGTCGCGGCGCTCGAGGCCATCGCGCACGCGTTCACGCTCGACCCGACCGACACCGGGCTCGAGCACGAGATGCTGCGGCTCGGCGCCAGCGCCGGTCGCTGGGATCTCGTCGCCGACGCCTACCACACGGCGACTGCGGTGGTTTCCCATCCCGCGCGTGCAGCCCACCTGCACCTCGGCGAAGGCCGCATCCGCGAGCGCGAGCTCGGCGACGCCGCCGGAGCGACGCGGGCCTATGCCGCCGCCGCGGTGCACGAGCCCGACTCGCTCGACGTCCAGCGTGCGCTCGTACGCGCGGGCGCGGCCGCGGGCGACTGGCAGGCCTCGACGCGTGGTGCGATCGCGATCTGTCATGCGCGCGAGCAGATCGACGACGAGGCGCTCGGCGCCCTCGAGGCCGCGGCCGAGGCCAACGCAGGCTGGCGCGCGCTGGTCGGCGCGTTCGAGCACGAGCTGGCGGACGCCACTAGCCTCGCGCCCGCCATCGCCCGCGACCTCGAGCTCTCCACCGCCCGGTGGTACCGCGATCGCGTCGACGACGACACGGCGGCCCGAGATGCCGCGGCACGTGCCGTCGCCCGCACGCCCGATCACTCGCCGTCGCTCGAGCTGCTCGCCACGCTGCAGCGCTCCACCGACGATCCCGGCCTCGTCACGACGCTCTTGCGCCTCGATGCGCTGCAGAGCGACGACACCACGTGGCTGCGCGAAGCGGCCGAGCACGTCGTCGCGCACGAGCCCGACTCGCCGCGCGCACGCACGCTCGCCGCCCAGCTCTACCGCAAGGCCGCGCGCCTGCTCGAGCTCGAGGGCGCGCAGGCCAGCGCGACGCGGCGCGAGACCACCACGTGGGCGCTCGGGCACTGGGTCGATGCCGCGCTCGCGGCAGGCGATCGCCGCGGCGCGATCGATGCGATGTTGCAGGCCGCCGAGCTCCCGCTGCCGCGCGAGCAGGTGCTCGAGCTGCGGCTGCGTGCGGCGCGGCTGTGCGTCGAGACCGGCGAGCGTCCGCGCGCGATCGATCTGATGCGCGAGGTGCTGGAGGAGCGGCGGGACGATCGCGAGCTCGTCGCCGAGCTCGCCGATCTGTGCGAGCGGGAGCAACGGATCCTCGAGCTCGTGCACCTGCGCAGCCGCGAGCTCGAGCTCACCGTCGATCGCGATCGGCGGCTGGCGCTGCGGCTCGAGCTGTCGCGGCTCGTCGGCGAGCTCGAGCGCCGCGGCGGGCGCGTCGAGTCGTTGCAGCGCAACCTCGCCGAGCGCCCGGGCCATGCCGCCTCCGTCGACGCGCTGTCCGAGATCCTGGCCGACAAGGGCCGCCACGGGCAGCTGTGCGAGATCCTCGAGCAGCAGGCCGGCGTGCTCGAAGCCACCGAGCCGGCGCGCGCCGCCGAGCTGTGGGCGATGGCCGCGAAGATCGCCGAGGAGCGGCTCGCGGAGCACGAGCGCGCGATCGCTGCGCTCTCGCGTCAGGTCGAGCTGGTGTCGGCGCACGAGGCCCTCGACGCGCTGGCGCGGCTGCACATGACGCGCAACGAGCCGGCCGCGGCCGCCACGTGGCTGCAGCGTCGACTCACCACCACGGACGCCGGCAATCGCGTGCCGGTGCTGCTGCGACTGGGGCGCGCGCAGCTGCAGGCCGATCGCGAGCGCGAGGCGATCGCGACGCTCGAGGCCGCGTTCACCGAGGCGCCGAAGAACACCGAGGTGCGCAAGCTGCTGCTGCGGCTCTACCGTGCGCGCGAGCAGTGGGAGCAGCTCGCCGGTGCGCTCGCGGTCGCAGCCGAGGCGCTCGCCGATCCGGCCACGGTCGTCGCGTATGCGCGCGAGGCCGCGGAGATCTACGGCGACCGCCTGCAGACGCCGGACAAGGCCGTGCCGGTGCTCGAGCGCGCGCTCGCGCTCGGCGAGCCCGATCGCGAGCTGCGTGCGCGGCTCGGCGAAGGCCTGCGGGTCGCCGGTCGGCTCGACGAGGCGCGTGCGCTGCTCGACGATCTGCTCGCCGCCTACGGTCGCCGCCGCTCCGCGGAGCGTGCGGCGGTGCACCTGCAGCTCGGTCGCGTGCTGCATGCGCAGGGCGATCGCGCCGCCGCGATCGATCAGCTCGAGCTCGCCGCGGGCATGGATGCCGCGAACCCGGCGATCATGCACACGCTCGCCCAGACCGCGCGCGAGGACGGCCAGCTCGATCGGGCCGAGCGCGCCTACCGTGCGCTGCTCGTGCTGCTTCGTCGGGCCTCCGGCGAAGGCGAGGCCGCGCGCGGCCCGTTCGGCGCGGCGCAGACCCTCGTGGAGCTGGCCTCGATCGCCTCCGAGCGCGGCCAGCGAACGCTCGCGCAGGAGCTCGTCGAGTCCGCGCTCGAGGCGTTGCGGCACAACGACGACGAGGCCCCTGCTCTGCAGCAGCGGCTCCGCGAGCGCAACGAGCACGAGCTGCTCCAGCGCGTGCTCGAGGCCCGGCTCGCGCACGTCGACAATCGTCGTCGTCGCGCCGAGGTGCTCGCCGAGCTGGCGGGCCTGCACGATCGGCACAAGGGCGACACGGCGAAGGCGTTCGAGCTGGCCCTGTCGGCGATCGGCTCCGACCCCGGCAGCCCGCCGCTGCACGACGCCGCCCGCGACCTCGCCACCCGACGCAGCGAGCTGCAGCGCTACGCCGACGAGCTCGAGACGCTGCTCGAGAAGGCGCGGCGCACCTCCGACGTGCACGTGCGCTGCGAGCTGCTGCTGCGGCTCGGCGAGGTGATGGAGCGCGACCACGGCGACTGGGAGCGCGCCGCGGATCTCTACGCGCAGGCCGAGGGCACCGGCGTCCGCGAGGTCGACGTGTGGCGGGCCTCGGCGCGCGTCGCTGCGGCCCGTGGCGACAACGCGGAGCACCTGCGCATCCTCGAGCGGCTGGCCGCGATGGGCGAGCAGGCCGCGGAGACCCGCGCCGACGCGCTCTACCGCATGGCCGAGGTGCAGCTCGCCGATCCGGAGACGGTCGGCCAGGGCATCGCAACCTTGGGCGAGGCGCTGGCGACGGACGCGAAGCCCGAGCGGGCGGCGCGAATCCTCGCGCGTGCGACGGATCCCGAGCTGGCGGCCCCGCGCGCCGATCTGCTCGCGTTGTTCGAGCAGGTCGCACGCAAGTCCGGCGACGAGAGCACGATCCTGCTCGCGCTCGAGCGCCGCGTCGCCCTGCCCGACGCCGATCCCGAGCAGGTGCGCGAAGCCGTCGAGCTCGCGCAGCGTCGGGCCCAGCCGGAGCGCGCCGAGAGCCTCATGCTGCGCGCGGTCGAGCTCGGCAACGCGCTGCTCGACGGCGCCGCCCGCATCTCGTGGGCCCTGGTGGGCCTCGCCGAGCACCGGCTCGCGGCCGGCGATGGCGACGGCGCGGTGAAGTGGTTCGTCGAAGCGGCGGCCGTCTGCCCACCGGCGGAGCTGCTGCCGCTCGCCGAGACCATCGCGGCCGCGGTCGGCGACGAGCAGGACCGCGTGCGCGTGTACGAGGCGCTGCTCGAGCGCGATCCGTCGCTGCGTGGGGCGTGGGAGCCGCTCGCCGAGATCCACCGCAAGAGCGGCGACACGGCGCGGCTGCGTCGGCTGGTCGACGAGACCCTGGACTCGCTCGACGGCACGAACGAGCGCAACGCGATGCGGCTGCAGCTCGCGCGCGCGATGCTCGAGCTCGGCGACCCGCGTGGTGAGGCCGTCGAGGTGCTGCAAGAGGTGCTGCGCGAGGACCCGGGTCACGCCGACGGCCAGGCGCTGTTGATGGAGGTGCTCGAGCGCAGCGGACGTGGCGGCGAGGTGATCGAGCTGCTGCGTCAGCAGCTGCTCGCCGACCAGGAGCGCGGCAACGCGGTGGCCGTGGCTCGCGGTGCGCTGTCGCTCGCGCGCCGCGTCATCGCCACCGATCGCGCCGACGCGCTGGCGCTGCTGCGCACGGGCATCCAGTGGCAGCCCACCGATCGCGAGCTGCTCTACGCGGCGACCGAGTGGCTCGTAGGCGACGAGCACTTCGACGAGCGCGCCGACGCGATCGAGACGCTCATCGAGCTCGAAGAGCCCGAGACCGCCGTGCGGCTGGCCACCGAGCTCGCCGACGGCTTCGCCGCGCGCGACGATCGCGACAGCGAGCTGCGCGCGTTGGTGCTCGCCTATCGTCGGCTCCCGCACCACGAGCCCACGCGGCTGCGGCTCGAGCGGGCCTACGAGGCGCGCGGCGACTACCGGGGCATGGCCGACATGTTGCGCGCCGCCGCCGAGCACGAGACCGACGCCGCCTCGCGCAACGCATTCCTGCGCCAGGCGGCGACGATCCACCGCGAGCTGCTGGGCGACCCCGAGACCGCCGTGGCGATCCTCGAGCGTGCGCGCGCGCTGGCCCCCGGCGACGCGTCGTTGGGGCTCGAGCTGGTCTCGGCGCTGTCGTCGGCGGGCCGCACGGAGCACACGCTCACGCTGCTCGGCGAGCTCATCGACACGGCGACCGACGACGAGATGCGCCTGCAGCTGCTCGGCACCCGCGCCGAGCTGCGCATGCAGGCGGGCGAGCTGATCCCGGCGATCCGCGACCTCGAAGAGGCACTGGTGCTCTACCCTGCCGGCACCGCGCCGACCCTGACCACCGCGCTCGAGCAGCAGCGCGACGCGCTGCGGGCCGCGGGTGGCGGCGAGCCGGAACGCGCGGCCACGCTGCGACTCGTCGAGGTGCTGCTCATGCAGGATCGTCGCGACGAGGCCCGCGGCGTGCTGGTCGAGTGGGTCGAGCGCGAGCGCAAGGACGCGGCGGCGCTGCAGCTCCTCCAGGAGCTCGACACCGTCGACGAGCGCTGGGATGCGGTCGCGAAGACGTGCGCGCGGCTCGTCGCGATCGAGTCCGGCGAGGCGCAGGTCCATGCGGCGCTGCGGCTGTCCTACGCCGCGCAGCAGCTGGGCAAGCCCGAGGACGCGCGGGCCGGGCTCGAGCACGCGCGCCGCAAGCAGCCGGCGAGTGTCGAGATCCGCGACGAGCTGGCGCGGATCTACGAGCTGGTGGGTGCGGATCGCGAGCTCGCGAAGTTGCTCGCGGCGCAGGCCGAGGAGAGCGACGGGCACGAGCGCATCGAGCTGATGGGCCGCGCCGCCGATCTGTTCGTCGCGCAGGGCGACACCGAGGCCGCGCTGCCGCTCGTGCGCGCCGTGCTCGAGGCCCAACCCGAGGATGCGCGCGCCACCGTGACACTCGCCGACGTGTACCTCACGCTCGGCGAGATCGGGGACGCGCAGGCGGTGCTCGACGCGGCGCTGGCCGAGGGCCGCACGCGCAAGCCGGCCGAGCTCGCGCTCTTGCACCACCGACGCTCGCGGACTGCGGGCGCCCGCGGTGCGCACGACGATCAGCTGAACGATCTGACCACGGCGTTCGGCCACGACAAGAACAACGGCCAGGTCGCGGCCGAGCTCGCCGATCTCGCCGAGGCGCTCGAGCAGTGGGAGCTCGCGGTGCGGGTGCTGCGGACGATCACGCTCATCGACGGCGAGTGCCCGATCTCGCGCACGTCGGCGTTCCTGCGGCAGGCGAAGATCGCCCACCGCCGCGGCGATCGACAGCGCGCGGTGCTGTGGGCCCGCAAGGCCCGCCACGAAGGCCCCGACTCGCCCGAGGTGGCCGAGTTCATGACGGAGCTGGGCGAGAGCTAG
>CAZFKC010000082.1:0-4100 GCA_964519175.1 uncultured Nannocystaceae bacterium
CCCGCGTCGGTGGAGGCGGCGGCGGTCCCCCGGGTCGCGGCCCCGCGGCGGCCGGCGGCTTGGGCGGGCCCAGCACCGGTGGCTTGGGCGGCGCGGGCTGGCCGGCAGCGGGGGGACGCGGCGGCGGGGTCGGGGGCTTGCCGGGTGGCGCCTTGCCCTCCCCGCTACGGTCTCCGTTCGACACTTGCGCGAGAGGATCGCATAGGTCCTCGACCTTCGTCACGAAGAACGCGGGAAGCCGGACCCGGGCGCGGCCGCGATCCTCAGCCGCGTGCGTTCTTTGTCTGCTTGAACACGCGCATCAGCCACAGGAGCGCGGGCAAGAGCACGACGCCGCCGAGCGCGAGCACCCACAAAACCGGGACGATGACGCTGCGACGGGCACCTGCGCGAGCGATCGGCACCGCGTCGAGCACGAGGTGGCCGTCCATCGCGAGCACCCAGCCGAGCACGACCAGGGCGATCTGCGCAGCCACGGCGATGCGCGCGAGCCCGAACCTGCGCAGGATCAGTGCAGTGATCGCCGATCCTGCGGCCGCCATGGTCGCGAGCTGCACCGGGACCGACGCGCGGTGGCGCAGCAGTCCCTCGAACAGGCGCGGTGCGTCGACGCTCGCACGCCAGGCCACGGTCGCCGCGAGGACGCCGGCGACCACCTCGCAGACGAGCGCGCGCCGACGGAAGTCGTCCTGCAGCTCGGGGTCCTCGGCGCAGTCGACGGTGAGGTAGACCGCGGCGAGCAACGCGAACATCACCAGCGTGAACGCGCCGGTGAGCAACGCGAACGGCGTGGTCCAGCCGGCGAAGAACCCGGAGCGCACGATGCCGCCCTCGACGACGATGGCGCCCGAGCACATCGCGGCGACCACGGTCCCGAGCGCGACGGGCGTGGCGAGGCTCGCCCACGCGAACAGCCGACCCCAGCGCGAGCGCGCGACCGCCGACGTCGCGCCGTAGCTGCGGAATGCGAACGCTGCACCGCGCAGCACGATGCCGACGAGCGCGAGCGCGATCGGGATGTGCAGCGCGATGCCGACCAGCGCGAACACCTCGGGGAAGCCCGTGAACGCGAGCACCACGATCAGGATCATCCAGATGTGGTTCGCCTCCCAGATCGGGGCGATCGCGTGCTCGATCGCGCTGCGCTGGCGCTCGGCCCGAGGACCGCGCGCGAGCAGATCCCACACGCCCGCACCGAAGTCCGCGCCGGCGGTGAGCACGTAGGCGACGAGCGCGATCGCGATGACCCCCGCGAGCACGAACGGCGCGTCGATCATCGCGGCTCCTCGTAGCTGCTGCGCACGAGCGCGCGGAGCAGCACGACGACGACGACGCCGAGCACGAGGTAGAGCAGCGTGAAGCCGACGAGCGGCACGACGAGCCCGGGCATCGGCGTGACCGCATCGGCGGTGCGCATCCAGCCGCGCACGATCCACGGCTGACGACCGACCTCGGTGACGACCCAGCCGGCCTCCACCGCGACGAGCCCGAGCGGTGCGACGACACGCGCGAGCCAGAGCAGGCGGCGGTGCTGCCACGGCGGCGGACGTGCGCGCCACCAGACCCATCCGCCCCACAGCGCGAAGAGCAGCATCGCGGTGCCGCAGCCGACCATCACGTCGAACGCGATGTGCACGATCCCGATCGGCGGCCAGAGCTCGGGCGGCACCGCGTCGAGCCCGATCACCTCGCCCTGCGGATCGCCGGTGGCGAGCACGCTGAGCACCCACGGCACCTCGATCGCGCCGCGCATGCGCTTCGCCTCGAGATCGGGCCAGCCTCCGAGCGAGATGGGCGCGGCGCGCTGGCCCTCGAACAGCCCCTCGGCGGCGGCGAGCTTGATCGGCTGGTGCGCCGCGATGTGCTTCGCCGAGCGATCGCCGCTGGCGACCTGCAGCGGAATCGCGACCATCGCCATGCCGAGCGCGAGCGCGAAGGCGCGGCGGTGCATCGTGTCGTCGGGCTTGCGCAGCAGCGCGTGCGCGTGGATGCCCATCACCGCGAAGCTCACCGCGGCGTAGGAGGCCAGCACGACGTGGAGCGCCTCGGTGCCGAACACCGCGCTCTTCATCGCGATCCACGGGTCGATGTCGACGACCGTGCCCTCGTGCAGCACGAGCCCCGTGGGCTCGTTCATCCACGCGTTGACGGCCGTGACGAACACCGCGCTGGCCATGCCCGAGATCGCCACGCCGATGCCGCACGCGAGGTGCACGCGCGGCGAGAGTCGATCGCGGCCGTACAGGTAGAGCCCGAGGAAGATCGCCTCGAGGAAGAACGCGAAGCCCTCGAGGCTGAACGGCATGCCGATGAGCGGCCCGGCGTGGCGCATGAACTCGGGCCACAGGAGGCCCAGCTCGAAGCTCAGCACCGTGCCGGACACGGCACCGACGGCGAACAGGATCGCCGTGCCCTTCGCCCAGCGATCGGCGAGCTCTCGCCACTGCCGCTCGCCGGTCGCGACGTGACGCCACTGCGCGAGCGTCATCAGCACGGGCATCGCCATGCCGGCGATCGCGAACAGGATGTGGAATCCGAGCGAGATCGCCATCTGGCTGCGGGCAGCCAGGAGATCGCTCATGTCACATCAAGCTCAGCCGCGCGGCGCGGCTGCGGATCTCGTTGTCGGCGCCGAACACCTGCGCGAAGAGGGCGGCGCGGATCCACATGCCGTTGCGGACCTGTCGCCACACCATGAAGCCAGGGTGGCTCTCCCAGGGCTCGGGCAGCTCGTTGACGCGCGGCAGCGGGTGCATCACCACGGTGTCGGGACGCACGAGCCCGAGGTAGTCGGGCTTGAGCACGTACTCGTCGCTGCTGCCGCGCTCGCTCGCGTCGGGGATGCCGTTCTTGGCCCCGTCCCACTCCTGTTGCAGTCGCGTCACGTAGATCGCGTCGACGTCGCCCTTCAGCTCGCGCAAGAGCGGTCCGAGTGCGCTGTGCACCGAGGCCTCGACCTCGTGCTTGCTGAGATAGGCGAGCAGCGCGTCGTCGGGCGCGAACGCGGCGGGCGACACGAAGTGGATGCGCGGCCGCTCGAAGCGGGTGAGCAGGTAGGCGAGCGAGCGTGCGGCCCGGTTGCGGGCGACGTCGCCGATGACGACGACGCGCTTGCCGTCGATGCCGCCCCGCTCGGCGAACGAGTAGCGCAGCGTGTAGATGTCGAGCAGCGACTGCGTGACGTGCTGGCTCTTGCCGCAGCCGGCGGAGATGAGCGGCACGGGCCGGCCCGAGCTGGCGAGCGCCCACGCGGCCCGCGTCGCGAACTCGTCGTCCTGGTGACGGGTGACGATCGCGTCGAAGAAGCTCGACAGCGTGCGCACGGCGTCCTCGGTGGACTCGCCCTTCGAGAACGAGGACGTGCGCAGGTCGCTGACCAGGCGCGAGTCGGCGCCGAGCTTGTGGGCGGCGGCGATGAACGACTCCGCGGTACGCGTGCTCGGCTGCGCGAACAGGTTCATGATGCGATGCCCACGCAGCAGGCTGCGCAGGAAGTCGCGGCCGTCGACGTGGCGATCGAGCCGTCGCACCGCCGTCGCCGTGTCGCAGAGCGAGTCGATGTCGTCGCGACGGAACTGCTGGCTCATCAGCACGAACTGCGGGCGCCCGTCTCGCCGCAGCAGCTCGCGACGGCGTGAACGACTCTCGAGCCCGGCCTTCCACTCTTCGAACGAGATCGTCATCGCGCTTTCGCCTCCGCTCGGGCGCAGCCTAACCGATGGGGTCGGCGTCGACATCGGGGCGGCGGTGGCGGCGACGGGTGGCTACTCACGACGTCGCCGGCAACGGCAGTAGCCACGGATCCCACATCGATCTCGCCGCACGGCTCGGCGTGCGCGCGCAGCGAAGTCGCGTCGTCGCGGGACTCGTGCGCGGCCCGGAGGTTGGCACACGCCTTGTACTTCTACGCGGGCATCCGCCGCCCGCGACTTGGTCCTCGCGAGCGACGGCGTCCCCCAAAAAAATAGAGTCCTCCCGCTCCGTTCGTCCCGGCTCCTGCCCGCCGCATCCGCTCCCCGCCCATCTCCCCGTGGGTGCGGCGGGTCAGGTAGCTCCCTCCGACCGAACGTCGAGCACCGAGCACGGCTGTGCGCGCCAGC
>CAZFKC010000082.1:4200-45494 GCA_964519175.1 uncultured Nannocystaceae bacterium
TCGAGCCCGACGTGGCTCCGCCACGGCGGACAGCGAGCACGGCTGTGCGCGCCAGCTCGAGCCCGACGTGGCTCCGCCACGGCGGACAGCGAGCACGGCTGTGCGCGCCAGGAAGAGCGCCGGACGGCGCGACCAAGACTAGAAGCGAACGGAAATCGTCCCGTCCGGCGAGACGGCGAGCTCGGCTTTCTTGGGGCCGTCCTTGCGACCGAGCGCGCGGCGCTCGCGGACGCCGCCGAGCACCTTGAGCGTGATGCCGATCGGCAGGAGCACGCCGCCGATGA
The DNA here is from genome assembly GCA_964519175.1 of uncultured Nannocystaceae bacterium. Classification (GTDB taxonomy): domain Bacteria; phylum Myxococcota_A; class Polyangia; order Nannocystales; family Nannocystaceae; genus Xiheibacterium. Next base: position 4,485 of record CAZFKC010000082.1, read on the forward strand.
TGAAGCCGGAGTACGCGATCTGCCCGCCGATGAGGAACGCGCGGCGCCGCCGCGCATCTTCGTCGGCCGACGACAGGTTCACCTGACGCGGGCCGCCGCTCGACTGATCGAGCACGACCTTGTTCGCGGTGCGCGTGAGCGCGCCGGCGAGCCCCATCACGAGCGTCAGGCTACCGAGCGTGATGAGCGTGATGCCCGACGCGTTGAGCGAGGTGACGACCTGCTTCTCGCGCTCGATCCACATGCGGCGCCGCTCGGACTCTTCGCGCGCCCGCAGCTCGCGCTCGGTGCGGGCCTCGGCGGTCTCCTCGGCCTTCGCGAGCTGCTCGTTGATCCGCTCGATGAAGCGGTGCACCTCGGTGGTGTCGTAGCCGGCCGAGCCACGCATGCGCTTGTCGTAGTTCTCGAAGTTCTGCTTCGCACGGCGCAGGTGCTCCGCCTGCGGATCGACGTCGAACCACTTCCAGTAGGCCTGGCCGAGGTTGAACAGCAGGAGCGGCTCGTTGCTGAGCTCCCACGCGCGCTCGAACTTCTCGATCGCGATCGGATACTGGCCGAGCTCGTAGTACTTCGAGCCCTCGAGGAACGACGCCGCTGCCTCCGCGCGCTGGTCGGCCGGAGGCTCGGGCTTGGGCTCCTCGGGCGCGGGCTCCTCGGGCTTGGGCTCCTCGGTGGCGGGCTCGGTGGTCGCGTGCGTCGTGGCCGTCGCGTCCGGCGGCGCCGACCCGTCGTGGCCCTTGCCGTGCGCGGCCTTGTCGTGCGCAGGCGCGGCGACGACCGGCAGCGGTGCGAGCGCGATCGCAGCCGCGATCAGCAGGTGCAGTGGCTCAGATCCCACATTCATCGGGGAGATCCTCCGCATGCGACTGCGCGTCCTCGCAGGCCTTCTCGCCGCTCGCGCAGCTGCCCGCATTCGACCACAACACCCCTTCTTCACCGAAGAAGGTCTCGAACAGATCGGCCTCGTCGGTGCCCGCGTTGGGCTTGCCTTCGGCGAGGCAGCGATCGAAGTACTGCGAGCACACCTCGGGCTGACCGCAGTAGAAGCAGTCCTGCGGCTCGAGCAGCTCCTGGCAGCTCTTCGACTCGCACGTCGCACACTGCAGGATGACGAGCACGTCGTCGGGCTTCGACACCACGTACTCGCCGTCCTTGGTGCCGTCGCCGTCGATGTCGCCACCGCCCGGGTTGCGCGCGACCGCGAACTGCTTGGTCATGATCGGGTGGCAGAGGTTCGGGATGCCCTCGCACACCTCGCGCGCGACGACGTAGCCGAACTGGATCTGACCGTCACCCATGCCCTCGAGGCCCTCGATGAAGGTCCACTGCACCTCCTCGGAGCCGGGGAACTGGATGCCGCCGCCCACGACGTTCTCGTTCTGCGCGACGAAGCCCAGATCGATCGTGAACGCCGATCCGGGGATCGCGACGACCTTCTTGAGCCGCGAGTTCACCGTGACCGACGAGTCGATCGCGGGATCGAAGAGCGGCTCCTGCTCCTCGCCACGGTCGAACGACGAGCCCGAGCCACCGCCGTTGTCGGAGAGCGCGTCGGCTGGGTTGCCGCCGCCGGGGTAGGGGTCGAGCAATGCACACCCCCAACCCGCGAGTGCGAGAGCGAGCAGGATCCCGAGTGGTCGTGACACCGCCGCAGACTATACCAGCGCGCTCAACCGGGAGCGACGCCCGGGGTCGCGCCCTCGAGCGACCACTTCCAGTCGTCGAGCAGCACGAGCGAATCGAAGATGTGCCCGCTCGTATCCCAGATCGCCAGCCGCAGCTCCATCACCTCGCCCGGCGTCACGTTGCCGCTCATGCGCAGCCAGCCCGTGCCGCCGCCGACCTCGGTCTGGCTGGGCTCGCAGCCGTCGTCCGGCGCATCGAAGCCGGTGCCCGCGAGCAGCGCGTCGCCCACGCATCCGCTGTAGTCGGCGGCCAGGCTGCGCGCGCATCCGACCTCGCCGTTCTCGCACTGCGTGAACAACCCGTCGGCGACCATCACGAGATTGACGCCCACCGGATATGCGGTGTCGCCGTCGTCGTAGATCGCGATGTTCTTGTCGGGCGGGTTGTCGCCCGTGGAGTCGACGAGGGCGACGAAGAAGTCGTTGTACTCGCTGCAGACCCACTCGGGGTACTCGGCGGAGAAGAACTGCATCATCACGCTGAACGACTGCGCGTTCGTCGGCACGCGCAGGCGCAGGGTGAGCATGATCGGGTCGTTCGCGTCCGTGCCGGTCGGCTCGAGGCAGCCGGCCGGGTTCGGGAACGCGCCGCCGTTCGCCGCGAGCCAGTCCGACGGCGGATCGCTCGACGTGCCCAGGTTCTGTCCGCTCTGGAACGGCGCGAACGCGGGGTTCGTGTCGGTCGCGTCGGCGGCGTGTCCGCTCGACAGTACCACCATGCGATCGCCGCCCTCCGGGTCGATGAGATCCCCGAAGTCCGCGCGCAACGAACGCTGCACGGTGAGCGGCGAGCCGGTGCCGTCGGCGCGCGAGAAGCTGGCGTCGATCACCCCCCAGCGGCGCTCGGCCGGATCCGCCGGCTCCTCTTCGGTGAAGCTGCAGAGCTCGAGCGCGCGCGCGTAGTCGAGCGCCTCGCCGCTCGCGGAGGCCAGGCCCTCGTCGCAGTCGGGCTCGACCTCGTCGGTGTCGCCGTCGCAGTCGTCGTCGACCTCGTTGTCCTCCACCTCGAACGCACCGGGGTTCACCAGCGCCGCGCCTTCGCATCCGCCACCGTCGACGTCGCAACAGTCGGCCGTGCAGCCGCCGTAGCCGTCCCCGTCGAGATCGGTGTCGTCGACGATGCCGTCGCAGTCGTCGTCGACGCCATCGGCGTTGCAGTCGTCGCTCGTGGGCACGACCTCGCCCTCGCACCACAGCGCCCAGCTGCCGTTCTCGCCGCAGGTCTGCAGGCCCGAGGTGCACGCACCTTCGCCGTCGGTGCCGGGCGGGCCCGAGTAGCACGCACGCGTCTCGCCGGGCACACACTCGCCGCCGCAGGTGTGCGTGATCGGATCGCAGTGCGGGCCCGCGGGATCGTCCGCGCAGCTCTCGTCGTCGGTACAGCCCGTGCTGCCGGTGCTCTCGTCGACGGTGGTCGGCTCGCCGCTCGACGTCACCTCGGAGCTCTCGGTGCTCGTCGTGCTCGACTCGCTCGTACCGCCGGTGAACTCGATGTCCGCGGGTCTCGTCGACGGACAGCCGAGGATCGCGGTCGCGGCGACGAAGAGCGAAGAGCTGCGCAGCGAGCCGTAATCCACAGCCGCTTTCCTTAGCATGGGGATCCGCCGGCCACCACGGCTGCACCATCGCGCTACGTCGGGCGCGACGAGGCGCAGGTCTCGCCGTTCGCGACGCGACGACGCGCGGCCGGGCACGCAAGCCACCTCACGCATGGACCCGCGTGCAACGTCGTCGCGACGCGAGCGTGGCAGATCGCCCACTCGAAATCGCGCGACGCTGCGGCGATCTCCTGCGACCGCGATAGGGCTGGCATTCGCGCGGCGGCATCACTAGGCTGCGCCCCCATGTCGCGTCCTGCTGGTCTCTGTGTTGCCACCATCGCCCTCGCGCTCGCCTCGTGTGGCGACGACAGTGCACCCGCCGATGGCGGCTCCGGGGAGTCCGAGTCGAGCGGTGGTCCCACGACGACGATGAATCCGAGCACGAGCTCGCCGACGACGTCGACGACCGTGGGCACGGAGAGCAGCGAGAGCTCCGCGACGCTGACCACCACGTCGCCGGACACGAGCGGCACCACGGAGCCGACCAGCACGAGCGAGTCGGGCTCGGGCAGCTCGTCGGGCTCCGAGTCGGGCTCGAGCAGCGAGAGCGGCAGCGAGAGCACCACGGGCGGCGAGATCGACGAGAACACGCGCGGCTCGATCATCACCGAGTGCGGCGCACTGCCGGCGCCGGCCGAGGGCACGTGCGAGCTGACCACGCCCGGCACGAGCGGCGTGATCCTGCGTGGCACCGTGCTCGCACCCGGCGAGGTGCTGCGCGGGGGCTCGGTGCTGTTCAGCGAGGCCGGCGTCATCCAGTGCGTCTCCTGCGACTGCAGCGGCGAAGCGGCGGCCGCCGACGCCGCGGTGATCACCTGTGCCGACGGCGTGATCTCGCCCGGGCTCATCAACCCGCACGATCACATCACCTACGCGAACAACTATCCCATCGGTAACGGCGTCGATCGCTACGAGCACCGCCACGACTGGCGCACGGGCGACAACGGGCACGAGGAGCTCGACTACAACAGCGGCGCGTCGAACAACGTGGTCGCGGCTGCCGAGCTGCGCTTCGTCATGAGCGGCGCCACGTCGGCCGCGAGCGCGGGCGGTCGCACGGGCCTCTTGCGCAACCTCGACTCGTCGTCGCAGCTCGAGGGCCTGCCGGTGCAGGCCGCGGACAGCGACACGTTCCCGCTCGACGACGCCAACGGCGTCACGCACACGGTCGGCTGCAACTACGGCGACAACCCCACGACCGCGATGGACATCGAGGGGCTCGACGGCTACCTGCCGCACATCTCCGAGGGCATCAACAGCGAGGCGCGCAACGAGTTCACCTGCACGAGCATGGGCGCGACCGATCTGATCGCGCCGCAGACCGCCGTCATCCACTCCGTCGGCATCCTCCCCGAGGACGCGCAGACGATGGAGGAGGACATGACGAAGGTGATCTGGTCGCCGCGCAGCAACGTCGTGCTCTACGGCAACACGGCGCCGGCCACGATGCTCGACCGGCAGGGCGTCGCGATCGCGCTCGGCACCGACTGGGTGTCGTCGGGCTCGATGAACCTGCAGCGCGAGCTGCGGTGCGCCGCCGAGCTCAACGCGGACTACTTCGACGGGCACTTCTCCGACGAGCAGCTCTGGCGCATGGTCACCACCAACGCCGCGTTCGCGACCGGCACGCAGCGCGCGATCGGCATGCTCAAGCCAGGCTGGATCGCCGACATCTCGGTGTTCGCGGCCAGCGGCTCGGTCGATCACCAGGCGGTGGTCGATGCCGAGCTCGCCGACGTCGTGCTCGTCGTGCGCGGCGGCGAGGTGCTCTACGGCGACGACGCCCTCGTGGCGCTGCCGGAGCTCGGCGGCGAGGCCTGCGAGACGCTGGTGGTGTGCGAGGTGCCCAAGCGCGCCTGTGTCGCGCAGGACGTCGGCAACGGCACCACCCTGGCCGGCATCACGGCCGCGATCGAGGCCTACTACGGGCTGTTCTTCTGCGGCGTGCCCGACGACGAGCCGAGCTGCGTGCCGTACCGCGACGAGTACCCGGCGGGCATCACCGACGACGACGGCGACGGCGACGGCATCGACGATGCCTCCGACAACTGCGCGACCGTGTTCAACCCGATCCGCGACCTCGAGATCGCGCAGGGCGACGCCGACGGCGACACGATCGGCGACGTCTGCGATCTCTGCCCGCTCGACGGCACCGACGCGTGCGTCGTGCCCGACGCGAACGACTTCGACAACGACCTCGTCGGCAACGCCGAGGACAACTGCCCGTTCGACGACAACTCCGACCAGGCCGACGTCGATCTCGACGGCCACGGCGACGTCTGCGACACGTGCGCGCTGCCGAACCCGGGACCGGCGGCGTGCCCGGTGACGATCGACGCGATCCGCGATCCCGGCCACCCCGACCACCCGGCCGAGGGCACGGCGGTGCTCGTCACCGACGCGTACGTCACGGCGGTGCGCGCCGGCATGGGCGCGGGCGGCTTCTACATCCAAGACGACACGCTGCTGCCCTACACCGGCATCTTCGTGTTCATGAACGACGCGAACGTCGAGGTCGGCAATCGCGTCACGGTGGGCGGCATCTACAGCGAGTACTTCGGGCTCTCGGAGATCGAGGGCAGCAGCGTGGTCGTCGACGACGCCGGCACCGTGCTGCCGTTCGAGCCCATCGCGTTCGCCGACCCGGCGGACCTCGCGGCGGCCGCGACCGCCGAGCCGTACGAGTCGATGCTGGTGTCGATCGGTGCGGTCTCGATCGTCACCGTGAATCCCGACGCGCCGAGCGACTTCGACGAGTTCAGCGTGACGGGGCCGCTGCGCGTCGACGATGCGATCACCGACAACGCCATCGGCATGGGGCTCGGCAACTCCTGCCCGGCGGGCACGGCCTTCAACGGCATCACCGGCATCGAGGGCTTCTCGTTCTCGAACTACAAGCTGCTGCCGCGCAACCAGGCCGACGTCGACTTCGCCGCCGGCGAGTGCGATCCGTATCCCTGATCCCACGCTCGATCCGACGGCCGCGACTGCCTCGAACGTCGTCCGTCATCCACGATGCGCGTCGGTCGGCCGGCGCGCCTTCGCCGCTTGCCTGCCGAAGTGGACGCACGGCGGTGATCCGTGGCTCAATGCGCCCGCGTGGCTGAAACGAAGACCGCAGGAGACGTGGGCGAGCGCGCCGCAGGACCGACGCTCGTCGACCTCGGCTTCCAGGTCGCCTTCAAGGTCGCGCACCGGATGCTGCGCGCGTACTGGTCGATCCGGAAGCCGCACACGCACGGTGCACTCATCGCGGTGTGGCACCAGGGCGAGATCTTGATGGTGAAGAACTCGTACCGCGACGACTACACGCTGCCGGGCGGCTACGTGCGCACGGGCGAGTCGGTGTCGGCCGCAGCGGCGCGCGAGCTCGCCGAGGAGTGCGAGATCGCGGTCGACCCGGCGAGCATCCACCAGGTGTACAGCGGCGTGCACCCCTACGAGCACCGGCGCGACGACGTCACGATCTCCGAGGTCACCGTCGCGCAGCGTCCTCGCATCGAGGTCGACAACCGCGAGGTGGTGTGGGCCGGCTTCAAGAGCCCCGACGAGGCGCTCGCGATGCGCATCGTCCCGCATCTGCGCGAGTACCTGATGTCGCGCAAGCCGTGAGCCTCGGCCGCGGCCGTCGCAGCACGCAGATGCGAGAACACCTGGGCTCGCCCGTGGCCCACCGCCACGTTCGTGCCCAGGTGCCCCCCAGACCTCCGACCGCAATTTTCTCGTTCGGTGCCGCGAGGGCACGCGCGAATCAAGCCAAGTCCCAACCTACCCCAGAGTCACCACCGATTTTTCCAACCTACCCAACCCTCGTCCTACCCAACCAGAGCTCACCAACCCACCCGTTCGGCTCACATCCCGTGGCCATCCATCGTCGCTACGTGTTGTCGCCGGCATCGCGTACCCTGTCGTGCGCGGCTCCTTCCAACCTGGGCAGCGGCGTCGGCTGCCTCCCATCGACCCGAGCTCGGCTCGTTCGCGGGACAACCCCCTTGGTTGCAGTGCCTGTGCCGCGCGGATCGGGATCCAAGGATTCCAGCCACATGGGCGTGCCGTCGCAGGTGCCTGCGACACTTCGACCTGCGACAGCATGACGCAGGTGTCCGGCGCGCCCGGTCGCACCCCCGGATCCATCGCGACATGGATGTCAGGCCATGACACCGATGCCCGTCGGGCGATGTCCCACCCGAGCTGCCCGCAGCTCGCCCCGCGTCAGAGCAGCCGCGGCAGGATGGCCGCCCGGCTGCGCGGGTAGTCCGGGAAGTTCTCGAGGTACCAGCGGTGGTTCGAGACCGCCCGCGGGATGAGGTTCGCGGCGGTGAAGACCGCGAACGAGAGCCCGGAGAGCGACCACGTGGCGATCGCCCAGCCGATCCACTGCACGAGCTCGCCGAAGTAGTTCGGGCAGGTGATGTCGGCGAACAGGCCCGCCTTGGGGATCACGTAGCGCGGCCCGCCCGGCTGCCGCAGGCGCCGCAGCTCGAAGTCGGCCCAGCGGTTCACAAGGTAGCCGCCGATGAACAGCATCATCCCGTAGAGGAAGCGCAGGTCGAAGAGCCAGCCCAGCGCGTAGCCGGGGCCGAGCTCGCTGAGCCAACGCGCGTTGAGGTAGCTGTTGAGCACGTTGAAGGCCATGCCCGACAAGGTGACGATGACGGGCGTGGTACCGGTGCCGCGCATGAGAAACGGATCGATCCACGCGCGCGGGATGTAGTGCAGCAGCCACAGCGCGGCGAAGATCCGCGGCACCAGATCGCCGGCGTGGCTGCCCTGCGCGAAGATCCACGCGAACACGACGACCGAGGGCGTCTCCATCAGCGCCCAGGCGATGCGCTTGGGCAGCGCGGGTCCCCAGCCTGCGCGCACATGCCGACCGTAGGGCGCGGTCATGACGCCGGTGACGAAGAACGTCACGCCCGCGAGCGCGAAACAGAACAGCAGGAGCGCGCGGTGCAGCTCGAACTCGTTCATCGTGCGCGCGAGCCTAAACCACCCGCGTGCGCCTGCACACCCGCCGCCGCAAAGCCGGTTCCCAGCGACAGAACCATGACCTGCTGCGACCGGAGTATGACCGCCTCGCGCCCGCGCGTGCGCGAAGACTGGGAGCATGAAGCTCTTCGAGGTCCCGGACGCGCCCGCGTGCATGCCGGACGCGCCTGCGCGCATCTCGGCTCGCCACGCGAAGACCTGGCGCGACTACGAGTGGGCCACGGTGTGGCCGTTCGTGCTCCTGCACGTGCTCGTGCTCGGCGTGCTGTGGACGGGCATGAGCGCGAGCACGTGGGTGCTCTGCGCGGTGCTCTACTTCGTGCGGATGTTCGGGGTGACCGGCGTCTACCACCGCTACTTCTCGCACCGCACGTACAAGACCAGCCGCCCGATGCAGTTCCTGCTCGCGTTCCTCGCGGAGACGAGCAGCCAGCGCGGCGCGCTGTGGTGGGCCGCGCACCACCGCGACCACCACAAGTACTCGGACACCGAGCGCGACCCGCACTCGCCCGTGGTGCACGGCTTCCTGCACGCCCACATGGGCTGGCTGTACGACCGCAACAGCGACACGAACTGGGCGCGGGTGAAGGACTTCGCGCGCTACCCCGAGCTCGTCGCGCTCGACAAGCTGTGGCTCGTGCCGCCCACGCTGCTCGGCTTCGCGGTCTGGGCGATCTGGGGCTGGGAGGGGCTGTTCGGCGGCTTCATGCTGTCGACCGTGCTGCTGTGGCACGGCACGTTCGCGATCAACTCGCTCGCGCACGTGTGGGGCAAGCGTCGCTACGCGACCGAAGATCAGAGCCGCAACAACTGGTGGCTCGCGATCCTCACGATGGGCGAGGGCTGGCACAACAACCATCACCACTACATGGGCTCGACGCGCCAGGGGTTCTTCTGGTGGGAGATCGACCTCAGCTACTACGTGCTGAAGGCGATGAGCTGGGTCGGGCTCGTCTGGGATCTGCGCGAGCCGCCGGCCCGCGTGTACGCGAAGCCCGAGCCGGCCGAGCCGCCGTCGCAGGCTGCGGCCTGACGAAGTCCCACCTCAGCCGCGACGCGGCTTGTTCACGCGGCGCGCGAGCGCGGCCGTGATCGCGGCGTCGAGGTGTGGCGCGAGCAGGGCCTCGAAGCGTGCGCGTCCGTCGGGCACCAGCCACCAGCGCGCGACGAGGGCCTCCAGCGCCGACGCGGCGCGGTAACACTGCATCGAGCGGCGCCCGCGTGCGCCCGCGCCCGGTGCGGTGTTGCGCGCACGTCGGACCAACGCCTGCTCGTCGTCGTCGAGCTCGGGCAGCACCGCCTCGAGCAGCTCGGCCTGTCGCTCGGCGCGGACGACGTCGGCCTTGATCGCATCGAGGCGATCGACCGGGAAGTCGCCGCGCCCGGCCACGCGCGCGCGCACGTGCAGCTCGAAGATCGCGTCGCCGAGCCACGACTGCGTGCGTACCGAGCGGCCAGCGAGCGCGGCGTCGGGTTCGGTCACGGCGGGCATGCTACCGTCCGCCGATGCAGCTGTCCCGGGTGGCGTGGGCGCGGGTGGCATGGACGCTGGTTCTGTCGGGGGTGCTCGGGTGCGGGTCGAAGGACGCCGACACGGGCGGCGCGACGGCGGGCTCGAGCAGCACGGAGCCGGCGACGTCGAGCTCCGAGAGCACGACCGTCGTCGCCGACGCGAGCACGAGCTCGGGTGCGACCAGCTCGAGCGCCGGCGCGAGCTCGAGCGAGGGTAGCTCGAGCGAGTCGAGCACCGGCGCGCCGGGCCTCGTGCAGGTGCAGTTCGAGACGACGCTCGGCGTGTTCGTGATGGAGGTCGACGAGGTCGCGGCGCCGGTCACGGCGGCGAACTTCCTCACCTACCTCGACGGCGGCTTCTTCGACGGTGTCGACGGCCAGGGCGCGACGATCTTCCACCGCGTCGTGCCCGGCTTCGTCGTGCAGGGCGGCGGTCTCACCGAGGATCTCGAGACCAAGAACACGCTGCCGCCGATCGTGAACGAGTCGGGCAACGGGCTCACCAACTCGCGCGGCGCCGTCGCGATGGCGCGCACCGACCTGCCCGACAGCGCGACCTGCCAGTTCTTCGTCGACCTGGTCGACAACGAGGTCCTCGACATGCCCCCCGGCTACGCAGTCTTCGCCCACGTGATCGAGGGCATGGACGTCATCGACGCGATGGCGGCCGTGCAGACCCAGACGGTCGACGACTTCGAGGACGTCCCGGTCGAGCCGATCGTGGTGCTGTCGGCCACCCGCCTGTGACCCCACCGCCCGTCGGCCCCCGATCGCGTCGGCCCCCGCTCGCGGCGGCCCCCGATCGCGTCGGCCCCCGATCGCGGCGGCCCCCGATCACGCGGCGAACCAGCGCCGCTAGAGTCGCTCGCCAAAGGAGAGCGCCTCTTGCGAGCGCCCGCGACACGGTCGCGGCGGCCGCTCATGCGGCCGGGGGTAGCGACAAGCGAGCCGAGCCCAACGGGCTCGACTCGCGCCGGAGCGTAGGGGCGAAGCCCCTGCGAAAATAACCTGGGACACTTCGGGGGGCGGCGGCAACCGGGGGCGAACCGACGATGCGAGGGCCCCAGACACACGATCCGCGCCGCTCGTCCGCCCCTGCCCTCGGGAGCCCGGACCTGCGCCACGAGCTGAGGTGGTTGCACGCGCTCGCGCGGCGGCTCGCGATGAGCGAGTCCGACGCGGACGATCTCGTGCAGGAGACGTGGATGCACGCCGAACGCACCGGCCCTGCGCGGCCGGCCGAAGGACGACCGCTGCGAGCGTGGCTCGCCGGCGTGCTGCGCAATCGCGAACGCATGCAACGACGGACGGAAGGACGCCGCCGTCGTCGCGAGGCCGAGGCCGCACCGGAGCTGTCCGAGGCGGCGCAGGCGGAGCTCGTGCTCCACCGCGATCGTGTGCTGTCGAGCTTGCGAGAGGTGCTGGACGAGCTGGACGAAGACGACCGTGCGCTCTTGCTCGCGCGTTACTGCGACGAGCACGCTGCGCCCGAGCTCGCCGATCGTCTGGGGCTCCCCGCGTCGACGGTTCGTTCTCGCCTGAGTCGTGCGACGACTCGGGTGCGACAGGGGCTCGACGAGCGTTGGGGTGGTGATCGGCGCGGTTGGGCGCCGGCCATCCTGGCCGCACCCATGCCGGGATCGTCGAGCGCTGTCGTCGGTACGACGGGAGCGAGCATGGTGTCGACGAAGTTGGTGGCGATGATCGTGGCGGTGTTGATCGCGACGACGGCGGGCGTGTGGTTCTTGCGCTCCTCGAACGACGGCGGCGAGGCTCTGCCGAGCAGCGCGGTCGACCGTGAAGCGGACGAAGCGGCACGACGACGTGCGGGCCGCGACGAGGCGGAGCAGAGCGCGAGCGAAGCCGTGTTCAGCGGCAAGGTGATCGACGCGAGCACGCGCCGGCCGATCGCGGATGCGGTGGTCGTGCTCGCGCGCGCGAGTGGTGCCCCGGGGCTCGTGCGCCCGGGCTCGACGCCGATGCTGCCGCGCGCGCGCACGGACGTGGGTGGCGGCTTCGCGATCGAGGCGGTGCCGGCGGGCACCTATCACGTGACCGCCGCCGCGGCCGGCTACCTGCCGACCGAGCTCGAGGGCTTCGAGCTCGCCAGCGACGCCGAGTCGCCCACGCTCGAGCTGCGCCCCGGCGGCAACGCGCTCGCGGGCGTGGTCACCGACATCGGTGGTGGACCGGTCGCCGGCACCTGGGTGGTCGCGCGTACGCGCGCCGATGCGATCATCGGTGCGCAGCGAGCCGGCTACGCGGCGCTCACCAACGACGAGGGCGCGTACACGCTCTCGCTGCCCGATGGCAGCTGGACGGTCGAGGCCGGCGGCGACGACTACACCGTGGAGGAGACGCGGCTGACGCTGCGCAGCGGCCCTGGTCGCGCCGACTTCGAGCTCGTGCCGGCCGCGATCATCCGCGGTCGCGTCGTCGAGCGCCTGAGCGGTGCTCCGGTCGCAGGTGCCGTGGTCGGCTTCGAGCGTTTCCGTCGCAAGGGCGACGGCTACAGCGTCGACCAGTCCGAGGCCGACGACGTCGCCGTCGCGGATGCGAACGGCAACTTCACGCTGCGGCCGCTCGAGCCGGCGACCTACAGCCTCTACGCGTCGGCGCCGAAGCTCGGCACCATCGCCGAGGCGGTCGTCGCGATCGACATCGCCGAGCAGGTGAGCGACGTCGTGGTCACGGTCGACCCTGCGCACGACGCCGGCGGCTTCGTGGTCGATGCCACCGACCGTGAGCGCGGGCTCGGAGGCATCGCGGTGCAGGTGTTCGCGGCCAGCCCGAGTCGCTCGTACTTCGCCACCACCGCGGCCGACGGCGGCTTCCGGGTGCACGGGCTCGCGCCCGGGGTCTACACCGTGGTGCTCGAAGGCGAGGGGGTCATCCCCAGCGGCCTCGATCACTCGCTGCGCGTGGAGGCGGGCGGCGCGAACGACGGGATCTTCGCGCTCGAGCGCGGCACCTCGGTGCGTGGTCGCGTGACGCCGGCGCGCACCGGCAGCGTCCACGTGGAGAACCGCGAGAAGAGCGGCGGCCTCGAGATCATGCTCGCCGGCGAGAAGCTGAAGAACGCGCGCGCACGGATCGGTGGCGATGGATCGTTCGAGATCGAGGGCGTCGCGCCCGGTGCGTGGCGCATCGTCGCAACGGCGGACGACGGCAGCACGGCCTCCGCCGAGCTCGACGTCGCAGCGCAGCCCATCGACGACGTCCGACTCGAGCTGGTGCCGCGCGCGAGCGTACGTGGTCGGGTGCTCGCGCCCGACCCGGCCGCGCTGGCCGGGCTCACGGTGCGGCTGCAGCAACCGCGCCCCGGTCCGTTCGGGCCGAGCATCGTCGCGAGCGCGACCAGCGATGCGGCGGGTCGATTCGAGCTGCTCGGCATCGAGGCGGGCACCTACGACGTCGCCGTCGTCGATGCGCTCGGGCAGCCCGTCGCGTTCGAGCGGACGCTCGAGCCCGTGGTCGTGGGCGCCGAGGGTGTCGTCGAGCTCGCGCTCGCCGTGCGCCCTGCCACGGGGCGGATCGACGGCCGCGTGCAGGGGCCCGACGGCGAGCCGATCGCCGATGCGTTCGTCGTCGCGCTGGCGACCGGCGCCGGACCGTTCGACTCCGGTGAGCGAACTGTCATCACCGATGCCGAGGGGCGCTTCTCGATCGACGGGCTCGCGGACCGGCGCTACGGCCTGCACGCGCGCGGACCGGCGGAGCGCGGTCGCGTTTCGCTCGCCGAAGTCGCGATCGGTCGGACCGTGGATCTCGTGCTCGCGCCGCTCGCTCGCGTGCGCGGCAAGGTGACGATGGGGGGCAAGCCGGTCGAGCGCTTCACGGTCGAGAGCCGCGACGTCGGACGCCCGCGCACGTTCATCGCGGAGGACGGCACCTTCGAGCTCGATCGCGTCGAGCCCGGCAAGGTGGGGCTCGCGGTCGCCACGGAGCTCGGCGCGAGCAGTGTCGCGTTCGTGGTCGGGCCCGGTGCGACGAAGGAGATCGCGCTCGAGCTCGGCACGTGGGGTCGCGTGCACGGCACGCTGGTCGACGGCGACGGTGCGCCGATCGTCGGCGTGAACGTCAGCGTGCATGCGCAGGCCGGTCGCCGTCCCGAGGACAAGGGGCTCGGCGCGCTGCTCGAGAAGGGCGACACGACCACGGATGCGCAGGGGAGCTTCGAGCTCGACGGCATCGGGCCGGGCAGCGCGACGCTGCGGTTCGTGAAGGGCAGCGGTGCGTTCTCGGGCGAGATGCTCGGCGAGCATCGCTTCACCGCGAAGGCGGGCGAGCTCGTCGAGCTCGGCGACGTCGTGGGGCTCGCACCGCTCGACGTCCCGAAGGCCGAGCGGGGATCGTGCGGCTTCGAGGCCGGCACGGCGCCGACCTTCGCGACGCTGGGCGAGCGCCACGACGACGACGCGGAGCTGCACGTGTTCGTGCGCGAGGTCCACCCGGGCACGCCCGTCGAGGCCGCGGGTCTGCGCGAGGGCGATCGCATCGTCGCGATCGGTGGCGTCGAGGAGGCGAGCGTCGGTGCGCAGACGTTGCTCGACGCGCTGCGACCGGCGAGGCTGCGCGTCGGCACGACGCACACGCTGCGGCTGCTCCGCGACGGCCAGCCCGTGGAGCTCGCGCTGACGGTGGTCCCGCAGCGGCACTGAGCACGAGCGTGACCGGCGCGAGCGCGCCGATCGGGCGAACGATCCGTATGATCGTCTCGCCCTCGCCCGTACTCCTCCACGACGTGACGGACGACCCCGGCGAGATCACGGCAGATCGATCGGACAGCACCTTGCTGCAGGCGTGGCAGCATGGCCACGGGACGGCCGGGCAGTGGCTGTTCGCGCGCTACCTCGCGGGCGTCCGGAAGTTCTTCCGCCGGACCGTGCGGCCCCAGGACGCCGAGGACCTCGTGCAACGCACGTTCGTCGCGTTGCTGGAGGCGTCACGCCGGTTCCGCGGCGACGGCACGGTCGCCACGCTCGTCGGTGCGATCGCCCGCCGTCAGCTGTGGAAGTTCATCCGCGATCGGCGACGCCGTCCGGAGAAGCGGCCGGTGTTCGAGGCTGTCGGCGGAGCGATGGCCGAACGATCGGCGAGCTCGTGGATCAGTGCGTCCGAGGAGCGCAGTGCGCTGAGAGCCGCGCTGGCGGAGCTGCCGGACGAGCATCGCGTCGTGCTCGAGCTGTTCTACTGGGACGAGCTCGCGACCGGCGAGATCGCCGAGCAGCTCGCGGTCTCGCCGGTGACCGTGCGGACCCGACTGCATCGCGCGCGAGCGCTGCTCGAGATGCGCCTGCGCAGGGAACAATCCCCCGACTCGGGGTACTAAGCGCCGCCGAAGCCGGACGTCGTGGCGCTCGCATCTCGCGGGCGCCACCGATGCATCCGCCGGAGAAAGACCATGACCACGCATGCACGCGGGGCGGCTGTTGCTGCCCTCTCCACCCTCGTCGCGCTCTTCGCCTGCGATCCCGCCGATCGCAGCGACGGCGATCGTGAAGCGAACCTCGAGGAAGCCGACGACGAAGAAGAGTCCGACGCGCCCGCGAGCGCTGCAGCCGAGCGCGTCGCTGCGGAAGAGCAGCCGATGCCGCCCGTGCCGCCCGACATCATGCCGGGCGCCATGGATCTCGCCGCGAAGCCGGACGCGCAGCCGTACATCACCAAGGGCTGGGTGTCCGAAGAAGGTCCGGCGCTGACGTGCGGCACCGGTCAGCTCGCGAGCGGCTTCGGCTGCTCGGGCGGCTACTGCGACAACGTCGGGCTCGAGTGCCAGAACTACGGCGGCGTCATCGGCGAGAGCAGCTGGTCGGTGTGGTTCTCCGAGGAGGCGCCGAGCAACTTCTTCCAGTGCCCGGGCGCCGGCTACATCAGCGGCGTCACGTGCAGCGGCAGCAGCTGCGACAACCTCTCGGTCGAGTGCAGCGAGACGAACCTCGCGAAGTACAACTGCACGTGGACACCGACCTGGTACTCGGAAGAGCAGGGCTGGTACCTGACCTACGGGGCGCAGGCGATCGCCGGCATGTGGTGCTCGGGCAGCAACTGCGACAGCAAGCGCTACCTGGTCTGCAACACCGTCTGACCGGCGCGCCGGTTCACTTGCGGACGGCGAAGCTGCCGTGTTGCAGCTTCGCCTCCTTCTCGTTCGACGAGGCCGCCACCATCGCGCCGGTCGCGAGGTCGAGCGCGACGGTGAGCGTGTAGCCACCGGTGCCGAGGTAGGTCGCGACGTAGCTCTGCTCGCCGAGCTTCGCGATCTCGTAGCTGTCGATGCGCGTCGGCTTGCCCGGCTCGCCGCCCTCGACCATCGCGAACTCGAGCGAGCCGTCGACGTGGAAGCTGTGTGCGATGGTCTTGCCGGCCATGGGACCGTCCTCGAACGAGAGCTCCAGGGTCTTGCCCTTGATGGGATGAGTGCTCATGCGCGAGAGCATTCGCGGCCCCGACCCGCGCGCTTGGAAAAACGCGATCCGGATGGCCACGTCCCGGTCGATTGCTAGATCGTCGGCGTGGTGCAGGCCCCGCCGCCCGGCGTGCTCTTCCCGCAGCGGCTCGGCAAGGGCGTGCAGCTCGAGCACCACGCGCCCTCCGCAGCGCTCGCCCCGTGGGTCGTGCGCTTCTGGATCGCGCGCTGGCAGCTCGATGCGCCCGCGAAGCAGCCGCTCATCCCGCACCCGTGCGTGAACGTGCAGATCGTGCACGCCGAAGGGGCGCCGAGCTTCGCCGAGATCTGCGGCGTGAAGTCGAAGCACACCGAGCAGGCGCTGCGCGGCCGCGGGCTGATCTTCGGCGTGAAGTTCACACCGGGCGGGTTCCACCCGCTCGCGTCGGGCTCCGTCGCGCGCCTGACCGATCGCTGCGTTCCGCTCGCGACGCTGCTCGGCGACGACGCACCGTGGCGCGCGCTGGTCGAGCTCGCCGACACACCCGCGATGATCCGTGGCGCCGAGGCCCTGCTGCGCGCGCGGCTTCCCGTCCGCCCCGACGCCGCGCTCGTGGAGGTGACCCGTCTGCACCGCCGCATCGCCGAGGATCGCCGGATCGTGCGCGTGGCCGAGCTCTGCGCGCAGACCGGTGTGCCGATGCGTCGTGTGCAGCAGCTGTTCCGCGAGCACGTCGGGGTGGGGCCGAAGTGGGTGATCTCCCGTTATCGACTGCACGAGGCGGCGGCGCGGCTCGAGGCCGACGCCGAGGTCGACCTCGGTCGACTCGCAATGGAGCTGGGCTACTTCGACCAGTCGCACTTCACGCGCGAGCTCGAGCAGCTGATCGGGATGTCGCCGCGTGCGTACGCGCGGGCCAGCCGATCCGCCGCACCGCTCTGAACGGCGCCCCGGTCCGGGGTATCGTCGAGCCCATGAAGCGAACGGCCGTGCTCGCAGTGGTGCTCGCGTGGGGATGCGGCGACGACGACGGCGCGAACGACGGGACCGCCGCGAGCACGGGCGGCGACGGCACCAGCTCGACGGCCTCGACGAGCGGCAGCGGGTCGAGCACGATGGTCGATGGCAGTGCGGACGTCGACAGCGAAGCAGGCAGCGAGCACGCGAGCAGCGACGACGCGAGCAGCGAAGGCAGCGAGTCCGGGAGCGACGGCGGCGACGATGCGATCGGCGAGTGGGACGACGGACCGGGGGCATGCCCCGACGGCACCACCCGCGTCGATCTCGACAGCGCCGCGCAGCTCGCCGCTGCGTCGCGCGGCGAAGGCGACTACGCGAACGCGGTGCCGGGCACCTGTTGGTTCATCCACGACGGCGAGTACGGGAACGACGAGGATCCGATCCTCTACATCACGCACGGCGGCAGCGCGGACACGCCGGACGTGTGGGTCGGCGAGAGCCGCGACGGCGTGCACATCGTGGGCCGCGTGTCGATCGCGGCCGACCACGTCGTCGTGACCAACCTGACCTTCGATCTCGCCGGCTACGCGCACGATGGATCGTTCAACACCGCGGACATCGGCGAGGTGGAGGACGTCGCGATCGATCACGTCACCTTCACCGGCGACTGCATGACCGGCGCAGACGGGGGCCACATCGAGACCAACGGCTCGCACGGCGTGCGGGTCGAGGCCTGCCTCATCGAGCGCTACGGTCGCTGCGGACCCGAAGGGCACCAGGACCATGGCATCTACCTCGCGAGCGGCGGCGACATCACGATCGTGAACAACGTGATCCGCGGCAACGCCTCGCGCGGCATCCAACTGTACACGCAAGGTGGCGAGTACGGCACGCTCGACGGCATCGTCGTCGAGCGCAACCGCATCCTGGAGAACGGCCACGGCGACCAGGAGGACGGCATCGTCGTCAACGGTACCGACACCGGCACCATCAGCGACGTGACGATCCGCAGGAACCTGTTCTACGACAACTACTACTCCGGGATTCGTTTCGCGGGCGATGCCCTCGCCGCGATCGTGATCGAGCACAACACGCTCTCCGGCAACGGCGTGGGCTCGTCGTCGGAGTCGCGTTCGTCGATCAACATCGACGAGGCCACCACCGCCGCCAACGCGATGATCCGCGGCAACATCTTCGCGGTCGAGAACCTGCTCATCAACGACTGCTTCGATGCGGCGGCGCAGGGCTTCGCGATCGCCGACAACGTCGTCGCCGGTGCGGTGAGCGGGGGTGATGCGAGCTGCGTCGCCGACGTGATCGACGAGGATCCGATGTTCGTCGACGCGGCGGCGGGCGATTTCCACACGACGAACCCCGCAGTGGCGGACTACGGCGCCTACGCGCCGTAGTCATCCGTGGGCGGCACTACACGAGCCCGTCGAGGCCGCCGCTGCCGTCGTCGTTGTCGCCGAACGTCTGCGTGTCGTCGAGGCCCATGGCCTGGCAGATCGACACCAGCATGCGGTTGTGCGGGGTATCACCGAAGTCGAGGTAGCGCCCGGTCTCGAACGCACCACCGGCCCCGCCGGCGAACACGAACGGCACCGGATGGTTGCCGTGCGAGTTGCCGCGCGAGAGCTCGTTGCCCCACACCACCAGCGTGTTGTCGAGCATCGTGCCGTCGCCCTCGGGCACGGCCGCGAGCCGATCGAGCATGTACTTGAGCTGCTCCGCGTACCAGATGTTCACGTCGCGGATGTTGTTGAGCATGTTCGGATCGTCGTCGCCGAGGTGCGAGAGATCGTGGTGGCCGGTCTGCTGACCGAGCCACGAGAACAGCACGCCCGACACCGACGCCGAGCACTGCAGGCTCGCGACACGGGTGAGGTCGCAGGCCATCGCCATCACCATCTGGTCGATCTGGCGCTGCACCGTCTCCGGGAAGTTGTCGTTGCTGTAGGGATCGAACCCGAGCTCGATCATCGGCGTGTCGCAGGTCGGCACCGCCGTGTCGTTGCGCATCTCGATCGCCCGGATCGCGTCGAGGTGCGCCTCGATCTTGATGCGGTCGTCACCGCCGTAGCGGTTCTGCAGCGAGGTGAGGTCGCCCTTCACCAGATCGATCACGCTCTTGCGCTCGGCCTTCAGCCGCTCGATGCCCTGCGGATCCATGCCCAGGTCCGCGAACAGGCGATCGAACATCGCCTGCGGATTGTCCTCGGGCGCGACCGGTTGGTTCGCGTCGGTATAGGACATGCGCGTCCAGACGTTCGCGCCGCCCGTCATCGCGCCGAACTCGAGCGTCTGGTACGGCGTCGCCGCGCCGAGGTTCTGCGCGACGTACTGCTCGACGGAGGCGTGCCCGGCATAGCCGGCGAAGCCACCGTCGCCGCCCATGAAGTCACCGGGCAGCAGCTGGCTGCCGGTCCACAGCGAGCCCATGCCCATCTGGTGACCGTCGCCCAGGCCCTGCCGGATCACGCGGAGCCCGTCGAGGATGACGAGCTTGTCGCGGTACGGCTCGAGCGGCGCGAGGATCGGCGAGAGCACGAAGTCGGTGGTGCCGCCCGACGGCACCCAGTCCTCGTGCAGCGTGCCGTTCGCCGAGAACATGAGGATGAGCCGCTTCGGGAACATGGACCCGCCGGCCTCGGAGTTCAGCAGCGGCACGAACGGCGTGAGCACGGTGCCCGCCGCGAGCCCGCGGAAGAACGCGCGGCGACTGAAGTCACGGTTGATGCGCTTCTTCGGCGACGAGGCCGGGAAGGCGTTGCGACGAACTGGGGTCTTGCGGCTCATCGGACCTCCTCCTCGATCTCGGCGGCGGCGACTTCGGGCCGGCGGTGCCGGAACGCGTCGGAGAGCACCAGCGCGCGGATGAGCTGGCGGATGTCACCTCCCGACTCGACGAGCGCGGTGCCGAGCGCATCCGTGGTGCACGTGTCGTCGGTGGTCTCGTTGCGCCCGAAGGCGAAGCGGAACCACTGCTTGCCGACGCATTCCTGCACCAGCTCGCTCTCGATGAACGCGGCGTTCATGTCGAGCACCCCGTCGATCACGCGGTCGACGTCGGTGCCGATGATCTCGCCCGAGGCGTCGACCGCCAGGTTGCCTTCCATCGTGCGCCAGGCGCCGATGCCGTCGTAGTGCTCGAACGCGAACCCGATCGGGTCGATGAGGTTGTGGCAGCCCGAGCAGGCCGGGTCGGCGCGGTGCTGCTCGAAGCGCTCGCGCGTCGTCGCGTCGGGATCGGGCGACGGCGGCACGTTGTCGACGTCCGGTGGCGGCGGCTGCAGCGGCTGGCACAGCAGGTTCTCGCGCACCAGCTTGCCGCGGTGCACCGGCGAGGTCTGGTTCGCGTGCGCGTGCTTGGTGAGCACCGACGCGTGGGTGAGCAGGCCGGAGCGCTGGTCGGCGGGCAGGGGGATCGGCTCGCCGGCCACGTGGTCGGCCGGCAGCGTGACGCCGTAGAGCGCGAGCAGGGCCGGGTCTTCGCTCACCGTGTAGCTCGCGGTGAGCAGCGTGCCGAGCGTGCCGTCGCCGTCGATGACGACGTGGTTCGCGAAGTCGGCGGTCTCGGTGCGCATCGCCTCGGCCAGCGCGGCGTCGAAGGTCGGGAAGTACTCGGCGCTCTTCTCGACGTTCTGCACCTCGTCGACGCCGAGCCACTGCAGGTGGAAGTGCGCGATGCCTTCGCGCGCCTTCTCGTCGGCGAGCATGCGGTCGACCTGCTCGGTGAGCCCTTCCTCGGTGCCGAGCGTGCCGGCCGCCGCGGCGGCGAAGAGCGCGTCGTCGGGCATCGTGTCCCAGATGAAGTAGCTGAGCCGCGACGCGAGCTCGTGGTCGGTGAGCGCGACGAGGTCGTCGGCTCCGCTCTCGCCGAACTCGACGTGATAGAGGAACCAGGGCGACTGCAAGAGCGCCTGCACGACGAGGCGCACGCCGTTGGCGAAGTCGCCCTGCGTGCGCCCGGCCTCGAAGACGGCCTGCAGCGCCGCGAGCTCGGCCTGATCGAGCGGGCGACGGTACGCGCGCGGTGCGAGCTCGGCGATGAGCTGCGTCGCGCAGGCGTCCTCGCCGTCGGCGACGGGATCGCAGGGGAGGATCGCGCCGATGTCGGTGACCGACCACGCCGCGAGCTCCTCGGCCGCCGCCATGTACTGCTCGACCTGCAGATCGCCGACCGGGGCCGCGAAGTTGCTGGTGAACGGACCGACGCGCTCGTCGGCGCTGAAGTCCGCCGCCGCGTCGTCGGTGTAGCCGATCAGATCGCGAACGGTGTGGTTGTACTGCGTGGCGGTCAGTCGCCGCAGCGCGGTGGGGCCCGCCGAAGGATCTTCGCAGCCCGGCACACCGCCTTCGCTGCCGCCTTCACTGGCCCCGCCTTCGCTGCCGCCCACCGTGCCTGCGCTCTCGCCTGCACTCGCGCTCCCACCGGCACCGCCGCCGCCGTCGAGCCCGGTGTAGCAGCCCGTGGTGCCGAGGCCCACGGGCGCGAGTAGGCACGCGACTGCCCAACTGCGAGTCACCCCTCGTGTCCGCATGCGACGATGGTTGCGCCGATCGAGGCGCGAGCACAATCGAAGGTTGCGGGCGTCGGTCGATTTCGGACGCGGCTCGCCGATCGAAGCGTGCGCTCCGGCACCTCGCGATCAATCGCTCCCGAGCGCAGCGCGGATCCGTTCGGCCAGAGCCGCGCCGACCCCTCGAACCTCGCACAGCTGCTCCACCGTCGCCGCGCGGATCGCTGCCACCGAGCCGAGGTGCTTCACGAGCGCGCGCTTGATCGCCGGGCCCACGCCGTCGATGTCGTCGAGCGCGCTCTTGAGCGATCGCTTGCCGCGACGCTTGCGGTGCAGCGTGATCGCGAAGCGGTGCGCTTCGTCGCGCACGCGCTCCATCAGGTAGCGCTCGGAGCTGCCGGGCTTGAGCACGATCGCGTCCTTGATGCCGGGCACGAACACGCGCTCCGGTCGCACGCGATAGTGCTCGGCACCCTCGGCCGCGCCCGCCTGGGCCTGGGCGACGACGTAGTCCACCCACGCGGCGCCCGGCGTCGCTTCGGGCGTCTCCTCGGACTCGGCGGCATCCTCCGCGCGCTCGGCCGTGTCGGCGAGCGCATCGTCGGCCTGCACGTCGAGTTGCTCGGCAACCGGCTCCTCGATCGGCGCCGGCTCGGCGACGGTGGGCGCGGACTTGCGCTCGCGCAGCCGCGCGATCGCGTCGCGCCCGCGGCCGATCTCGTCCTTGCGCTCCTTCGCGAGCGCGACCACGTCGACCCCCTCGGCCCCGACCGGCACGCCGAGATCGCCGATGACGGCGAGCACCTGGGCGAGCTGGCCCTTGCCACCGTCGATCACCACGAGATCCGGCAGCGACCACGCATCGTCCTCGTCGCCGCGATCGGTGGCCGAGAGCGCGCGCTGGAAGCGACGGCCGAGCACCTCGTACATGCTCGCGAAGTCGTCGTTCTGCCGGATGCCCTGCGCGAGCCGGCCCTCGCCGCCCGTCGCCTGCACGCCGCGGATGCGGAACGAGCGGTAGCGCGACTTCTCGGCCACGCCGTCGACGAACGTCACCATCGACGCGACGGTGTCGCTGCCCTGGATGTGGCTGACGTCGTAGCACTCGATCACGCGCGGCAGCTTGGACAGCCCGAGCCGCTGCTGCAGCCGCTGCAGCGCGAGCTCGCTGTCCTCGCGACGATCGCGGCGCGAGGCGAAGTTCGAGGCCGCGTTCTTTCCGGCGAGCGCGACGAGCTTGCGGCGATCGCCGCGCTCGGGGACCGTGATCGCGACCTTCTTGCCCTTGCGATCGCGCAGCCACTCGGCGAGCGGGCCGGCGTCGTCCTCGTGCAACGCGACCGGCAGCACGACCTCGTCGGGCACGAACGCGGCCTTGTCGTAGTAGGCCGAGACGAAGCTCGCCAGCACGTCGGCGTCGGGCAGCTCCATGCCCTTCTGCGACCAGCACTGCGTCTGCTGCAGCTTGCCCTCGCGCACGTGCAGCACCACGAGCTCGACCTGGCCGCCTTCGCGGTACATGCCGAAGGCGTCCTGATCCTGATCGGTGGTGCCGACGATCTGCTGGGCCTCGAGCGTGCGCTCGATCGCGTGCAGCTGGTCGCGCAGCCGCGCGGCGGTCTCGAACTCGAGCGCCTCGCCGGCGTCGTGCATGCGCGTCTCGAGCCCCTTCACGAGCTCGAGGTGGCGGCCGAGCAGGAACAGCCGCACGTCGGAGACCTGGTCGGCGTAGGCGGTGCGATCGACCTCGTAGACGCACGGCGCCGGGCAGCGATCGATCTGGTGCTGCAGGCACGGTCGCGTGCGGTGGCCGAGCACGAAGTCGGTGCACGTACGCAGCTGGAAGTGGCGGTTGATGACGCGCAGCGACTGCCGCGCGGAGCGGGCGGAGTGGTAGGGCCCGAAGTACCAGGCGCCGTCGTGGCCGACGTTGCGCACGAGCTCGAGCCGGGGCCACGCCGCTTTGGGGTCGAGCCGCAGCACGAGGTAGTTCGCGTCGTCGCGCAGCTTCACGTTGAAGCGCGGCCGGTGCTCCTTGATGAGGTTGTTCTCGAGCAGCAGCGCCTCTTTGACGTTGGCGACCACGACCGTCTCGATGTCGCCGACCAGCTTCGCGAGCAGCGGCACGAACAGCCGCGTGTCGGTGCCGTTGAAGTACTGCCGCACGCGATTGCGCAGCACCGCGGCCTTGCCGACGTAGACCACCTCGCCCTGGCGGTCGCGCATGATGTACACGCCCGGCTCGCTCGGCAGGCGCTCGAGCACCTCGGTGAGCTGCTCGTCGCTGGTGATGCGCGGCCGCCAGTCGTCGGGCACGTTGCGCTCGCGCGTGCTGCGACGCGTCGAAGCACTCGTCGACTTCGACGAGCGCTCCTGCGAAGCAGGACCAGTCTTGCGCCGCGCCATCGGAGGGGTCAGAGCAGGCGTCGAACGTCGCCGATCGTGACCACCGCGATCAAGAGCAGGAGCGCGAGCATGCCGTAGCCGTGCACGGCCTCCTCGACGCGGGCGCTGGCGCGGCGTCGCGCGAGGCCCTCGTACGCGAGGAAGGTGAGCCGGCCACCGTCGAGCGCCGGCAGCGGCAGCAGGTTGAAGAGGCCGAGCAGCGCGCTGATGAACGCGGCCTGCAGCACGAACGGCACGAGCCCGAGCTCGGCCTCCGACGCGATCGACTCGACGATCGCGACCGGGCCCTGCACGCTGCCCTTCAGCTGCCCCGTGATCAGCATCCACAGCCCCTGGAGCTGCTGCGCGCTGATCAGGAACGGCGCCTTCACGGCGGTCACGGCCGCGGTCGCGATGGACACGTCGGCGAACGTGGTGACGAGCCGCGGCTTGATGCCGAGCGGCGCCGCGCCTTCGGCAGGCAGATCGGCGCGGAGCGTGAGCGGCTGTCCGTCGCGCACGACCACGACGTCGATGCTCTGCCCGAGCTGGCTCTGCGTCGCGACCGGCAGGTCACGCGCTTCCTGGCTGGGATCGATGGTGACGTTGCCGACCGACACCAGCCGATCGCCGGCCTGCAGCCCCGCCCGCTGTGCCGCGGAGTCGTCGATGACCTTGCCGATCTCGATGGCCTCGGTGCCGGCCGGCACGCCGGCGCCGGCGAACACCGCGAACGACATCACGATCGCAGCGATGTAGTTCGCGATGGGCCCGCCCGCGATCACCAGCATGCGCGACGCGAGCGGCTTGTTGCGGAAGCTGTGCCGGTCGACGGCCGCGGGCTCGTCGGGATCCTCGGGCTCCATGCCGCGGATCTGCACGTACGCGCCGAACGGGATCGCGCTCACCACGAACTCGGTGCCACGGAAGCGACCGAGCCGCAGGATCGGCGGGCCGATGCCGAAGATGCTGAAGCGGTCGACCTTCATCCCGGTCCACACCGCCGCGAGGTAGTGGCCGAGCTCGTGCAGGATGATCACCACGCACAGCGCGGCGATGGCGACGAGGGCCGATGCCAGGCTCACCCGCCGACTATAGCAGTCTGCCCCGTAGAATCGAGGCACGCTGGCGGAGGCTGCTCGCGACCGGCACGTCGCCGATCGACACCGGTCGATCGAGGAAGCCGAGCCCGACCTTCGCCGAGTGGCCGCGCAGGAACACGAGCGCGCGATCGAGTCGCGTCGCGGAGGCCGCCGGGCTGAACGCGGGGCGATGACCGAGCCGGCGGAGGTACCGCGCGACCTCGTGCTGTGCGACGGCGAGGCCACCTTCGAGCTCGCGCAGCACGTCGACGCCGACGGTGCGATGCAGCGCGAGGATCTCCCCCGGGACGATCGCCGCGCGCTGTCCCGTGATGACCTGACCCACGGCCCACGCGGCGAGCTCGGGGGCGACGGGATGATCGAGCGCGAGCCAGATGTCGCCGCGCGCGAGCCGAGCGGCGAAGCGCAGCGCGGTGCCGCGATCGAGATCCTGCAGGGTGCGCAGCTGCGGGAGCTGACCGTGGAGCACCGAGAGGACCGCGGCGGTGTTGTCGCCCGAGCGCTCGTCGAGCGCGAGGATCTCGATCGTCATCGCCTCGGAGTGGCGCGCGCGCAGCAGCTCGTGGATGAGCTCGGCGTTGTGCACGAGCGGACCGACCATCGCCTCGGCGTCGCGCAGCGGCAGGAGCACGGAGACGTCGACGTGGATCATCGCCAGGATCTCACTTAGAGCGATCGCGGGGAGGAGGTCAAGCGCCTGGCCGCAGGGGACAGTGGCCGGCGCGCACAGGTGGGGCGCGAGGGACGAGCGGACATGAGCCGACGCACGTGGTAGGAACCCGGTCGGCACCGCGGGCCGACCGCGAGGCGCTCGCGGCGTTCTTTTCCCTGCAACAGGCAGGCGGCCGCGGTCGAGAGTGGCTTCACTCGCGAAAGGATCGAGTTTCCCCCATGGCCAGCGTCAACAAAGTGATCCTCATCGGCAATCTCGGACGTGATCCCGAGATGCGCGTCACCCAGGGCGGCACCGCCGTCTGTCAGCTGAACATCGCCACCACTCGCGTCTACACGAACAAGAGCAACGATCGCGTCGAAGAGACCGAGTGGCATCGCGTGGTCGTGTGGGGCAAGCAGGCCGAGTCGTGCAACCAGTACCTGTCGAAGGGTCGACAGGTCTACATCGAAGGCCGGCTGCAGACACGCAACTACGACGACAAGGACGGCGTGAAGAAGTACGTCACCGAGGTGGTGGCCGACGCCGTGCAGTTCCTCGGCAGCCGTGACGGCGGTGGCGGAGGTGGTGGCGGTGGTGGACGCGGTGGCGGTGGCGGAGGTGGTGGCGACCGTGGCGACCGCGGCGGTGGTGGTCGCGAGCATGGTCCGCCGGACGACTTCGGCGGTGGCGGCGGTGGTGGTGGTGGCGGCGGAGGCGGGAGCTACATCCCGTCCGATCCGGGGGACGACGACATTCCGTTCTAGCAGCGCAAAGCGCTGCTCCGTGCCCGTACCCGTGCCCGTGCCCGTGCCCGGCGCCCCCCGAGTACGAGCACGCCAAAGAGGCCCGTGACCGCCCCAGAGCGATCACGGGCCTGCGTGCATCCACACCCACCGCCCTCACCCTCGCCCGCCGCCCCCGAGCTACTCGCGTCACCGGTACCGTCACTCGTGGCGAGCGTCGTGGCGACCGTGGTGCCCGAGCTCGACGAGCTCCCAGTACCGCTGTCGACGGAGCTCGTGCTCCCGCCGTCGTCGCTGCTGCTCGATCCACTCGACGACGAGCCCTCGCCGCTGCTGCTGCCTTCGTCGGGCGGATCGGGCAGGTCCCCGGTCGCCCACGCGATCAGCTGCCACACCCCCGCGAGCGCCTCTTCGCCGACGGGCGCGATCTGATCGGGCCCCAGCAAGAACCCGTCCTGGAACTCGTCGACGTCCGACGGCCGCAGCTCGCAGGTGAGCGCATGCAGCCCTGCGTCGCCGTATGCCCAGTCGATGATGTTCCCCGCCGCGGGATAGAGGTTCACGCTCTGCAGCGGCGTGTACGTCGCGCCCTCCGCCGACATCGCGGTCGCGATCGCGGTCGCGGTCGCGGACAGCTCCGCGTCGTCGGGCGACAGCTCGTAGACGTCGCCCCACGGATAGAGCACGAGCTGCCCGAAGCTGTGCAGATCGAGCGACGCGACCAGCTCCGGATGCGCGAGCACGTAGTCGCGCACCGCCTGCGTCTCCGGCTCCGAGAACGCCGCGGTGCCGCGGTAGTTCTCCTCCTCGGGTACGTCGCTCGCGCCCTCGCCACCCCAGCCCCAGCCGAAGTTGCGGTTGGTGTCGACACCGACGCCACCGCGCCGGTTCTTGCGCCACAGCCGATCGCCCGTCCACGTGAACTCGTAGCCGTCGGGGTTCACGACCGGCACGATCACGAGCTGCACGGCCGCGAGCGCCTCGGCGTACATCGCCTCCTCGGCGTTCGCGAGGAACCGATCCGCGACGTACATCGACGACGTCACGCTGATCCACTCGCGCGCATGCTGCCCGGCGGTCACGAAGATCGTCGGTCGATCGTCGGCGCCGCCCGCCGCGATCACGAGCGCACGGATCGGACGGCCCTCGATCGACTCGCCGAGCTCGACCACGCTCGCGAGCTCCGGATGGCTCGCCGCCATCGTGTCGAGCTGCGCGTGCACCTCGTCGAGCTCGCGGAAGTCCGCGAAGTAGTCGACGCCCGGCTGCGGCGGCACGCGGAGCTGCAGTCGCGTGTGCTCGGCGTCGAGCCGCGACTGCACGTCGTCGACGAGCATGTGCGTCGTCCAGCCGTCGGCGGCGAGCACGGCCCGTTGGCTCGGCGAGGCGAGCACCGGCACGACGCCCGGTCGCGGATGGTCGAGCCAGGGATCCACGCCGAGCCCGAGCAGCTCGTCGAGGGCCGCGTCCGAGGGGACGTCGACCGCGACCAGCGACCAGCCCGCGTAGCTGCGCCGCTCGCTCGCTGCGGCGGGCGAGGTCGCGAGCACGAGCGCACCCAGAGCTGTGGCGACGACGACGAATCCCCGCACGCCGGCAGCCTAGCAGGTTCGGTTATGTAAGGTTTGTGAGGCCGGCCCGTTTCGGCCCTCGAGGTGCAGAGCTCCCGCGTGATCCCCCTGCGAGTGCCGCCCGGCTCGGGCACGGCGACGATCTCCGGCCACATCCTGGGCGAAATCGGCGCCCCGCGGATCCGGATCTGCGGACCCGCGCACGTGAGCCCGTTGGTGCTCGGCCGTCGCTGGGAGTGCAGCGGTCTGCCGCCCGGCCGCTACCGCGTCGAGCTCGTCGATGCGCGCACGGTGCTCGCACGCGAGGTCGAGCTGGTCGCGCATCGCGAGCACTTCGTCGACTTCCTCGTGCGGCGCTGATCCCCTTGCGTCAGTCCCCCTGCGCGCGGGCCCACGGCGGGAGCTCGGTGCGCAGGTGGATCGCCGCGCCGCTGCCCGGGTGCGTGAACGACAGCTCGAACGCGTGCAGCAGCAGTCGCTCGGCGTCGTCGCCGGGGCCGTAGCGACGATCGCCGAGCACCGCATGGCCGAGCGCGGCCGCGTGCACGCGGATCTGATGGTGTCGTCCGGTCTCGAGCTCGGCCTCGAGCAGCGACGTGCCGGGCATCTCGGTCGTCGGATCGCGACGCACGAACCGCGTGAGCGCGGCGCGTGCGTGCGGATTGCCTTCGGCAACCTTGCTCGTGCCGCTGTGCAGCTCGAGCAGCGGGAGCGCGCACTCGCTGGCCTCGGGCGCGATGCCGTGCACGCGCAGGCGATAGCGCCGCGAGATCGAGTGCTCGGCGAACTGCTTGTGCATGCTCTTGTTCGCGACCGAACGGATCGTGAACAGCACGAGCCCCGAGGCCCCGCGATCGAGCCGGTGCACGACGCCGACGTAGGGCCGCACCATGCCCTCGGCCTCGAGCACGCGGCGCAGCGCTTCGCTGAGTGTGCCGCGGGCGCTCTCGCGGGTCGCCGCGACGGGCACGCCGGCCGGCTTGTCGAGCACGACCAGCTCGTCGTCGCGATGGACGAACCGCACGAGCTCGAGCGGCAGCTCCTCTTCGGCGATCGCCTCGGGATACACGCTGATGCGCTCGCCCGCAGCGACGCGCGCAGTGGGCACGCGCACGCGCAGGTGCCCCATGTAGACCGCGCCCGCGCGCACGAGCTCGTGCCCCTGCTCGACGGAGGTCTTCGGAAGCCGCCGCGCGACGAGGTGCCCGAGCATCATGCCCTCCTCCTGCGGAACGACGCGAAAGCGCACGGGCTTGCCCACGCCGCGGATGCTACCGCGTTCGCGGGACGTTCATTTTCGCGGAGCGAACCGGCTCGCTCGGTGAATTCGAGCGCGCCGCGTTCGCGGCCCACGCGGCGACCTCGGCGGGGGCGACGGCGCTGCGCAGGCGCGCGTCACCCAGGCAGCGGCGGGCCGCTGCCAGCGCGCGCACGTCGACCTCCTGCCGGGCGCGCCGGATCGTCAGCGGCACGCAAGCGCAGAGGTCGGCGAGCAGTCGCGTGTCGACCCAGCCCTGCTCGGTGCGCGAGTGCAGCGAAGAGTCCGCGCGCTGGACCGTGCTCGCGCAGCGCCGCGATCGGCACCCGCAGCGCAGCCGCGGCCGCGACCGCGACGTCACCGAGGCCGACCAGCGGTGCGCACGTCGGCGTCGCATCGACCGGGAAGGGCGTGCCCGCGACCGCAGTGCTCGGGTCGGCGCTCACGTAGGTGTGGTGACGCTCGGCGAAGCCGTTCGCGGAGTGACCGAGTGCCGCCGCGAGTCGTGGCGCAGTCACCCACGGGTCCGCCGTCGCGCCGACGACATCGCGGTGCGTGCTCCACAGCCACTCGAGCGGACAGCGAGCGAGACCGTCGCGGCAGGGGTTGAGCACGATGTACCGCACCTGTCGCGCGAGCACGATGCCCGCGCGGATCGGCTCGGCGTCCCCGACCTCGGCGGCGTGGCGGATGTCGAACCTGCGCGCGAATTGTCCGAGCAGTCGGGCGAAGCGCAGGCGATCGTGCGGGGCATCCACCGAGTCGGCCATGAGGTGCGGGTGATCCGGCATCAGCAAGGCCGCGATCGCGCCAGGAAACGCCTCGCGCATCCGTGGCCACAGCCATCCCGCCACGTCAGGGCGCGTGAGCAGAGGGGTGTCGCGGCCCATGAGCGCGGTGAGATGGATCCACATGGCCCATGGGTCGGCCGCGGTGCGCCCTCGTTGCAGAGCCTCCGCCGAAATGTACGCGCCGCGTTCGAATTCCCGCAGCGAGCCGGTTCGCTCGGCGAATTCGAACGCCGTGCGAACGCGCCCTCACGAGCGGTGTTGGCGGACCATCTCGGCGAGCTCGCGGAGCTTGTCCGGCGGCACGTTGTAGGCCTCGCTGCAGTAGCTGCAGCGGACCTCGGTGTCGCCGGGCTCGTTCGCCAGCGCTTCGAGATCGTCGGCGCCGAGCGTCGTGAGCACCGCCATCGCGCGCTCGAGGCCGCAGTTGCAGCGGAAGCGCAGCGAGTGGCGGCCCATCGCCTCGAACTCGTCGCCGAGCAGCGCGAAGCCCATGAGCTCTTCCATGCGGCGATCGGTGTGCAGCAGATCCGCGAGTGCTTCGCTGTCGAGCACGTCGCGGATCGGCTCGAGCACCTCCGGCGGCGCGCCCGGGAAGCTCTGGCAGAGCACGGCGCACGCGCGCGTCACCTCGCCGTTGCCGTCGAGCACCACCTCGCACGCGAGCGCGGATGGGAGCTGCTCGGAGTCCTCGAGGTAGCGCTCGAGATCGCGATCGACCTCGCCCGAGGTCACCGAGATCACGCCCTGGTACTGCTGCTCGAGCCCGAGGTCGCGCGTGACGACGAGGCTGCCGCCCGTGCCGACCCACGGCGCGACGCGGGCGCGTGCCGGCTCGGGCGGCACGCTCTCGGGCTTGTCGAGCCTGCGCTCGAGACAGCCCCGCACGTCGCCGCTGCCGGTCGCGTCGACGAGGATGCGACCGATCGGACCATCGGCCTGCATCGCGATGCGCACGCGCTCGGTCTCGTGCTTGGTGAGCGTCACCATCACGCAGCCGGCACACAGCGCGCGGCCGAGCGCGATCGCCTCGACGCCCCGCAGCCCGTGGCGACGACAGCACTCGCGCACGACGTCGGTCGCGACCGCGGCGACGACCCGCACGGTGTGCTCGGCGTTGATCCCGCGCAGCAGGCCGTCCATCCCTCGATCGTAGCAGGACGGCGGCGGACAGGCTCGCTCAGCGACCTCGCCGGTCGAGCCCGACGTGGCTTTGCCGCGGCGGACAGCGAGCACGACTGCGCGCACCAGAAGAGCGCCGGACGGCGCGACCAAGACGAGATTCAGCGCGCCGCGAGCTGCACGAGCGCGACGTCGAGCGTCACGACCTCGTTCTCCGGCAGACGTCGCACCGACACCTTCACGACGTCGCCCTCTTTCTTCTCCTCGAGCGTGCCGTAGAGCTCGTCGAAATTCCGCACGCGCTTGTCGTCGATGCCCACGATGATGTCGACGACGAGGCTGCCGCCGGCCGCATTCGCGGAGCGCATGCCGGCCTTGTCGGCGGGCGAGCCGGGCTGCACCGACTGCACGATCACGCCCTCGATGCGCTCGCGCGCCGCGATCGCGTCGTCGACCGCTTCGATGCCGAGGCCCACGCGCTCGGGCCCGCCGGTGCGGACGATCTGCGGCACCACGCGCTCGATCGTGTTGACCGGCACCGCGAAGCCGATGCCGGCCGCGCTGCCGCTCGTCGAGAAGATCATCGTGTTCATCCCGATGAGCTGCCCGCGCGAGTCGAGCAGCGGACCCCCCGAGTTGCCGGGGTTGATCGCGGCGTCGGTCTGCACCATGCCGCGGATCGTCACCTCGCCGATGCCCTTCACCTCGCGACCGATCGCCGAGATGACGCCCACCGTCAGCGTGTGATCGAGCCCGAACGGATTTCCGATCGCGACCGCCTTCTGTCCGACCTCGAGCTTGTACCCGGCCTCCGGCCGACGAATCGGTACCAACGAAGCACCGCCCGCATCGATCTTCAGCACCGCGATGTCGTGGAAGCGATCGAAGCCGACGAGCTTCGCGGGGTAGTCCTTCTTGTCGAGCAGCGTGACCGCGAGGTTGGCGGCCTTGATGCCGCGCTGGCAGTCCTGGAGCGCGACGTGGCAGTTCGTCACCACGTGGCCGTCGTTGTCCCAGATGAAGCCGGTGCCGGCGCCTGCGGGCAGCTCGAGCTCGCGCATGGAGAAACGGTCGACCACGATCTGCTTCTGGGTCACGAACACCGTCGCCGGCGACGCGGCCCCGAACACGCCGATCGTGTTGTGCTCGTCCTCGATGCGGCCCGACGGCGTGACCGTCTCGACCGCCGGCGTGGTGCCCGTCTTCGGATCGACCACCGGCGCCTTCGCCTCCTCGACCGGCTTGTCGGGCACGATTTCGACCTTGCTCGGCGTTTCGGGAGCGACGGGCGCGGGCGCCGACTTGGCCTGGGCGTCGTCCGATGCGATCGAGAGTCGATCGCACGCGGCGAGTGCCACCAGCGCGAGCGAGACGAGACGTTTGGACATGTCGCGCGGAGCTTAGCAAGCGAGCTTCGCACGCGCCCGCCCACCGAGCGAAGTCGCTGGCCACTCGCTGGACAAGTCGCCGGGAACGCGCCCGAGCGCCGGCCGTCCGTGCTATACGTGTGCGCGGACATGGCGAATTCCCCAGGACCCGGCCTGTTGCCGTGCCCCCACTGCGGTCAGCAGCATGCGGATGACGTGCTGCTCTGCCCGAACACCGAACGACTCGTCCCGCTCGAGGGGCGCATCCTCGACGGCAAGTTCCGCTTCGTGCGGCAGCTCGGCGAGGGCGGTATGGGCGCGGTGTGGAAGGCCGAGAACATCCTCGTCAAGAAGCTCGTCGCCATCAAGATGATGCACGTGCAGTTCTCGCGCGACGAGGGCGTGCTCGCGCGGTTCCGCAACGAAGCCACGGCGGCGGGTCGCATCGGCAATCGCCACATCTGCGACATCCTCGATCTCGGTCGCAGCCCGCTCGGGCCGTACATCGTGATGGAGATGTTGAACGGCTCCGACTTCGCGGACTTCATCGTGAAGCGTCAGGGTCGAGTCGAGCCCGGCGTGATCGTGATGGTCGTGCGTCAGGCGCTGATCGGGCTCGCGGCCGCGCACGGCGTCGGCATCGTCCACCGCGATCTCAAGCCCGAGAACATCTTCCTGCACGAGCCCGAGCCGAACCGGCTGCAGGTGAAGCTGATGGACTTCGGCATCTCGAAGTTCACGCAGGGCGAGAACGCGGGCAAGACCGGCATGGGCGTGCTCATGGGCACGCCCGAGTACATGTCGCCCGAGCAGACCGAAGGTGCCGCGCAGACCGACGCGCGCACCGACATCTGGGCGATGGGCGTCATCCTCTACTGGGCGCTCGCCGGCCGGAATCCGTTCGTCGGCGCGACGATGGCCGCGACGCTCATCAACGTCGCCGCGAAGGATCCGCCGCCCTTGCAGACCGTCGCGGGCCACGTGCAGCCCGGGCTCGCGGACGTCATCGCTCGTTGTCTGCGCAAGAACCCGCAGGAGCGCTGGCCCAGCGCGCAGGCGCTGTCGGATGCGCTCGAGCCCTACGAGAATGCCGCGGGCGCGCCATGGCTGCCGGCCTCCGGCACCGCGATCTCGGCCCCGCAGCCGTCGATGCACACCAAGTCGCCGCCACCGCCCGGTGCGACGGTGGCGAGCACCGGCATGCCGCAGGTCGCGATCACGCCGCCGCCGGGCGCGACCGCGTTCGCGAGCGGTCCGCCGCAGGCGATGCATCCGCACGCGCCCACGACTCCACCGCAGCCGCCGCAGGGTCCCGCTGCATTCCAACACGCGGCGAGCCCGACGCTCGGCACGGTGGGCACGCCGGCCGCGACCGGCCCGACGTGGTCGGGCGAGATGTCCGGGCCGGGGCAGTCGGCCCCGACCATCGGCGGGTTCGGCAACTTCGATGCGGTCGCCGACGATCGCCGCCCCGATCGCAACATCGGCGGTGGCAAGGGCCTGTTGATCGGCGTGCTCGTGTTGCTCGTCGGTGGCGGTGGTGCGGCCGCGTGGTACGCGACGCGCACGCCGAGCACGAAGACCGACGACAAGCACGCGAGCAACGACAAGAGCGAAGGTGGCGAGGTCGCGGTCGGTGCCGACGGCGGTGCGAAGGCCGACGGCGGCGACGCGAAGACCACCGCGGGCGAGGCGAAGGACACCGCGGGCGAGGCGAAGGACACCGCGGGTGAGGCGAAGGACACCGCGGGTGAGGCGAAGGCCGAGGGCGGCGACGCGAAGGACACTTCCGACACCGCCGACACGAAGGCCGAAGGTGGCGACGCGAAGGACAGCTCGGCCGACACGAAGGCCGAAGGCGGCGACGCGAAGGACACCTCCGACACGGCCGACACGAAGGCCGACGGCGGCAACGACACGAAGGCCGACGGCGGCGAGGCCGGGGGCGAAGGCGGCGGCGAGGGTGGAACGCCCGCGACCGGCGGCGAAGGTGGCAACACCGGCGGCGGAAATACCGGTGGCAACACGGGCGGTGATCCGGATCCCACGGGTGGCGATCCCGATCCGACCGGCGGCGGTGGCCACGATCCGAAGCCGCCGCCGAGCGGGCCGAAGATCGACAAGGGCAAGGTGAAGGAGAAGGGCAGCTTCTACTTCACCAAGAGCAGCGTCGGCGGCGCGACCAACATCTCCCAGGCGCTCGCGAAGTGCGGCGGCAAGATCGCGAACGTGAAGGGCTGGAAGCTCCCGTCGATGTCGCAGGCGAAGTCGCTCGGGCTGCCCAAGACGTGGGTCGCCGACGGCACGAAGTTCTGGAGCGGAAGCGTCGGTGGTCTGCCCCCCAAGGCCGGGCCGGGACCGGTCATCTGCGTGAAGCACAAGTGAGCGAGCCCGCGCTTCGCTCACTCGATGCTGGTGTCCACGCGCGGCTGCGCGCGTTCCCGTCGCGTTCGCGGGCGTGATAGCTTGCCGAGGTCGTCCACGCCGTGCGTGGGCGATCTTCGGAGGCTTGCCCATGAACCGCGTTTGGCTTCGACTCTCGCTCACTACGCTCTCGCTCGTGCTCGCCTGCGGCAAGGACGAGCCGAGCGGCTCGGGTACCGACGGCGCGTCGACCAGCGACGGCACCACGATGTCGACCACCACGACGAGCCCGACGACCACGATGACCACCGAGGCGACGACCTCGATGACGTCGAGCCCGACCTCGACGAGCCCGGACACCACCGTCGGCGAGAGCACGATGGGCGAGACCGACACCGGCGAGCTGCCGTGCCCGTACACGCCGGTCGACGGCATGCCGGCGATCGGTCTGACGCAGGTCGCGAACGGCTTCGATCGCCCGGTGCTCGCGATCGGCCACCCGACCGAGCCCGATCGTCTGTTCGTCGTCGAGCAAGGCGGCCACATCCGCATCCTCGAGCCGGGGATGACGACCGCGCCCGACGATGCGTTCCTCGAGATCGAGGTCTCGTGCGGCGGCAGCGGCACGATCGGCTGCGAGCGCGGCTTGCTCGGCTTCGCGTTCCACCCCGACTTCCCCACCGACCCGCGCGTGTACATCGCGTACAGCCCGGCGGGCACGGCCGGCGATCCGCCGACGCGCGTCAGCGAGTTCATGCTCGCCGCCGGCGACGACAACCACGTCGACATGGGCAGCGAGCGCGTCGTGATCGAGAGCGCGCAGCCGGCCGGAAACCACAACGGCGGCATGATCGCGTTCGGCCCCGACGGCCTGCTCTACTTCGGGCTCGGCGACGGCGGCAACGCCGACGACGATCCGCAGCAGACGGGCCGCGACACCTCGGTGATCCTCTCGAAGATCCTGCGCATCGACGTCGAGCCCGACGGCACGCCGGACAACCCGGTGTCCTGCTACGACTACTGCGACGCGAACCCCGAGTTCGACTACACGATCCCCGAGGACAATCCGTTCGTCGGCGACGGCGACTACGCCCCCGAGATCTGGGCGTGGGGCTTCCGCAATCCCTGGCGGTTCTCGTTCGACGCCGCGAACGGCGATCTCTATGTCGGCGACGTCGGGCAGGACCAGGTCGAAGAGGTCGACGTCGTCGTGAAGGGCGGCGACTACGGCTGGCACATCATGGAGGGCAACACGTGCTTCCAGGGTGCCGATTGCGACACGTCGGCCGCACCCGGCACGATGAACGGCGACATGATGTACACGCCGATCATCGACTACCCGCACAGCGAGGGCTGCTCGGTCACCGGCGGCAGCGTCTACCACTCGTGCGAGGTGCCGGCGTGGGACGGCATCTATCTGTACGGTGACTACTGCGCCGGGAACCTCGCGGCCCTCGTGTGGGACGGCAGCACGGTGACCGATCTCGGCAACGTGCTCGACGTCGGCGAGCGTCTGCTCGGCACCGGCTGGAACGCGTACGGCGACGTCTTCGTGACCACCGTCGATGCGATCCCCAACGGGCCGATCAGCGACGGGCTCGTCTATCGCGTCGCTCCGCAATGACCGCCTCGACTGGACTCACGACATGCGCATCGTCTCGCTTCCCCCCTCCGCGTTCCTCGTCTCCCTCGCGCTCGCCGGTTGTCCGAGCGACTCGCCCAGCGACACGGCCGGCGGCAGCAGCAGCAGCGCCGGTGGGTCGAGCTCGGTGAGCAACCCGACGCAGTCGAGCACGCTCGAGACGACGGCACCGGAGACCAGCGTGTCGACGACGGTGTCGACCACCGACTCGATGACGGACGCGACGGGGCCGGGCACGACCGGCATGACGACGATGGTCGACTCGAGCACGAGCACCGGCGAGACCGGCACCGTCGAGTGCCCGTACACGCCGGTCGACGGCAACCCGGAGATCGGGCTGCAGCTCGTGGCCAACGGGTTCTCGCGGCCCGTGCAGGTCGTCGGGCACCCGACCGAGCCCGATCGACTGTTCGTGGTCGAGCAGACCGGCACGATCCGCATCCTCGAGCCCGGTGAGACCACCGCGCCCGAGGCGACGTTCTTCGACTGGCCGGTCGCGTGCGCACAGACGACGTCGATCGGCTGCGAGAACGGCCTGTTCAGCCTCGCGTTCCACCCCGACTTCCCCACCGACCCGCGCATCTACGTCGCGTACTCGCCGGCCGGCATGGTCGATCCGCCGACGCGCGTCGCGGAGTTCTCGGTGATGGACGGCGATCCGAACCAGGTCGATCCCGACAGCTACCGCCTGGTCATCGAGGCGGCGCAGCCGTTCGCGAACCACAACGGTGGCTCGATGCAGTTCGGGCCCGACGGCTATCTCTACCTCGGGCTCGGCGACGGCGGCGACGGCTACGACACGGCACAGGCCGCGCGCAACAAGTCGGTCATCCTCGCGAAGATCCTGCGCATCGGCGTCGAGCCCGACGGCATGCCCGACGAGGTCGTGGCGTGCGTCGACGGGCCCGATGCCCAGTGCGACGACCTCGGGCCCTTCGACTACACGATCCCCGACGACAACGCGTTCGCCGACGATCCCGACTTCGCGCCGGAGGTCTTCGCGTGGGGCTTCCGCAACCCGTGGCGCTTCAGCTTCGATCCGGCGACGGGCGATCTGTGGGTCGGCGACGTCGGGCAGAGCGAGTGGGAAGAGGTCAACATCGCGGTCAAGGGCGGTGACTACGGCTGGAGCGCGATGGAAGGCTCGCTCTGCCAGAACGATCCCGGCTGCGACGAGGGCGCGCCCGCGAACCAGCCGAACGCCGACGGCCAGATCTCGCCGGTGTTCGCCTACTACCACTCCGGCTCGCCGTGCTCGATCACGGGCGGCGGCGTGTATCGCTCGTGCGAGGTGCCGGCGTGGGACGGCACGTATCTGTACGGCGACTTCTGCACGCGGCGGATCTACGGGCTCGAGTGGGACGGCAGCACCGCGACGGATCTCGGCGAGGTCGCGAACCTCGGTGAGCTCGTCGCCGGCAACGGCTACGACGCCTACGGCAACGTCTACTTCACGACGTTCGACGGCATCTACGGCGGCCCGGACAACGACGGGCTCGTCTATCGCGTGGCCCCGGCGCGCTGACGCGCGCAGGCTCGCGGGAACCAATCCGCGAGCCTCCGCCACGTCCTCGGGGTGGGGAGCCTCGCCACCGTCACCGAGGAGCTGCGTAGCGCGCCGCCGCGGCTCCGCGCCGACTCGTCGCGGTGATACCGTGAGGTGATGACGCCCGCCGTGCGCGGTGATCTGACCGAACGCCCGCCGCGGGTGCTGTTGCCGCTGTTCGACGCGCTCTCGCTCGTGCCGCTCGGAAACCCGCTCGAGGGACTGCAGCGCGCGCTCGCTGCGATCGAGCTCGACGCCGACGCGCTGGGCGAGTCGATCGCGATCGACACCGCGGCCTACGTGCGCACGCTGGTGTTGCGTCGACCCAGCGTCGAGGTGTTCGTGATGGCGTGGCTGCCGGGACAGAAGAGCCCGATCCACGACCATCGCGGCTCCGCATGCGCGGTGAAGGTCGTCTCGGGCGTGGGCATCGAGCAGCAGTACCGGTGCGCCGGCGAAGACACGGTCGTGCGCACCGGGGGAGCGCAGCGCGTGCTGCCGGGTGGTGTGATCGGCTCGTTCGACGCCGACATCCACTCGTTCGGCAACGCGGCCGCGAGCCCGGCGTCGATCCGCGACATCCTCGTCACCGTGCACGCCTATTGGCCGCCGCTCGCCCCGACGCTGAAGTACGTCGAGGCCGAGCCTCACCGACCGTAGGCGGCGATGCGCGCGGACAGCCGCGCCGACAGCACGGCGCACGCAGGGCCGAGCTCGGCGAGGATGAGCTTCGCTTCCTCGCGATAGCCCGCGATCTTCTGCGCGCTCCAGTAGTGCGGCGGATCGCGCAGGTTGTGGATGCGATCGGCGAGCTTCACCATCCACACCTCGTGCGGCTGGGCCTTGATGCGGCGCAGGCTGTCGCGCATCTGCGCCGGCTTGTCGCCCGCCGACGGATCCTTGCTCAGCGCCGCGACGCCGGCCGCGACCGCGTCGCCGAACTGCGCACGGATCGTGTCGAGCCCGACCTCCGTGTCCTCGACGACGTCGTGTAGGAGCGCGCAGGCGACCGCGAGATCCGGATCGGCGACGTCGTCGCGCTGCGCGAGCGCCCAGGTGAGCTCCATCGCGACCGCGCACGGATGCAGCGCGTAGGGCAGCTCGCCGCCGGGCAGCTTCTGTCCGTGGTGGGCCTGCGCCGCGAGCTCGAACGCGCGGTGCCAGAGCTCGGGGGACCAGATCGACATCGTCATTTCACCAGCATGATGATGACCGCCACGAGCGCGATCGCAGCGACCGCGCCCACCACGATCATCGCGATGCGCAGCCATGCGACCGGGGCCGCGCCGTGGACGATCTCGGGGTTC
The DNA here is from genome assembly GCA_964519175.1 of uncultured Nannocystaceae bacterium. Lineage (GTDB taxonomy): Bacteria > Myxococcota_A > Polyangia > Nannocystales > Nannocystaceae > Xiheibacterium. The sequence continues at coordinate 43,995 of CAZFKC010000082.1, forward strand.
TGCCCGTGCACGATCGCGCGGTACACCGAGTCCTGGTAGCGGTAGGCGAGCACGTAGGCGGGGAAGCCGAGTCGACGCGTGCGCATGCCCTGCGGCACCACGGCGACGTTGAGGTTGCGGACGCTGCTGCCCGGCACGTGGGTCTGGGCCTGGCCGGCAGCGACGTTGGTGAGTGCGGCGCTGATCGTCTTGCGCGCCGCGGAGCGCTGCACGTCGAACTGCTCGATGCTCGCGCCGGGATGCTGGTGCGCCTGCGGGCTGGCATCGGCGAGGTTGTAGCCGCGGGCCAGCGCGCTGCACTCCTTCTCGGTGAGCCCGCGCGACGCGGAGACCACCACGTTCTCGAGCCGCAGCGCGAACGCACCGGCGTGCGGTGCCCATGCGGAGCGGCGCGAGCCGGCGTCGGAGTCGGCGGCCCACGTGACCGAGACGTCGGCCTCGAACACCCACCCGGCCCACCAGAGCGGCTGCAGCTTGTCGACGACGGCGGTGGTGCGCAGATCGGGCGGACGGAACCAGCCGAGCCCGCCCATCCACTTCTTCAGCGCCGCCTTCGCCTGTTCGGCGTCGACGCGGAAGTGCAGGAACGCCTCGGCGACCTCGACGGGATCCTCGGGGCGCTCGACCGCCATCACGTTGCCGCAGAAGCTGCACTTCGGTGCGGCGGCCTTGATGTCGTAGGCCATCGCGGCGCCGCAGCCGTGGCAGCGCAGGATCTCGGCGATCGTCTCCTGCATCGCCGCGCGCTCTTCGGGAGACGGCGGCGGCGTGGGCAGCCCGCAGATCGCACAGCGGAAGTCCCCGGTCTCGACCGGGCTCGCGCATCGTCGACAGGGGGCGGCGGCGGTGCTCACTTCGACCCCATGACGAGCGCGATCACGACGATCACCGCGATCACCCCGAGGCTGAGCGCGATGATCTTCGGCCATGAAAGTGGCGAGCGGCCGTGGACCTGGCCGGTCTGTCCGTTGAGCACGAGCCGCACCGGCGGCTTGTCCTTCGCGTAGCGCACGGCGAGCACCCACACCGGCAGCATCACGAGCTCGAGATCCTCGTGCTGCGTGCGCCAGTTGAAGTGCAGCGAGCGGTGCTTGTCGCCCGGCATGTGCGCGGCGAGCCGGCGGCCGATGACGTTCTCGATCTCGACGCGCGCACGCTGCTGGCACTCGGCGGGCACGATCGAGGGGTCTTCGGCGATCCAGCCCGCGAGGATCGACGGGTTGAAGCGCGCGAGCGTGCGCAGATCGAAGGGCTCGATGCCGTCGAGCTCGACGTCGGGCAGCCCGCGCGACGCGGTGACGAGGATGTCGTCGACGTATGCGGCCCAGCTACCCTGCAGGCTGCGCCACTCGGTCTCGATGCGCGTGCGCGTGCGCGTGACCGTGTTGCCCTTGCTGTCCGTCGTCGTGTAGATCTCGGTGGTCGCCGTATCATTAAAAAAAAAAGGGGTGGGGGGGGGGGGGGGGGGGGGGGGGGGGGGGGGGGGGGGGGGGGGGGGGG
>CAZFKC010000083.1:0-45278 GCA_964519175.1 uncultured Nannocystaceae bacterium
GACCGGTGCAGCCGCGGGCGCGGCCGCGGGCGCGGCCGCCGGCTTGGCCGCGGCGGGCTTGCCGTTGCCGCCGCTCGGCCGCGCGCTCTCGTCGATCTCGCCGATCGTCTGCCCGACGCCGACCGTGGTGCCCTCGACCGCGATGTGGCTCTTCAGCACGCCGGCGGAGGGGGCCGGCACCTCGATCGTGATCTTGTCGGTCTCGACCTCGACCAGCGGCTCGTCGGCGGCGACCGCATCGCCCTCGGCCTTCAGCCAACGCGCGATCACTCCCTCGGTGACCGACTCGCCCATCTGTGGAACTCGGATCTGGATCGCCATCTGTCGTCGCCTCTAGTGGATCAACCGAACGCGTCGTCGAGCAACATCTTGAGTTCGAGCTCGTGGCTCTGCAGCGACCCGGTCGCCGGGCTCGCGCTCTCGCCCCGCGCGACGCATCGCAGGCCGCGCCGACCATCGCCGAGCTCTTCGAGCAGCGGGCGCATGTACGGCCACGCGCCCATGTTCACCGGCTCTTCCTGCGCCCACACGAGCTCGGTCGCGCTGCCGTAGCGCGCGAGCGCCTCGCCGAGCTGCGCACGCGGGAAGGGATAGAGCTGCTCGACGCGCACGAGCGCCACGTCGTCGCGCTTGCGCTCTTCGCGGGCCGCGAGCAGATCGTAGTAGACCTTGCCGGTGCAGGCGATGACGCGGCGGATCGCCTCGGGCTTCGCGGTGGCGTCGTCGATGACGCGCATGAACTGCCCGCGCTCGATCTCCTCGAGCGGCGAGAACGAGGCCCGCGTGCGCAGCAGGCTCTTCGGCGTCATGACGATGAGCGGCTTGCGCCACCGGCGGAGCGCCTGCCTCCGCAGCATGTGGAACATCTGCCCCGCGGTGCTGACGTTGCACACCTGCATGTTGTCCTCGCCGCAGAGCTGCAAGAAGCGCTCGAGCCGTGCGCTGGAGTGCTCGGGGCCCTGACCCTCGAAGCCGTGCGGCAGGAACAGCACGAGCCCGGAGAGCCGGTTCCACTTGTCTTCGCAGCTCGACAGGAACTGGTCGATGATCACCTGCGCGCCGTTGGCGAAATCGCCGAACTGCGCCTCCCAGATCACGAGCGTGTCGGGGGCCGCGAGGCTGTAGCCGAACTCGAAGCCCATCACCGCGAACTCGGAGAGCGGGCTGTTCCAGACGTCGAAGCGGCCCTGGTTGGGCGCGAGCGAGCGCAGCGGAAACCAGCGCTGCTCCGTCTGCGTGTCGATGTACGCCGCGTGCCGGTGCGTGAACGTGCCGCGGATCGAGTCCTGCCCCGAGATCCGCACGTGCTGGCCCTGCAGCAGCAACGAGCCGTACGCGAGGTGCTCGCCCATCGCCCACGAGACGGGGCTGTGGCCGCTCGCCATCTCGCCGAGCTCGCCCACGAACTTGCGCAGCTTCGGGTGCAGGTTGAAATCCTGCGGCGGGTGCGTGAGCGCGTGCCCGATGCGCTCGATCGTCTCGCGATCGATCGCGGTGGGCACCTCGTGTGTCGGCGACTCGGGCCCGCCGATGTAGTTCCGCCACACGCCGTGCATCGGCGAGCGCAGCGGCTGCGGGCCCTTGTCCTTGATCTCCGCCAGCGCGCGCTCGAACTCGTCGCGGAACTCGGCGGCGAGCTGATCGCACTGCTCGCGCGTGACCGTGCCGCGCTCGATGAGCCGCTGCTGGTACTGCTCGAGCACCGTCGGCCGCTTCGAGATGAGCTCGTACATCCGCGGCTGCGTGAACGTGGGCTCGTCGCCCTCGTTGTGGCCGTAGCGGCGGAAGCAAACCAGGTTGATGATCACGTCGCGCGCGAACTGCTGCCGGAACTGGATCGCGAGCCGTGCGACGTAGGCTGCGGCCTCGGGGTCGTCGCCGTTGACGTGGAAGATGGGCACGTCGAGCATGTCGGCGACCGCGGTGGGGTAGATCGTCGAGCGCCCGTCCTCGGGGTTCGTGGTGAAGCCGATCTGGTTGTTGATCACCACGCGGATCGAGCCGAGGTTGTTGTAGCCGGCGAGCCGCGACAGGTTCAGCGTCTCGGCGACCACGCCCTGGCCCATCATCGCGGCGTCGCCGTGCAGCGTGACCGCGAGCGCACGGTTCTGCTTGCCCTTCGCACGGCGGTCCTGCGAGGCGCGGATGCGGCCGCCGATGACCGGCGTGATCGCCTCGAGGTGGCTCGGGTTGAACGCGAGCGCGAGGTACATCGGCTTGCCGCCGCGGGTGACGTAGTCGCGCCACGAGCCCAGGTGGTACTTCACGTCGCCGGAGCCGAGCGCCTCGTGCGGATCGTCGACGCCGGCGAAGCGCGAGAACACCTGCGCCGGCGTGGCGCCGAGCAGCGTGCACAAGAGCGACAGACGCCCTCGGTGCGCCATGCCGAAGCAGACCTCTTCGACGCCGAGCTCGCCGGCCTGCTCGACCAGCGTCTCGAGCAGCGAGATCATCGCCTCGGCCCCGTCGATCGAGAACCGCTTCGCGCCGATGAACTTCGTGTGCAGGAAGCGATCGACCGCGTCGGCGCGCGTGAGCGAGCGCAGCAGGTTGAACTGCTCGGCGGGCGGCGGCACGACCAGGTTCTCGGTCGGCTCCATCTCGTCGCGCAGCCAGTTGCGCTGGGCGACGTCGTTCATCGACCAGTACTCGATGCCGATGCCGCGCGTGTACGTGTTCTGCAGGCGCCCGAGGATCTCGGCGAGCGTTGCCGAGCGCCGACCGGGGAACAGCGAGCCGGGATCGAAGCGGCGCTGGAGGTGGCGGTCGTCGAGCCCGAAGTAGCCGAGGTCGAGCGCGTCGGTGTGCTGGCGGCGGGGGCGACCGAGTGGATCGATCTGCGCGCGCACGTGCCCGATGATCCGGTAGTGCTCGATGAGTCGGTCGACCGCGGACTGCAGCGCGGCCTGCTCGGCCCGGTCGGCGTCGCCGGACGCGCGAGCCAGCGGTGCGCCCTTGGCGTGGCCGTTGCTCGGGCGCGCACGCTCCTTCTCGATCAGGGCGCGCCACGCCGGATCGATCGCTGCGGGATCGCGCTCGTACTCCTCGTAGAGGGCCTCGAGGAACGCGATGTTGTGGCCCGAAAGTGACTGCTCGACGTCCATGTGCCGAAATCGCCCCGTCGGGGCCGGGCGCAGCATAGCGCACACGCACGCGCAGTCACCCGATGCCGGCGCCCAATTCGCCGGGTTCGCCTGCTACGTTCGACGCTCGTGGCAGACGACGCGCCCTGGCGGCCGACGGTCCCGGACGGTCGCGGTCAGCTCTCCAAACGTGTAGCGCATACGCTGTCGGCGTCCCGCGAGTCGTGGACGCGGCGGATGTTCGAGCTCGCGGCCCAGCTCCGGCTCGATCGGGCGGCGCCCGTGTTCGATCTCTCGCTGGGCAACCCCAGCCTCGAGCCGCCCCCGGTCTGGCGGCGCGCCGTGCTGGAATTGCTCACCGACGAGCCGCCGGGGATGCACCGCTACATGACGAACGCGGGCTTCGGCGAGGTGCGTGCGTTCATCGCCGCCCACGAGGCCGAGCGCTACGGGGTGCCGTTCGAGCCCAGCGACGTGACGATGTCCGTCGGTGCGGCCGGTGCGCTCAACGTGCTCGCGCAGGCGATGCTCGATCCGGGCGACGAGGTGGTGGTGCCGGCGCCGTACTTCTCGGAGTACGAGCACTACTGCGCGACCGTCGGCGCGCGGCTCGTCGTGGTGCCGTCCTCGCCGGGCTTCTCGCTCGATCTCGCGGCGATCGATCGCGCGATCGGGCCGCGCACGCGGTGGCTGCTGCTCAACTCGCCGAACAACCCGACCGGGGTGATCTACGACGGCGCGGAGCTCGACGCGCTCGCGCGGCTGCTCGCGCGTGCGAACGGCGGGCGTGGGCGTGCGATCGCGGTGATCGAGGACGCGCCGTACCGCGATCTCGTCTACGACGGCTCCACCGTGCCGTCGATGCTCACGCGCTATCCCGACACGGTGCTGGTCACGAGCCACTCGAAGGATCTCGGGCTCGCAGGCGAGCGCATCGGCTACCTGCTCATCTCGCCGCAGCTCGCCGATCGCGAGGGGCTCACGCGCGCGGCGGCCTACTGCACGCGCGTGCTCGGCTTCGTCAACGCACCGGCGCTCATGCAGCGCGTGCTGCCGAAGGTGCTCGCGGATCCCGAGGGCCGCGTCGACGTCTCGGTGTACGCGAACAAGTGCCGCCGCATGGCGGGCGCGCTCACCGAGCTCGGCTTCGAGCTGCCGCCGCCGCGCGCGGGCTTCTTCCTGTTCCCGGGGCTGCCCGAGCGCTTGCGCACCGAGGGCGGCGGCGACGTCGAGCTCACCGAGCGGCTCGTCGCCGAGCGCACGATCGTTGTGCCGGGCATCGCGTTCGGTGCGCCCGGCTACCTGCGGATGTCGCTCGCGACCGACGACGCGACGATCGACGGCGCCATCGCGGCGTTCTGCCGCGTGTGCGGGTGACGCGGTCGGCAGGAGTCCGTGGCGATGCGGTCGGGGATCGAAGGGCTCGCCGACGATCTCGCGGCGCATCTCGAGCTCATCGGCGACTCGAACCCGATCTACCTGCGCGCGGTCGAGCTGCTGCTCGAGCTCGTGTGCGGGCCGACTGCGGAGCAGCCGATCGTGGAGCGCATGGCGCGGGCGCTGCGACGGCGGAGCTTCGTCGCGTCGTACGAGCGGCCGCTCCTGCTGCTCGCCGCGCTGCGCTACGACGCGCTCGTCGGTGACGAGAAGCACCCGCTCGCGACGGCCTTCGCCGACGAGCACCCGCAGCTCGACAAAGTCACGCGTGCGGCGCTCGCGAGCGCGCTGGCCCCCGAGCGCTTCACGCTGTGGCTCACGCTCGCGACCCGCAAGGTGCAGACCAACGACGTGTCGCGCGCGGTCGCGTGGCGGTGGCCGGCTGCGCTCGCGGGCGGTCGCCCGATCGCGCTGGTCGATGTCGGGTGCTCGGCCGGGCTGGCGCTCGTCGCCGATCGGCTCGCGGCGCCGTGGGTCGACGGCAGCGGCCGGCGATTGCCGGTCGACGGCGGCAAGGTCGTGGCGCGCATCGGCTACGACTCGGACCCGATCGATCTGTTCGATGCGAATCGGCCCGACCAGGCGACGTGGCTGCGCGCGTGCATCTGGCCCGGCGACGTCGCACGGCTGCGGCGGCTGGACTCCGCGATCGAGGCGATGACGCGTGCGAGAGCCGACGCGACGCCGCCGCGGATCGAGCAGGTGAGAGCGGTGCACGTGCCGGCGCGACTGCGGCGACTCGATCGCGAGCTCGAGCCCGATGCGCTGATCGTCGTCAGCCAGACCTTCGTGCGCGAGTACATCGAGGCGGCCGAGGCGGTGACGTACGCGGCGGAGATGCGGGCGCTGCTCGCCGAGCTCCGACCGGGCCGAGCGGTGTGGACGCAGCTCGAGCTCGCACGCGACGGCAAGGTTCCGTCGTCGTTGCTCGTGGCGCACTGCGCCGGCGGATCGCCGCTGGCCATCGCACGCTGCGGCCATCACCCGACGACGGTCGCCGTCGACGTGGCGGCGGCCGAGCGACTGCGGGCGAGCCTGGTGCGCTGAGCCGAGGCGGGTGCTACAAGAAGCCCGCCGTGAGCAAGCCAGCCAAGCCGACGAAGCCGACGCTTCCCAGCCTCATCGCGGGCTGGCCGCGTCCGAAGAAGGTCGTGGTGACCGCCGGGATGCCCTACGCGAACGGGCCGCTGCACCTCGGCCATCTCGCGGGCGCACAGGTCCCGGCCGACATCTTCGCCCGCTGGATGCGGATGCTGGTCGGCGCGCAGGACGTGTTGTTCGTGTGCGGCACCGACGACCACGGCTCCGCGACCGAGCTCTCGGCGATCCGCGCCGGCATCACCGTGCGCGAGCAGATCGACGGCGTCCATGGCCAGCAGTCGCGCACGATGGAGCGCTACCACATCAGCCTCGACGTCTACTCGGGCACGAGCCAGCCGGACTGCTTCGGTCGCCAGCGTGCGCTCGTGGATCGGTTCATCCGCCAGCTGCACGCCAACGACATGCTGGAGAAGCGCACCAGCAAGCAGTGGTACGACCCGAAGCTGCAGCGCTTCCTGCAGGACCGCTTCGTCAGCGGGATCTGTCCCTCGTGCGGGCACGACGGTGCGTACAGCGACGCGTGCGACAACTGCGGCGCTCAGTACCAGCCCGACCAGCTCATCGAGCCCAAGAGCACGCTCTCCGACGCGGTGCCGGAGCAGCGCGAGACGGTGCACTGGTGGCTCGATCTGTGGAAGGTCGCCGACCCGTTGGCCGACTGGATCCGCTCCAAGAAGGATACGTGGCGCAAGGCGGTCTACAGCGAGGTGTACAACACCGTGCTGCCGACGCTCAGCTTCGCGAACACGCACGAGGCCCGCTACAAGGAGATCAAGGCCGAGCTGCCCGCGCACCAGAGCCGCTATGCGCCGGGCAAGCGCGTGGCGCTGGCGTTCCAGCGCAAGGCCGATCTCGAGGCGGCGCGCGAGCGTCTGCAGGCCGAGCGCATCCCCAACGAGATCCTCGACGGCTGGGCGCATCGCTCGATCACCCGCGACGTGAGCTGGGGGATTCCGCTGCCGGAGGATCTCGATCCGGACATGCACGGCAAGACGCTGTACGTGTGGCCGGACTCGCTGATCGCTCCGATCGCGTTCTCGCAGGTCGCGCTCGCGAAGCGCGGCGAGGACGACGAGGCGTGGCGCGCGTACTGGCAGGACCCCGAGGCGCGGGTCTTCCAGTTCCTCGGCGAGGACAACGTCTACTTCTACGTGCTGATGCAGGGCGCGCTGTGGCTGGGCTCGCAGCCGGATCCGCTGCGGCTGCCCGTGGCGGGCGAGTACCAGCTCACCGAGGTGCTGGGCTGCCACCACCTGCTCGTCGACGGGCAGAAGATGAGCAAGTCGGTGGGCAACTTCTACACCGGCGACGAGCTGCTCGACGACAAGGGCTACTCCGCGGATCAGGTGCGCTACTTCCTGTCGACGCTCGGGCTCGTCGATCGCAAGTCCGACTTCCGGCTGGCGGCGCTCGACGAGCGCAACCGGTTCCTCGCGGGGCCGATGAACGCGGCGTTCGAGAAGCCGATCGCGGCGTGTCACTCGAAGTTCGGCGGCGTCGTGCCCGAGGGTGTGCTCGACGCGAAGGTCGAGGAGCGCACGTACCAGATCGTCTCGGCGTACCTGCGCTCGATGAGCAAGGCCAGCTACCTGGTGCTGCTGAACGAGCTGGAGAACTATGCGCGGCTGATCAACGGCATGTTCGCGCAGTGGAAGCCGCACGACGACCGGCGTCCGGAGAAGGAGCGGGCGGATGCGCTCTACTCGTGCTTCTTCGTGCTGAAGAACCTGATGATCATGCTGTACCCCTTCGTGCCCGACACGATGGAGCGGCTGCGGGGGTCGTTGATGCTGCCGGCGGACGTGTTCCGCGTGGAGGAGCTCGGTACCGGGATCGCGCCGGGGCACCGCATCGGCGCGCAGGTGGTGTACTTCCCACCCGCGGAAGAGCCGGCCGAGGGCTGAGCCTTCGACCGCGCTCTCGGGGCGAACCGTTCGCTCGACGGGGTGCCGCCGATACGTATCCCCGCGTTTCGGGAACCTGGAGCCCTCGTGGTCCAACTCACTGCCCCGTGGGGCACATCAGACTCAGCATCTCGGACATCGAGTTCGTGGGCACGGAGGAGTACCTGCTCGACGACGACGACGTGATCCTGCTCGAGGAGCCGCGGCCGGCCGCGCGGACTCGCGCGTCGGTCCGCACGCATCGACCGAAGGCCGCACTGCCGGCGCCGCAGCGTCGCTTCTTCGACGACGCGCAGACCGGCGTGTGGTCCCGGGCCGCGCTCGCGCGCTGAGCTGGCCGAGCCGCGCGCTCGCGCGCTGATCCAGCCTCGCGCGCCCGAAATCCCGCGCGATCCAGGGATCGAAATCCAGCCGTGGTCCACACCACCGCTGGACCCATGCGGACGCTATCCACCCTCGTCGGGCTGTTGCTCGTGATCCCCCAGCCCGCGCTCGCGGCCCGGCGCGGCGCACCGGCGGGGAGCTGGTCTCAGGACGGCTCGGCCGAGGCCGCGACGCTGCGCAACACCGCGCACGCGCAGTCGATCGCGCAGGGCTCCGGCGCTGCCGGCCAGCGCGGCGTCACCTACTCCAAGGAGGACATCGCCGACGTCGGCCCCACGCCGATCGCAGCGGTGAACCCCACCGCCCCCGCGGTCACACAGCCCGCCGACACGCCCGCGGTCGTGCCCGGGCCCGCGAGCGTCGCACCCTCCGTCGATCCGGCCGCGCTGCAGCGCCGCTACGACCTCGAGCGCATCGCGAAGCGCGGGCGCAGCTTCTTCATCCCGGGCGTCGTGCTCGCCACGCTCGGCACCATCGTGCTCGTCGGCGGCGTCGTCGGGCTCGCGAAGGAGCCGAACGGCGTGACCGGTGGCATCACCGGGGCCTCGCTCGCGCTCGCGGGCATCGGCTGGCCGCTGCTCGTGATCGGGGTGCGCATGCGCAAGCACCCCGATCGCTACCTCGATCGCACCCGCGCGCAGGCCTCGCTCGCGCCCACCGGTCTGACGCTGCGCTTCTGATTCGACGGAGACCACCATGCCCCGCGTCCTGCGAAACCTCTTCGGCATGTTGATGCTCGCGTCGCTCTTCGCGACGACGGGCTGCTATCGGATGATCCACAAGGAAGCCAAGCGCGAGTGGCGGTGGCAGAAGCGCATGGCGAAGGGCCCCGACGGCGCCGACAGTGCGCTGCGATCGGCGCGCTCGCTCGTGAAGATCCCCGTCACCAAGGATCCCGCGCGGCGCTTCCGCTATCGCATGATGGCGATCCGCAGCATCACGCTCTACATGGAGGCGCACGGCTTCGACGAGGAGCTCGACGCCGAGGCGCACCAGTACTACGAGGAGGCGCTCGCGCTCGGCGACCAGGCCGCGGCGCGCAAGGAGCTCGCGCGGCTCTACGAGCACACCGGTCGCCGCGGCAAGCTCGCGGCGCTGCTCGGCGAGGCCGTCGTCGGCGGCACCGCGATCGGTGCGTCGCAGGAGTACGACCTGTCGATCTCCGCGTGGCGCCGCCAGCTCGCGAAGGGCGATCTGGCCAGCTCCGAGCTCGCGTGGGCGCGTGCCGAGGAGCTCGCGAAGACGCTCTACGACGTCGACGTCGCGTTCCCGGAGGACTTCGGCGCGAAGGGCAACCTCGACGCGAGCGGTGGCAAGGGCGGGCTCTACATGCTCGGCGGCAGCGACTGGCGCGCGCGCTACGACGTGATCCGCGAGCGCATGTACTCGATCGCCTCGCCGCACGACAGCCCGACCGGGCGGGTCGAGCACGCCGAGCTCGCGAAGCTGTGGACGCAGTACGAGCGCATCGGCATGCGGAGCACCGACGACATGATGGGCAAGTCGCGCGGCGACACCTATCGCGTGTACATCGACGGCGCCAAGGTGTTCGCGATCGCCGGCCAGCGCGAGAGCGCGAGCGCGTTGCTCGAGATCGCCCAGCGCGCGTCGATCGGCGAGGTCTCCGAGTTCCGTCGTGCCGACCTCGCGTGCACCGAAGCCTTCGTGGTCGGCCGCGCCGGCAGCAGCGACGCCGCCGAGAAGGCCGAGCGCTGCATCGAGCTCGCCGGCCGCTCGAAGCGCGAGCTCGACATCGGCGAGCTCATCGTGCTGGGCTCGGCGTTCGAGCGCGTCGGCAAGCTCGATCGCGCCGAGTCGATCTACCAGCAGGCGATCGTCCGCGCCGAGCGACAGCGCGACAGCTTCCCGGTGGAGGAACGCACGGTGTTCTTCCGCACCTCGGTGCGGCGCGGCTACTGGGGACTCGCGCGCACGCTGGCCCGTCGGAGCATGCGCGGCGGTGCGAATGCCGAGCGCGACTTCGTGGGCGCGCTGCAGGCCACCGAGCAGGTGCGCGCACGTCAGCTCGGCGAGCTGCTCGCGAACAGCGGGCAGAAGCTCGGCACCGTCACCAGCCTCGCGTCGCTGCGCAAGCGCCTCGGCGCCGACGACGTCGTGCTCGACTACGTCGCGATGGACGACGAGGTGATGCTGCTGGCGGTCACGAAGGAGCGCCACGCGGTGCGCTTCCTCGGCCTCGATGCCACCACGATCGGCATCACCACCGAGGGCATCGCCGATGCGCTCGCGACCCCCGACAGCTCGGCGAGCGAGCTCGATCACGCGCTCACCCTGCTCGGCCGCGCGCTGGTGCTGCCGGTGCGCGAGCTCGTCGCCGGCAAGCGCCGCATGGTGGTGCTGCCCGACGGTGCGCTCAACGCCGTGCCGTTCGACCTGCTCGATCTCGAGACGCAGGGCTACCACCCGCTGCTCGAGCGCCTCGACGTCGAGGTCACGCCCTCGCTCGCGTTCATGCTCGCCGACACCCGTCAGCGCGCCGCGAGCGGCCTGTTCGGCGTGGGCGATCCGACCTACGGCGCGCCGCCCGAGCTCGCCGTGCACGACGAAGGCTCGCGCGCCGCCGCGCGTGCCGCCAGCGAGGTCTACTTCATGCCGCTGCCCGAGACGCGACGCGAGCTCGAGTCGATCGCGCGCACGCTCGGCGGTCAGCGTCAGCTGCTGTTCGGCGCCGACGCGCGCGAGTCGACGCTCAAGGCCGCGGCGCTGTCCGAGTACTCCATCGTCCACTTCGCGACGCACGGCATCCTCGGCCGCGACGTGCCCGGCATCGACGAGCCCGCGCTCGTGCTCGCGGGCGAGCCGGGCGAGGACGGCTTCCTCACCGCGAGCGAGGCCAGCAAGCTGCAGCTCGGGGCCAAGCTGACCGTGCTCTCCGCGTGCAAGACCGGCGCAGGCGACAGCGCGAGCGGCGAGGGCGTGCTCGGCATGAGCCGCGCGTTCATGGTCGCGGGCAGCAGCTCGGTGTTGGTGTCGCTGTGGAGCGTGGACTCGCTCGCCACCGAGGCGTTGATGGTCGAGTTCTACCGGCGCATGCACGCCGGCGAGACCCCGGCCGCGGCCCTGCGCGCGGCGAAGCTCGCCGTGCGCAACAATCTCGTCGGCGAGCCCGCGGCGGGTGATCGCGGCGTGGTGGTGAGCGAGGATCCGTTCGACGACGCGCCCAAGCCGGCCGGCAAGTCGAAGAAGCGCAAGTCCAAGGGCCCCCCGCCGCCGCCGCCCGCCGACGCGAAGCCGCCGGTGCAGCGCGATCATCCCTACTACTGGGGCGCGTTCATCCTGGTCGGTCGCTGACCGAGCCGTCGCCGCACCGCGAACGCGGTGCGTCGGCACTGCTACCATCACGCGCCGCATGGGCGCGTGGCTCGTCGCAGTGCACCTCGGGCTCGCGCCCGCAGCCGCCGGCGATCCGCCGACGTTGCTCGAGTGGAACGCGCCCGCGGAGTGCCCCGATCAGTCGCGCGTCGATGCGCGCCTGCAGCAGCTCGTCCCGGGCGAGCGCGCGCAGAGCCTGCGTGCGCGCGCGGAGGTGACTGCGATCGCGGGCGGTTGGCGGCTGCAGGTCGAGCTCTCCTCCGCGACCGGCACGAGCGTGCGCGAGCTCGAGGCGCAGAGCTGCGCCGTGTTGCTCGAGGCCGCGGTCTTCATCGTCGCGGTCGCGATCGATCCGGCGATCGCATCGATGGCGATGCGCGACGACGCCCTGCAGGCGGTGGAGGTCGAGCCCCCGGCGCTCGTGCCCGTGGTCCCGGCGGAGCCGGAGTCGGAGCCCGAGCCCGAGGCCCCGCGCGAGGAAGCGGACGCGCAGCCCGAGCGCTTCGTCGCGCCCGAGCTACGGTCGGGGCCGCGCGCGATCGATCGTCGTCGCATCGGCGGCGCGCTGCGGGCCGCGCTCGCGGTCGGCACCGCGGAGGTCTCGCGCTTCGATCTCGCGCCGTCGCTCACCGGAGCGATCCGCGGGCGCTACTGGCGGGCCGAGCTCGGGCTCCGCTACGTCGCCGGACGCACGCAGCCGATCGAGGGCCCCGCCGATGCCGAGCTCCGCCTCGACGCGGCGGGCGCAGTCGCACGCGGCTGCGGCGTCGCACCTGCAGGCCCGGTCGAGATCCCGGTGTGCGCGGGGATCGATCTCGCCGCCGTGCGCGGGCGACCGAGCGGGTTGGTCGCGCCCCGGGATCGCATCGCGCTGCGGGCCGCGGTCGACGTCGCGGTGGCGGTCGCCTGGCCGCTCACGCGCCGGGTCGCGCTCTGGCTCGAGGCGGCCGGCGGCTTCGCGCTCCTGCGCCCCAAGTTCGTCGCGCGCGACCAGCAGATCCACCTCGGCGCGCCGGCCTCGTTCGCGGCGCTGCTGGGGATCGAGCTGCGTTTCGGCCAGGGTCCGCCGTCGCGTTGACCAAACCCGGGCGATCCGGAGACTCAACGGGGATGCCCGACGGAGACCTGCGCAGCTCCGAGGCCGCGTCCGCGGCGCCGAGCTCGTTCGAGGGCCTCTATCGCGAGCACTTCGAGCTCGTGCTCGGCCACCTGCGCCGCATGGGCGTCGAGGAAGGCTCGCTCGAGGACGCGGCGCAGGACGTGTTCGTCGTCGTGCACAAGAAGGTCGGCGCGTTCGAGGGGCGCTCGCGACTGTCGACCTGGCTCTTCTCGATCGCGCACCACGTCGCGGCCCGCTACCGCCGCACCGCGTTCCGCACCGAACGGCGGCATCGCCGGCTCGCCGACGAAGCGCTCGGCACGAGGCAGTCGCCCGCGACGGACGAAGCGGTGCTGCGCCGGCAGGCCGACGATCTGCTGCACGCGTTCCTCGACACGCTGCCGCCGGAGCAACGCGGCGCGTTCGTGCTCGGCGAGATCGAGCAGCTGCCGCGCCGCGAGCTCGGCATCGCGCTGGGGGTCAGCCCCAACACCGCGTACTCGCGGCTGCGGCTCGCGCGTGCGCGCTTCAGCGAGGCGTTCGGCGATCGCGAGCTCGATCATGCGTTGCTCGTGCGCTGGCGAACGCCCGCGCCGGAGCCCGCGCGTCGCGAGGCGGTGTGGGCGGCGCTGCTCGTGCGGATCCCCGATCTGGGGGGCACCGCCGCCGCGCCGCTCGTCGTCGGTGCGTCGGGGCTCGCGGCGGTGAAGCTGTGGGTGGTGGGCGGCGTCGCTCCGCTCGCGCTCGGCCTCGGCGCCGAGCGAGCGATGACGGACCCGCCGCAGCGCGTCGCGGCCGGTGTCGCAGCACTGCGTCCGCTCGCGTTGCCTGCCAGCGTGCCCGCGGCGATCGTGCCCGCTGCGATCGTCCCGAGCACGCCCGCCTTCGCCGCGATCCCGCTCGAGCCGAGCGAGGCCGCGACGCCACGCGCGGCGCCGAGCCCACGTGCGGTGCCACCACGCGCGTCGGCTTCACCCCCCAGCGCCGACGATCTGCGCGCCGAGCTCGCGACGCTCACCGAGGCTCGACGTGCGCTGCGCGACGGCGAGCCCGAGGCGGCGCTCGCCCGGCTGGCCGCGCACGCCGAGCGCTTCGGCGAGGGCGCGTTCGCGATCGATCGCGAGGTGCTGCGCATCGATGCACTGTGTGCCGCAGGGCGCGAGCGCGAGGCCGCGGCTGCGACGCGCACGTTCCTGCGCTCGCACGGCAGGAGCGCCCAGGCGGCGCACGTGCGTGCCGGATGCGGTGACGTCGGTGGCGACGTGCAGTGATCGCGAGCGCGCGTCGCGGAGACCAAGCGCCATGTTCCGCATCGCACTCCCGCCGCTCCTGCTCCTGTCGACCGCCTGCCCGGGCCCACCCAAGGACGTCGGTGCGCTCGGCGAGGGCGACGGCTCGGGTGGCTCCGACGAGAGCAGCGCGGGCTCGCTGTCGGCGAGCAGCACCAGCGCGGCGACGACCGTCGGCGACGCTTCGAGCGACGACGGCTCGAGCAGCGGGACGATCGGCACCGAGAGCGTAGGCACCGAGAGCGAGGGGAGCACCGGCGCCGTCGACTGCGACTGTCTACCCGAGCAGATCTGCACGCCCGAGGGCTGCTTCGGCGGTCAGCTGTTCCTCAACTTCGACGGGCCCACGATGTCGATGGGCGACGAAGACGCCACGCTCGATCGCACCAGCGTCGCGGAGCTCGTCGGGCCGACGCTGCCCTACGGCGGCGACGCTGCCGACCGCGCCGCGCTCGTCACGGCCGTGCGCGAGCGACTCGTCGACGTCTCGCTGTGGATCACCGATCTCCGCCCGAGCGAGGGCGACTACTCGATGATCGTGCTCGGCGACAACCTCAGCGGCTTCGGTGGCGCGCTCGAGGTCAGCCCGCTCGAGTGCGGCCACGGCAACCCCCGCACCGTCGGCTTCGCGGGCATCCACGTGGACGACTCGCTCAGCCTCGGCGACCGCGCCGGGGTCATCGCGCACGGCATCGGCCACGGCGTGGGCCTCGAGCACGTCGCCGAGCAGAGTGCGATCATGGGCCCCTACGCGAGCGCGAGTGCGACGTTCGGCAGCGGCTGCCTCGCGCTCTCCGGCGCCAGCGTGTGCACGACCCAGCACCTCGAGTTCTGCGGCGCGGGCGAAGAAGACGCGCTCGCCGAGCTGCAGGCGATCTACGGCGCGCCTTAGCCGTCGAGCTCGAACCGAAACAGCGTGGACAGCTCGCCCTCGGAGACGGTGAAGTACGCATCGTCGGTCAGCGCGATCGTCTCGCCCTGCGGCTCGGGCATCATCGGCAACGCGCACGGGTCGGTCGCGAACGCCTCGGCGAGCGTGGCCCCCGGCGTGCGCCGCCACGCGTAGATCGTGTCGTACGTCCGCACGGCGATCGTCGCGCCGTCGGGCGAGATGTCGCCGCCGGTCGCGAGCGGGCTGCCCGGCAGCGCGCCGACACCGAAGGCGAGCTCGCCGATCTGCTCGAGGTCGATCGCCGCGCCGGTCTCGTGGGGGAACGGCGCGCGCCAGATGCCCGACATGCCGCGCTCGTTCTTCGTGACGATCACGATGTCGCCGGTCTCGGGATCGACGAGCAGCGTCTCGGCATTGTGCGCGCCGTCCGGGTAGTTCAGCGTGATCCGTGCGACGCCGGGGATCGTGGCGCCGCCGGTGCTCGGGTCGGGCTCGGGCACGCGGTACACCACCACGTTCGCGCGCAGCTCGGGGTTGTCGCCGATGTCGCCGATGAAGAGGTAGTCGACGCCGTCGTCGGGGCCGGGCCCGATCGCCATGTCCTCCCAGTCGAGTGCGATCACGCCCTCGATCGCGAAGCTCGCGAGCGTCGCGCCCGTGTCGTCGATCGCGAACACCCGCGCATCGTCGCCGGAGTCGTTGTGCACCCAGAGCACACCCGCGTGCGTGCGGCTCACGCCGAGGCCGGAGATCTCCGTGAGCATGGGATCTTCCACCGTGCCCACCGACTGGCCGCCGCCGTACTCCGGACACTCGGGCAGCGGTGCGCCGGTCTCGGAGCTGCTGCTGCTCGAGTCCGGGCTGCTCGTCGAGCTCTCGCTCGACGACGCGCTCGTGGAGCTCGACGACGTGCTGCTGCTGGTGCTGCTGCCGCCTTCGCTCGTCGCGTCGGTGGCGGCGGGATCGGAAGGACAGCCGAGCAGCGCGAGCAGCACCACTGCACCGACCTTCGATCTCCAGGACATGGCGCGCACGATAGCAGCGTCCGATCGTGAGCGCACACGGTACCCGAGCGGGACGCCGCGCAGTGGCCGCGCCCGCGAGTGGCCCACGCGGCCAGAAATCGCATTGGCCCTCGAGTGATCGCCACCGCACGCGATTCATAGCGAGGCCGTTCCCAGCCACGGCCCGTTCTGGAACGACGAATGAATCGCCCGACACTCCTGGTCCGCCTACGTTCGCTCGCACATGCGAGCGCGATCGGTGGGCTCGCGGCGCTCGCATGCGCCGAAGCGCCCGATCCCAACTTCTGCGGCGACGGTGTCGCCGGCGACGAGGAAGAGTGCGACGACGGCAACGTCGACGACAACGACGCCTGCCCGAGCATCTGCACGATCGCGACCTGCGGCGACGGATTCCTGCGCGTCGGCGTCGAGCAGTGCGACGACGGCAACGACATCGAGGAAGACGGCTGCAGCAGCGCATGCCAGCTGCCGCGCTGTGGTGACGGGCTCGTACAGCCGGGCGAGCAGTGCGACGACGGCAACGTGGTCTCCTCCGACGCCTGCCTGCCGAGCTGCGTGCTCGCGGCGTGTGGCGACGGCGTCGTCCAGGACGGCGAGGACTGCGACGACGCGAACTTCGCGAACGAGGACGCCTGCACCAACCTCTGCACGCTCGCGAGCTGCGGTGACGGCTGGGTGCGGGCGGGCATCGAGGGCTGCGACGACGGCAACGACGACGATGCCGACGGCTGCACCACCGCGTGCATGCTGCCGAGCTGCGGCGACGGGCTCGTGCAGCCGGGCGAGGGCTGCGACGACGGCGACGGGCTCGAGAATGCGTGCCTGACCACGTGCGTGCCCGCGAGCTGCGGCGACGGCTTCGTGCAGCTGGGCGAGAGCTGCGACGACGGCAACGGCCAGGACGACGACGGCTGCACCACCGCGTGCGAGCCCGCGCGCTGTGGCGACGGGATCGTGCGCCACGGCAGCGAGGGCTGCGACGACGGCAACGACGTCGACACCGACGCCTGCACGAACGCGTGCCGGCTGCCGAGCTGTGGCGACGGGCTCGTGCAGCCGGGCGAGGAGTGCGACGACGGCAACCTCGCCAACACCGACGACTGCCGCGACGTGTGCCTGGCACCGGTCTGCGGCGACGGCTTCGTGCAGCCGGGCGAAGCGTGCGACGACGGCAATGCCGACGACCACGACGCGTGCCTGCGTACGTGCGAGCTCGCGAGCTGCGGCGACGCGTTCGTGTTCGTGGGCGTGGAGGCCTGCGACGACGGCGACGCCGACGACACCGATGTCTGCCTGACGACCTGCGAGGCCGCGAGCTGTGGCGACGGGATCGTCCGCGCCGGCTTCGAGCAGTGCGACGACGCCAACGGCAACGACGGCGACGCTTGCACGAACGCCTGCACGGCCGCGGCGTGCGGCGACGGCGTCCTGCAGCAGGGCGTCGAGACCTGCGACGACGGCAACCTGGTCCCCGGAGACGGGTGCAGCCCGCAGTGCGGGACCGAGTGCGTCGACGGTGACGTCAGCTTCGCGTACGGCGGGAGCTGCTACGCGCTGTTCGACGACAACCTCACCTGGAGTGCCGCGCGCGCCGAGTGCATGGAGCTCGGTGGTTGGCTCGTCGAGCTCGGTACCGCCGGCGAGAACGATGCGCTCGCGGAGCTGCTGTCGGCCTCGGTGTGGATCGGGCTCAACGACCGCACGACCGAGCTGTCGTACGCGTGGGATCTCGGCGCGAACGGCAGCACGCCGCTCGGCGCCTACACGAACTGGACCGGCGGCTTCGGCATCAACGAGGACTGCGTGCGCATGAACACCGACGGCCACTGGGAAGACCGTCCGTGCAGCTCGAGCATGCCGTACATCTGTGAGCGGGCGTTCCCATGAGCACGACGATCCTGCTCGGATGCGTGCTCGCGTGGCCGGTCGCGCCGGTGGCCAGCACCGATCTCGATCGCCGCGTCGTCGTCGCGCCGCTCGCGGTCGACGGCGAGCTGGCCGAGCCGGTGCGCGCGACGCTGTCGCAGCGCCTGCGCGAAGGGCTCGACGCCGAGGCCTTCGATGTCGTGGCCGCCGAGCAGGGTGCAGCGCGGACCGTGCGAGGTCGCGTCGTCGCGCACGCGCGCGACCTCGACTTCACGCTCTCGCTGGTCGAGCGCGACGGCACCACGGTGATCGCGACCGTCGAGGAGCACTGCGACATGTGCGGCACGGTCGAGGCCGGCGACATGATCGCGAGCATGGGCATGGCGCTGTCGCGGCGCGCCGAGCTGATCTCGATCGAGCGACCGGCCCCTCCGCCGCCGCGCCCGGTGGAGCTCGTCGACACACCCGAGCCGGTGCCGCAGCGTCGTCCGGTGCGCTGGGCGCTGGGCTGGTCGGCGGTCGCCGCGGGCATCGTCGGCAGCGCCAGCGGAGCCGCGCTGCTCGCCCTCGACGGCCGCCCGATCCAGCGCAAGTGCAGCGGCGGCAACGTCGATCACGACGGCACCTGTCGCTTCGCCCACTCGACGCTCGTGCCCGGTGCCGTGATCACCACGCTCGGCGTCGGGCTGGTGGCGACCGGCATCGCGCTGGTCGTCGTCGAGAAGCGGCGCGCGAAGCAGCTCAGCCGGGCTCGTCCATCTTCGTCGCGACGATCGGGTTCTGCTCGGCGGTGAGCCACGGCACGTCCGGCCACCAGCGCTCGCGCGGTGGCGGTGCGGCGGGCTCGATGCTCTGTCCCGGTCGCGGCGTGATCACCTCGACGCCGGCGGCATCGGCCGCGAGCAGCACGCGCTCGATCGGCTCGGTCCAGCCGTGGTACGCGAGGTCGAACAGGCCCCAGTGCACGGGGAGCAGCACGCGTCCGCGCACCATCTCGTGGGCACGCACCGCTTGCTCGGGCCCGAGGTGCCAGTCGGGCCACGCCGCACCGTAGGCGCCGGCCTCGATCATCGTCAGATCGAACGGCCCGAGTCGCTCGCCGATCTCGGAGAGCGCGGGGAAGAGTCCCGTGTCACCCGAGAACCACACGCGATGCTCGGGCCCGAGGAGCGCGTAGCTGGCCCACAGCGTGTCGTTCTGATCGAACGGCGTGCGGCCGGACGCGTGACGTGCGGGCGTGCACACGATGCGCAGCCCGCCGATCGTGGTCTCTTCCCACCAGTCGAGCTCGACGATGCGCGACTCGGGCACGCCCCAGTACACCAGGTGCTCGGCCACGCCGAGCGGCGCGAGGAACTTGGTGTCGGCGTCCGCGAGCTTCGTGATCGTCGGGTAGTCGAGGTGATCGTAGTGGTCGTGCGAGATCAGCACCGCGTCGATCTGCGGCAGCCGATCGAGCGCGAGCGGCGGCGCGTACCAGCGCGAGGGGCCCGCCCACGTCACCGGCGACGTGCGCTCACCCCAGACCGGATCGGTGAGGATGCGATGGCCGTCCTGCTCGAGCAGCAGCGTCGAGTGTCCCAGCCACGTGATGCGCAGGCCCGATGGTGGCGGCGATGCGAAGCGCGTGGCGTCGACCGCTTCGACCGGCAGCGCCTGGGTGGGCACGGTGAAGTCGCTGCCCGTGAACATGATCGTGACCATGCCCCACACGTCGTTCCACAGCGGCTGCGGGTTCTCGAACCCGCCGTCGTCCCACTGCGGCGACGCCTGCATCCGCGCGAGCCGTTCGTCCTTCGCGCCGCGCCCGAAGGCCGTCCACCCGTCGATCGTGGTGAAGAGCAGGGCGAGGACGAGGAGCGCCGCTGCGGCCTGCGCGATGCGCTTGGAGATGTGGAGCGCTCGTCGCATGCCGGTGGCGCGGATCGACGACCGTGACCGGCGCCGTGTTACCGCAGCCTACCTCAACCCGCCGGCGGCGGGATCGTGCCCGCGTTCTTGAGCGCGAAGCCGGTCATGTCGCTGTACGTGTACGGCAGCGTGAGGCCGGTGAAGGTGGACACGGTGTGCGTGGTCGGATCGGCCTTGTACGCGTAGGGCTCCTGCAGCGTCACGCCCCACACGAAGCCGTCGAAGTCGATGCTGACACCGTGCGCGTAGCTGGGGATGTCGATCGTGTCGACCACGGCGAGCGTCGTGGTGTCGACCGCGACGAGCGGATCGGACGCGAGCCAGATCTTGCCGGCGCCGTCGCCCATGCAGCCGCCGCTGCCGCCGACGCCCATCGCGGTCTGCCAGGTCTCGGTCTGCGGATCGAAGCGCGCGATGTCGAACGAGCACGCCCACACGTAGCCGTCGGAGTCGACGGTCATGCCGTAGCTGCTGATCGGGACCGGCCACACCTTGTACTCGAACGTCTCTTTGTCGACGTACGCGAGCAGGATGCCGCCCAGCATCGTGCCCCAGAAGTTGCCGTCGCCATCGACCGCACCGCCGTAGATGCCGTAGCCGTCGAAGGTCATCTCGGCGATGTGGGCACCGCCGAGCTGCATGCCGGTCTCGCCGTCGTGCAGGAAGACGTCGATGCCGGCGGCGTAGCTGCCGGTCGCGCTCCACACGTCCTCGTTGTCGAACGCGCAGCTGCTCTGGTTCCACGTGCCCGGCGCCCACGCGACCGGACGCTGCGACTCGGTCACGTAAGGGGTGTGCCACAGCACGCACTCGTCCGTGCCCCACGGCAGGAACGTCGCGTTGGTGGCGGTCGTGATGACGCCGTCGCCGTTCGCATCGACGCAGCGCTCCTCGACCGCGGCGACCTTCGTGAGCCCACCTGCACGATTCGCGATCGCGACGTCGCCCGACAGGTTCACCGAGGTGCGCGAGGGATTGCCGAGCGAGTCGGGCCGCACGATGTAGCGGCCCTTCTCCTCGAGCGTACGCGTGTCGATCTTCGACATCGTGCCTTCGCCGCTGTTGGCGATCCAGATGTACGAGAACTCGAGGTCACCGCCTCCGCCCATGCCCCCACCACCGCCGCCGCCCTGACTGTCGCCCGCGCAGCCCTCGAGCCCGAGGTCACCGCTCGGCTGCGCGTCGAGCTTCTCGTCGCCGTCGGCGTTGCTGACGTTGCCCTCGGCGGAGTCCTCGGTGGTGGCACCGTCGGTCGCCGTGATGCCGCTGAGCGAGATGCCTTCGCCCGCGCTGTTGGATCCGCTCTGGGCCCCGTTGCGGTCCGAGCCACCGCACGCGCCGAGCACGGTGATCATCGCGGCACCGGAGAACGTAATCGAGCGCATCATGACGATCAGCCTACCAGCTCGGGTGGATCCGCGGGGTGTGCACGCGGGGAAGCAACGAGGTTTGCCAGAGTGTTTGGTTCCGTTACTCCCGCGTAGGTTCCCGAGCACGCGACGGGTGAGCCCCGCGTGCTCGCGCTTGCAGACCCATCGCTGCTCTTGCACGCTGGACGCGGCGAATGCAGCAGCGCTGGTTACGTGGAGTGCTGGGCTCGATCGGCGCGATCGCGTGCGCACCGAGCTCGCAGAAGCTGCCGCTCGCGAGCGAGACGTCGTCCCACGTCGAGGTACCCGCCGAGTCGAGCGCGGCGACAGCTGGCGACGCGCCGGGCTCCGCGAGCACGACGGGCATGGCCAGCTCCGCTGCGACCGGCTCCGAAGGCGGCGAGGGCGGGGCCAGCAGCGGGGTCGACGAGACGAGCACGGGCGGCGTGCCCGACAAGCCGCGCTGGGAGCAGCTCATCAGCGCGGATCCGTTTCCGCGCCTCGTGATCGAGGTCGACTACGTCGCCGGTCGCGAGCCCCGCGCGACGAGCGTGACGCAGCTCGAGGCGGTGCTCGCCGAGATCCTCGACAAGCCCGGCGGCGTCGAGGTCGTGCTCGATCAGCAGCTCGACACGCTCGGGCGGACCCATGCCTGGACCGTCGACGAGCGCCTCGCGCTCGCGGACGCGACGTTCGACCTCGTCGTGCCGGCCGACACGATCAAGATCCACGCGCTGTTCGTCGACGGTCACGCAGCGGAGGACGATGCGATGGACGGCGTGCTGCTCGGCGTCGCGTGGGGGCACGAGAGCATCATGATGTTCCGCGACACGCTCGACGGCGGCTGCAACGGCCTCGTCGTCGGTGCGCTCGTCGAGCAGCTGTGCGCCGAGGCCGAGCAGCTGATCTGGCAGCACGAAGTGGGGCACGTGGTCGGGCTGGTCGACGCCGATCTGCCGATGCAAGTCGATCACCTCGACCACACGCCGGGCGCCGGCAAGCACGACGTCAGCCACGACTGCGTGATGTACCGCGAGTACGAGGGCCTCGACGCGCTCGACACCGTGCTCGATCGGCTGCTCGGCGGCGGCCCGCCGATCGAGCTCGATGCCGCGTGCCTCGCCGACCTCGACGCGGTGAAGTAGCGCGCGTCAGCGGAAGCGCAGGTTGCTGCGCGCGGTCCAGCCCCAGTCCTTGCCGTCGAAGCCGCGCACGAGCGCGTGCTCGCCCTGCCACTCCTGCACGAGCAGCGGCGTGCCGAGCGGGATGATGCCGGGCTCGAGCCACTTGAACTTCGGCGGGCCGCTGCGGATGTACGCGTCGGGCACGACGATGTCGGCCCCGTAACCGCCGGGCGGGCGCGCGGGCGGAGCGGCACCGTAGACGCCGCGCGGACCCAGCTGGCCGGACACGAGCGCAGTGGCGGCGGCCTGCGGCACGTGCACCTCCATCGCGTCGCGCCCGCGCACGAACTGCGTCCACGGCCCCCGGATCACCTGCTCGCCGGCGATCTGATCCGACGAAGTCGCGCTCGCCAGCACCGAGCGCTCGTAGTCGAGTGCCGCGTCGGTGCCCGTCTTCGTCGTGTCGTTCGGCGCGGGTCCGCCGGCATGCATCGCGATGACGTCGAGGTAGCCGCGACGGAACGTCGTCGAGTCGTGGCCATCGGTGAGGTGCGCGCCGAAGATCGCGAAGCCGGCCGGCGCGAGCGTGCGCTTGAGCGCCGCGTTGCGCTTGTACCGACCGAGCTTCGTCGCGCGCGAGGCCGCCTTGCCACTGCTGCTCGCGGTGGCGGGGGGCAGCCCGCGCCAGATGATGCGTGCGTACGGGGCGAGCCGCACGACCTGCTCGACCAGCGCGATGACGCTGCGCGTCTCGGTGTCGCTGAGCCCGAGGTTGCCGCCGAGCCCGATCTCGACGATGCCGGTCGCGGGCGACAGCGCTTCGGCGATCGGTGGCCCTTCGGAGAATTGCCCGCGCGTGCCCCAGAGGTTGCCGAGCTCGCTCGCGTGCAGCCGATGATCGGACGCGAGCCAATTGCGCGGCCGCGAGCTCGACTTGTACTTCACCACGATCTGCTCGGCGCGATAGTGGCCCGATGCGACGAGCCACTGCTTCAATGCCGGGCCGAACACGTACTCGTTGCTGTCACCGAACGCGACTGCGTTGGGTAGTCGGTTGTCGAAGGGCATCCTGCCTCCACGCTCCGCGCACGCGCAGGAGCTCCCTACGAGCATACCCCGTCGCAACTGACTGCGACGCCGGCCGCGCTCGTGGCCGGTTGAGCCGGGGGTCCGATCGTGGCAGGCTTCGCCCGCCCATGACCGAAACCGGCAGCAAGCTCAATCTCGGCGTGCTCGAGCGCCAGGTCGCGTACTCCGGCGAGGGGATTTCGGTGCGGTCGCTCGAGGAGTCGATCTCCACCGAGCGCACGCAGCAGAACGGCAAGGTCGAGGAGCTCAAGGTCCTGCGCGAGCGCAACGTCGAGATCCAGACGGCGCTGGCCGAAGAGGTCGGCAAGCTGCGCAAGTTCAGCGACTACATCGACGGCACCGCCACCAAGGGCGGGTTCTGGGCCGGCTTCAAGGAGATCATCAGCCGCATCCCGGGGCTGCGGAACATCGCGATCAGCCAGCGCTCGATCGAGGAGCTGCTCAAGCAGCAGTACCAGATCAGCTCGCGGCGCGTGAAGGAAGCCGCCGAGTACGTCGATACGCTCAAGCGCAGCGAGCAGGATCTCTACAAGGAGATCGATCGCATCAACGGCAAGATCATCGAGATGGCGCGCAACGAAGCGGTCGCCGTCGACTACGTGCTCGAGCTGAAGACGCTGGTCGACGAGATCGGGGCCGAGATGCAGACGGTCGAGGCCAACAGCGTCGCGTATCGCGACCTCGAGGCGAAGCAGGACAAGGCGCGCGCACTGCTGGCGCAGCACTCCGGCAACCTGCAGCTCTACGGCGCGGCCGAGGAGCGCTACGCGAGCCTCAAGGAGAACACGCGCAAGCTGGTCGAGACGATTCGCAACCTCGGCGCCGACATCCAGCAGTACACCACTGCGGCCTCGATCAAGCTCGACATGGCGTCGGCGCAGATCCAGGCCATCGGCACCGCCGCGGATGCGTCGGTCGTCATGCTGGAGCTCAAGCGCAGCCTCGACGTGATGACCGAGTCGATGAACGCGACCACGCAGTTCGTCAGCGACACGCAGGTGTTCTTCCGTCGCAACCTCGACGGGCTCATCAAGGAGCTCGAGACGTTCGACGAGACCACCACGAAGATGCTCGATCAGAACATCGCGGAGAGCCGGCAGATCGAGGACCAGCGCATCGCGGCCGCGATCGCCAAGGCGCAGGCACGCAAGGCGGCCGACGCCGGCGGCGGCGCGGCGCCGCAGAGCTGAGTCGCGGAGCGGGGCGATGAGCGAGCTGGTCGCCCTCCACACCCAGGCGCTGCGCGAGCCCGTCGCGAGCGTGTATCTCGATCACCTCACGCTGGCGCTCGGCGCCGCGCGCATCAACAAGGCGTTCCCCGAGCGGCGCTCGCTCGAGGGCACGCTCTCCGCGCTGCGGGCCGAGGCCCACCTGGGCCTGTACGACTGCATCTACGTCGACGCGCGCTCGGGCCTGCCCAACCTCGCCAGCTTCACGCGCGTGCTCTCCGATCGCACGGTGGGCGGGCAGTCGCTCGAGCGCATGGGCCCGCAGGCCGAGCTCGACGCACGCAAGGACGAGGCCGAGGTGTTCGACCGACTGTCGCGCAAGCGTCGGTACTACGAGCGCATCGCGAACGTCGAGCTCGCGCCCGTCGACCGGCACCGCGTGCTGCTGCGCCGCCACGAGCCGCGGGACTCGCGGGCGAGCTTCCGCGTCGAGCTCACCAAGCTGCTCGCGGGCGGCGGCTATGCGCGCGTCGTCATCGAGCTGTGGCAGCGCGCGAGCATGTGGTCGCACAAGCTCGTGCAGCTCGACGACGCCGGCGAGGTCGCCGAGGGCACCGAGGCGCTGCGCGGCATGGTCTATCGCTTCGCCGACTTCGATGCCGAGACCCTGTTCGTGCGCATGCACGAGCTCGAGGGCGTCACCGTCGAGCGAGTGCAGCGCGGGCTGATCGGTCCGGTGCTGTGGGCGATTCCCGAGAACGCGGCGCTGCATCGCAACCACGAGCCGATCGACGATGCGCTGGGCCAGGCGTGGCGTGCCTGGTTGCCCGAGGCGGTCGACGGCCCGCCGCAGCTCGTCGCGGCGTTCGTCAGCGACACGGCCGCGATCGACGTGCGCGACGAGGCCAGCAACGATCCGCTCTCGCCGCTCTTGTCCAGTCAGCTGCGCGAGCAGGAGCGCGCACGCTACAAGATCCTGCGCGACCGCCACCCCTTCAAGGTCTACAAGGACCGCAAGTTCGTGGCGACCGACGGCGCGCGCGGCCTCGTCGAGCAGGTGTGCCAGGCGGCGGGCACGAAGAACATCATCTACCCGCTGGCCTGACGCGACCAGAGCTCAGAACCAGGTCGACAGGCCGAGCACCAGGCCGAAGCCGATCACGTCGGCGCGCTTGCGCCACTGCGAAGCGCCCTGGGCCGCGTCGCGCTCGCTGCTGCGCAACAGCGGCGCGGCGTAGTCGAGGTCGAACCCGGCATCGACCGAGAACCACTCGCGCGCGAACACGTGCACGCCCGTACCGGCGCCGACGATCGGGTAGAGCACCTGCGTATTCGTCTGGCCGCGCATCGTGCTCAGCCCGCCGAGCCCGACGCGGCCTTCGACCCACGGCCGCAGCGCATGGCCGGGGCGGAACATCCACTGCAGGTACGGCACGAAGCGTCCACCGACCGCGAACGTCGGCGCGTCGTCGGAGAGCCCGTAGCCGTCGAGCGTGAGCGCGAGCTTGGCTCCGAACAGGGTGCGCTGGTTGTCGAAGAGATAGCCGAGCCCGAAGCCGATGATCGGCCTCGAGAACAGCGCGGCGCCGTCGTCGAGCATCGAAGGTCGCCCCACGCCGAGCCCGAACGAGAGCGAGTCGCGGGACATGTCGGGCGGCGCGACGTCGCGGTGGACCCATGCGCCTCCGGCCGCCTGCGTGTCGATGTGCACGCGCAGCCGGCGATCCTCCGCGCCGTCGACGTCGTCGTCCGCGGCGGTCGCCTGGGCCTCCGCGGCCTCGGTCCGGGCTCTGGGCTCGGCTCGGCTCGTCGCTGCCGGTGCTGCGCTCACCGACCGCGTGACCCCGCCGAACGCGAGCAGCGCCCCGAACACGATCGCGATTCTCACGTGGACGGGATGAAACGTAGCAGCGCGACGTCAACGCGAGCATCGATCGGCTACGCTCGTGCGTCTCGGTTTCCCGATGCCGCGTCTCGCTCCGATCCTCGTGCTGCTGCTCGTCTCGTGCGCGACGAAGCCGACCGATCCCGCCGCACCGAGCGGTGCCGACACACCCGGCGCGACGGCGGCGCCCGCCGCCGACACGGGCAAGCCCTACGTCGTCGACAAGGTCTGTGCCGCGACGTCGCAGAGCGGCGGGGCCACGCTCGTCGTCACCGGCTGCGCGTGCGCCGAGCGCCTCGCGTGCACGGCGAAGGTGTCCGGGCACGCGATCGCGATCGAGGCGCAGACGCTCGGCGCCGCCACGTGCGACGAGTGCATCCCACTCGAAGCGAGCTGCGAGCTCGGGCGGCTGCCGACCGAGGTCGTGCTCGAGCTCGAGGTCGCGGGGCTGAAGATCGGCGAGCTGCACAGCGACGCCGCTGGCTCGCTCGTCGCCGGCCCGTGCTTCGACGCCTCGAAGCCAGGCCCGGGTTAGCGACCCTTGGGCTTGCGCACGCCGGGCTTCTTCGGCGCCACCTTCACACCCGGCTTCATGCCGGCGGGTCCGCGCACGCCCGGGGGACGACCCGGCGCAGGCCCAGCCTTCGCGTCGGGAGCCGCGGTCGCTTCGGGACCACCCGGCGTGCCCGGCGTCGGCGTCGGCACGGGCACCGCGGCCGTCGGCGGCACGGCGCCCGGCGGAATCGGCGGCATGCCGGGACGACCACCACGGTTCGCCGCCGCCGCCGCAGCGGCCGCAGCCTGCTGCGCGGCCGCACGCTTCTGCGCGGCCTCGACGTCGTCCTTCGACGGCGCGGCGAGGGCCTGCTTGCCCTCCTTCTCCGCGGGCTCGGCGTCGTCGGTCTCCTTCGGCTTGGGCTCGCGCACCTTGTTCGTGGCCTTGCGCGAGGCCTTCTCGGCATCCGCGGCATCGAGGTGCTTGCCCAACATCTCTTGCGCGTCGCGACCATCGGCGACCACGCGCTCGGCGACCTTCTCGACGACGTCGGGGTTGTCGCGACTCTGGGCGTTGATCTCCGTCTTGACGAGATCCATGAGCGCCGGGTCGTTGGACTCGCTCGCGATCTTGTCCATCGTCGCGAGCAGCCGCGCCATGTCCTCCTTGATCTCGTCCTGCTCCCGCTTGTCGAGCACCGACTGCATCAGGCTGACCATCGTCGCCAGCAAGATCAGCGCGGAGAGGGCCCACGCGTAGCGCGGCGGCTTCTTGGCGTCCCGCTCCATCCAGATGCCGAGGATCGCCGCCATGCCGGCAACGATGACCGCAGTGGCGGTGACGACCAACTCGGTGTCGAGTGACTTGAAGAAGTCCACGAGGGGAGAGCTCCGTTCGCGAAAGGGCAATCGACGCTAGTCTGCGCCGTGGCCGGTGTCAACGGACGAGCCGGTGAATCCGTCTGCTAGTCACAGCCCGACGCTGCTATGCTCCGCCACAGCGACCGGAGGAGTCATGCCGATCTCTCGCGACGAATCGATCGCCAGCTTGCGATTGCTGGTGTGCATGGCGAAGGCCGATGGCGTGCTCCATGACGAGGAGCGTCCGGTGCTCGAGCAGGCCTTCGCCGAGCTCGAGCTGCCGCAAGGCGTCACGCTCGACTGGCTGCTCGGTGAGCCCGCCGACGTCGACGCAGTGCTCGCGCAGCTGCAGAGCGACGAGGCGCGGGATCACGCGTACGCGGCGGTGTACTCGCTCGCGTGCGCCGACGGCGATTGCTCGACGCACGAGCGCGAGCTGCTGATCCACATCCGAGATGCGCTGCGCATCGACGCCACCGAGGACGCCCATCTCGCGCGGCTGTTCCTGCCGCGGCACCAGCTGCCGCCGCCGTCGGTCACGCCGACGCTCGATGCGATGGCGCGCGACGCCGAGGCCAGCTCGGCCACGCGCAAGTGCGCGATCGTCTCCGCGTTGCTCGGTGCGTTCCCGTTCCCGGGGATCTCGATCGCCACCGACCTCATGATCGTCGGCCTGCAGGTCGGGCTCGCGCGCGACATCGGCGGGCTGTGGGGGCACCAGCTCGACTACGCCGAAGCAAAGGGCATCCTCGCCGGCTTCGGCGTCGGCACCGGTGCCCGCATCGCGGTGTCGAACCTGCTCAAGGTGTTCCCCGGCTGGGGCAGCGCCTTCGGAGCCGCATCCGCCTACGCATCGTCGTATGCGGTGGGCCGCGTGATGCAGGGCTACTTCGAGGCCGGCCGCGGGCTCGACAAGGCCGAGCTCGCGCGCCGCTTCAAGGCCGCGCGCGCCGAGGGCAAGGACGCCTATGCCGCGGACGCCGACGCGATCGAGCGCCGCAAAGAGGAGCGCGGAGCCGAGCTCGCGGCGCTCGAGCGTCGGCTCGCCGCCGGCGAGATCGACAGCCCGACCTTCGAGCGCGAAGCGGCGAAGCTCGCGGAGTAGCTCTGCGCGCGCCGCCCGGCGCAGCGCGAAGAGCCGATCAGGGCACGGTCACCGCGCGCCACTTCACGCGCGTCTGGTCGAAGTGGCCGCGCACGTTCGGGTCTTGCTCGAGATCCTGCAGGCGTCCGTCGCGGGTGCGCGCGCGCGAGGCGATGCGGTACTCGCCCGACGCGGGCGCGTCCCAGCGATACGTCCACGTGCTCCACGCGTGCTCGGTCGACTCGGGCGCGAGCGGATCGTCGGGGAAGTAGGTCTCGGGCCGTCGCACCTCGGCGGCGTGCCACGTCGCACCGCCGTCGGTCGTGACGTCGACGCCCACGATGTCGCCGCCGCCGCCCCACGCCCAGCCGCTGAGCAGCCAGCCACCCTGCATGCGTTGGCACCGCGTCACCATCGACTTGAGCCCGATCCAGCGCGCCTGCACGCGCTCCCAGCCCGTCGCGGTCTTGCGCTTGTTCGTGAACACCCAGCGGTTGTGGATGCCCATGTGCGGGCTCGTCTTGCCCTCGATGTGGCCGAGCCACTTCACGTGCGACATCGAGTAGATGCCGGGCACGACGAGCCGCGCCGGGAAGCCGCGCTCGCGCGGGAGCGGCTCGCCGTTCATCGTGATCGCGACGAGCGCCTTCGCGCGCGTGAGCTCGTCCTTCGAGAGCCCGTAGTGGTAGCCCTTGCGCACGAGCGGGATCGGATCGAGGCCGTGGAACGCGAAGTGCGTCGCGTCGCCGGGGCCATCGCACGCGTCGAGCAACGTGGCGAGCGAGGGCCCGGCCCAGCGCGCCTGCCCGAGCAAGCCCGCGGAGCCCATGACGTGGTTGCCGTTGCCGGCGCACTCCATCACGCAGAGCCGTTCTTCGCGGCCGAGCACGCGGAGATCCTCGTAGCTGAACTCGCGGGGTGTCCGCACGCCGGTGACGCGCAGCCGGTAGGTGCTCGCATCGACGCTCGGGTGGCGATGACGGTCGCGGCGGAAGTAGCCCTCGATCGGCGTGAGCGGCCCGACCATCGTCGCCCTGCGCTGCTCGACCATGCTGACCATGCGGAACGCGAGCGGGTAGAGCAGGCGGCCGAGCCAGCGCGCCATGCCCTCGAGCGGACGCAGCTCGAGCTCGTCGGGGGCGGTGCCGACGAGCGCGTTGCTCGTCGCGACCAGCGCTGCATCGGGGGTGCGCGAGTCCGACATCCGGTGCTCCGGGCGGACGCTAGCAGAACCTCGGGCTTGCTCCTAGGCCGCCAGATCCCGGTCGCTTCTGCCGCGTTCCAGTTTCGGGTAGCGTCACGCGCACCGCCAAGGAGCCCTCACGTGCATCTGCGAGCCCTCTTCCCCGCTGCTCTCGTTCTCGCCCTCGCCGCGCTGCCTGCTTGCGACAAGAAGGAGGACGCGAAGACCGACGCCAAGGCGAAGACCGAGGTGAAGGTCGAGGAGAAGAAGACCGAGGTGAAGGTCGAGGAGAAGAAGGCCGACGAGGCGAAGGTGGAGCAGAAGGCCGACGCCGGCGCCGACGCGAAGGCCGACGAAGGCGGCGCCGACGCGAAGGCCGACGAGGCGAAGGCCGACGAGGCGAAGGCCGACGAGGCGAAGGCCGACGAGGCAAAGGCGGACGAAGCAAAGGCCGACGAGAAGAAGGCCGACGAGAAGAAGGCCGACACCAAGAAGGCCGATCCGAAGAAGCCGGACGAGACCAAGGCCGATCCGGCGCCGAGCGGCGGCGCCGATGGCAAGGACCTCTACGGCAAGAAGTGCAAGAGCTGCCACGGCGCCACGGGCGACGCGAAGACGAAGATCGGCGAAGAGAACGACATCGAGGACTGGACGGTCGCGGGCTGGAAGGCCAAGTGGCCCGAGTCGAAGATCGTCGACATCGTGACCAACGGTAAGTCCGGCACGAAGATGAAGGCCTTCAAGGACAAGCTCACCGCCGACGAGATCGCGGCGGTCTCCAAGTACGCCCGCACCCTGGGCAAGTAGCGCGGGTGCTTCGCTCGCTCAGCGCGTGTCGAGCAGGCGCGTGACCAGGTCGCGCGCCGCACGTTTGTAGTGCTCGGGCACGTCGTTGCCGGCCTTCGTCAAGAAGGTCTGCAGGCGATCGACCGCGGCGGTCGTGCGGCCGAGCTCGGCGTACACCTGGCCGAGCCCGAACATCGCATCGAGCAGATCGGCATCGAGCGCGAGCGCGCGCTCGAACGCGAACACCGCGTCCTCCGGCTCGTGGTGCGCACGCAGGGCGCGACCGAGGCCGTTCCACAGCTTCGCGTCCTCGCGGTTCAGCTCCACGCCGGCGCGCAGCACGGCGATGCCGAGCGGCTCGAAGCCGTAGTCGACGTACATGTTGCCGAGCCCGATCCAGCACGCCGAGTAGCGCGGCTCCGCGGCGATGCAGCTGCGGTACGAGGCATCCGCCGGCTCCGGGTCGTCGAGCTGCTCGAGTGCGAGCGCGCGGCGATAGTGCGCGCGGAAGTGCTCGGGCTCGATCGCCAGCACGCGATCGAACGCAGCGATCGCGCGGCGGAGCTGCTCGCGTCGGTCGTCCGCCCCGAGCAGCGCGCCCTTGCCGAGCTCGGCGCGCGCACGACCGAGCGCGTAGGCGAGCGCGACGGTGGAGGCCCGCGCGAGCCCCGGTCGTGCGAGCGCAGCCTCGAACGTCGCGGCGGCGTCGATGTACTTGCCACGCCCGAGCTGCACGCGGCCGAGCGCGAGTCGGGCTTCGTCGAGCTCCGGATCGATCGCGATGGCCTGCGTGAACGCTTGCTCGGCGGCGTCGAGCTCGTGCTTGCGGTGGTGCGCGACGCCTTCCTCCAGGCGGGCGCGTGCGTCGTCGGACGGACCGAGCGCGAGCACGCACGACAGCGCCCAGAGCAGCACGACCGCAGTATAGTCGGAGCGATGCGTCGAGTCCTCGCGGGCGTGCTCTTGCTGTCGACCTCGTGCGAGAAGTCGAGCTCGACGCAGGCCTCCGCGGTGCCGGTCGGGTACGGGAGCGCGAGCACACCCGCGGAGCCGCTCGGGATCCCCGACGACGAGGAGGTCCCGAGCGGTACGCCACCGCCGGCACCCGAGCTCCCGCCACCGCCGCGCTACGACGAGGACGAGGTCCCCGAGCGCTACGACGACGGCGCCTGGTCGATCCGGGGGCTGCGTGCGCACGTCGACGAACGCGTGCGCGAGGGCGAGCAGGACACCAGCGTCGAGCTCTGGGGCTGGGTGCAGGAGATCTACGTCGCGCCGCCGTGCCCGAGCGGCGCGAAGTGTCCGCCGCCCCAGCTGCCGCACCTCTGGGTCACCGACACCCAACGCGAGCTCGGCAAGAAGCGCGCGCTGCTCGTCGTCGGCTACGAATTCGCGATCCCCGAATTCCAGGCGAAGCTGTGGAAGGGCGTGCCCGGGATCGTGATGGAGAAGGACCGCCGCTATCGGCTCCGCGGCCGGTTCAAGCGCTTCTCCGACACCGGCTTCGCCCACGATGCGGGCCTCTTCGAGCTCGTCGCCACCCAGCAGCTGGACGACAAGGGCAAGCCGCAGTGGGTCTATCCGCGGGGCGCGTGGTGGCACCCGGCGGTCGAGGGCAAGCTGAAGTAGCCGCGCTACTGCGTCGCGGCTGCGCGCAGCTGATCGACCTCCGCGATCACGCGGTCGACGTCCTCGTCGGGCACGTTCTGCCGGTGATCCGCGAGCTGGATGCGGATGCGATCGCCCTGCGCCTCGGCGATGAGGATCTCCGTGACCGCGCCGGCGACCGCGTCGAGGTGGATCGTGTAGCTGCGGATGATCGCGCGGATCTCCGAGCTGCGCGGCGGCAGCAGATCCATGCGATAGCCGCGGCGCGGCACCTCGGTGCGGCAGTCGGCGACGAGCTCCGCACCCTCGCCCGGCGCGAAGCTGCGCAGCAGTCGCTCGGCCAGCCACACCGCTGCGGGCGCTTCGTCGCGCATGATCGGGCCGCCCACGCCGGGGCGGGGCTGGTTCGGCACGATCGCGAGGCTGCCGCGATCGATCACCGTGGTCGAGCCCGACAGGCCGTCGTCGCGGATGAGCAGCGTCTCGGGCGCGCGGAAGATCAGCTGCCCGCTGACGACGAGCGGCTCGAGCAGGAGCGAGGTCTCGCGCGTCGTCGTGGTGCGCACGAGCAGGTTCTTCGTGCGCTTGGCATAGTTCGCCCACAGCTCGAGCCGGTTCTGCAGCCGCTTGTCCTCGGCCTCGTCGGCGAGCACGTGCGCGGGTGCGGCCGCGATCGCGGCGAAGGCCGCGAGACATCCGCGTCGACCGATCATGCCTGCGTCTCCTCGCGCTGCTGCTCCTCGCGCTGCTGCTCCCGCCGCAAGAGCCTGCACAGGCCCGGGGCCGCCACGATGCCGATCGTCGAGGCCACGGCGGCGCCGATGATCACGATGCTCCCGAGCTCGCGCCACATCGGCACCGGCGAGACGACGAGCGCGAGCCCGGCCGCGATCTGGCACAGGCTCGTGACGAGCAGGCCGGTGACGAACATCGGTCGCTGCAGATCGACCGCGCGACAGGAGCGGCCGGCGGCGACGGTGGCCGCGGCGCCCGCGAGCAGCCAGCCCGGCACCATCGCCGGTCCGAACGGGAGCTCGAAGATCACCACGAGCGCCAGCGTGGCGCCGAGCGTCGCGAGCGTCGCGAGCGCGGCACTCAGCGCGATCGCGAAGCTGCGCGTGCCGAGCCACACCACGAACGCGCCCAGCCACAGCTGACAGAGCGCGTACATGCCGAGGTTCTCGGCGAAGCGGTCGCGATCGCTGCGCGCGGCCGCGGCGGGACCGAGCATCGGCAGCGGCTTGCCGTCGCCGCTCACCAGCTTCGGCAGCGGCGCCGCGGGATCGGACACGAGCTGCAGGAACGCGCGCACCCGCACGAGGCCGTCGCCTTCTTCGAGGTAGCGCCGCAACCATGGCCCGAGCGAGCCGTGCAGCATCGCGTCGGCGGTCGGCATGCCCTCGTCGCCGCCGGCGCTGCGCAGGAACTCGCCGAACGCATCGGCGCGGAAGCCCTGGGCCTCGAGCGTCTCGCGCAGCCGGATGAGCCGCGCCGACAGCTGCAGCTCGACGAGCGCCGTCTTGCGCAGGTGCAGATCGGACGTCTGCGCGACCCAGCTCCCCGGCGTGTCGACCCGCGTCGCGTGCTCGGGCACGAGCGCGAGCAGACCCTTCGCGTCGACGGCCGCGTGCTCGAGGGCCTCCGCGGCGTCCTTGCCGGTGCTCTCCGTGCGCACGACGAGCGCCGGATCGAAGAAGCGCTCGAGCAGTCGCGCCTGCACGCCGCCGGTGGCGGCCTCGGGCAGCGCGATGCGATCCGCGCCGTGATACGGCACCTTCGCGAAGCCCCATGCACCGAGCACGAGCGCGAGCCCGGCCGTCACGATCGCGAGCACCGGTCGCGCACGCGAGGCGAAGCCGCGGCCGTCCCACGACACCGCGCCGCCGAACACGGCGTGGAACGCAGGCAGCACGACCCGCAGCACGAGGATCGCGGCGGCGACCGAGAGCGACCACACCCACGCGGCCTGTTGCCACGCCGGATACGGCGACAAGAGCAGCGGCAGCAGGGCGCACGCCATCACCGTCGCGGCCGGCCACCCGCGCGCGCTGATGCGTTGCAGGTGCAGCGCGCCCTCGCACGCGAAGCCGGCCGCGAGCACCACGATCGGCAGGTTCCACAGCGTCTCGGTGCCGAGCACCGCGAGCACCGCGGCGTAGGTCGTGCCCAGGCAGGCCAGGATCGCGAACGTGGCGCGGATGCGTCGCAATGCGGCGGCGAGCACCGCCGCGATCGCACCGAGCGTGATCAGCACGAGCTTGTGGCCGCGCTCGTCGACGACGGTGGTCGCCGCGCGCTCGAGGTGGGCCGGGCCGACCAGGTTGGCCTCGACCGGCATGCCGGCGATCGCCGCGCGCACGTCGGCGAGCACCGTGTCGGCCGGCCTCGGGCTGCGCAGCTGCACGAGCACGGCCGTGCCGTCCTCGGCGATGAGATCGCCCGCCGCGGTGACGCGCGCGCGATCGAGGGTGAAGCGCCCGGCACCCTCGCGCACGAGCTCGTGCAGGCCGAGTGGATCCCGGCGTGGCTCGTCGCCGCTCGCCCCGAACAGCGGCGACGACATGCGTGCACGCAGCCCGCTTATCGCATCGGACATCGCCGCATCGGAGAAGCGCGCCGCGATCTCGGCGAGCGCCTCGTCGGGCATCAGGTAGAGCGCGTGGGCATCGAACCACGCGGCGGCCTCGCCCGACGGTGGCGCGAGCGGCACGCGCTCGTCGGGGATGCGCTCGGCGATCGCGGTCGCGGCAGTGAGCAGCGCGTCGCTCGAGGCCGAGCCGCCGTCTGCGCCGAGCTCGAGCAACACGAGCGGCTCGTCCACGAGCGAGCGATGCGCGACCGGCAGGAGCGCCTCGACCTCGCCCTGCGCGCCCGGAGATCCCCGCACGACGAGCACGAGCCCGATCGCGGCGAGCCACACCGCGAGCACGGTCTTGGGCCAGCTCCGCGCGAGGTGCGAGAGGGAGATCCCGTCCGAGCGCGCGTCGTCGGCAGGCGGTGCGGCGTCGCTCACGGCCGGGCGCAGCCTACCAAGCATGGGATCGCGCGTCGCGTCCCTCTCGCGGCGCGGCTCGGACGCCCGGCGCTCCCGCGTTGCTCCGTGCTATGGACGTCCGTCGTGAGCCTCAACCCCGAGCAGCAGGCGGCCGTGGCCCACCGCGGCAGCCCGCTCCTCGTGCTCGCCGGTGCGGGCACCGGCAAGACGCGCGTGATCACCCACCGCGTCGCGGCGCTGCTCGACGAGGGCATCGAGCCGTGGCGGATCCTCGCGGTGACGTTCACGAACAAGGCCGCCGAGGAGATGCGCGCGCGCATCGATCGGCTGTGCGAGGGCCGACACGACACCAAGCAGATCTGGGTGGGCACGTTCCACTCGATCTGCGCCCGCATCCTGCGGCGCTGGGGCAGCGGGCTCGGGCTCTCGCCGCGCTTCACGATCTACGACACTGCCGACAGCATGCAGGTGATGAGCCGCGTGCTCGAGGAGCTCGACGTCTCCGAGAAGCTGTACACGCCGCGCGGTGTGCTCGGGTGGATCGATCGCGCGAAGAACCGCGGGCTCGCGCCGCACGAGCTGGGCAGCGAGGCCGGCAAGCTCGGGCTCGTCGAGCCGGTGCGCTCGGTGGTGAGCAAGGCCTACACGGCCTACCAGAAGCGTCTGCTCGCGGCCGACGCGGTGGACTTCGGCGATCTGTTGATGCATGCGGTCGCGCTGCTGCGCGCCGCGAAGAAGCCGAGCTCCGGACAGCTCGCCGACACCGATCCGGCGCGCGTGTTGCTCTACCGCTTCCAGCACGTCGTCGTGGACGAGTTCCAGGACACGAACCCGATCCAGGCCGAGCTCGTCGATCTGCTGTC
Organism: uncultured Nannocystaceae bacterium; assembly: GCA_964519175.1. GTDB lineage: Bacteria > Myxococcota_A > Polyangia > Nannocystales > Nannocystaceae > Xiheibacterium. The sequence goes on from CAZFKC010000083.1 coordinate 35,837, forward strand.
GACGCGGGCCGAGCTCTGCGTCGTCGGCGACGACGACCAGTCGATCTACGGCTGGCGCGGCGCCGACGTCGACCAGATCCTGCGCTTCGCCGACTACCACCCGGGCACCGAGGTGGTGAAGCTCGAGCACAACTACCGCAGCACGGCGCACATCCTGCGCTGCGCCGACGCGGTGATCCGCAAGAACTCGGGCCGGCTGGGCAAGACGCTGTGGACCGATGCCGGCGACGGCGAGCACGTGCGCGTGCTCCGGCTGGTCGACGAGCGCGCGGAGGCGAAGCTGGTCGCGCACGAGATCCGCCACGCGATCGACGACGGCGCTTCGCCCGAGGAGTTCGCGGTCTTCTATCGCACGCACGCGCAGTCGCGGGCGCTGGAGGACGCGCTGCGCACCGCCGGCATGAGCTGCCGGATCATCGGTGGCGTCGCGTTCTACGACCGCGCCGAGATCAAGGACATCCTCGCGTACCTGGTCGTGCTGAACAACCCGCACTCCGATGCGCACCTCGCCCGCATCGTCAATCGACCCGCACGTGGCATCGGCAACACCACGATGCAGAAGATGCAGGCCCACGCGAGCAGCAAGGGGGTGTCGCTGTGGACGGCGCTGCCCGATGCACGTGCTGCGGGCGTGTCGGCTGCCGCCGCGCGCAAGCTCGGTGCGTTCTGCGAGCTCGTGATCACGCTGCAGGGGCTCGTGCCCACGATGGGGCTCGACGCGTTGCTGGTCGAGATCGTCGAGCGCACCGGCTATCGCGAGGCGCTCGCGCTCGACGGCGACGAGGAGTCGCTGCAGCGGCTCGAGAACCTGCAGGAGCTCCTCGGCAACGTGCAGGAGTTCGTCGCGGACCGCCCCGAGGCGCAGCTCGAGGACTACCTCGAGCAGACCAGCCTGGTGGCCGGCGAGCGGGCCGAGGGTGATCGCTCGCGCGCGGTCACGCTGATGACGGTGCACTCGGCGAAGGGGCTGGAGTTCGACACGGTCTACCTCACCGGCATGGAGGAGCGCGTGTTCCCGCATGCGCGCGTGCTCGAGGATCCGGTGCAGATGGAGGAGGAGCGCAGGCTCGCGTACGTCGCGATCACGCGGGCGCGCAAACAGCTCACGTTGACGTTGACCGAGCGGCGCCGGATCTACGGGCAGCTGCAGGTCGGCATGACGTCGCGGTTCGTGCTCGATCTGCCGGGCGACGCGATCGCGAGCGTGGGCCAGCGTCCGCGGCCGGTGCCCGAGCCGCCGCGGCCGAGAGAGCGCAGCTGGAACGAGGACGTCGTGTACGACGATCCCGAGGTCGCGCTCGAGAAGGACGAGCTCGACGGCCACGTGGTGCCCGACGAGGGCGTCGCGCTCTACGTGGGGATGCACATGCGCCACGGCCAGTTCGGCGTCGGTGAGCTCGTGGGCTGGAGCGGCGTCGGCAAGCACCTGAAGCTGACCCTGCGCTTCTCGGGCGCGGGCATGAAGACGATCCTGGCGCGCTTCGTCGAGCCGGTGTGAGTGGACGCGCGGGCGGTAATCGTCCGGTGCGGTGATCGGATCGGCCCTGGCGGCGCTCTGCACGTGCGGAGGACAGCCCGTGATGGAGACCCGAGTCGGACTCTTGGCGACGGTGGTGGCAGCGGCGGCGTGCGACGCGGAGAGCAACGTCGAAGAGGTGGATCGCGGCGCGAAGCCCATCGAGGGGCGCGCCGGCATCGTGATCGGCCTGGCGGCCTGGGACGAGGACGGCGTCGCGCACACGCTCGTCGAGCTCGACGGGGTGCGGCGCATCGTGGCGATCGGGGCGGGTGACCTGGTCGTCGCCGACGAGGAGGGCAGGGTGCTGGACGAGGACGCGACCGCCGCCGCGCTGCGCGAGCAGGTGCTCGGCGGCGCGCTGGATCTCGCGCGGCTGCGCGCCGAGCTGCTCGATTGACGAGCGTATCGCCGGCCCGAACGCTCCCGTGTCGGGAAGATTGATCGACGCGGGGGCCCGCGGACATCATGCTGCGGGGATGGATTGGGTGCCCAGGCGGCGATGGACCGCGCTCGCGTTGCTCGCGGGCGCATGCGGCCCGGTGGTCGGCGACCCGATGGTGGTCGCGTCGGCCGACGGCGAGTCGACGCACGTCGGCGACGACGACGGCACGACCGCGGGCGCGGACGTCTCGGGCAGCACGGGTACCACCGCCGCAGCCGACGAGAGCAGCAGCAGCGGCGAGCCCGTGGCGCTGGTGTGCGGCGCGCTGGATCCCGCCACGCCCGTCGCGCTCGTGACCAACGAGAGCGATGCCGCGGTCCTGCGCGGTGACGGCTCGCTGGTCGATCTCGACATCCCCGTGATCCCCCCGTCGTCCGATGCGAGCAGCTATGCGGTGCTGGCAGCGCGCGGCTCACGGATCGCGGTGACCCGGATCTGGACCACGTTCGTCGACGACGTGGACTACGAGTCCGAGCTCACGCTGCTCGCCGAGGACGGCACGCGGATCTGGTCGCACACGGAGTACGACCGCGCGCTCTCGACCCCGTACGTCGCGGAGGATGGCGCGATCGTGACGGCTCGCAACGACGAGGACGGCGCGTTCGACAGCGCGCTCTACGTCGAGGGCGGCGACGCGATCGCGATGGAGCGCTTCCAGCCGAACGGTCCGCGCCGCGACGACGGCTGGGTGCCCGGGCTCGAGTACACGGACGAAGGCAGCGTCGTGCCGGGCTGGCGCGAGCCGATCGCCGAGCTCGCGCAGAGCATCCGCTACTCGCCGCTCTACACGTGGACGCCGCGCAACGACGGCAGCTTCGTCTACTTCACCGAGGGCGAAGCGGGACCGTCGCTCGTGCGGGACACGCCGCAGCAAGCCGAGGTGATCGAGCTGCCCGAGCTCGCCGGCGTCTCGCCGACGACGATCCAGCTCTGGTTCAGCCCGAGCCGGGCCTGGATGCTGCTGCAGGACGGCACCACCGCTGCGTGGTGGCGCATCGACGTCGACGGCGGGACCGCCGAGCCGATCGAGCTCGATCCGCCGCCGGGCTCGAGCATGTTCGAGTGCTACTCGCCCTCCGTGGTGATCGACGACGTCGGGCGCTTGCTGCTCGCGACGCGCGACGAAGCGGCGGCGACGATCCTGCGGCGGTCGCCGGGCGAGCGCGAATGGGAACAGCTCGGCGAGCCGATCACGCTCGTCGACGACATCCACGCGAGCGTGTTCGGCGACACCTACCTCGTGCAGACCTCCGGCATCGGCACCACGTTCTGCCCGCCGCAGTCGTTCGAGCCGAGCGCCGTCGCGCTCGCCGGCACCACGCTGCAGGTGGTGCGCCCGAGCGACGCCGTGTCGCTCGTGCTGCCGGCCGACTCCGTGTATCCGATGCCCTCGACGGACGGCACCTGCATCGGCCTCGTCGGTGCGGACGGCCTCCGCGTGCGCGACCTCCTGAGCGATGCGGAGCTCGTGCTGCCGAAGTATACGAGCGTGGTGTGGTGGTCGCGCTAGGGCTCGAGTGTGATCCACGTCGGTGCGTGATCGCTGGGCTTGGTCTGCCCTCGCACCCAGCGATCGACGCCCGCCTCGCGGAGCTGTGGCGCCAGCGAGGGGCTGAGCAGCAGGTGATCGATGCGCAGCCCCGCGTCGCGCTCCCAGCGATTGCGGAAGTAGTCCCAGAACGTGTAGATGCGCGCGTCCGGGTGGAGCGTGCGGATCGCGTCCGTCCAGCCCTGCGCGAGCAATCGCCGGTAGCACTCGCGGCTCTCCGGCTGCAAGAGCGCGTCCTTCTTCCACGACGTCTCGTCGTAGATGTCGAACGGCGTCGGCACCACGTTGTAGTCGCCCGCGAGCACGACGCGCTCGCCGCTCGCGAGCAGCTGCTGCGCGTGCGCGATGAGCCGCTCGAACCACGCCAGCTTGTAGGCGAACTTCGGGCCCGGCTGGGGATTGCCGTTGGGTAGGTAGATGCATCCGATCACGACCCCATTCACCGTGGCTTCGATGTAGCGGCTGTGGGCGTCGTCGGGATCGCCGGGCAGCACGCGCGTGCGCTCGACGGGTCGCGAGTCCTTCGCGAGGATCGCCACGCCGTTCCACGAGCGCTGGCCATGCCAGATCGCGTGGTAGCCCTCGGCGCGGATCTCCAGCTCCGGAAAGCCCTCGTTCTGCGCCTTCAGCTCCTGCAGGCAGGCCACGTCGGGCGACTCCTTCGCGAGCCACTCGAGCAGGTGGGTGAGGCGCGAGCGGATCCCGTTGACGTTGAAGGTCGCGATCTTCATGCGGTTGTCGCTCGTTCGCGGGGAGCATGCCACGCCGGGGCGGCGCCGTTTGCTATGGTGGATGCGTGATCGTCCGTGCACTCCTGCTCGCGACGCTCGTGCTCGCCGCCGGCTGCCCGCGGGCGAGCGGGCCGCCACCGCCGCGGCGCGGTGCGCCCGAGCAGGAGGACGGCGGTGGATGGAAGATCGTCGGCGTGGAGCCCGAGGCGGGCGTCGAAGCGGGCGCCGCGGAGCATCGCGACGATGCGCCCGAGGTCGCGCGCGACACGGAGGCGGACGGCGGATCGCCGATCGCGGGCGACGAAGCGGGCAGTCGCGGGCCCGGAGCAGGCGCGGGGGCGGACGGAGGCGACGCCCCGGCGCGCGTGCCGAGCACGCCGGCGCGCACTGCCGTCGTGCCGCCCGAGCATCCGCAGTACGGCCGGCTCGAGGGCGAGGGCCTCGCGAATGCGTGCAAGCGCGACGGCGAGTGCGCGATGGGTGGTTGCGCGCGCGAGGTGTGCAGCGCAGAGCGGGGCGTGACGACGACGTGCGAGGCGTTGCCGGTGCAGCTGCCCACCGACGCCGCATGTGGATGCGTCGGCGGCGAGTGCATCTGGTACAGCCGCAGCGGCACGCGTCTGCCCATGCCGAAGCGAGACGCGCCGGTGCCGAACGAGGGCGACGCACCGAAGCGGGGCCCGATCACGTGCGGCAAGACGACGTGCAAGCCGGGCCAGCAGTGCATCGAGTACTTCGGCATCGCCGGAGCTTCGGGCCCGCGCTTCGAGAGCTGCGAGTGGCCGTGCGGCAAGGGCCAGCCCTGCCCGAAGGGCACGCGCTGCACGACGATCTCGGACGGCCCCGGTCGCGTCTGTCGCTGAGTCGCACCCGCGTTGCTTGACAGTCTACTACCACGGTAGTACTAACCGGGTAGTCGATGAGCAACGAACACCTGGGCAAGCTCCAGCTCGCCATCATGCGCGTGCTGTGGGCGAACGGCGAAGGCACGGTCACCGACGTGCAGCAGGCGCTCGAGCCCACGCACGGGCTCGCGCTGACCACCATCGCGACGATGCTGAAGAAGATGGAGGGGAAGGGCGTGGTCGAGCACCGCACCGACGGCCGCCGCTTCGTCTACCGCCCGCGCGTCACCGAGACCCGCGTCACGCGGCAGATGGTCGCCGACCTCGCGGATCGACTGTTCGACGGCAGCGCGGTCGCGTTGGTCTCCCACCTGCTCGACGCACACGACGTGGACCCCGACGAGCTCGCCGAGCTGCGCAAGCGCATCGACGAGGCCGCCAGCAAGGAGCGCAAGCGATGACCGAGCTCGTCCCGACCCTCTTCGCGTGGGTGTGCACGTTCGCGATCCACAGCACCATCCTGCTGTGCGGCGCGTGGCTGCTCGATCGCACGCTGCGCGACCATCCCGAGATCATGTCGCCGGTGTGGAAGCTCGCCGCGCTCGGCGGTGTGCTCACCGCGAGCCTGCAGCTCGCCTCCGGGGTCGAGCCGCTCGGCGGTCGCGTGCGCGTCGACTCGGCGCCCGAGGTGCCGCGCGTCGTCGCACCGATGGTGACGCCGCGGATCCACGTCGAAGTCGTGCCCGCGCTGCCGCCGGTGCACGCCGGCGTGTCGTGGGAGGCGCTCGAGCGGGTCGCGCTCGCTCCCGAGGAGCCCGAGCCCGTCGCCGGCGCCGCAGCCTTCGTGCCCGAGCGCATGCCGAGCTCGACCGCACGCGGCGTCACCGGCCCGAGCGCTCCGCCGATGTGGATGCGCGTGCTCGCGGCGATCGTGCTGCTCGGTGCGGCGATCGGCGTGGCCGGCATCGCGCGCGCCTGGTGGCGGCTGCAGCTGCAGCTGCGCGGCCGCCGGACCGCCGATGGCACGCTCGCGCGGCAGCTCACCCGTCTGCTCGCTCGTGCGAAGCGCAGCCGTGCGGTGCGGCTGTCCGTGTCGCCGACGATCGGGGTGCCGCTCGCGACCGGCGTCGTCCGCCACGAGATCGTGGTGCCGGAGCGCGCGCTCGACTCGCTCGCTCCGCCGGCGCAGGAGAGCATGCTCGCGCACGAGCTCGCGCACGTGCTGCGTCGCGATCCGGCGTGGCGGCTGCTCCTGCTCGCGCTCGAGCGCGTGCTGTTCTTCCAGCCGCTCCTGCGTGTCGCCCGACGCCGCGTCGCGCAGCACGCCGAGTACCTCAGTGACGCATGGGCGGTGCGCAACACCGCGCGTCCGCTCGAGCTCGCGCGCTGCCTGACCGAGATCGCCGGCTGGGTGCACGGCGCCGCGACGCCGGTGCTCGCCTCGGGCATGGCCGAGCCGCGCTCGATCCTCGGGCGCCGCGTGCTGCGTCTGGTCGAGCCGCAGCGCGCACCGAGCTCGGCGCGCGCGTTGCCGTGGCTCGCGGTCGCGGGGCTCTTCGCAATGGTGATGGTGGCTCCGGCGATCGGAATGGCCGATGGGCGCGCGCACGTGATGCAGCGCGCCGCGGCTGCGAGCGCGCCGATGATCGTGGTGGTGCACGAAGACGGCCGCGCGGCGGGTGAGCTCGAGACCAGCCCTCCCGGTCTCCCCGCTCGCGCGGCCGTCGTCGTCGCTTCTCGGAGCGACGACGCGCACGGTGGCAAGTCGCGGCGCGCGGCGAGCAAGGCCGAGCGCAAGGCCGAGCGCAAGGCGGCGGCGAAGCGACGCGAGACCGAGCGGGCGCTGCGTCGCACGATCCGGGCCGCGCACGCGCAGGAGCGGCTGCCGACGGTGGAGGAGCTGACGATCGTGCTCGACGAGCACGGGCCGCGCGTCGCGAAGAGCGGTCGCCACGTCGCCGGCGTGCGGATCGGCGAGGATGGCGAGGCGGTCGTGATCACGCTCGAGTCCGGCGACGAAGGGCACGCGTGGGTCGTCGGCGAGCTCGAAGGCGTCGACGAGGACGTGCGCGCCGCGATCGCCGACGCGAAGCGGGCGCGCGGGCGTGCCCACGCCGATCGTGCGCGTGCGCTCGCAGCGGCCGAGCGGGCACTGAAGGATCTCCCCGACGAGGCCCAGCTGCAGCGGCACGTGGAGCGCGAGCTCGAGCGTGCGCAGCTCGAGGCGCACCGCGAACAGCTCGAGGCACATCGTCACCAGCTCGACCATGCACGCGAGCACGCCGACCGCATCCGTGCGCAGGCCGATCGCATCCGTCAGCGCGCGCTCGAGGAACGTCGCCGTGCGTTGGAGCAGCACGGGCGCGGAAGCGGTGCGCGTCGCCGCGGGGTAGGACGGCGCACGGACATCATGCCGATCGTCGTGCCGCTCGCACCGCTGCCGCCGATGGACATGTCGCCGATGGCCCCGTCGCCGCCGCCGGCCTTCGTTCCGCTGGCTCCCGCCCCGGCGCCGGCCTTCGCCCCCGCGCCGCCGGATGCACCGCTGCCCGCGTTCGCCCCGATGCCGCCCAGCCCACCCGCCGCTGCGTTCGCGCCGACGCCTCCGAGCCCACCGCGTGCGCGCGGCCGTGCTCCGCGACGCAACGCGCCGCCGCACACCTGATCGAAACCGATCCGCTCCGCGCGGGTCACCACCGTCGAGGACTCCGTCATGCGCACTCCATCGCTCGTGATCGCCGGCGCGCTCGCGCTCGCCTTCGCCACCTCCGCCCAAGCTCGCCCGCGCCGCGCGGCCCCGCAGCCGCCGGCACCGCCGATGGCCCCGGTCGCGCCGGTACCCCCGCTCGCACCGCTACCGCCCGCGCCCCCGCTCGCACCCGCGCTCGCGATCGCACCGCTCGCACCGATGCCGCCGCTCGATGCGTTCGCGCCCCCGCCGATGCCACCCATGCCGCCCGGCGCGAGCTTCTCGTTCTCGTTCGGCAAGGGCCGGCTCGGCGTGCACGTGAGCAGCATGACCGGCGAGCTGCGTCGCTTCTTCGGCGCGCCCGAGGACTCGGGCCTGCTCGTGCAGTCGGTCGAGACCGACACGCCGGCGAGCAAGGCCGGCGTCGACGTGGGCGACGTCATCGTCGTCGTCGACGGCGACTCGATCCAGGACGTCGGCGACGTCGCCGAGGCGCTCTCGGATCGCAACAGCGGCGACACGGTCGACATCGTCGTGTTCCGCGGCAAGAAGCGTCGAGAGCTGCGCGCCGAGCTGCGCGACGACGCGAACGCGGGCTGGCAGACCGGCACGCTCCCCGGTGGGGGCAGCTTCCACGTGTTCGGTGGCGGCGGCGACGACGAGCTGCGCAAGGAGCTCGACGAGCTCCGCGAGCGCCTGCAGTCGCTGGAGTCCGAGCTGGGCAAGAAGAAGAAGCCGAGCGGCGTGAAGCCGAAGGCGAAGCGTCCGAAGGCCTCGCCGAAGTCCGATCCGAAGAAGACCTGATTTGCGCCGGGTGTGCCGTGTCCGATCGACTCGCCCTACGATCGGCCGACGGCTTCTCCGACAGGCTCGACGCGACGCGGTGACCCGCGCCACGGCTGGGAGCGCCACGCTGAAGCGGTCGCCGACTGCGGCGTCGGTGCGTGCATGTGCAATCATGCTGCGTTCGCGTCACGTGCCCTCGTGCTCCTCTGTCTCGCCGGCGGCGGCTGTCGATCGGAGGCCGGGCCCGACGCGGTGGACGAGTCGAGCTCCGGCGGGTCGACGACCGCCCTGCCCGGGGGCTCGGAGGACGGCAGTACGACCGAGAGCGGCGAGAGCTCGGTCGCCGATGCGAGCACCGGCGCGGCGGAGAGCAGCGGCGGGAGCGTCGACGAGAGCACCACGGCCAGCGTCGACGAGAGCACGGGTGGCGACGAGTCCACCGGCACGGCCGACGCCGGTGAGACCACGTCGGACGACGGGAGCACGGGTGCGCCCGCCGAATGCGAGGGCACGGGCGATGTGATCTGCGGCGTCGTCACCTCGGAGATCGCACCCGCCGACGGCAACGACGGCATCGGCACGCTGTGGATCATCGCCACGCGCAGCTGCTCGGGCCTCGTCGACGAGCAGATCATCGGCATCGACGCGGATTTCTCCGTCGTCGGCAACGAGGTGCCGTTCGAGCTCTCGGTGCCGTACGCGGCCGACTGGTCCGTGACCGCGTTCCTCGACGAGAACGGCAACGCCAATCCTTCGTTCCCGTCGCCGCAGAGCGGCGACATGGCGAACATCGCGGGACCGTTCCAGCTCTCCTGCACGGAGATCGCGGTCGACGGACCCGTCAGCGGCGTCGTCTTCCCGCTCACCGATCTGATCTAGTT